>JAEOSF010000005.1 GCA_016840515.1 Candidatus Borrarchaeum yapensis | reverse complement strand
ATTTTTTAGCTAAGGCTTTTCCAATCAATGCGGATATAGTACTTTTCCCACTACCCCCTTTTCCACATACTAACAACTTCATTGGTCTACCTCATTTCATTTCGTAAAAACAGCGACATTTTCTCGTTCTTGAGTCAAATATCCGAAAGGGCTTTTATGATTTCTTTACAGAAGGCTGGAAGGTCATCTGGTGTGCGAGAAGTGATTATATTTCCATCTCTAACAACTTCTTGATCAAGATAAGTCGCTCCAGCATTCACCAGATCATCCTTTATTGCATAAAAACATGTGGCCTTACGATCTTCTAAAAGATTTGCTGAAATCAACAACCAAGGACCATGACAAATAGCAGCTACAGGACCTTTTTCATTGACTTCTTGAACTAGCATTATCATTTTTGGATATCTTCTAAAGCGATCTGGTGCATAACCACCTGGAATTACTAATGCATCAAGATCATTAGCACTTATTTTGTTTATGTCCGTGTTTACTTTTACAGGAAGTCCATGCTTACCCGTATAGTTTTCTTTCAATCCAGTTCCTATTAGTAAAATCTTTGCACCTTCTTCCTTTAATCTATATACAGGATACCAAAGCTCAAGATCTTCGTATAAATCTTCTGCCAACACACCAATAGTCTTTCCTTCTAATTTACCCATCAACATCTCCTCTGAAAAGTTATCTCTGAATTACTTTTAATTATTTGTGCTATTATGCATAAAAATGACACCTATTTATGCAAAATGAATATAAACGCATAATTTTTTAAGAACTCAACTGATATCTGTTCTTTGGGTATGAAAATGACGGAAATTAAAGCTTATGCCAATGTCATTAAATCATCACAAGAGATGATCGATGAACTTACAACAAGCTTAGGGAAAGAGAAAATATCAGATGACAAGCCTACACGGCTCGTTTACAGAATTACTCACGGTCCAGAAGCACTCTTACATGAAAGTTTGGACGATTTCACGCCTGCTGCAGTAGTGAGACCAACGTCTACGGAAGATGTTCAAACGATCATTAAACTTGCAGATAAATATGGAGTTCCAATTGTCCCTCAAGGAGGTCGAACATGCACTTATGGTGCAGAAGCTATGCGTGATTGTATTGTTATCGATACCGCTACAATGGATAAAATCCTTGAAATCGACGAAGGGAGTTATCGAATTACTGCTGAAGCAGGAGTGCGAGTTGTTGACTTTCACAGATACCTAGAGGAAAGAGGATTCATGTGCGTAGACTTTCCAACGATGAATAAAGCAGCCACTCTGGGGGCTCGTGCCGCTCTTCATGGTTACAATAAGTTCGAAAATCGCTGGGGAAGTGCAGGATATCATATAAAGGGATTAGAAGTCGTTTTACCTAATGGAGAGGCTGTTTGGCTCGGTCGAGGAACTAGTAAACCTACAAAATCAGTTGTAGGGCTTAATTTGATGGACCTCTTCATCGGATCAAGGGGAACTCTGGGGGTTGTTACTAAGGTAACTGAACGCTTTATTGATATGCCTCCTAGCTATGTATATGGAATTAGAGCGTTTAAGGACTACGAAGATGGGCTCAAGACATATATAGATCTTAGGAAACCTTTGAATGCAGGTCTTTTATGGAGATCGAAAGCATATCATAGATGGTTTTTAAGTCAAGCTGTGAAGGGCATGCTTGAGATTGATTTCCCAGAAGACGTTGAAATGTTGGTGGATTATCATATTCTAGGCGAGCCTGATGTTGTTGAAAAAATGGAAAGACATGCTATACGGATAATGGAAGACCACAATGGGTTCTGGAGAGACGATATGCCACCCACTGATATTATAGGAAGAATGCATGAGACAATAGAGAAATATATGGGAATGGGAGGGTTATGGAGCGATCGAGTTGTAAATGGAGGAATGGCTAATCGAATAATTCCTCTAGACCCGATGATCCCTGATTCCAGGCTTTTAGAATATTACAAAGAATACCTGAAACTACTTCATGAAATAGAAGACGGTGAAAGTTATCCCGCACTAGCAGATAGTATGAAAGTCCTAAATCCAGCAGGACCAGTCCCAGGAGATGTAGGCTATAGCAAGATATGGATACTGCTACTTGCCAATTGGAAAAAATGGGATTCTGAAACGCGCAAAGAATTCAAAGACTGGTTTAGACGTCATGCTGAACTAGCATTGCGTTTTGATGGATCAATAACAGGCACTCATGGCTTCATACCGAGAGAAATGGAAGTTGATCTTGTAAGAAAAGAAGTCGGTGAGAAAGCCTACGAGTTCATGAAGCTGATAAAAAAAACTATAGACCCAAAGAACATTATGAATCCTAAGGTACGATTCTAGATGGTGTGATCTTAATGAGCGAAGAAATTGATGAACCCTTAACTTTAAAGGACCATGAGCCACAACTATGGACTTGTATTAATTGTTATTGTGGATTGTGCATTGAAAGTTGTCCAGCCTATAGAGAATTGAAAAATGAAGCTGTTTCGGCAAGAGGAATCTCTCAAGTTGCGCTGGGTATTTCTTGGGATGAAATTGACATGTCAGAGTTGTTGGACGATATCGTCTATGCTTGTACTGGGTGTAGATGGTGTGACTGGATTTGTTCGCAGAATACGCCTATTAAAATTGTACGTGAAGGCACAAGAAAAACAAAAGTAAGTGGTGCAACTGTATCAGAAATTCTAAGATCCATGAAAGCAGAACAGGGAACGATTCCTCCCGAGATTCGAGATGCTCTTAATAATATTGTAAAACATGGAAACCCTTATGGTGGTCCAAGGGCGCAAAAAGACAAATGGGTTGATGATCTGGGCATGAAAATCGATGGTTCAGAGACGATACTCTATGTAGGTTCAACGGTTCCATACGACGATAGGGCCGTCAGAGCTGCAGAAGCATTAATTAGTGTTTTTAAAAAGGCAGAACTCAACTTTAGGATGCTTGGGAGCGAAGAAATGGATAGCGGTGCTTTTCCAAGAATGATGGGTGAAGAAGGTCTATTTTTTGAAATGATGGATCATAACTTAGAGACTTTCGAGAAATATGGAATTAAAAGAATAATTTGTCTCTCTCCTCACGATTACGACACTTTCACTGAATATTACTATGATATGGACAACATCGAGGTCAAGCATTATACAGAAGTACTCTGGGAAATGATTGATAGTGGCAAAATAGAATTTAATAACGAATTTGATCAGAGAGTCACATACCACGATCCTTGTTATTTGGGGCGACGAAGTGAAATATATGATGCTCCACGAAAAATATTGCAGAGCATACCAAAACTAGATTTCGTTGAAATGTATTTTACAAAGGAGAATGCGCATTGTTGTGGTGGTGGAGGCACTGGACTCTGGCTTGATCTCCCTAAAATCAACATGGATATGACGCGTTCCGATGAAGCTAAAGAAAAAGACGTGGATTATTTAGCTGTTGCATGTCCTATTTGCCTGCAGATGCTTGACAGTGCTATGAAGAGCAAGGATTATGAAATAGAGGTTAGAGACATTGCTGAAATTGTAGAAAAAGCAATGTAGCCAATTATTTCTCTCTACCATTTTTTTAAAATTTCTTTAAGAAAAAGAAAGGTGATCTGCAGTCTACATTTCTGAGTGTTTGCATAGTTCGAGGAGTCTGTTCCATTCTTTATCAACGTATTCTTGAATGACGTTAATGATTACTTCATTTTTTTCTGGCTTGAATAGGTGTCTGAGTCGTCCTTGATACTTTAGATATTCTTCAATGGGAATCTTAGATGCTTTTTTATCTGGATGGTTTATAGTAAATTTGTGTCCCCACTCAATTTCATACAAAGGAAAGAATCGTGATTCAACGGCCAAGCGAGCCACTTGAATGCTCATGCTAGTATCGAATCTCCAGCCTCTGGTGCAGGGTTGAATACAATGCACAAAGGCAGGACCCTTGATATCTACTGCTCGTTTAACTTTTCGTACAAAATCTAAAGGATATGCGACACTGGCAGTTGCAGCGTATTCTAATCCGTGTGCAGCAATAATACGAATTAAAGGCTTCTTAGATCTTTTCTTACCTTGCTGGACTTTTCCAACTGGTGAAGTTGTCGTCCATGCTGCGTGCATGGTTGCCCCACTTCTTTGAATACCTGTGTTCATATATGCCTCGTTATCGTAGCAAATGTAGGCGAAGTCTTCACCTCGATCTATCGCTCCGCTTATTGATTGCAAACCAATGTCGTATGTTCCACCGTCACCGCCAATAGTGACAACTTCAATGTCGCGTTTTGGTATCTCGCCTTTCCTCATTAGAACGTCAAGACCTGCACGTACGCCTGAAGCAGTTGCAGCAGCATTTTCAAAGGCGTTATGTATCCATGGAACACTCCATGCGTTATGTGGAAAAATTGTGCCTGATACTTCAAGGCAACCTGTTGCATTTACCACAATTAAAGGTTTATCAACAGCCTTTGTCATAAGTCGTGCAATTGTGCCTGCACCACAACCAGTGCAAAGTCTATGTCCTGAATTAAATCGCTCTTCTTTTGGTAATTCTGAAAGTTTTGTTGGATAATCTGATGGCATTATCTACACCTCTTTTCTTATACCATACCAAGTGATTGGTTGTTCAACCACTCCTTTCTTCAAGTCATCATACAATATCTCATACATTTTCTTGAAATCAGCAACTGTGACATCTCTACCACCGAGACCTGCAATAAAATTCCTGAAAAGAGGACCTTCTCTTCCAGTATTCATTGTACTTGATGTTTCGGCGTAGGACGGACCAAAGCTTCCAAAAGAAACTGCTCTGTCTACTACACCACAGGCTTGAACATCTCTTAGTGCAATTCGCATTTCTTCTATAGGAAATGGTCTGAAACAGCGTAATTTCACAAGTCCAACCCTCTCTCCTTCTTCCCGCATTTCATCGACAGTAGTTTTTGCAGTCCCTGTGAGTGAACCCATCGTTACAAGGGCTACTTCAGCATCATCCATATGATAAGATTCAACAATTGGATAATAACGTCCCCATCTGTCACCAAATTCTTCTACAACTTCTTTTATAACCTCTTTCGAATTACGCATTGCCTCATTTTGAGCTTTCTTGATGTCCATGTAGTATTCAGGAAACGCGCAGGTTCCCACAGCTATTGGTGCATCCACATCAAGTCTATAAAGTGGATCCCGTCTGGGTAGAAATCCATCTATCGTTTTTTTGTCAGTAGGCTCAATGATTGCTACAGGCTCGATAGAATGGCTTAAAATGAAACCATCCAAGCATACCATTACTGGCAGAGAGACTCGTCTATCTTCCCCGACTCTAAATGCTTGAATTGTGCTATCGTAAGCCTCTTGGCAATCTTCAACGAACCATTGAATCCATCCAGAGTCCCGTGCTAACATTGCATCATTATGGTCACACCAGATGCTAATTGGTCCAGAAAGTGCACGATTTACGACTGTCATTACGACTGGAAATCTGGCTGATGCTACCAAGTACAAAATTTCACACATTAGCGCTACTCCTTGAGATGCTGTAGCGGTATATACTCTTGCCCCCGTTGAAGAGGCCCCATAACACGCAGACATAGCAGAATGTTCTGATTCAACGGTTATATATTCACAGTCGATTTCTCCGTCTGCAACAAACTCTGATAGGCGCTCGACAATAATTGTTTGAGGTGTAATTGGAAAAGCCGCAACTACGTCAGGATTACATAGTTTTGCTGCCTCTGCAACCGCAAAATCACCCATCATCCCTAAGACTTTTGTCATTTGCAAATTTCACATCCATAGTAGGATAATAATTCCATCTAAATTTCCGCAAACTTCCTTTTAGTTCCAGTCATAAGATATATACTTTTTTAATTTAGAGATTTCAGACGTTTAATTTTTTGTAAACCAAAAAGTTAAAAGATTAGAGTATGTTATGCCTCAAAATAACAACCTAATGATATGGCTCAAAACGATTATGAGCCAATTTCAATGCCTTTTTGACGTCTGTTGTTAGAATCATTTAATGAATACTTGGTGAACAATATTGGATGCCTCCTCCGAAAGTGTAGATACTACTGAACACAGAATTGGAATTTTCGTCTGTCAATGCGGAGGAAATATATCGAACGTTGTTGATGTAGAAAAAGTAAGCAAAATCGCCGGCACTTGGAAATATGTTTTAGCGTCACAAACCAATCCATTCACCTGTTCGAAACCTTCTCAAGAGTTGATAACTGACACTATAAAAGAAATGAAACTAAATAAAGTAATTATTGCGTCTTGCAGTCCACGATTGCACTTAATAACTTTTCAAAGTATGCTAGAACGTGCTGGATTGAACCCTTATTTGTTAGAATTTGTTAATATCAGAGAACAATGTTCATGGGTTCATGGGCCACAAATGAGTACGGAAGCAACACAAAAAGCTATAAGCCTACTAAGAGGGGGCTACGAAAGAAGTCTAGAACTTGAACCCTTGGAAATTATAACAGAACCTACGTCAAGTAATATTCTGGTCATTGGTGGTGGAATCGCTGGCATGATGGCAGCGTTAGAATTAGGGAACATGGGATTTAAAGTGTTTTTAGTCGAGAGACAACCTAGCATTGGCGGCAACATGGCAAAACTGACTAAGGTTTTTCCAACCCTTGATTGTGCACAATGTATTCTTACCCCACGAATGGCCGAAGTCGAACGAAACGAAAATGTCACACTTTTGACTTATTCGGAAGTTCAAGAAATTGGAGGGCGACCAGGAAATTACGATGTTAAAGTCTTTGTTAAGCCTCGTGGTGTGGATCTGGAAAAATGTACAAGTTGTGGTGATTGTACCGTTGACTGCCCTGTAAAATGCATCAATGAATTTGAAGAAGAACTATTATCTAAACGAAGTGCGGCCTATATCCCCTTTCTTCAGGCAGTACCACAAGTATATACGATAGACGAAAATCATTGTCTTTATCATAAATATGGGATCTGTCGAATTTGTGAAAAAATATGCCCTGCAAACGCCATAAACTTAGATGATAAAGGGCAAATCTTAGAGCTTAGAGTAGGTAGTATAGTTGTTGCTACGGGATACGAAACATATGATGCACGGAAAATCGAAGAATACGGATATGGAAACTATCCTGATGTAATAACCATGTTACAACTGGAGCGTCTCACATCGCTCTTTGGACCTACAAAAGGTCATATTAAGCGACTTAGTGATGGCAAAACTGCTAAGAAAATAGCGATTTTGTTATGTGCAGGTTCTAGAGATAAGAATAGGTACATTCCGTATTGTAGTCGCATATGTTGCATGTATTCTATCAAACAAGCTACCCTCCTAAAAGAATATTATGAAGGAATTGATGTATGGGTCTTTTATACCGACATCAGAGCTACTGGGCGAGGTTATGAAGAACTTTATTGGAGAGCTGAAGAAGAAGGCGTCAGATTTATTCGAGGTAAAGTTTCTGAAGTCTGGCAGAGGAAAAATGGCAAGGTTATGATCAGAGCAGAAGATACGCTTACTCAAAATGTGATTGAAGAACCGTTTGATTTAGTAACTTTGGCAACACCCATGGTTCCATCTAAGGGACTCAATAAGTTAGCAGACATGATGAAAATACCATTAGGCGGAGATGAATTTATTCAAGAGAGGCACGTCAAACTCAATCCCGTTGATTCACTTCAAACTGGCATATTCACATGCGGTTGTGCGATAGGTCCAAAAGATGTTAGAGATTCGGTATCTGATGCCTTAGGTTCAGCGGCACGCGTCTCCTCATTTTTATCTAAAGGATATATTGTAACGTCGCCCGAAAAAGCTGTAGTCGATGTTGATAAGTGTACTGGATGTGAAATCTGTTTAGAAATCTGCCCTTCCAGCGCAATAAAAATGATTGAAGGGAAGGCAAAAGTTGATCCTCTTTTATGTATAGAATGCGGTGCTTGTGTTCCAGAGTGCCCAGAGGCTGCAATCGATTTTAAGAATTTCACCGAAAAACAGATTATCTCCCAACTACGAGGATTACTTCAAGATAAAGAACCTGATGAAATAAGGATAATCGCTTTTGTCGACAAGACCATTGGTTACACAGGGCTGGATTTTGTAGGACAGGATAGACAGAATTACCCCTTCGAAATTAGGGCTATTCGTGTCCCCTCGACTGCACTTCTCAGTCTACAACACGTTAGTTATGCTTTTAGACTCGGGGCGGATGGAATCGTAGTCATCGAAGGAGATGCGACTAGAGAGAAGTTCACAAAGAAGAGGATTGAAGAGATCATTGATCAGATGGAAGATCTGGATATCGAGGGCTCAAGAATATATTATAGCACTGTAGAACTCCCTGCATACAAGAAAATTGCTAATATCTTCGAAATTCAGGTAAAAATGGTCAGTGAACTTGGTCCGATTCCAGAAGACATCCGTGTACAACTCTTAGATGGTATCAAAATCGAAAAAGTGGCTTGACTATTTGGTTGATTAAAATTTTCTCTGTTTTTTTTGAAGATCTAAAACATTTTTATATTGTCAACTTTCTCTTACTCCCTGCAAATTTTATTTTGATCACGTCATTTTGGAGGTTAACTGTTGGACATTATTGTTTGTGTAAAACATGTTCCCGATGTAGCGGGTGCTGAAATCTTAATCGATGAGAGCGGTAAAAAAATAAAAAAAGGAGATTTACCATTCGAAATTAACGAATGGGACGAATACGCAATTGAAGAGGCAATATTGATAAAAGAAAGACTTGGAACTGGGTCCGTCACTGCTATAACAATTGGTGATGAAGAGACAGAAGCCACATTACGGAGATGCTTAGCTAAAGGCGCTGATAAAGCAATCAGAGTTCATGATGATGCATTTGAAGATTCCGATGCCTATGCTATCGCAAAAATTCTTTACAATGCAATTAAGGATTTGCCATTCGATTTGGTATTTACTGGCTTACAAACTAATGATGAAGGATATGGCCAAGTGGGAGGAATTCTCTCAGAATTTTTAGAAATTCCACATGCAAGCCTGGTTAAAAAGATAGAAATAACGGATAAACTAATAGAGGTTAATCGAGAACTTGAGGGTGGTTTAGAAGAGGTTCTAGAACTTCAATTACCTGCATTACTTACCATTCAAACTGGAATCAATGAACCAAGATATGTGTCTATTATGGGCATACGCAAAGCGAAAAAGAAAGAATTGCAAGTCATCAGCTTAAATGAATTAGAATTAACTCCTGAAGAAGTCGGGATTTCTGGATCTTGGCTTCAAATCGAGGAGTTATCCATCCCAAAACCTACAAAGCAAGTTGTCATTCTAGATGATGCTACAAAAATTGCTGAGGTCTTACGTGCAAGGGGGTTAATATAGATGAGCATCTTTGTATTAGTGGAACACAGGCAAGGCGAGATTAGGGACATCACCTTTGAGATGTTAAGCAAGTGCAAAGAAATCTCTAAAACAACTGCCGTGCTCTTGGGAAATGACGTTGAACAATTTGTAGACCCCCTTAAGGGATACGCAGATACAATTATGGTTGTGAAAGATGAGAAACTTGAATATTTCAATTCAAGAACATATCAAATGGTATTATCTCATCTAATCAATGAGAACAAACCTCTTTTAACCCTGATTGGACACACATCATATGGTATTGACTTAGCCCCAGGTTTAGCCATTAAACTGCAAATACCATTAGCTACTGATTGTGCTGATTTTTTCCTCGAAGATGGCCAAGTAAGGATAGTTCGTCAAATGTATGGTGGAAAAGTTGATGCCAAAGCTACTCTTAAAAAATCTGATAGTTATCTTATAACCATTCGTCCTGCATCCTTTGAATCCACAGAACCTGAATCAAAAGATAGCGAAGTTATCAATATAGAATCACCTTTAAAAGAAGAGCTAATTGGCAAACGATTTATCAAATATGTCGAACCAGAAATAAGTGACGTAGACATAACTGCAAGTGACATCCTCGTTTCAATTGGACGAGGAATCAAAGAGGATAAAAATATCCCGGTTATCGAGGAACTCGCTACTGTTTTAGGTGCAACAATCTCTTGTTCTCGACCAATAGTCGACAAAGGCTGGCTCGATAAAGGGCGCCAAGTTGGTACTTCAGGCAAGACAGTAAAACCTAAGTTATATCTTGCACTTGGTATTAGTGGTGCCTTTCAGCATGCAGCTGGCATGAAAGATTCTGAACTTGTAATTGCGATAAACAAAGATGCAAATGCTCCTATTTTCAATGTTTCTGATTTTGGCATTGTGGACGATTTATTCAAAGTTGTTCCAGAATTAACACAAAAAATAAACGAAATGAAAGGCACGTAGCATTAAATGAGTTTCTACCTGAAAATAAGGTTTCTCAAAGAGTTTCAGGTAGAACTCCTGTGCATGAGACTGAACCCATCTCCGACAACATCCGTGCACATCGGCAAGAGGGTATTAAAGGCGTACTAAATTGAAATAATAGAGAGAGAGAGAGAGAGATGGACAACTCTCGTGAATGACCAAGAAATATGTATTAATTACCAGTTGATGAACAGTCCTTCAATAATTCGTTCTCTCTTGTGGCAAAAATAAGCAAAAGGATGTTTTGAAAATGAAAATGTCGTACTTTCTTGCAAAGAAACTTTCTGATTACCTCGCTGAAAAATGTGAGACATGTGGCGAAGAACGAATTAAATCCGTATTCAAACTATTATTAAACCGAAAAAAGACAGTGTGCTCAAGTTGTAAAATAACTTGGCGTATAATAGATACAGTCATTCAATCTTTGTCACTATACTTAAGAATTTCCAAAGATTTTTTACTGAAATTGATAGAGAAACCACCCTATCAAAGGGCTATAATTAATCTTGTGAAAGGGATATCCACATTCGGCGTGATGAAACCGCAACCTACAAACGTGCCTGTCGTCATTGTATGGAATTTCACTAATAAATGCAACTTAAACTGCTTACATTGTCATCAGGACTCAAGAAATTATATAGGGCAAGAGTATAACGAACTAAACACTGAACAAGGATTTAGAGTAATAGAGAACATGGCTAATGCAGGAGTCTCTGTTTTAACCTTCTCTGGAGGAGAACCTCTCATCCGGTCAGACCTCTTTGAACTGGTACAATATGCTAGTTCAAATGATCTACTGTGCACAGTAGCTACAAATGGCACACTTCTTACTCACGAAATAGCCGATAAAATGATTACAGCTGGAATTCAGAGAATTGAAATCGGACTGGATGGAATCCATCCTAAAATTCATGATGGATTTCGAAATACTCCTGGCGCTTTTGAAAAAACCGTAGAAGGCATAAAAATTTGTGCTGAAAACGGAAATTTTCAGGAGATTGCAGTTACTATGACTCTCAACAAGTTAAATGTGAATGAGATTCCTAAAATAATAGAGTTTGCAGAGGAACTAGGGGCTACTCGATTTTATTTAAATCGTTTAATACCAGCAGGGCGAGGCGCAAGGATTTTTGATCAATATGATGTTACCCAACAAGAAAAATTTGCAGCGTTAAAAAGCTTATACGAAAAACTTTCAAAATCTATAACGCAGGGCCATGGAATCAAAGTTTATGCACGAGGAATGACCTATTATGCACGCTATAGCTATACACGTTCCAAGGGCAAAATCTTCACCGTGGGCGAGACCCTTTCTGGGTATGATAATCTGCCCGAGTTTGATGAGTTGGGTTATGAACTCAGTAAGATCGTGCATAGATTTGCCTCAGGTTTCGGAGGGTGTACAGCTGGAATAACATATGCAGGCTTAACTCCCCAGGGCGACTTACAGCCGTGTGTGCCAGCCCCTCAGACAGTTGGAAATCTTTTAGAAGACGAGTTGGAAAATATATGGGTGAATAGCAAACTTCTAAACTATATACGCAGAAGAAATATGCTAAAAGGACATTGTGGGGACTGTCAATTTAATTTCCTTTGTGGCGGATGCCGATTTACTGGATTGATTGGTTCAGGAGACTGGTTGGGACCGGATGTGAGTTGTCCATATAATCACAAAACCTAAAATAACTTTACCATAATACTTTTCGCAACATCCTCAATGTTGAAATTCACCAGAAGTTTTTGAGAAGTAAAAAAGAACTTAAATCTCGAAAAGTAACTATCCTTTCTGTGGAAAAAGTTTTACAATTCATTTCGCTCATGGTTAATCTTTCCATCAACGATTTAGGACAGATTTAGCGTGAACTACTCCTCCCTTTCGGAAGGAGTCTTCTCGCCGATATCAGATAAATCAATAGGGATGATGAAAATTACTTCGATTCATGATAATACTATTTATATTTGTGGGTAAGTACTCACATTACAAGTCGGACTGTTCTTCACATCACGTGGAGAACACGTTCTTGTGTATGAGACTGAACCCGAGAGGTCCCACGCCTTCTATGACGGGAATGAATGACAGGCAAAAGGATGAAAAAGGTGATAGTAAAATGGACTTCAAATTAACAACAGATCAGATTGATATCCGCAAAGCGGTGAGAGAATGGGCTGAGCAAGAATTTACAAGTGAGATTGCACTTGAATGTGACAAAAATGAATTGTTTCCTCACAAACTTCATAAAATGGCAGCCGAACTCGGTTTTATAGGGATACACTTTCCCGAGCAATATGGTGGAGGAGGATTCGGGACTCTTGAGAACTGTATTTATGTGGAAGAGATCTGCCGAGGTGATTCAGGTCTAGGTGCAGCACTTTTACTCACAGACTTTGCAAGCGAGTTAATTGTAAACAATGGAACTGAAGAACAAAAGCAGAAATATCTCCCGAAAGTTGCTTCGGGAGAATTTATTTCAGCAGGCGCATTCACCGAGCCTGAACACGGGAGCGACATCACTAAAATGGATACAACTGCTGTAAAAAGTGGAGACGAATGGGAGATCAATGGAAATAAAACTCTTATTTCTAATGCTACAATTGCTGACTTTTACACTGTTCTTTGTCAGACTGACACCGAAATTTCTCCTAGTTACAGAGGACAATCCCTTATCATTGTAGAGAAAGATGCTGATGGTTTAGACATAACCACATTCAAAGATAAATTAGGATGCCGAGCCGCACCTACTGGAGATCTTTCATTAAGTAATGTTCGTGTTCCTGAAGAAAACCTTGTTGGTGCGTTGAACAAAGGCTTCTATCATAGCCTAGAATTCTTTAACGAATCGAGAATAGAGATCGCCTCTCAAGGAGTTGGGACGGCTCAAGGAGCATTCGAAAGAGCCTTTAATTATGCAAAGGAACGGAAAGCCTTCGGAGAACCCATTATCACAGGATTTCAAGCAGTTTCCCATAAACTGGCAGATATGGCGATCAAAATTGAAAGCGCTCGTTTACTCACTTATAAAGCTGCATGGTTGGCTGACCACGGACAAATCGACCCCGCTATTTCATCTATGGCTAAGGCTCATGCAGGCAGAATAGCTGTTGAGGTGGCTGATGAGGCAATACAGGTTCTCGGAGGCGCCGGATATCTTGCAGAAAACGAAGTAGAGAGATTTTATAGAGATGCCAAACTCATTGAAATCTACGAAGGCACTAGAGAGATCCAAAAAAACACTATTGTCAGATCCATGATCAAAAAAGGCGTTAAAATTTAAACATGGAAATCCTTTAGATAGTAAAGCAAATATTAAGAAGGAGGGGGTGCTTTTTGCGTTTTAAATTCACAACGGATCAACTGGATATCAAAAAAGCGGTCAGGGAATTTGCCGAGAAGGAATTTACCAAGGAACTTGCACTGGAATGCGATAAAAACGAACAATTCCCGCATAAATTGCATAAGATGGCAGCTGAACTGGGCTTTATAGGGATACACTTTCCCGAACAGTATGGAGGAGGATTTGGAACTCTTGAGAACTGTCTATATGTGGCGGAGGTTTGCAGAGCCGACTCGGGTCTTGGTATTGCACTTTCCCTCTCAGATCTTGCTTCCGAGTTAATTATAAATCACGGATCCAAAGAACAAAAGCAAAAATACCTCCCTAAAGTGGCGAGTGGAGATTTCATTTCCGCAGTCGCACTTACAGAGCCTGAACATGGAAGCGACATCACTAAAATGGATACAACTGCTGTTGCTGTAAAAAGTGGCGATGAATGGGAAATCAATGGCTGTAAGACACTTATTTCTAATGTAACAATTGCTGATTTTTATATCGTGCTCTGCCAGACCGATACAGAGGTTTCTCCAAGCTATAGAGGGCAATCCCTTTTTATTATAGACGCAGATACAGAAGGTCTGGAATATTCGCTATTCAAAGATAAATTAGGATGTAGAGCTTCTCCTACTGGAGAGCTGAGTTTTTGTAATGTATATGTTCCAGAGGAAAATCTTCTTGGAATGCATAACAAAGGATTTTACCATACAATGAATTTCTTCAATCAAAGCAGAATTGAAATTACGGCACAAGGAGTTGGAATCGCTCAGGGAGCATTTGAACGTGCCTTTAACTACTCAAAAGAAAGAAAAGCTTTTGGTGAACCAATTATTACTGGATTTCAAGCCGTTTCCCATAAGTTAGCTGACATGGCCATCAAAATTGAGTCCGCTCGACTGCTTATGCTCAAAGCAGCATGGCTAGTAGATCACGAGCAAGCTGATCCGGTGACATCTTCCATGGCTAAGACTCACGCAGGCAGAATAGCTGTTGAAGTAACTGATGAGGCAATACAGGTTCTCGGAGGCGCCGGATATCTTGCAGAAAACGAAGTAGAACGGTTCTATCGAGATGCAAAAATTACAGAGATTTATGAAGGCACCTCTGAAATCCAAAAAAATACAATAGTACGCTTTTTACTTAAGCGAGGCATCAAAAGTTAACTTATATGTTAATAAGAAGCTTTTTTGCTAACCTTTTGAACGCTCATTACAAAATCTTAAGCTGTTCTAATAACTTTATCGTTTTGTTTTTCATTAAGGGATCATGCTTGTCAAACAAATTAACTACTTCTACTTCTGATAAAACTCGCTCGCTCTCAATTACTTCTTCAATCCATTCTTTAAGGAAAAGCGGGTGTTGGTGAGTATTAAAAACATCGATATGTTCTTTTGTGACGCGGAGCCATCCTTGTGGAAGAGTGAGTAAGATTGGATTTAATGTGTAGTCACTTGGATGTTCAATATAATCAGCAAGTCGATGCCACTCTATTATTGTGGTTAATTGACGGATTTTATCTGTAGGAATACAAAATGGATTGAACGCTTCAAACGTTGTGTTGGTGTGTTTCCAGTTTAGCGTGTATTCTAATAATATCCCTTTTGTTGAAGAAAGTGATTTTCTAGAAATTCTAAATAAAAAACAAGCTCTCGGTGGTCGTGAATACTCATTCGAATAGAGATCTTTCAACGCATCGGTTAGTGTGGTTTTATATTCAGCACAATAGTCATGGGTCGAAAGTCGTGCTTTAGATGTAGGAATTTCTTTATATGGTACACCATATTTTCTGAGAGATACTATGATTGCCTGCACCGAGTGTGGATCTTCTTCCAATTGACCAAAATGAAACTCTTCAAGCTGAGCCATTGGAATTCCCCTCACTATAATTGATATACATAATCTGAAATCATCAAATGATGTTATATGTTAATTTATAATGGTATTAATCATTATAATGAAACTAACTTCACCCTTAATGTATTTGAACACATCTTCCTATACTTTTGGGCTCATTCCAGGATTTTTAGTTTCTCCAATAGCCTTATGATACCCTTCTTCATATAAGGATCATGTTTTTCAAACAAGGAAAGCAATTCTACTTCTGATAAAACACGCCCCCTCTCAATCACTTCTTCTAGCCAAGCTTTAAGGAAAAACGGGCTTTGGTGAGTATTAAAAACATCAACAATGTGATCTTTAGTGACGCGTAGCCATCCTTGTGAAACTGTGAGCAATAATGGATCCAATGACAATTCATTTCGATGCTCAACAAAGTCTATTAGTTGCAATGGATCTCTTGTTTTTGTTAATTGCAGGACTTTATCTACAGGAATACCGAATGGACTAAAGGCTACGAAAGTTGAAGGGGTGCGTTCCCAGTTTAAACTATGCTCTAAGAGTTTTCCTCGAAGCATTGAAAGTGGTTGTGGAGAAATTCTAAATACAAAAACTGCCCGAGGAGGTCGTGAGTACTCACTTGAATAGATTTCACTTAGCGCTTCTGGCAGCTTATTGTTGAATTCAGCAAAACAATCACGGGATGAGAGTCGAGCTTTTGATTCATAAATCTCTCTAAAAGGCACTCCATATTTCCTTAACGAAATAACAACCTGATTAAATGAACTTGGGTCTTCTTCCAATTGACCGAAGTGGAAGCCTTCAATTTGTGCCATAGGAGGCCCTTCCTGATTTTAAATATATTATATGAATCACTATAATAAGATTTGCTAACTAAAAGTAAGTAAAATAACTACCACTACGAAGAGCCCCCACCTTTCGGAAGGGGGCTTCCCGCCGCATAAGTTAAAAAACTTAAGATAATTAATTTTTGTTACAATTAGCTAAGCAAGAAAGCACCACCGCTTCAGCGTGGTGATGAATTGCGGTAGTATGTGTTCACTTGCATCACGTGCATCGAGGGGTCGCCCTAACGTTATATAGGTGGTATGAGGAAGATATCAACAACAATTGGAGGGATAATACACACACTTGCAGACAAGGTGCATACTCTGATTCGATTGTATCACCATCGTTAGTAGTACCTACGGGGCGTAGGGATGTTAAGCCTGTGGAGATAAGACCTCCGTAACCCGTCAAGGGGATCGAGTCTGTCGTAGAAGCAGGAAGCCTCGAGGCTTTAGCGCGAGGTAGCCCACACGATCTTAATTTAAGACAAATATTGCATAATTCAAGGCTGTTGCAAGACTTACCCAGGCAATATAAGGTATAAGCAATAGTCCTGGCGTCAGAGAAATCCTGAAGAAGCTTACAATTGTCAGCAATATAGCTATCCAGAGTATTATGATTATAATGAGCGCAGCAAAGAGTTCCTTAAGTCCGAAGAACACTGGTGTCCATAATCCATTGAGAAACAGCTGGGTCGCAAAGAAGATCAGCCCTACTTTTACTTTTTGTTCATCCAAACCCCTGCGCCACACAAGAAATGCTGATATCCCCATTAACGTATATAGAATTGTCCAAACTGGTCCGAACAGCCAATTGGGTGGTGTGAAAAAGGGCTTATTCAGAGTTGCATACCAAGTTGGAATTGCTTCCATCGTAAAAATTGTACCAATAAGACCTGATGCCTGACAAATGAAAATGCTTATTATTACATTGCGAACATCAACTAAAGTGAATTTTTCCATATCAATCAACTCTAATGGCAAATATCCAATTGCAGATAAAAATTTTGGTTATCTTAATATGTTAGACTACTTCATTAATTAATTTGATTAATAGATCCAATTTTTACTTAAAGTGCTCTGGAGAGAACCGTAAAAGCGGATAGAGAAAACTCAATGGAAGTTTAACAATTGAATGTCTTTGTTTCTTGGAGTGGTGGTAAAGACAGTTGCCTAGCATTGTATAAGGCTTTAAAAACTGGTTTTAAGGTTAAATATCTATTCACTATGCTCAACGAAGACGGTTTACGATCTAGAGGGCATGGCTTAAGAAAGGAAGGTATTGAAGCACAAGCTATGGCTATCCAAATTCCTATAATATTCGGGAAGGCTACCTGGGACTCTTATGAAGATGAATTTAAGAGGGGAATTGAAGACCTGAAGAACAGGGGAATCGAAGGTGGAGTATTTGGAGACCTAGACTTTCAAGAAAACAGAGACTGGGTTGATAGAGTTTGTAGCGAAGTTGGGCTCCAAGTGTATGAACCATTATGGAAGCAAAAATACGAAATAGTGCTAACGGAGTTCATAGATAGGGGTTTTGAAGCAACGATTGTCAGCGCTAAATCAGATCTCATAGATTCCAACTGGATAGGACATCCCCTTAATTGGGATTTTATAGAGTTCCTCAGAAGTCGAAAAATCGATCTGTGCGGCGAAAATGGGGAATATCACACACTCGTAACTAACGGTCCAATATTTAAGCGACATTTGAAGATACTTGAAAGCCGAGAATTGGAAAAACTGATCGATGGCTTCTTGATATATTGAAAATTGACATAATTTAGATTATTTGACTGATTCTAACAATAATTCAGCGATATCCATGACCTTAATTTCATCATCAGCATCGATGCTTTTAACGGCAGCATCGAGAGTAACAACGCAAAACGGGCATGAGGTCAATAAAAGGTCTGCTCCTACTTCAATGGCGTTCTCAACTCTCTTTTCAGCATTATTTGGTCCTGAAACATCGAACCACATTCTACCACCGCCTCCCTCACAGCATAAACTCTGATTTTTGATTCTATCTAACTCAATAAATTCTATTCCTGGAATATTTTCAATTATTTGCCTTGGTTCATCAAAAATTCCGTTATGTTTACCAAGAAAGCAAGGATCATGATATGTGGCTGTTTTTTCGATTCTTTTTGAAAAAGTTAGTTTTCCATTATTAATTAACTCTGCAAGTAGTTGTGAATGATGTTGGACCTTCAAATCTAACTCATATTTGTTCTTAAACACATTATATCCATGTGGACAGGAAACCAGCATGCTCTTTACGTCATATTTTTCAAATAACTCGGTATTATCCTCAATAAGTTGTTCGAATAATCCCTGTTCACCCAAACCGAGAATTTCATTACCACAACAATTCTCGTCTTTATCCAAAACTCCAAAATCAACTTCTGTTGTATTTAAACACATTATTAACGCCTTAGCGATGTCTTGTGCGCGTGTATCATAAGCTGTAGTACATCCAATAAAATAGAGGATATCTGCACCTTCTGAAATGTGTTTTAAATTGAAATCAGTCGCCCATTCCATTCTGTTTGCTCTACTTTGATTCCATGGATTGCCATGTTTAAAAACACTTTCTAAGACATCTTTAAGTGTTGCTGGGACTGTTCCTTCCTCAATCAAGGTGCTGCGTATATCAATTATCATATCAAGCGGGCTTAACTGCTTAGGACACCGAAGTTCACATGTCGAACATGTAGTACAACTCCATATTTGATCTTCAGGCGGTATTTTAAGTCTTTTAAAGACGGCAATTTCTCGTAGGATATTTCGCACGTTCAAATAAGATCTTGTGGCTACTGGGCATGAACCTGTGCATACCCCACACTGAATGCATTCGTTCAGCAGTAGTTTTTTATTGAATTCTTGGGCGATATTTTCCATGTACTCATCACTGCTCTACGACATTGTTATTACTTCAAGATACAATATAATGGCCTCTTTTATTCGTTCAATAAGCATACTCAACATTTTTGCTTGTGTATGACAGCCTGGGAGTTACATAACACTTGCAACATAATATTCGTCTTCATCTTTTTCAATTTTCAGTGTATATTGCTTCTGCTTAGAATACCACATGGATATCTCCGAGTTATTCACAATAAAAAAATATGTTTTAGAGATCGATTGCTCTTTTGAAGATAACATAATTTAAATTCTTTTCTAATCGGCTCCTAAGCAGTGTGAATGCACCTTCATCTACATTTTCGATATTATTGTGAACTACCTCACGCTAAAGCTGTGAGGCTTTCTTGCTTAGCTACTAGTAAAAGAGTAGTATTTTTTGTGTTTGAGTACGAAAAAAGCATGTAACACAAGGTTTATTAAGAACAAACAGGCAATTCAACGTTTGGTGAAATTTATGCCCTTAATTGAAATTTCAGGCTACGGATTCTCTGCAGAACAAAAAAGAAATATTTCACGGGAAGTTGTTGAAGTTATTTCCAAAATATCAGGCAAAGATAAGAAGCTTTTCGTTGTTGTATTTAGAGATATTAAAAGTGAAGACTGGGCGATGGCAGGAGAATAGTCCGTCAAATATTTATAATTTCTCCGCAGGAAGCTCCAACCGTAAGGGTGGGGTAGTTCACGTATGAGTTTTAAAAGTCTAAATTCGTAAAAAATGGAAGTGTGAATATGGATCTGACAGTTAAATATTTTGAACAAGCAGGAAAGTTAAACACTGAAAATGTACTGAATATCGCCAAAAAGCACGCGAAAAAATTCAACATAAAAAATATCATAATTGCCTCAACAACTGGTTACACTGGGCTTAAAGCAACCGAATTCTTTGATTCAGCAGATTATAATCTTGTAGTAGTCTCACATTCTGCAGGATTTAAAGAACGTGGTTTCCAAGAACTGGGTGAAGAGGAAAGACATGCGATTGAAGAACGTGGCGCAAATGTATTAACATGCACTCATGCTTTTGCAGGTGTAGAACGAGCTTTTAGATTTAAACTAAACATGTGGCAACCAGTTGAAACCTTTGCTCGGACTGTTCGATTCGTTTTCGGGGAAGGAATCAAGGTGGTAATGGAAATTACGATGATGGCTGCTGACGCCGGACTAATAGCGCTCGATGAAGATGTGATTGCTATTGCTGGCACAGGCAGAGGAGCGGACACAGCATGCATAATAAAACCAGAATATACGTCGAACTTTTTAGATATGAGATTAAAAGCTATCTTATGTAAGCCATTTAATTTTTAGCTACTTTCCTTTATTTATTTAAGCCAATATAAAAGTAATACAAGCAAGAATCTTACTAAATGATCTCATTTTGTCAAATCAAAAAGAAGGGGCATTATTCTTTCCCCGCAAATTCTTGATAGACCTCCTTTTGAAGCTGCTTTCTCGTTAAATGCTTTTACTTTGTCTTTTTTTATTTTAGTTCCATAAATTGAGATTGGTGTTGGATCGGCTGTATGATCCTTATAATCTACAGGGGTGGCGTGATCTGACACGAGAATGATATAAAGTTCTTCCCAGGCAATTTGATCAAGAAGCAATCCCACCATACAATCTATTTTTTCAATTATTTCCACCTTCCCTTCGAAATCTCCATCGTGACCTGCTTCATCGGGTCCCTCTATATGAAGCAAAACCAAATCGTGATCTTCTAGAAGATTTAAAGCAGCACTAGCTTTGGCATAAACATTTGTATCTATGTATCCAGTAGCTTCGGGCACATCAACAACTGTCATGTTGATAAATTTGCAAAGGCCTTTAATTAAACTAACTGCGCCTACACACGCTCCTTTCAAGTTCCAGTTATTAGGAGGAGCTCTTAAATCTGAAACATATCCTCCCTTCCAGGGAATCACCACATTTGCAGGGAACTTGTTTTGTGTTTTACGAGTTACATTTATTGAGTGATCACGAAGTAGTTCATATGATGTTTCTATGAACTCATTTAAGATCTTTGTAGTCCTTATGGCACTCTTTGAATCATTTACAGGTTTAATTATAGCTTTTTCACCATTTTGCATGATCTTTGGGCAAATAACTTCTGAGGAACAGTTTTTACCTCTTAAAATTAAAGAACCTCTAAAGTCTAGACTTTCTTGAAATAATAATTCTACACTATCAATTTCATTCAATTCTCTTTTGATCAAATCTGCTAATATTCCAACTCTTTCTCTAATTCTTCCTGCACGTGCATCAATAATATCGAACTCTTTGTTTATCGTTGCAAAATTGCATCTAAATACGATATCACCAATCATGGGGATCAGACCTGCACCTAAAGCTTCAAAAAAACCTCTTCCATTTTTAATTTTGGTATAGTCATATCCGAGCATAGAAAGATGTGCTTCTGCGCTCCCTGGGGCTATTCCAGGCGCTATTGCATTTAAAAGACCGTTGATTCCTTCCGCTGCTATGTAATCCATATTTGGAGTATTCGCCCATTCTAACGGAGTAAAACTTCGTATTTCCGATGTTCTATCCGCCATTCCATCTCCAACAATAAAAAGAAATTTCTTCATGTCTATGCGCTTCCAAAATCCCTTAAATCTTTTCTGTAAAGCCTTAGAGCTTATACTGTATCCAATCATTAAAGGAGGCTATTTCCATTTGTCAATGACGTTGGATTCTGCTCTGGATCTAAATACAAGGAGAGATAGAATGAATATTAGAGACCTAGGTTAATATATCCTACTTCAAATATATAAATATGATATATTCTCTGTAATCGCATAAAAAGAACGACATGCCAGAAACTTGCCATAACGTTTACAATGTCGATTCTGAAACCCTATGCGATTAAATACGACGTCAAGATTTGAAATGCTACTGTTCGATTGATTAAGAGGTCCGATTAATGCAGAACATTAACATCTTGTCTTTATTTTTATTTTTTGAAAATGTTTTAAGAGCAGATCAGAGACTGCAAATGCTTATAACAATTTTCTTAGCCTTTTTAATAGATTTAACGGTAGGAGAACCACCAGAATCCATACATCCAGTAGTATTGATAGGAAAAGTGATTAGGAAGTTAAAGAATGCTTTGAAGCATCAAAATCCACGCATAGAGAAATTCAATGGTTTAATACTAGCAGTAAGCACAATTATAATCTTTGTAATTCCCTTACTTTCATTGTTAATGATTGTTCGTATATTTCTTGGAATATTGGCCTCGATTTTATTCGCGGCATACCTTCTAAAAACAACCTTCTCAATGAAGTTTTTTATCAGTTTAATATCTCCAATTGCAAACGCACTCGAAAGAAATGATATTGAGGAAGCCAGAAACCTTGTATCACGTGTGGTTGGAAGGGATACGTCAATCTTAGATAGCAGGCTAGTTGCATCAGCAGCAGTTGAAACGACTGCAGAAGGGATACCTGATTCTTTGATCTCACCAATTTTTTATTTTATTATTTTTGGAGTATTTGGAATTGTAACTGGAATAATTGGTGCGTTAGTATTTCGAGCAGTAAGCACTTTGGACTCGATGGTTGGTTACAAAGATTCCGAACATATCAATATAGGTATGGTTTCAGCAAGATTAGATGATGTTGCGAATTTCATTCCTGCTCGTCTTTCCGCATTATTAATCGTTATTGCCTCTGCTCTTCTTAGAGAAAATTATAAAAACTCATGGAAAATAATGTGGAGAGATGGATCTACAACAAGTAGCATTAATTCTGGATGGGTGATGGCTGCTGCTGCCGGTGCGCTTAATGTTCAACTTGAAAAGCCGGGAAATTATTTGCTTGGGGATGCTATTGAGGTTGTGAACACAAGCCATATTTTTCGAACCACCAAAATATTGAAATTTACGATATTACTCTTTATATTGTTTATATGCTTTCCACTCATCCTTTTTAGTCCATTTGTCAGCCGTCCATTGCTTAGATTTATTGCTGTATCAATAGCATCGATTTTAATGGTTTATATTTAATGACCTTTATAACATCAAAAAGCTATATTTGTGATAAAAATGACACCAGATATAGAAGAGATCAAAATTGATGGAATAACTGCTGAGATTAACGAAAATGCCATTATAATTAACTCAGATATTCCATTGAAAACTTTAAGTTCAGCAGTTCTAAATGGGGGACTCATTGAAAGTCGAAGCATATTGAACTATCAAGTTCCTTTAGATTATTCACATGATGATCCAAAAAAGGACTTAAAACGTGTTTCTGAGGCATTTGGTCTTAAACCACCAGTAATTGGGCTGATGACTGGTGTCAATATTAAAAATGTTTCAATTAAAAACGAAATGCGTAATAACATATCAACATGTGCAATAATAACAGCGGGGCTTTCTAATCCTGCCGCTGCTGGAGATTATATTCCTATACAAGATTTCGGTACGATAAATATTATTGTGTTGATTGATGCTGATTTGACGAATTCTGCATTAGTAGATGCAATTAAAACAATAACTGAGGCAAAAACCTTAGTATTGCATGATTTAGATATAAGAAGTCCCTATTCGAAACATTTTGCGACAGGTACAACGAGTGATGCAGTAGTTGTTGCATGTACAGGACAAGGCGGAACTTATGAATATGCTGGTACTGCAACCAAAGTGGGTTATTTAAGTGCCAGAGTCGTTATAAAGGCTTTAAAGATCGCTCTAGAGAAACAAGAGGGAATTGTATAGCGGAGGCGAAAAAGCTGGCATTTAAGAAAATTAAGTATCTATTTTCATTTCTTACAACTTTGCCTGTTAAAGGTCCTGAATCCTTTGAAGAAATAGCAGATGGCTTCTACATTGCACCATTTGTCGGCTTTATAATAGGCTGTCTCGCAGGTCTCTTAGCTTATATTCTATCTTTAATTTTTCCTCCTTTACTTACTGGAATACTAATTTTGGGATTTCTTTTCCTGATAACTGGATTACATCATACAGACGGGCTATTTGATTTTGGCGATGGTTTAATGGCACATGGAGATCCGGAAAGACGACTAGAAGTTATGACAGACCTAAGAATTGGTGTAGGTGGGATAGGATTAGGTTTAATAATACTAATGACTACATTTCTGTCTATTTCTGAGATAATTAGACTCTCCAGTCCATTTTCCGCACTTATTATTCCCGGATCATTTCGTGTTAATACGTTCCTAGAATTCTTTCTTGGTATACCTATGATTATACAAGCCTTAATTATAGCTGAAGTTTCAGCAAAATTGTCTATGGTTATGATAGCAGCAGCAGGAAAACCCGCAAAAAAGGAAAGTATGGCTTTAACAGTCATTAAAAGAATGAAAAACAAAGGCAAATTCGCAATAAGTATAATTCTTTCGCTACTGTTTCTAGTTCCTTTTCAGTGGATTGGAATAATTGGTTTGTTTACTGGAATACTAGTAGCACTTTTAATCAACTCTATATCAGTTAAACGATTCAATGGGATTACAGGGGATGTAATGGGTGCAACAAATGACATTTCACGCGTAATAACTTTGTTATGCATAATAGCAATCACCGAAATGGTTTGTCCGTGTGCATTGGGCTTTAGGATACCGATCTAGCCAAAAGTGAGTAGAATGAAGGTAACTGCGTTGATAATGGGAGGGGGCAAAGGTACTAGAATGAAATCTAAAGAAGAAAAAACATTAATTCTATTGAATGGCAAGCCGATAATCTATTGGGTTATCGATGCGATCCACGCTGCTAAAAATGTTAAGGAAATAATCGTAGCAACTAGTTATGCATCACCACAAACGAGAAAATATTTACATCAACTTGATGTTAAGATCATAGATACTCCAGGAAAGGGATTCCATGAAGATATGAAACATGCAATCCTTACTGAACAGATTAAGGATCATGTCTTGGTAGTCGCTGGAGATTTACCTCTTCTAACAGGAGAGTTAATTGATATAATAGTTGATTATTATGCGACTTTGGAAATCCCGAGCTTGGCGGTTATGGTTCCACTTGAAGTTTTTATAAAACATAATTTAACGCCTTCGATAATATTTACCATTGATGAAAAACAAGTAATACCAGTAGGTGTAAATATAAATGATGGACGCCATATTGATAAGAAGGAAATAGATCAAGAAATCATGATTGTCGAAGACGTTAGATTAGCATGCAATGTGAACACCTTGAATGACTTATCTATTGCAAAAAGTCTTTTCCAGCAACTACGAAAATTAAAGTAATGAGTCTTTACGCTCCTTTGTTTTGTTAGAAAATGAGATGTTAAGAATCTCTGCTATGGTAGGGGCTATATTCAGGATGTTTCCGTTTTCATGGAATCCTTTAGATAAATTACTCCCAATAAGCGATAAGAAAATTCCCATATCAGAAGACGAAAGGGATCCATGAATTGCTTTTGCATAGTGAGAATCTGTAACTCCTCCCTTAAAACATACAGTAAGATCGCCGATGTCTTTAGTAACAACATAGTATGGACTCAGTTCGTGAGGGCGTGCAACAAATTCAACTTTAGATCCAAAAGAAGACAGAATTTTGTGTTGAATCTCATTGATGAGTGAATTTGATTCAGAATACAAATAAGAGAGTCCCCCATTTCTAATTATAATTGCAGAGTTATCCTCAATCGGAAGTGTTATTCTCTCCGTAACTTCTGTTGACCCATGGTCGCTCATTACAAAAATAACTGGAGAGTCGTACTTATTCATAATGTATGAAAGGAGTTCTTCTATAATTTTTTCCAATAATGAAAGATGATTATTAACTTCTGTTGAATCCTTACCATAATAGTGCTTTAAAAAGTCTAGATAAGGAAAATGAAATAGGAATAAATCACCAGCCTCATTTTTAATCGCTTGTTTTGCTAATTGCATAACCCAGATGTCTGGGTTGTCAACATATTTTTGCCCGAGAGGATCATTAACATCGTCAACATGAAAAGAATAAGAATCGTCTATCTGTTCTCTTATCCAATAGGGTACCTTCGATAAAGGTACTTCAAATGGAAATGAGGCTATATCCTCATATTTGATGTAGGTAGGTTCCAGGATTATGTCTGCACCTCTGCCACAGATTCTTCCTACGGCAAAACCAGTGATCATAATCGTTCTTAAACCATTTTTACTAGCTATTTCAAAGATAGTTTCTGTCGCTATCGCATTTGGATCCCAATTTCTTACGTCCTGAAAAAGCATTTTCTTTTTTTGAGTTCTATCATAGAAATTACCGATTATACCATGCTTATTTGGCGGCAAGCCTGTGAGCATACTTGAAATTGACGAAAATGTAAGCGATGGAAAGATCGTCTGTGCATTTGGGAAATGCATCGCGTTATTTTTCAGATTGGATAACTGCGGGCATTTTTGAAGATCATTTTGAGTCAAACTATCAATTAATATGATAAAGAACTTATTTTGGTTCATGAGATCCATTCCAAACGCCTATAATATAAGATCTAGCTAGTTCTTTCACTAACACCTGCATCGGCAAAGGTAGCCATCTCGTTGAGAATTTTTATGCTTGCTTCGACTAATGGCATTGCTAATGCGGTACCTGTTCCTTCACCTAGTCTGAGATCAAGATTTAAAAGTGGCCTTTTATTAAACGTTTCTAGAATGATTTGATGGCCACACTCTACCGATAAATGGGAGGCTATGAAATAATCTTTTATATTTGGCTGTAATTTATATGCTATTAAAGCACCAGCGCTAGAAATAAATCCGTCTAGTAAAATAGGTATCTTATGTGCTGCTGCGGCTAAAACTACACCAGCAATGCCGCCAATTTCAAAGCCTCCAACTTTCGATAGGACATCAATAGGATCAGTAATATCAGGATTATGCTTCGCCAAGGCTTTTTTTATTACGTCGATTTTGTGTGCTAGCATTTCATCGTCAATACCCGTTCCCCGGCCTGTTACTTGTTCAACGGGTGCTCCTGTAAGGGCAGCTACTATTGCAGAACTTGTAGTTGTATTGCCAATGCCCATATCTCCACAACCAACTATATCAATACCATTCTTAGCCTCTTGCTCAAATACCTCAATTCCCGCTTCAATAGATCTAATTGCCTCATCTTTAGACATAGCATGGTCTTCAGCAAAATTTTTTGTGCCATAATTGATTTTCTTATTGATAATTTTGCCAGAAGCTTCATTAAGATCGGCTGCAACCCCCATATCTACTACTACGACTTTAGCATCAACATGCCTTGCCAATACGTTAATGGCAGCTCCACCTCTCACGAAATTGTATACCATCTGTGGTGTAACCTCTTGAGGATACCCCGTAACACTTTCTTTGACTACTCCGTGATCTCCTGCTAGTACAAAAATGACTTTCTTCTTCATCTGATACTCTTCATTTTCAGTTATCGCCAATACATCTTTAGCGATTTCTTCTAGCATTCCAAGAGAACCAAGCGGTTTTGTAAGAGCATCAAGTCGTTCTTGTGTCTTTGTTTTAAACTCATTTTTAATTAGTAGGATTTGGTTTATTGTTTTCTTTAATAAGTTCATTTTAAACCCCCATTAAGTTTTTTTATCCTACAGGATAGACACCACATATTTTACAGTAATTCTTATTTATTGGAACCCCTCCGCCACATCTTGGGCACATTTTCTCGTTATCAATGGGAGGAGGTATCTCGCCAACCATCTCACGATATATCTTGAAATAATAAGCTTGTTCTTGACTATCTAAAGGAACAATCTTGGACAAATCATTGAATTCTTCCGTTTCAATACGAAATATTGTACTTAGATTTGTGCTTCCGCTTCCTGCTTCTATCGGATACTTGGGCCTCCATACAACATCTGGAGATAAAATCTCTTCAAACGCTTTTCTTAGTATGTATTTTCCATGAGTTACTCCGTTACGTTCTGCTATTTTGAGTTCAGCAGGAATCTTAAGTGCTAAATCGATTATTCTTTCGTCAAGAATAGGCTGGAATACCCTTAATCCTAAACTTTCACTTATAGGCTTAGCAGAAAAAGACCAACGTTCTACACCCTCAGTTATCCATTTATCTACATCGCGGGGTTCTAGTTCAAACATGAAAGAATAGCCTGCGAAGAGTTCATCGCCTCCATCACCGGTGAGGACTGATTTAACACCAAGCTCTTTTAGATATTTCAAACCGATATAGATTGTTATGTCATTTCTAATTTCCATTGGATCGAATGTTCTAAGCGTTTTAATTACATATTCTGCAGCCTTAGCAGCTTCCTCAAGGGTAAAAAGTTTAACAAAGTTTTGAAATGAAAACCGGTCAGCAACTATTTTTGCATAATAGAGATCAGGTGCGTCGCTATCAGAAAAACCAACTGAAAGAGTAATCGGCTTAAAATATCGGCTAACTAAAGCTGCTACAATTGAAGTATCAAGACCACCTGAAAGCAGGAAAGCATCGGCATAATAATCTTGAATGACTTCATTAAAAACTCTTAAAATTTCGTCTGTATACTTCTTTATACTTTGTTCTTGCAAGTGTTTTTTACCCCCTACTAGATTAAGTTAAAATCCTCTATCTCAAGAAGCAATCGGTCGTCTTTCACAACTTTTTTACTCGCTACTATTTCTATACGCCGCTGGAAGAATGGACCATTAGTTACAAGGGTGTGATATTCACCATTTTCGCCACACAAATCGATTTCTCGGCTTCTGAGGTAATCTATAAATTCCCAGTTAAGGGGATGTCCTATCCAGTCGTCATGTATAAGATCAGATTTAACGCTGATAATTTTGGCTTCAAAACCATTATTTATGAATTCCATTAGTAGATTTTCGTATTTTTGCTTCCATAACGGTTCAAAAACATCGAGTTCAGCTTCTTCACAAACCTTCTCGACCCAATCTCTGTTTTCCTGAAAATCTATGTCTCCAAATACTCCGCTTTCGATGCCTCTATTCCTCAGTTCCTTAATTCTTCTCTTAAATTCTCGTTCATAATCTTCCCAAGAAGCCCTCCCATAAACTATTGGAATTCCAATTGCTTTAGCTTGTGCATCAATAATTTCTTTTCTTAAACCATGACCTCTAGACCGTAAACCGTCTTCGTCAAGCATGTTAAATAGGAATTCAACATGTAAACCGGTTTTCAGAGCTCTAAATAACGCCAAGCTACTTTCTTTACCACCGCTCCAAGAAACAAAAACTCTCAACAGATTTCACCTTCTTTATTATGAATTTACTCTATTGAATAATTTGATTAAGCGCACCTAAGAGGCGTTTATTCTCTTTTTCAGTTCTTATTCCAATTCGAATATGATTATCACCCAGGGACTTAAATGACGAGCAATTTCTTACTAAAATGCCGAGTTCCCTTAGTTCCTGTTCAAGACGAGTTCCTGTTAAACCAGTTCCACTAACATCAACAAAAAAATAATTTGCATCTGGTAATTCCGTCTTAAGCCCTCTTATTTTTGCTAAGTTCTCCATAAGAAATCTTTTTTGTTTATAGAAGAGTTCCTTAGATTTTTCTAGATAAGATATATCCTTTAAAGCCGCAATTGCTGCTACTTGTGCTAAATAGTTTACGTTCCATTCAAGTTTGGCGCGGCTCATATATGAGATTAATTCCTTAGATCCTATTCCATACCCGACTCTAAGTCCTGGTATAGCAAATATTTTGGTGAGCGAGTGAATTACAAAGACATTTGTATGTTGTGTAACTCTGATGGCATAACTTACACCTTTTTCTGTGCTGTCTATGAAAACTTCATCGAGAAAAACGAGAACCTGTTTTTCATTAGCGTTTTCGACAATGCTTTGAAGTTCATCTGGCGGCATCAATTTTGAAGTAGGATTGTTTGGATTGCATAGAAAAATAGCTTTGGTTTTATCGGTTATTTTTGCAATTATATCACTTGAATTAACAATAAAATCAGGAGATTTCAATTCTACAAATATAGGAAGTGCGCCCATGAATTCTGTCGCAACCGTATATTCGTCAAAAGTCGGAATGGGAATAATTACTTCGTCGCCCTCTTCAAAAAATGTCTCTGCAAATAATCTTATCAGTTCATTCGAGCCATTCCCAACTATCAGATTTTCCTCATGTAGATTGTAAATCTTGGCAAGTTCCTTTTTAAGTTCTATTGAATGAGAATCCGGATAATGTGACAGATTATGCAAATTTTGTCTTATCACTTCTATAACGGATTCTGGGGGTCCAATAGGGTTTATACTAGCACTGAAATCTATTATTTCTATTGCTTGTGCATTGGGGTTTTTCTTATAGTGCCAAAACTTGCCACCATGAGTGCTTGCCTTCAATCCTATTAGAGGTTTACGCGGACGCATTATTTCACCCTTGATGAATATTAATAAAAAGAAAGGGCAATAATATCATCATATTGCCTCTTTCACTTTAAGTCCGATCCTATATCCAATTATACCTGCAACAAATCCAAAAATTACACCAACAATCACGTTTAAAACAATAAACACGCCGTAGGGTACACCAAAGAAGAATTCTACAAACGCAACATACTCAGGATACGTAATTGTTAGCAAACCCAGCTGGAATGGATAGAACACAACTGCTCTTAAGCACGCACCGATGCCTGCTTTTAGAGAATTATTAGGATATCCACCAGTGATATAGAAGAAAGCCTCTATTAATGCTCCAGGTAAAATATCAGATGCTAGACCGATTACTGAAAAAATATTTGGGAATAAAACTACTTCAAGAAGCCCATGGAGAAAGAAGATAAGAAAAACTGTTCCTCCCTTTCTTATTATTGTAGCTGCGAGCAGTACAAGAGTCATTGCTAAAAGTTCATAAACTATAACAGATACAACCCAGCTAAGCGGGGCCGGTATAGCTGCTAGCCCAATAAACCATATTTGTTGCACACCATACCAGACGCCAACAAAAATTGCAATGACAACTAAATCAAATGTAGCAAACCGTTTGAAAAATCCTTTTTCTTGCTCAGTTTCCATTGTCACTATTTCACCTCCTTAATTTTCATACTACTAATTTCAGTAACTCTACGCTAATATTCTGAATAGAAAAGACTTCAAGCAAGACTATTATAGATAAAGCAACCAGAAGGACAGAAAAAACCAACATGAGATAATCTCTACTTCCTAATTGAAGGTTCTCCATTGTTGTTGGATTTTTTGTTGCTCGGAAACCTCTTGCATCTAGAGAATACGCCAATTGCATACTTCGACGTATCGAATGTATAATTAAAGGTGTAAACAATCGTTTTATTGATTTAATGCGTCCTATTATGCCACTTGTCGCTATTCCTCGAACATTTGCAACTGCTGCTAACTTTTTCCATTGTTCAATTGCTAATGGAATAAAACGAATCGTAATAATCACCATGATTGTTAGCTCATAAGGACAACGAAGTTTTCTAAGTGCACTAACCATTCTACTGGGTTCTGTGGTAAGAGAAACCAATAGGGCCATTGAAACTAATGATAATGTTCTGAATGAAAATGTAATTGAAGCAAGAAGAATCTCAGCGTAGATTCCAGAACCACCTATTATTGGAATCACTGCGGGAATTACTTCTATGAACGTTAAGCGTTCTTTAGGAGCAATTCTTGAAAATACTGTTGAAGAAAGGAACATAAAAGCAAAAAGTAACGCGATACTTTTTAAAAAGTAACTAACGGTCTTAATAGGTAACTTTGCTAATAGCCAAGCGCAAAGGACGGCGATAAATGAAATAAATAGAATAAGCGCATCGTGAATTGTACTTATTAGCATTAAGAAGGACATCGAAGCTATCAACTTAACTCTTGGATCCAAGCTTGATGAACTAAAATTTAAACTATTCTGCACTTATCTCGCCCTTCTCAATTTTCTACTGTGGGAAGTTGCACACTTTCAGTCGGAATTTGCCTAGAATGTTTTTGTGCCATGTTTTTGTTAATGTGAGTAACCATTATTTTCCCGCTTTCTAATAAGAGAACCCTATTTGATATTGCGCTAAGAAATTCTAAATCATGTGAGATTGTAATCAATGTGTGTGTTTCATTCAATTTTTGAGCCAATCTGATGAAATCTTGTTTGTGCTTATAGTCTTGTCCAGTTGTAGGCTCATCGAAAATCAAAATATCCGGTTGCGATACTAATAATGAAGCAATTGCAACCCTTTCTCTTTCCCCATAACTTATTTTGAAAGTACCTTTGTTATCATAACCCTTAAGATTCATTAAAGCGAGATTTTCGTTTAAAAGCTTTTTCTTCTCATCCTCACTCAATCTTTGAATCCAAGGTGCGTATAGAATTTCATTTGAAACCTTGGTCGTCAGAATATTATCGTCTGGGTTTTGAAAGAGCACACCGATTTTCCTTATTGCTTGTTTACGTTTATAGTTCCCTATAGGCTTTCCATCAATCATTATAGAGCCTTGTTTTGGCTTAAGAACGCCTGCTAAAATAAGTGCAAGAGTTGTTTTTCCAGATCCATTGTCACCCATTATTCCTAGGGATTCTCTCTCAAAAATTGAAAATGAAAGGTCAGTTAAAACGGAGTGATTATTATAGGAGAATGTAAGATTTTCTACTTGCAAGATTTTGGATCCATTAGTAATATTGGATTGGAGTAAGGGGTATATAGTCGTATTCAAAGGTTGTATTCCATAAGTATTACAAAATTTTGTGTCTGTTAATATTTGAGGATCATCTGCAACAATTTCTCCACGATTTAGAACAATAACCCGATCGGTAATTTTACTAACTTCTTTTGTCCTATGCTCTGCAATTATAACAGTGATATTTTGATTTTCACTGATTTGATCGATTAATGCTAGTATTTTTCTACCTGTTTTAAGGTCAATATTTGAGGTGGGCTCATCAAAAACCATTATAGCTGGACGAAAAGCAAGCATAGACGCAATACAGACTCTCTGTTGCTGTCCCATTGATAGTTCTGTCAATGGGTTTTCGGCAAATTTCTCCATTCCTACTGCTTCAAGTGCAAAATAAACTCTTTCTTGTATTTCCTCAGGAGGCAATCCTAAATTCTGCGGACCGAACGCTACTTCATCTTTAATCTTTAGAGAAAATAGTTGCGCCGACGGATTTTGAAGTACAACGCCAACTTTGTTTTTTAAGTGATAAGGAGGTGTTCTATGGAGATTTTCACTTCCAACAGTGATATTGCCTTTTATTTTCCCTTCCGAATACGAGTGCGGGATTAATCCGCTTATACATAATATTAATGTTGACTTACCGCATCCGCTGGGTCCAACAATTAGTAAACGCTCACCTTTATTGATCTTCAGATTAAGTTCTTTTAATGCAGGTTTCTCTGTGTCGGAATACCAGTAAGAAAAGTTCTCGACATGAATAAGCGGTTTCATTTAGGATCGCCAATCTCCCTTTAAAATGGTTCTTTATCTCTGTATTTATGAGAATTATTCATATTTAGCCCATAATGGCACTTTACGTAAGTTAATGAGGTAGGCACCTTTCTGGATCAAAAGGAGATTAAGGAGAGATAGAATATATAATCAGAATATTAGGAAAGATGTCTACCTAGGCTAGGTTATCCTAGCCTAGGAATATATATAGTTTTCGATTGTTCGCGCTCGCAATAAAAGAAAAATCCAGATTTAAACTCTTTAAATTAAAATAGTTGCTAAGATGCCTGTTTGCTATGCAATAGTTGCTCTACTAGTTTAACGGCCTCAAAAGCGTCTCTTGCATAACCATCAGCCCCAATAGTTTCTACAATTTTTTTTGAAACCGGAGGACCACCTATTAGAAAAATAACATCGTCTCTAATGCCATTTTCAACCAGCGACTGTGAAATTTCATTAAGATATTTGAGTGTACTAGCCATAAAACAAGATGCGCCGATAACCTCAGCATTCGTTTCTTTCGCCCTTTGAATAAATGTGGCCGTCGGTACATCGACACCAAGGTCAATAACGCTAAATCCAGCAGCTTTGAATACTATATTCAGTATGAGCTTCCCTAAATCGTGAATATCATCCTTTACTGTACCAAGGATAATGTTAGGTGCGTAAGATGATTCATCAATTTCAATAAGTGGCTCCAGAAGCTTCAATCCTTCCTTCATCGTCTCTCCAGAGAGAATAAGATCAGGTAAGAAGAGTTCCTTACCTTCATACTTCTTGCCAACAATTCTGATTCCCTCGATCAATCCTGTATTTAGAATCTCAGAAGCAGAAAATCCTGCATCAAGTGCTTTTTGGCATGCTTCATGCACGATCTCGTAATCTCCTTCAATGACTATTTTTTGAAGGTCTTCTAGAAGTTCTTCTTTTATGACCATTCATACATACTCCATATCTTCGGTTTTTTGTTAGTTTTTATAAGAAAGTTCATCATGTTGAAAGTGGATAGGTACCAAATTCCTTAACAAAACTTGCAAATGCTGAAACATTTTCGGGAGGAGTTCCTGGGGGTAAATACAAAGCGAATATTGCATAACCACCACCAGGTGCGCAATTTTTGCAATGCTTTGAAATTCTCTGGCGTAACAGTTTTATTGGTCCATCTCGGATTAAGTTTGCCGATATTCCTGAAAATGTAGCTCTCCCGTGAAACTTCGAAATCATTTTAAACTCTTTTATATCGATATATTCGCCATCAGGATCGAGAAACATAGTACTAGCAGATCCACTTGCAATTATTTTTCTTAACAAATCCTTCCAGCTATTCTGAAGAAAGGAATACCCCCATACACCCCCCAAAGTAATATTCATTGGCTTTAGGCCTTGTATAACCCGAGAAACGTATGGCAAGACAAATTCATCATATTGTTTTGTGGATAAATTAGGTGGTGAAGCAAATTGCTCCAAAATAGTAGCAGCGGGTAGTTCTATATCCTTAAATGCCTTACCGTATTCGAGTACGGTTTCTGTTGCTACTTCAAGTAGTTTATGAACATAATCAGGTTTTGTCTTCATATCTTTTATCAGATTTGTATAACCTCTCAGAGCTATTGCCAAACTAAAAGGCGATGTAAATAATCCAGCAACACTGTATTTATCTCCATAATTCTCTAGGAAGAGTTCATGTGCTCCAAGTATTACAGGCATTCTTGCTGCTTTTTGGGGATCAGGAACCTGAAGAGAATTGATATCTTTGTAATCTTTTACTGCATAATCTGTAATAACAGGCATTGAATTTTCAGGAAATTTTACTTTGGAGCCCATTCCCTCAGCCTCTATGTTAAACGGGTCTATACTAAGATTTAGTTGTTGATCAAACTCATATTTTGTTAAAAATTGAATAGTAGATTGCACTATTTTCTGTGAGCTAACTGCAACCTCTCCAATCTTGAATCCTGCATCAATTGCCGCAAATTCTAAGCCATAATTGGCGATTGGAACACGATCTGGCTCCCTTAATGAGAGTGCCAGGGAACATCGTTTCTTTGGTAGTAAACTCGTTCCTTTCACATCATTTTGTTCATTTTTTCTTTTTCTTGACAAGCAGTTCACCTATCTGATTCTTTTAATAAACATCATATTTTTAGTTTTTAGGAGATATCCTGTCTTTATGGGGAATATACATAGATTTAGCGTACTCTCTTGTGAAATCAGGATCAAGTACAAGTTCTAAATAACGGATTTTACGGGCAATCTCTTCTGCAGTCGCTCTAGACTTCCTAGATAAGAGTGCTAATCTTGCACCAGTTCCAGCGGCATTACCTACTGACTTGATTTTTTCTATAGGAACATCAGGAATCATCCCGATCGTGACTGCTGCCTCAGGATCAACATAACTTCCAAAAGCACCAGCAATGAAAACTTTGGTAATATCTTCTTTCTTAATACCTTTATTTTTCAATAAAATTGCAGCCCCAGTATGCATCGCAGCCTTAGCTAGTTGTAATTGTTTGATATCTTCTTGCCTGATGACGAGGTCTTCTTCTAGTACTGTTTCCTCTTGCCATGCAATTACGAAATTTGCTCCATCTTCTGTATTGACAATTCTTGGTGTTGGGAGAGAAGTGTTAATTCGCCCTCTATGATCTATTAGTTCAGTCTTAAACATCTCTGAAAGCATATCAATGATTGCTGAGCCACAAATTCCCCTCGGTTTCTCATCCTCAATCGTTGAATATATAACTTCAAAACTACTAGAATCGATCTTAATACGTTCAATTGCTCCAGTTGCTGCACGCATTCCGTGCTTGATATAAGCTCCCTCAAAAGCAGGTCCTGACGCACAAGAACATGTAAGAATATCATCCTTGTTTCCTAGAGCGATTTCTGTGTTAGTACCTATATCTAACGTTAAACAAATCTCTTCAGATTTATATATTCCTGTAGCTAATATTTCTGCGACTTTATCGCCCCCCACAAAGCCTGCAATTATAGGAAAGACATAAACATTTCCTAAAGGAAATATATTAAGCCCTAACCTTTCAGCCTTAATATTTAATGGCGTTCTAATCACAGGAACGTATGGCGATACTGCTAAATATTCAGAAGGAATCCTCAAAAATATATGATGCATAGCGGTATTCCCAACAATACTTATCTCATATATCCAATTTAGTTTAACATCTGCTTTTTCGCAGATCGATTCAATAAGTTGATTTATCCCACCAACAACAAGGTCAGAAAGCAAGTTAGATTTTTCCGTCAGAGTGATTCTTGAAATAACATCTTCTCCATATGGAATTTGTGGATTCATCATTGAATCACTTGCTACTAAGCTGCCATCATAAAGATTGACTAAATAAGCCGCAATTTTTGTTGTTCCAATATCCAAAGCAATGCCGTAGTTATTCTCGAATGTCATACCAGGCTCTATTTCAATAATTTTTTGATTATTCCAAATTGTTACAGTCACTACCCAATTTCCTTTCCGTAAAATTCGCGGAATTCGAGGAAGAATGTTATGATCAATTGAAACTTCAATATTAAGAACCTTACAAATTTCATCCAAAATTCGCTCTCCATCAGATCTAAGATCATGGAGAGAAGGCGGGGTTATTTGAAGTCCAAATTTCTGGATCAAAGGCTCAAATTCCACTGGAACATCAATACCTTCAACTTGAAGCCTCTGTTTTCCAGTTCGGCTTGTGATTGGTATTTCCACGCTAATACTTTCTCTTGGAATTACAGAGCATGCCAATCGGTAACCTTTCTGAATTTCTAACGTTGTAAGAAGTCTTTTTTCATCATCAGTAATTGGGTTTATTAAATTTTGTTTAGGATTGATTATAACTTTACATTTGCCGCAAATAGCAGTTCCTCCGCATATTGCTTGAATATCTATGCCTCCCTTCTTTGCACCGTCCATTAATGTTTCGCCGGCATTGATAGCGACTCGTTTTCCGTCAGGTTGAAATGTTATTTCAATTTGATTCATAGTATAAAGCTCCGATTAACTACTATAGTTCAGAATATTTTGTAAAGAGGATGGTTCTTAGTTTTGGTTCTTATTCCTTCTTCTCTCATTGCATAAGCAATCAGTGCATCAGTCATTGCTACAGAAGGGAATGTTATTTTTGCATTTTTTATTGGACCATAAAAGAGGAAATCAGCGCCTACGCTTTGTAGAATCGTCATGCAACTTGCCATACATGTTTTCTTTGCATCGACTCCGTACTCATTTAGTCGTGTCCATTGTTGAAGTTGTCTATAAGGTGATCCTCCAGCCGGTAATCCAAATTCTTCTTTAATTAAACTGATTGCCTTTGCTGCTAAACCAACACCTGGTATGTCGCAAGGTGCTCCACCTACAAGGATATTTTCAACCCCCGATCGTTCAGCGAGTTTTAAAAGGCTTTCCTGATTTGAAGTTCCTTTGAGTAGTTCAATTCGTCCTACTGACCTAGGATTTGAGAGATTAAAAGCCAAGATTACAGCAGATTTTATCTCAGCCGCTCTTATCGATGTCAATTCTTCTTCGTTAGTAAAATAGGCAATATGGTTATAAATGATTCTGTTACTTATTCCCACTTCTGCACAATACTGGACGGCTGAGATTTTTACATCTCTGCTCGGGCTATAAACCAATATTGGTACATCTGTAAGATTGGCGACAAAGTTAATATATCTACACATGGCTTCGGGACTTAAACCTACAACATCAATCATACAAGGATTGCCAGTATCTTCTGATAGCTCAGATTGTTTTGCAATAAATTCTTCTGCTTTTTGTTTGTTAAATTCTCCAGTTTTCTCGTTTTCAACAATTTTGTCATCCTGATAGAATATAGTGCCAATTAAAACGGTAGGCAACTCTCCAGGCTGTCCTCCTACTTCGACGTTCCCTACACGAAAAATTTTCTGTTCATTTCCAAATTTAAACAATTTTTCGCACCTGAAAAAAGAACTGTTTACATTAAGAATAATAAATGTTATTTATTCCCCTCAATGCATCATAAATATGAATATGGGATTAGATTGATCTTAGTTTAATCTTAAAAGATCTTGTAAAGAGGATGTTCTTGAGTTCTTGTCCTAACTTTATGTTTACGCATTGCATACGCTATCATACTATCAGTCATTGCCGCAGAAGGAAATATAATCTCTGCATTTTTTATTGGGCCATAGAGGATGAAATCTGCACCTGCATTCTGAAGAACTGTTACAGAACTCGCCATACAGGTTCTCTTTGCTAGTTTTCCTCCCAATTCTTTTACACGTTTCCATTCTAGTACAGCGTTGCATGGAGCGCCCCCTACTGGTAGGCCAAATTCTTGCTTAATTAGGGTACCGGCTTCGGCTACTAGTCCAACACTAGGCACGTCAAACGTGGCCCCATCTATCAACATATTTTCGACTCCTGCTCCCTCAGCTATTTTTAGAAGGCTTTCTTGATTCTTTGATTCGTCTCCATGCAGCATTTTAAGTCTACCTTTAGGCCATGCATTAGAAGGATTAAAGGTTAAAATTAGCGCGGAGTTGAGACCTATCTCCTTTATCGCGTCTAATTCTTCTTTATGTGTCATATACCAAATAGAATTATACACAATTCTATCTAGCAATCCCACTTCCGCAGCGTGTTTGATACCTGCAATTTTTACCTCCATAAACGAACTATCTACCAATATTGGTACATCTGTGAGACTAGCCACAAAGTCAATATACTTACGCATAGCGTCAGGACTTAAACCTACAACATCAATCATACAAGGATTGCCAGTTTTTTCCGACAACTCTGATTGTTTTTCGATATATTCTTCTGCCTTCTCTCGGTCGATTTTTCCTGTTTTTTCATCTTCGACTATTTTGTCACCCTGATAGAATATAGTGCCAATTAATACTGTTGGTAACTCTCCCGGCTGTCCTCCTACCTCAACATTTCCTATACGAAAGATTTTCTGTTCTGTTTCGAATTTAAACACGTCTAGCACCTCGTGACTCATTTATTTGAGCGTATTTCTAGTATTTTAAAAAAATATTACTTGATTTATAATTTTTTAGTAGGAACTTCTATCTATATATAATTTTTCTCTGGTAGATGTTTCCCAATCTCGAGCGCGATTTCAAGAGATATATTATTGGATTCATTTTCGGAAATGAGACTATTTTGATTTAAATTAGCGTTCAGTCTGTCTTCGTTTGAAATTAGAGAATCTCTATTCCTTTGTTATAGTAAAATATATTTTAAATAATAAAAAGTTGTTAATTTCTAATAAACTATTTATACTAGAATGATGAATATTATAGCTTATTATACGAAATGGGCTTCTTTAACAAGAAGTCCACCAAAAAAAATTAAGGAGAATGGATCAAAACAAGGAGAGATAGATAAATGACCGTAAAAGTAGAGCTCACCCGACTTGAGGGTGCGATTATAGAAGGAGAAGACGACGAAGCGGGAGCATTAGCAAAAGCTGCAGTTAGTGCAGGAGCTTCACCGTTAGATGTTTTAAACGCGATGAAAACTGCTTTGACTGCTGCAGGGGACAAACTTGAGAAAAGAGAATACTTTATTGCGGACCTAATCATGTGTGCTGAAGCAGCGAAAAAAGCCATGGCTGTAGTACTCCCTGATTTGGAAAAAGCAGGTGCCAAATACCTTGGGACAATAGTTCTTGGAGTTGTGCGAGGAGATGTCCATGATATTGGAAAAAATCTTGTCGCAGCATTTCTGAGAGGCGCTGGATTTAAAGTCGTTGACCTGGGACAGGATGTATCCCCTGAGGCTTTCGTTGCTGCTGTAAAAGAAAACAAGCCAGATATAATCGGGGCCTCTGCCTATTCAACATCAACAGCTGATACCGAATTCCCACAAATTGAAAAGGCACTTAGAGATGCCGGAGTTAGGGATGATGTAAAATACATACTCGGTGGCGCTGGAGCGTATCGTGATATGATAATCCAATACGATGCAGATGGGTTCGGCAGAGACGCAGGCGATGCAGTAATTGAGTGCAAGAGACTAGTAGGTACTATGTAAAGGAGGTATGTAAAAATGGGTTTTGGAGAAACTATATTTGGTGAGAAAGTATTCGAAGACAAACCAGAGCCAGAATTTGAAGCACGTATTGAAAAACACGCAGCAAACATTACGGCTAGAATAAACAAATATCCTGAGACACCAGCTGAAGCAGTAGCCAGACTTGCAAGCAATAAAGAACCTAGATGGCGAATACCAGGCCCTACAGGGCTCATGGAAACATTTGCCGCACATCACGCAAATATACAACTCCTTGAGGCGTGCTACAGTTATAAGAAACTGGTAGCGGGTCAATATTGGGTTGTAGACAATGTGAAGAATGAGTTTCCGCAGGCTGACTTCGACGTATATAACATTGAGGCTGAAGCGCTAGGATGCAAACTACTTAAACCGATATGGAGTTATCCGTGTGTAGCTCCAGATGGAGAAATAATCAAAAACAAGGCAGACCTTGACAAATTAAGGGTACCCGACCTAAGTACAGAGGCTAGAGGACCTTATTGGGCTGGCATATTGAAGACGATGTTCAAAACATTACCTGGCATGATTACGCCATTCTACTTCCACATTACCCCTTGGGACATTGGATTCAAGACCATGGGATTCACAAGGCTTATTAAATGGGCACGTAAGGATCCTGAATTCTTGTGGAAAGCCTTAGATTTCTTTGGAGACATTGCAACCGATTATGGGAAGTTTCAATACGAAGATGTCGTAAAGGACACTGCTCCAACTCTGTTACCTTTCATGTGGGCGGCTGCATGTGACGTACCACTGATCGGTCTAACGAACTGGGAAAAATACGCCATGCCTTCAACGATGAAGGTTATAAAGAAGAATAACTATGACAACTGGGGTGTATTCCGATTCTACGAATGTGTTGACGACTGGAAAGAATTTTGGCAGCATTATATGGATAATAGTGGATTCATTATTTTCATGTACGGAATGGACACACGAATTGCCGATTTAGCTGCTGCTAAAGCCATTTCTAGGAAAAACAACAAACTCTTCGTTGTCGGAACAGACGCTGAAACCATTAATTATTCCTCGCTGGAAATCTTGGACGAACGCGTAAGAAGGCATATAAGAGATACAGCACCAGGTGGCGGTGCCATTTCTGTTAAACTGGACACGGTAGGTCCAGCGTGTACCCCGCAAAGATACAAATACCTTATCAGAAAGGTAATGGAATACGGTACATTCCCAATTGATGTGGAAGCACTTCAACCTACTGAAAGCACCGCTGAAATAAAAAGAGTTGGAAAACCGTTCTAAAAGGTTTGACCTAGTACCCCTTTTTTTTTATTTTTAAAACAGATATATGTTCTATTTCTTAGATCACTTTAGCAAAAATAAATTATCTTAACTGTAATTTGGTGAAAAAAATGAGTTTCGAAGATATAAGAGGAGAAGAAAACGAAGAAAAAGTAGTTAGAATCGAGCCTTTAGCAGTAGATATGGTTATAGATTTGGTTACATGCGCTCCTGAAGAAACCTTATGCAAGGTTGCAGAATTAATGATAAATCACGGGATTGACACCATTCTTGTTGCAGAAGGTAATAAACCGGTTGGCATTGTTACTAGTAAAGCAATATTTGCGTTAATTTCAGAAGGACATAATCCTTGCGAAGTTATTGTAAAAGATGTCATGTCATCACCGGTATCATCTGTATTTTCAAGCGATAAAGTCAAAGATGTTGCGAGTCATTTTGAAAAGAACGAGATAAACAGACTTGGTGTAGTCGATGATGAAGGTGCATTAATTGGCATAATTTCGAAAAAACAATATGAGCAATTTCGTAATTGTGTACTTTCGATGAAAAAAAGAGAGAATGAATAAAATCCCCAATAGTGGGATGAATTCTTGCTCTGCAAATAATAAGTCTAAAGTGTTTTTTTAATTTAAATTAAGACAAGTGAATCATTCCTTCATGGATTGATAAATTGAGTCAAAAAACCTTAGACGTAGCAATTCTGGAGACCTATTGACAGTACCGGTTCAAGATGTCAGTTGAATAATATGTTAAACAACATTATGGTAGCATTCAAAGTAATCATTATCATGGAAAGCAAGATTATTAGAAAGATTTTGGAATGTCTGGGCTGGTTTCATATTTCTAAAAAGACGTGAAAGACTAAGAAAAAGGCTATTTTCCTTTGCTAAGATAACAATATATACATTTCGATTAAAAACCAAATAGGTGAGGCAGATAACATCCGAAAATGCGGCAATGGTGACTTATCCAACGATTCGAGAAGGAGTTAGTCAATTAAAGGGCTCAGAGTTAGTGAGGAGTAATATATCAGTAGCAAAAGTGATTAGAACTATTATTGCGAAAAGCTTGGGTCCTTTTGGTTCAAAAAAGTTTCTTGTGGATAGTATGAAATACTATAAGGTCTCTGGTGACGGGGCATCCATGCTCGAAAAAATGAGTTTATGGCATCCCATAGCAAATATTCTGATTAAATTAGCAACTACTCAGAAAGACGTTGTGGGAGATGGATCTATTTCGACTGTTGTATTAGCAAGTGCGCTTCTAGAGCGTGCAGAGAAACTGCTAGATGAAAGAATTCATCCTTCAGTTATTATTAAGGGATATAATAGGGCATTGAAAAAGACACTTAGTATTTTGGACGAGATTGCAGAAGAAATAGAGTATAATGATAGAGAGGTGCTCAAAAAAGTAGCCTATACTACACTGTCCACTAAATTGGGAACAAAAGCTAGTTCTATATTATCAGATATCACTCTTGATGTTTTCGATAAGATCAGAGATAAAAGAGAAACAAATTGGATTGCGAATATTAATCTTGTTCACTTCATCCAAAAACCAGGCGGTTCTATTAATGATTCAATATCTGTCCGTGGAATGGTTATGGATGAACGAAGAATTCATCCAGATATGCCAAAGCGAATAAAACATGCAAAGATTGCAGTACTTAGAAGTCCTTTGGAGTTTTCTAAACTAGACCATCATCCCCCTACAGTTCGGGGAAAGATTGTTATGGACGATATTGATTTAATCAAACCATTCATAGAAGCGAAGCCACAATTATTTCGGGGATGGGTCAATAAGATAAAAAATGCAGGCGCAAATGTTGTTTTTTGTGAAAAACGTATAGATGAGATGATTGGAGATCTTCTGGCAAGAACTGGAATTATGACGATAACACTGTACAGATGGGCAGCTAAGGATAAACATATAACAAGGGTTGCTAGGGCATGTGGTGCAAATCTCGCAAGAATTGACGAGTTAGAGGAAAAGGATTTAGGGTATGCCGATTTGGCAGAGGAGAGGGAATTTGGCGATAGCAAAATGATTATTCTTGAGGGGTGCAAAAACCCGCGAGCAGCTAGTATAATAATTAGGGGTATTTCAAGTGAAATAATGGAAGATGCCGAAAGAGCAGTACTTGATGCACTTCATGCTAAAGCTAGCCTTTTCAAGTGTAATAAGATAGTTGCTGGTGGTGGCGCTATAGAGGCTGAATTGAAAAAACGACTAACTATGTTTTCACGAGGATTTGGTGGGAAGGAACAGTTTGCTATTCAAGCTTTTGCAAATGCTATGCTTTGTATTCCAAGGGAATTAGTGAGGAATACTGGATTAAATCCTTATGATGTTTTACCTTCACTTACAAAGGAACATCAAAAATCTAACAACATATGGTATGGATATGATGCATTTACTAGGAAAATTTCCAATATGATGAACGTAGGTATTATTACGCCGTTAGAAATTAGTAAAACAATACTCAAAGGCGCGTGTGAGACGGCCATATCAATTTTAAGAATTGATGATATGCTGAATCTTAAAAAGGAAAGGAAAGAAGAAATCCCCGAGAATGCATCTGGAAGAGCCATGCAATTACCTGGCTTTTTGTCTGCTGAGCATTTGCCAGAATTTAAAGATTATAAGCAAAAATATACAGTTTTTTAAAAATAGTTCAAAATTCTGCACCTCAAAGGATGCTACTTCATTATTAAAGATATTTTAATAGTTTTAAAATAATATTTTAAGGGAATCATTTGACCTTATCAAGTCTGAAGTCGGCATGGATAAGTCTTATATCAACGTTCTCAGCTTTTATTGCCATTGGAATGATAACTAACTTTATACCTATCCTAGTATTTGAGGAAATAGTTCCTTCGGCATTTGTGATAGGAATATTATCTGCATTTTTATGGTTTGCCAATGCAATTTGGCGAATCCCCATTGGTTATTTGATTGATAAAATAGGACGATTTAGAATTAATATTTCAGGTTTACTTATCCTAGGGATGTCAGCTATCCTCATGACGCTGTCCAGAATATCTATCTATTTTCATCTTTTTCTATAATCAGAGGGATTGGCTCAGGTGCGTTTATCGCAGCAAGTCTAATATCAGTTTCAGATATTACACAATCTGAGGAAAGGGGAACATTTGTTGGTTTTGAATCAGCATCTTGGGGGTTAGGAGATGCTTTAGGCTCATTATTTGGCGGTATATTGGCTTTCTATTTCTGATTATCATTTTTATTTATTCTAAGTGGATTTTTAACACTAGCGACAAGTCTTTTCGTAGGTTTATTTCTGAAAGAGACTTTACAATTAGATGAAATAATGAATAAAACACATTCAAGATGGATAACGAGATTGAGAGATTTTTATAGTAGTGGAGTAGACAAAAGAATCATTTGTGCAATTATAATGGCCGACTTTGTTGCAGCATTAGGAAGCGCAAGTTTAATTGGATTTCGAGCTTTACATCTTCTCATTCATTATAATCTGAATTTATTATGGATTGGAATTGTTGGTTCTATTCTGGTTGGACAATTACAATTACAAATCCTTTTGCAGGATACATTGTAGACAAATTTGGGCGAAAAAAATTACTGCTTATAGGTAGTTTTGGAAGTGCAATTGCAACATTCTTATTTGCTATATTTTCATCACTTTTTGAACTCATCATCCTGATAATCTTTAATGGAGTAGTTGCTGCATTTTATAGCGTAGCAGATAATTCTATAATTCTGGAAGTTTCAGTTCCAGAGAAAAGAGGACATGTTTATGGAGTATGGAGTACACTTTAGAATATCAGTTTTGGAATTGGAGTATTGTTTGCTGGTTGGATATGGGAAGCTTATGCTCCTTGGATTGTCTTCGTCATTGGAAGCATTTTAATAGTAGCAGGAGGAGTTGTTTTCTTAATTTTAGGAACGGAAAACAGAAGTTTTTATTAATTTGGACGCTTAGAGAAAGACTATTCTTTTGACGCTGCTAAAAAATCTCGTAAAGCTGGTGTTACATTCATTGGCTTGATTCCGGATAAGTTTGCATTATATGCTATTATCGCATCGATCATGGAAACTGCTGGGAAAATTTTATCGGACCTCTTCAAAGAGCCGTAATGGATAAAATCAGATCCTTTGAGTTTAGCGAAGGAAGCAGCGTTTGCTCCACAAATACTACTTATATTTGAAGAAATGTCTTTAGCTTTTTCGGTCTTTCCCCAAATTCCTACGACACCTACTGGGGCTGTCCCACTTGGCAACCCAAACTCCTTTTTTAACATATAGACGGTTTCACTGCCAACACCAATACTTGGCACATCATAGACATTTGCAAAAAGGAGGGGTTTTTTTAGTCCCACCCTGATTACTTTATCTACCAGTCCTTCTCCATCAAAGCCCTCTTGCATCATTTTCATCATTCCCTTAGTAAATGGGTTTTTAGGATTGAAAGCTTGAACTAATACATTCTCGACTTTTGCCTGCGTTAACACATCAAATTCCTTTTGTTCTGCCGTGAAATTTATAGAAGCATAGATTGCTCTATCGATGAGGCCAATTTCATTTACATAATTGATACCATGAAGTCTAACTGGAACATTTGTGCTATTTACAAAAAAGGGTGCCTCAGTTGTTTCAGAAATAAAATTTATGTATTTTTCAATTGCAGTATTTGTAATTGCCTCTATATCAATTATATACGGATTTCCTGTTATGGAGGATAGATGATCTACTTTATTGATTAATTGCTTTGCTTCTTTTTTCTTAAAAATGCCCTTATGTTTATCTTCAACGATTTTGTCGAAATAAAAAAAGATGCTACCAATCAATACAGTAGGTAATTCTCCAGGTTGTCCTCCAAGCTCAACATTGCCGATTTTAAATATTTTTTGTGGCTTTTCAAATCTTAACAAGGTATCCCTTCCAGTAAGTGAAATCTGCGTGCATCTATCTTATAATAAAAAAATATTACTAAATCTAAATTGAGGTTGTCTATCTCTCCCATATAATTGTTCTCTATTATACAATACGCTATATTCAGATAAGAATTAAAAAGCAAGCTTATAATGAATAAATTACAGTTTTTTATTTGTCCATTATGTTATGAATAATACACAAGATTTATGAAATAAAGAGCTATATGTGCCATGTAGTGGGAAAGATGGAGATCGCCATAAGTTTTTCAGAAGACGACCTCAATGTAATAAGAAAATTGTTAAAGACCAAGAATGATCACCGCCCTATAAAAGAAATTTTAGAGGAAAAACTCCATGCGTATAAGATCGGTCTAGTATTTAGTGCACACTCAAAATTAAGTGAGGTTTGTCTAAAATGCGGATCAATCGAGACAGTGCAAGATATGGATCGAAACTCAATTGATGATATGAATGGAAGATCGATAATATTTCGAAAATGTAAAAACTGTGATAATAAATTCAGTATCATTTGGAATCCTTTTGAGTGTGATGATCCATCTTGGTAATAGATTAAAGGATTTAGATCTACAATGGATCACCCCAAGAAATCATTGGAAATAAAAATCACTTTCTCACAAGAAGAAATCGAAATATTCGAAGAATTACTAGAAAGCAGAAAGGAACTACGTCCAGTAAGAGAGATCTTGGAAGATAAATTAATGGAGTGCCAATTAGGACTTATCCATAATGCCAAAAAAATATTAGATGATATATGTCCAAAATGTGGATCTCTTAGCACAAAAGAAGATAATACTAGACCACCAACACGCGACGCAGCGGGGGGATATGGTGTAATATATCGCCTATGTAGTAGATGTAATACAAAATTTAGCTACTTTTCTATGCCATACTTTGAAGTTGATTATGATCTATAACAACCATCTTTGCTTACAAGCAACTACGCAAGAAAGCGACACAACTTCAGCCTGGTGATGAATGGCGTGCTGTTTATAGAGTGTGTTGGTACTAAAGTCTATGAGTACCTACGGGGCGTAGGGATGTTAAGCCTGCGGAGATAAGACCTCCGTAACCCACAATGGGATCAAGTCTGTCGGAGATGCAGGGAGCCTCAAGGCTTTAGCACGAGTAGCTCAAGAACATAAAATACGGCAATGAGATTTAGTTTCTAAGAAATTGACGATATCAAACTTCTTTTTAATTTTTTAGGCTATTTAATGAAAGAATTTATAATAAAAGAGTAATAGTTCAATATTAATTAATAATATTGCCCTTACTTGATTAATTTAAAATTTGAATAGATTGCAAGAATCATTCCTAGTATACCCATTAGTAACAAGTGATATCAATGGATGCTTCAATCCTCAAACTTAAAGAAGACCTTTTAGAAAAGGTGAAACAAGCAGTTATAGATGGCAACGATATCATCGTTGGTAAATATGTATTGGATGTATTAAATTCTAAAATTCCAAATCCATTTGAATCGGTCATGACTGTCCTTATTGAAGGTATTAAAAGAGTCGCAGATAGGTACGAAACAGGAGAATGCGAACTACCAGATGTGATTTTGGCAGGGGAATCACTTAAAGAAGCACTTGATGTATTAACAAATACCGTGCACACCCCCTCTTATTTTACGCAAACAAAAAAAGGAAAGGTTCTCCTTGGAACTGTTGAAGGTGACACTCATGATATCGGTAAAAATGTTGTTGCAGCCTTACTTCGAGCAAATGATTTTGAAGTCATTGATCTTGGTAAGAATGTATCGCCCCACGTATTCGCTAAAATGGCGAAAGAAGAAAATGCTAATATCATAGGTGCGTCCGCATTTATGTCAAGTACAAGAAGCGCTCAAAAAAAGATAATAAATGAACTTAAGAAGGTAGGGATTAGGGATAAAGTAATTTTTATAATAGGTGGAGCAGCAGTCTCAAAAAACTATGCTGACGAAATTGGGGCTGACGGATATGCGAAAGACGCTTTTGCTTCCGTTGACCTGCTTGAAGAACTGCTTCGAATAAAAAAGCAACCTTATGGGACACAAGATAAAAATCAAAAATTGATTATGCTGAAAATGGACGAAAACAGAAAAATGATTCAACAATTAGCGGAGCAAGTCAAACACTTTCAAGAGTTTATTGGAGTATTAAATAGCAACGAAATGAAAGAAAATGAAAGTCGTTTTTTGGTTTCGCAAGAGTCTATAGACAATGATAAAATAATGTACTCAGAAGAAAAGATACACAAAATATTATCTAGTTTGTCCAACAAAGTACGTCTCAGGATTCTCAGGGTACTTTGGCAGGAAGCCTTACAATTTTCTGAAATAGAAGAAAATATATTAGTTAAAGGTGGTCATCTTCAATTCCACATTGGAAAACTAAAAGAGGAAGGATTAGTTAGACAAGAAAAGAACCGTGGAAAGTATCTAATTACTCAAAAGGGTAGAAAAATTGTCGCAATAATTAATCAGATAGCTTTGCTTGCAGAGAAACATAACTAGACATACTTGGCTATCTTTTCGGAAATACATTTGAATCCTTTTTTTTGCTTTTAGATTAAGACGCTCTAGAATTCAAATTCTTTTTAATATGCTGCAGCTTATCCTCGATCTTAAAAAACGCATTTTCTAATAATCCTCTTAAGTATTTAAGATCAGTGTTTTTCTCTTCAAATTGCAGAGAGAAATATTCTGAGAAGGCTTTCGCCTCAATACGGTATTTTTCAGTTGCAATGCCAACGTCAATAAATAAGGCTCTGTGATAATTCTTAAAAAACACATTTTCGAATTTTCTATTAACTTTAAGTTGATCCATGAAGATGTTTCTCCAAATTTTGCACCAGCCAGGAGTGAGAAAGAAAGTTCCAGGTTCCCTTCGTAGTTCGCTGCTGTAATCTTCTTTTCCGAGTATCATCTCCACACAATTACTTGCCTTCACCCTCTCGGCCAGGTAAGGTGCAAATAAGTCGTCCATTTTTGGATAGCATTGCCCATAAACGATTATAAAAGAATTAAATGTGTCTGAAAGTCTATCAAGGGTATTCTTTAGTTCTTTTGCAAGCATTTCGGGATAGATATGTAACGCAGAATCCATAGAGAATGGTTGTAAGACGGCAATTTTACCGTTTAAAACTCTTTTGACCTCTTCTTCGACTATACCACACGAAACAAGCGCTACTTTCTTATTAAACGATTGATCCACCAAGGCAAGTATCCCTCAATAACGGCTTTACCTTTCTTCATTATTATATAAAAGACCTTGTATAGAAGCAGTCTTCGCACAAACCGTATTGTTCAATCTAATTGATTTACTTCATTTAATTAACAACATATCAAAAGTCTAAACTGATTAACTGGACTCAAAAACTGTTATTTTTTTTGTAGACATGCCTTATGGTTAATTCCCATAACGATGAGGGGTCATTTGTTTCAAAATGTAAGAAGATGGTACTCTCTTTAGTCGATGAAGGTAGGCATACCCAAGGATCAAGTCAAGGAGAGATAGACTTTATAAAAATCCATTAGGAGGATATGCCTACCTTAGGTGCGACCACCTCATTACGGTATAAAAGTCTTATTATACACCTAATTCCAAAGCAAAATCTTACAAATTTATGGATGGATATTTTTATTATGTAAAGCTGGAGGTGATTCACATTAGATCCGTTAGAGCGGTTTTACGCAGCCGTGATATTTTATACAGTTTATAGAATCCCTCTTATAAGAGTTTTAATTTAATTTAGAGGAATAAGATTGAAGAACTGCTTTTCTACAAATATTTTATAAATAATTTATAGTTTTATATAGTTTGAAATTATAGTTTTATAGAGTTTGAAGTTGATACAACAAATAAACTTAGTTTACAATAACTATTGAAGACATTATCCTCACAAAACGGAGGAGCGTATAAGAATTGATAAAAATCTCCATCGTTAAAGCCGGTAACATCGCTACATCAACTGTTATTGATGTTATTTTAGATGAAAGAGCTCATAGAGAAGATATCATGATAAGGACTTTTGGTACTGGCTCAAAGATGCATTTAGAGTATATTAGAGAGGTTGTAGAAACTGCTGTCACCATTGGCCCAGATTTACTCCTTTATGTAGGACCAAATATTTCCTCCAAACGGAATATAGAAACTGCAAATATCTTAAAAGAATTAAACATACCAATTGTCTTGATAGGAGATGCAAAAGATCTAAAGATCACTGAAACATTAGATGCGTTCAATATCGGTTATATTATCTTGGAGGGCGATCCCATACTAGGGGCTAAAAGAGCAATACTTGATTCTACAGAAATGGTATTATTTAATGCTAATATATTGAAAGTGCTTTCAGTATCGGGAACAATCCGCTTATTGCAACATGAATTGAATAAAGTAATTACTAGTCTGAAAGATAAAGGAATCCATATCCCTAAAATAGTAGTGAATTCTGATCTGGCTCTACAATATGCTGGGATTAAAAATCCCTATGCTCATGCAAAAGCAAAAGCCGCTTATGAAATGAATATCCTAGTCCATAAATTAAATTATCAAGGTTGTTTTGTTCTTAAGAAAAAAGAAGAGTACATCCCTTGTGTTATCAGTGCACATGAATTGGCAGAGTCCGCTGCAGAACTGGCACAAACTGCAAGGAATATTGAAAAAATCAATGATTCGATCTTAAGAGATCCTCATGATCGTTTTGGAAAAATATTGAAAAAGACCAGTCTTTATGAAGATTTATCCCTCATTTAAATCGGGAGCGATATAACTTCAAACCAATCGCTTATTTCTTTTTCAATAAATATATAGAAGTTAGTAGAATCTCAAATGATCATAGAAATGTTCTCGATCTTTCAACAACAAAATAAGTTAACTAAGCACTTTTATAGAAGTTCTGAGTATTATAGAATGACTCAAAAGAAAAGAGATGACAATTATTTACTCCTGGGATTAATATGACAGAAAAATTTGACATAATCATCATAGGTGCTGGGTGTGCGGGCCTTGCTGCTGGGATATATGCTGGGCGCTTTGGATTAAGCACTGCGATATTTGATAAACAACTTCCTGGTGGTCAGATAAACCTCACGGATGTTGTTGAAAACTACCCTGGATATGAAATGATATCAGGACAAGATCTATCAGAGATCATGGTGAAGCAAGTAGAGAATGCCGGTGCAAAAATCTTTGAATTTGAAGAGGTTCGTGATTTAGATCTCTCGCAATCTATAAAGAAGGTAGTTAGTGAGATGGGAGAATACGAAGCTAAGGTTGTAATTCTTACAACAGGATCAAATTATAGAAGATTAGGTATCCCTGGCGAGAAAGAATATATAGGAAAAGGCGTGAGTTATTGTGCAACGTGTGATGGTCAACTTTATAAAAAAAAGAAGGTCATAACAGTTGGGGGAGGAGATGTCGCTGCAACTTATACAAGATACTTAAAAGAAATTGACGTTAAGGTGCGTTTAGTCCATAGAAGAGATCAATTACGTGCTAAAGAATCATTGCAAAAGGATTTAGAGCGTCTTGGTGTCGAGATTATCCGGGATACTATAGTTACAGAAATCTTTGGCGATGATGAAAGCGTTACTGGTGCGAAACTGAAAAACATCAATACAAGTGAAGAAACAAAAATGGAGCTGGATGGCGTTTTTATCCATATCGGGAGCCTTCCAACCAACGACTTAGCCAAAAAAGCGGGCATTGAACTTGACGAGCGTGGATACATTATTGTCAATAAAAAGAATGAAACAAATATACTTGGAATTTATGCTGCAGGAGATATTACTGGAAGTGAAGCTCAGTTAGCGATAGTAGTTGGTGAAGGTGTTAATGCCGCTATCCAAGCCTATCAGTATATAAAAGGGGGATGGTATGGCTCTTGAACGAAACTACTACAAGATACTGGCTTCCTATTTCACAAACAATACTTGATTTCTTTAAAGGTGCTTTTATCATTAATGAAAACTGAACAAAGAAATCATTTCGAGCTCAATAGGTGTCTTGTTCACATTGGTGACCAATATACTCGCCGCTGTACTCTTTCCTTCTATGTTCACACTTACGAGGGCAGTATTCACACGCCACATATTCATTAGGAGTTGCAGCAAAAACTCCTGAGATTGATTTTTTGGGCAACATTAAATAAGTTGGCGTAAGACGGACTCCGATTGTATTTGGATCTATGATCTTAAATAATACTTCTTGCTGATTGATATTAAAGAGTTTACCTGTACCTGTTCCTGGTGAAAAATTGTTTATATTGTTACCTAGTTTCTCCTTCGCTAGAGAACTTACATAAAGCCTTGCCTTATCTAAAGCATAATCTGCTATCTGCTCCATAACGAATGCTTTAAGGATATTAATCTTTGACTCTTTTGATGTATATGTTTCAAGTTGAGATCCTATTGTAACAACATGAGGAACAATTGTTTGATCATTTTCTACTGAGTCTCCAAGGATTATACTCTTTATACTGTATCCATTGTCTACTTGGATCTCGGAATTATTAACCTTGGTTACTTGCACGAACTTGTATACAGCTTTTGGCTCAATTAGTTCTAGACATTCATCTATAAGCGGTACAACATCTTTTTCTCTTATCCTTCTCTTACCTAGTGTTTCCAGTAAATCATCAACATCCAATTCGAAAGGGATAGGATCGATTACTTCCATAAAAACGACTTCCTTAATTTATTTAAACTCAATTCTTTTCCGATGATGTACTGTAAGTGCATATAAGAATTTCGATATTATAGTAGCGATTTATCAGCTCATTGAGGGATATATTAAAACCAAAAAGATAAGTAAAACTTTAAATAATGATGATAAACGACATTTGAGATGAGGCTTTTACATCAAGAGTCATCAACAATTGAGGGACCTGTATTGCCAAAATACTGCAAAATCATTTTTCAGCCTAGTGGACGTCGAGGAACGTTTCCCTACAAAACAAATCTTCTGACTGCTGCATTAGAACTTGGTGACCCCATTGAATCGTTATGCGGAGGTAAGGGCTCCTGCGGAAAATGTATGGTTTTTATTAATAAAGGAATTGAGAATATTTCTGAGTTAACTGATATCGAAAAGCAGATTTTAACAGAACAAGAAATCTCACAACACTATCGCCTTGCCTGTATGACAAAGGCTATCGGGGATGTAGAAGTCACCGTTCCCGAAGAAAGTCGACGTAAAGAACAAGTGATTCTGACTGAAGGTAGAAAGACTGATTTCACCATTGAGCCTACTGTTAAAAAATATTTCTTAACTATACCTTTGCCATCGTTGGAGGATCTATTAGCCGACCAAGAAAGACTTGCAAAGACTCTCGCACAAACTCATGGTTTGAAGGACCTGACCATCGATTATCCTGTGGTTAAAAGATTGCCTAAATTGCTAAGAGAAAACAAAGGAAAAATTGCTGTAACTGTATGGAACGATAAGGAAATTATAGATATTGAGTCTGATAACGCTTCCAAGAGTTATGGATTAGCAATAGATATTGGCACAACGACTGTTGTAATCTACCTACTCGAACTTGATACCGGCAATCTCATCGGAATAGAGTCGATGACGAATCCACAAGTCGCTTTTGGTGAAGATGTAATCTCTAGAATATCCTATGTAATGAATAATTTAGATGGTCTTCAGAGACTTGGAGATATCATATTGACAGGGATCAATAGTTTGATCGAGCAATTAACCAAGAAACACAAAATAGACTATAATCAAATTGCAGAAGTCACTATCGTTGGAAATTCAGTTATGCATCATCTCTTCTTGAAAATTACACCAGAATTTATAGGTAGATCGCCCTTTGTACCAGTTACCCACAATTCAATGACGCTGAAAGCAAGGGATGTAGGGATAGCTATTAATCCTTCAGGGTATGTGCATATGTTGCCTATTGAGGCAGGATTTGTTGGTGCAGATAATGTTGGCGTACTTATTGCGACTGAAATTTTTAAATCCCCAAAGGTGAGTTTAGTAATAGATATTGGCACAAATGGAGAAATTGTATTAGGAAATAATGAAAAACTCTTTTCAGTCTCAACAGCCGCAGGACCTGCTCTTGAAGGAGCTCATATCAAGTTCGGAATGCGTGCTGCTGCTGGGGCAATTGAACGCGTGAAAATTGATGAAACCTTTGAACCGAAATATAAAACAATCGGTGATGAGAAACCGAGAGGAATCTGCGGTTCAGGCATTATCGATATCATTGCAGAATTATTCCGCGTTGGTATAATTGAGAAAAACGGCCGTTTTGCAGACATAGATACCCCCCGCCTACTTAGAACCAATAAAGTAAATGAATATGTCTTAGAATGGGCTTCAGAAGCTGCAATAAACTCCGATATTGTAATTACACAGAAAGATGTTAGAGAAGTTCAACTTGCTAAAGGTGCAATGTATGCGGGTGCTATTATCTTGATGAATAAATTCGGCTGTACAAAACTAGATAGAATAATGCTTGCAGGTGCTTTCGGTAATTATATAGATAAGAAGTCTGCAATGTTGATAGGTTTATATCCTGATTGCGATTTGGAAAATGTTGTTAGTGTCGGGAACGCTGCCGGTGAAGGAGCAATTATGGCATTGTTATCTAAAGAGAAAAGAAAGGAAGCCACGCGGATTGCTAGATCTGTAGAATATATCGAATTAACGCTTGAAGAAGATTTTGAACCTGAATTTATAAACGCAATGTATTTTCCTCATATGAACGATGATTTCCCTCATCTGAAAAAAATAAGTGAATAAATCACCTGATTGCTTAACAAAGAGAAGTATCAGAAAAATCCAACTTAATATAGAAAGAAAACTAGGAGGGACGATTATGCTTGTTACAAATAAAGAACTTCAATCTAAAGCCACAGCAAACGGCTACGCCGTTGGTGCTTTTAATATAAGCAATCTCGAAACGGTATTAGCTGTTACCGAAGCTGCTGTGGAGGAACAATCGCCTGTGATTATTGCGGTGAGCGCTTCATCGATCGCTTATGCTGGATTAGATTTTATCATACCAATGGTTAAAACTGCAGTAAAAAAGGCAGTACCAATGACTTTGCATTTAGATCATGGTGCTGATCTAGAAATTTGCTCAAAATGCATTAATGCAGGCTTTACTTCTGTAATGATCGATGGCTCCCATCTAAACTTTGAAGAAAATATTTCTTTAACAAAGAGTGTTGTAGATTTTGCCCATCCAAAGGGTGTATCTGTAGAAGCAGAACTTGGTAGACTTTCGGGTGTCGAGGAGACAACTGTGGAAGAAAAAGATGCCATCTTAACTGATCCCGATGCTGTTAAGGAATTTGTAGAACGAACAGGTGTTGATGCTCTTGCAGTTGCAATTGGTACATCACATGGAGCTTATAAATTCAAGGCAGAACCAAAACTAGATTTCGAAAGACTAAAGGATATTAGAAAAAAGAGCGATGTTCTACTTGTTTTACATGGAGCCTCTGGAGTTCCTGCAGAAATAGTAGAAAAAGCCAACAAATATGGAGCAGAATTGGGGAAAGCTAAAGGAGTCCCAGACGAAGCTATTCGCAAAGCGATATCGCTGGGGATCTCGAAAGTAAATATTGATACAGATTTGAGATTAGCCTTTGTAGCTACAATTCGTGAGTTCTTAACTAATTCGCCAACGGTATTTGATCCGAGGAAGATCTTAGGTCCAGCTAAAGAGGCGATGAAAGAAGTTGTCAAAGCAAAGATGCGACTGTTTTCTTTATAACTTTTCTCGTCCCCGTACCTGTCATCCATTCCCATCGTAGAAGGCGTTAGACCTCTCAGGTGCAGTCTCATGCACAAGAATGTGTTCTCCGCGTGTTGCGAGGAACATTCCGCCTTGTAGTGCGAGTATTTGCCCACGGCCATAAAAATGATGAGCATAAATTGAAGCATTTTTTTACCTTCCTTTAATTTATACTAAATCCATTAATAGCAAATGATTTTTGAGCGATGAAAAGCCATACGCTAATGCCTCATTCACATTTTTCAGTTCCCGCGACTTGTTGATATAGGAATATAGTGCATAGAGAGAGTTTTGACGCTGCTCAAGGTCACACGCTAAGGAGTGAAAATCGATCTTTTCACTCAAAACTTGGGGAGTAGCCAAGAATTTTAAAATAGATGGGTACAATTGAAAGCTGGAGATAACTTAATCTTTCATATGACAAAAAAAGAAGTCATAGTTATTGATTAACAGAATATGTTCGTGATCTTAGATGAAATATTGGATTGAAGTATCGGATGGTTGGAGTTGGGATTTGCTTTTAAAGGGAAAAAGAGGTCTTTACGCACCTAATAAGAAAAGATATGCGACCATGTTTAAAGGAATTGATAGGGGCGATATTGTTATCCACTATCTGATCACTCAGATGACGAAAGATAAGGAAAAAAAAAGTAGTATTATCGGCCTATCAAGAGTTAAATCAAAGGCTTATGTAAGAGAAAATCAAATAATTGTGGATCTCGAAAAGATTACCGAACTTCCGAAACCGATAAAATTCAATGTATTTTCTAAGTTTCTTGAAAAATACTCTATAGCGATGCAGAAACTTATTAAAGTTGGAATGCAAAGATATTTAACTGAAATAAGCCAAAAGGATTTCGAAGAAATTTTTAAACAGTCATCGGGGTAACAAAGAGTTCATCAAAGTTATTTTTTTCAAATTTTTTCCAAATGAAATCTTTTAAAAGAGAAGAATACATTATTTGTATGTCTTGCCTGTTTTCAGCACTTTTATCTTTCACTTAGTATTATAAGGAATTTTGACGGGAGATTTTTTTTCTGTTTAGTTAACTTTCGCTTTCAAGGGATGCGATTTGTTTAAATAAGATAAAATGGTATATGTAAAGGTCGAAATCTTGATAAACTGAGAAATAAAATGACTCATAAAAGAATGGATAAGGAAGCGAAAGTGGTCGAAAATCTATTATTATCTAATCGAAATGACTTATCAAATCACCCTACGGTGGTTTCCCTATTTTGCGGTGCCGGAGGAATGGATTTAGGGTTTTTAAAGGCGGGTTTTAGGGTTATTTGGGCATGTGATAACAATGAATGGGCACTAAGAACCTTTAATCATAACTTTGACTGCGAAGCGCAAAATATTGACGTCCGAAATATAACTCGCGATATGATCCCGAATAATCCTGACGTAATTACTGGCGGTTTTCCTTGCCAAGGATTTTCTTCAGCTGGAAAAAGAAGAGTTTACGATCCTCGAAATAGTCTGGCTTGGGAAATGATTAGAATAATACAAGAAAAGCGTCCAAAATTCTTTGTGGGCGAAAATGTGCTCGGGATTAGATCCATGAAACATCCAGAAGGGGGATTAGTTCTTGATAAAATTATTAGTGACCTCACAAAAATTGGATATACGGTTAAAGCAAAACTATTAGATGCCTCAAAATATGGAGTACCCCAAAGAAGAAAACGAATTTTCATTATAGGTAACAGACTTAAATTAGAAGTCTTATTTCCTCCACTAATTAATCGGATAGTTACGTTAAAAGACGTAATTGATGACTTACCAGATCCTGATTCAATAACTGGACAAAAGATAAAAAATCATGTTTACAAACCATTGTCCCCATCTGACTTTAAGATTGTACAACACGTCCCTCCAGGAGGAAATTGGAAGGACATTCCCTATAAATATTTAACAAAACGATTAAAAAAGATTAAGGACAATCTTAAATACTATAAAAGCCCCGCCTTTTATAAACGACCAGAATACAATAAACCAACAGGTACTGTTTCTGCAACAATGAATCCTACTCATTGCACTGCAATTCACCCCTTTAAGAACCGTCGATTTACAGTCCGAGAATGTGCCCGTATTCAGACTTTTCCTGATGATTTTGAATTCATTGGCGAAATAACTGAATGCTATAGACAAGTAGGAAATGCAGTACCACCAAAACTTGGATATGAAATTGCAAAAGTTATTAAAAAGCAATTAGTAACCTTAGAGCCAAAAATTAAGTCCCAAGTGAAACTTCGTCAATTCATTTAATTTTTCTTCTTTGATTTCTTAAAAAACAAACAGTGTCTGTTAATTGGACATATAGAACACTTTGGTTTTGCTCGGCAAATGAACCAACAAAGATCAAGTAATGCACAATAAGTTACTTTTGGGAGTTCTTCAGCCAGTTCAAATAATTGTGCTTTCATCTCTTCATCATTTTCGCATCCCCAGAACCTCTCAGAAATACGTCTCATATTTGAATCTAGAATTGGATCATTGATGTTAAACATGAATACTCTTATAGCGCTAGCCATGTAGTCCCCAATTCCATATAGTTTAAGTAATTCTTCTTTCTCTTTAGGTATTTCATAATTTCGTTGTTTCAACTGTTGAGCAATACGCTTTAGCACCTTTGTCCTAAAATGGAATCCTAAGTTACTGATTATTTTCAAAAGTTCTTTCTCATTGGACAAAAATATTGTTTCAAAATTTGGAAATCTTTTCAGAAATTTTTCGTAGATTTTGTTCACACTAACTGCGGTTGTCCTTTGAAGGAGTACTTCCGCAATTAAAATCTCATATCCATTTCTAGAATCGTCACGCCAAGGCAGTTTCCTGCCCTTCTTTTTATACCAGTTAATTAACTGCACTGAAATATCTTTTTTAGTTTCCTTCTCCTTCAAAAGAGGACCTCCTGTTCAAGTTGCATGATTTTTTTTAACAAAAAATTTCAATATTCTTTTTTCAAATGAAATGTCTTGTGGAGCGTTATAAGGTAATTTACAATAAAAAATGATTCCAAATAATAAATATATAATATTGCAACATCATTAGACAACAAGAGCAACTTTTGAAATTGCGGAGAGGTGATTAAGTATTTAGTATAAATCAGATCATTTTATTGCATTATCACCTAAAACCAGTATAACGCTCCGTAACGATCTCATAAATTGAATCTACAAAATTATTAAGTTGCGTGACAAAAGTTTGTTCTTCTCCCGCTATATTGAAAAAAACAGCATAAAGATGAAACTCTTTTTCTTGAAATTTAAATCTGAATAGTATCGCTTTTTTTCTTGTTACTGAAGGGTAGATAAGGATTACCTTGTTAGTATTTAAAAACATAGAGTAAAATACAACTTGATAGATATCCTCATTCGAAAAAGGGTCACCAAATTTGTTTTTTATGTCAATCACAAATTTAGCTGAGTTGTCACTTGCGTTATATCTATAGAAGAGATCTGGCAGGCATTTTTTCTCCTTTATTCTTTCGTCATGAGCTTTATATCTTCCAAAAACTTTGAAGTCTTTCCAAGAAGAAAATTCATTTTCTCTTGAGTGAGTAAAGAGTACTTTTTTAATAAAATCTTCAAATAGCAAATTAAAATCTACTAAAAATGAATATCCTTCAAGATTATACCCTAAAATTGAAATTGTTAAATTTTTTAAAATTATCTTACATAATTCGAGCACTTTTTCATAATACGAAGTCTCTCGATTCAATTGAATAGAATCGATTTCCTGAACAGAGAAATGAGGAAAATATGTTAGATTTTTGAAAAAGTTCAATAAATAAGAAATCCGATTTAGTATTTTGTTGTCATTTGAAAGATGCCTCACTTTTAGCAGGCAATGATAGATTAATTGATTTAACTTATGATCTAAAGAAAATTCATCCATTGTACAATTTAGTAGACCATGTGGTCTCAAGATAAAATAGTTTTTGTAATTTATTTTCCCCCGAACATATTTTGCGTTCCTGTTAATTTCTATGTAGTCACCAGACAGACCTTTTTGCGTTAAAAGAGTCAGTTCATTGACAAAGATTTCTGAGATATCTGGCCCAAATGAAGTTGCACTAAGAGAATACTGCCGCGGAATTTCAAATTTTTTATACCTCAGATTGACAAATAGCCACATCCTTAGTACATAGTCAAAAAACACGCCAGGAAGAGAAGGGGCTATAATTATGGTTTTTTCTTTTAATCTAATTATTCCTACTACTTCGCTCTGAAAAGTTACAGTACCTCTTGATTTTGCAATGTTTAACGCATTTTTGTTCCACATATTTTTATAATTTAAATTGACTGTTTCTAACACGGGAATATCTTCTGCTCCAATTGCAAAAGTTTTTCCTTGGGTGATCCAAAGGGTATTTAGGCCTCTAGATATTCTTTTAGACCTCCAGATATTCTCTTTGATCTCTAAATCGTCTTTCAGACTCCAAGATAGTCTTGTAATGCGTCTTTAAATGAGTCATTTTTTAATCTTTGCGGTAATTCATTTCCAAATATAGAGATTAGCATTTGTTCATTTTCAAAACAGTATTCTTCAATAATTGGAAGTATAGAATAATTAAAAGTACGTTCAAGTTCTTTTATTGTCCATACGTAGTATTGCGACTGTTCTATTCGTTTTGGCATGAAATAAGTGTGGCCCAAGCAAAATTCTTTTCCTAAATGCATATGTAATTGTTCGTTTATTTTTGAGAAGAAATTAATTATGGATATCCCTTCTAGATCTGGAGAGGTTTCATTTGTGACCAGTTTGAGCAACTCAATGTCTGGTGAAAAACGAATAAATTCAAATCGTCTTCTGAGGGCATAATCAACAATGGCAATTGAACGATCAGTACTGTTCATTGTACCTACAATAAACAAATTTGTCGGAAGACTTAATTTCTGTTCTGGATCAAATGCTAATATGACAGGATTACTATCTCGATCTAAACAGGAAATAACTTCTCCAAAGATTTTTGAGAGATTCCCTCTGTTAATTTCATCAATGATTAATAAATAGTTATTATTCGGATTCTTATTAACCTTATTCTCTAAGAAGTTAGTTAAAATGCCGGGGACTGGAACTAATTTTCCTGCCTCTGGTCTAATTGCTCCAATAAATTCTTCATACCCATAATTCGGATGAAATTGTACATCGCAGAAATCATCAAAAAACTGCTTTAAATTCCTTGCTGTGAACGTTTTGCCCGTTCCAGGAGGTCCAAAAAGTATTATTTGATATGATGTCAATAATATTTGTTTTACTTCCTCTAAGGAAATGTTTTCTAGGATCGGATGTAAGACTCTTTTAACCACGTCCCCAGAAATATTTATTTCCGCCTGATCTTCAGTAAAATCTCTGGCAGCGGGGTCATCCATGTAAGATATCTTTTCTCTCATATATTTTTCAAAATCAGGTTCAACTTCAGAATAATCCAACATGTTCTGAGCGTTAAAAAAGATTGTTCTCTCCTCACCTGGCGTGATATTGAATATCTTCTGGAACAGACTGGTTGCAACCTTCGTAAAACTAAAATCTGATGTGATTTCGGAACTTAATTCCTTAAAATTAAAATATTTTAAAGCCCATCCAGCCATATAATTAATATCTAGTTTCTCATTTCCATCAGAGATTATTTGTAACGCGTTTAAATAATCAGGAGAGAGCCTATAGACTTCTTCCTCATTTTCACGTTCGATAGAAATCCAGTTGTACTTTTCGGGAGCGTTTCTTAGAAGATTTGCGATATTTGATGGACGTATCCATCTTTTGCAATCGCCAATAGATCCACTTTGACCCTTTCTCCAAGTTAGATCGAAAGGGAATACCAGATAATACTTCTTTGGCAATTTTTCCCAAGGCGCGTAAAACGACATTAATAAATTTACTGCATTTTCGAAATTTTCCTGCCACTCTGATGTTTTTATCGTCTGCAGTTTATTTGAGATACCAGCTGCTTTAAAAAGTAGAAAGAGAGTTAAAGAACTAGCATCCTTTTGAGAAAATTGGAGGTTCTTAAAATAATCTACAATTTTTTCTAGAGACTCATTTGAGAGGTACATAAAGATCACAGGCGTCTAAATTGAGTCAGAACAGTTAACATCTATTAGGTATTTTAAATTGAAATAATTACTTACCAAACTTAATAACTAAATATGAACTAAATTTATAATAAATAGAAAATATCTGTCCATTATGGCTGAAGAGGAACCTATTAATTGGGAGTTGATAAGTTATATTTTAGCGAGTGAGTGGAGATTTAAGTTATTACTTGAACTAAGTAGTGGCACAAAGACACCTTCACAGCTTGCTGAAAGTCTAAGGATCCAAATCAGTTATACAAGCAAGACTCTAAAAGAATTAGCAACAAAAAAATGTTGTGTGTGTCTAACCCCAAAGAGGAGAAAATACAAGATCTATAAAATTACTAAACTTGGAGAAAATGTCCTTAAAGAAATTCACGAATTAACAAATCTCGAAGAGAAGCCTAATACTTGAAATTTAAGGACCGTTATCTTTAAAAGAGAAGACAAGATAGTATTTAAGATAGTCTGCTCTCGGTGGAAGAATACTTAGTTAAGGATTTTGAATCAAGTATCTTCCGATCCACAAATCATTCTCATCTATTTGATACCATCTACCGGTACTCCAATAAGAGCTCCATTTTTCTCCCAATAAGACTTCTTTCTGGTATAAACAGTAAGATGAGCTTGATCTGTGGAAAGACTTCTGTCCATCAATAGAAGCTGTATAGGATTCTTTTGCGGTTCAGTGATTAATTTATAAGCCAAATAATAATACTCGGCAAAAGTCATTATTTGATTTTTGACTAAATAAAAAAATCGAAGAAAAAGACCTAACAACCTCTTAAAGCAAACATCCTTCAAGAAAAAGGAAATCAAGTGCTTTCAAGGCAACCTAAAAAAATGCAACGCTTACTCTAAGGGAATGACATCTGTTCTATCAGGGTAATCTCTAAGTCTATAGCCCATTTCTTTAATTTTGTCTCGTATTTCGTCTGATTTTTTCCAGTCTTTTTGTTTTCTTGCTTCTTCCCGTGCCGCAACCAATTTTTTAACTTCTTCGGGAATCTCTTTTTCCTTACGCTCTTTATGAAATAGACCAAAAATGCTGCCAAGTTCATTAATCGTATATAAAAATGCCTGCAGTATTTGTTTGTCTGCATTTTGAGTAATCGCTTGATTCGCAAATTTTATCAGTTCAAAATATTGTGCTAACGCTTGAGCAGTGTTGAAGTCATAATCCATTGAATTGAGAAATTCTAGTTTAATTTTTGATATTTCCTCTAAGAATTCATTTTTTGTTCCATTCGACTGATTTAAGGCAATTGCATTTTTTAACAAGCGTTTTGCATTATAAATACGCTCAAGATTTTGTTCCGCTTGATTCATAGATTCTTCACTATAATCAATTGGATTCCGATAATGGGTTGATGCTACAAATAAACGAAATGCTTCGGGGTCATACTTTTCGAGCAATTGGCGAATTGTTATGAAATTTCCAAGCGATTTCGACATTTTTTCGCCATCAATCGTCAAGAAGCCTGTGTGTATCCAGTATTTAACAAAGGGTTTCTTGCCAGTATAAGCTTCAGATTGCATTATCTCGTTTTCGTGATGTGGAAATATTAAATCTCTAGCGCCACTGTGAACATCGAGTTGTGACCCTAGATATTTCATACTCATTGCTGAACATTCAATATGCCATCCAGGCCTCCCCCGACCCCACGGAGATTCCCAATAAGGATCTCCTTCCTCTGAATTTTTCCAAAGTGCAAAATCATAGGGATTTCGCTTTCCTTCTCTTATTGCTACTCTTGCTCCAGATCTCATTTCTTCTAATTTCTGTCCTGAGAGTTGACCAAACTCTTCAACAGTCGAAACATCGAAATAAACGTCACCATTGGATTTATAGGCATTTCCTTTCTTGATAAGGGTTGATATAAATTCAATAATCTCAGGGATAGTATCCGATACTCTCGGATAGAAATCTGCTTTTTCAATTCCTAATTCGTCCATATCCTCGTAATAAATCTGTTCGAAGCGGTCTGCTAGTTCCTGAGGATCTTCGTTATTCTTCTTGGCGCGTTTAATTATTTTATCGTCAATATTTGTGATATTAATAATAGTCTTAACATTAAACCCTTTATATTTAAGATAACGGATAATCATGTCAAAAGCTAAATATGTCCTGCCATGACCCAAATGCGGATAGTCATAGACGGTTGGACCGCACACGTATATTTTGACTTCTTCCTCAGAAATAGGTTGAAATTCTTCTACCTTACGACCTAGTGTGTTATAGACATTAATAGTCATTTGTTATCACCAATCGAGCGAATTATAAAACAGCTTTTGATATTAAAAAACATTAGTTCTTAACATAACAATTTAGGATTTCAGAAAACCGATTTTTCTAAATCCAGTATCTTTGCCAAAACCTACCTTTAGTTTTTTTCGTTTCTTCAAAAAAGTCTCCCAGTTATCCATCATATTTTCAGCGACCAAGGCTTGAATAAATCTTTCATCCTCGATCATCGCTCCACCGACAAATTGGACTCCTCTTTTCCAGAACGGCTCGGGAGGAAGTGTCACAGACGGACCAATCACTGCCTTAAGCCTCGCTTTTGGAGTTTTTTCTATAAGTTCTTCTGTACTATGGTAGATCAATGAACTTCCAGTCGCAATTAATATGTCAGCTTCGGTAAGACCCTCAACAGAATCCACTAATTCTACATCTTCAGGAACAGGATATCGATCAGCATGCATATCTAATAATAGAATACGAAAGCAATAGGGTTTAAGACGTGAAAAGAGAGGCATTGCTCCCACTATAGCTACAACATCTTCTTCAGGTAGAAATTTATCTTTCCATGTATCAATTATTTCAGCGTCTTCAATTATTTCATATTTATCGGAGTTTTTTAGCATACTTGTTGTTAGGGCACTCATAACAGCGAGTCCATAACATACCTCCATTCCTTGGCCTTCATATGCCAGTTTTGCTAATGCATACACAGAGGGGAGGTCTTTGTCAGTTTTTTTCAAAAAAACTGGAAATTCGTGAGGCCAGTCTCGTTCGGCAGAAGCAATACCTGAAGTCATATCTGTTAGTTGGATCCCAATAAAACTAAATCCTCGGGAAATGGTTTTCAATTTTGGAGGATCCTCGCCATGATATTCTGTTAAAATCTTATAGCATTCTTTTAAGATCTCACTAACCAAGCACATACCTTCTAACACGTAGATTACATTAAGAATGACAGTTTTAGAGTTCTTTAACGGTTATTGTGTATTTCTCTGCATATTTAGAGAAATTTCTTGTTCCGCCACCTTCCATAATAGTTCTAAATGCTTTTTCTATATCTATAAAAGTCATACCGCTTACTGCATCTATCCCTAGTTCGAAAGCGTGATCAGGGATAAATGATGCTGTAGGACCTACAACCATTCGGAACACAGCGTTGGACGCTACCTTTAGAGGTTCTTCGAGTGAATGTTCTATTGTTGTTGACCCTGTAATGATTAAGATATCAGAGTCCTCAATATCCTCGATTTTTCGAGAAAGTTTCACACCTTTTCCAAGAAGACCTTCTGAAAAAGCAGGATTATCATCTATGATAGTAACACCTGCAGAGTTCTTTGCTAAAAAATTGATGAAAGGACCTATCCTACCGACCATTCCAACTTTTGAGTCTTTACTCAATGGAATATATTTGAGTGTATCTAGGTCTGTATACCTGTTGTACTCTTCAGGTCTGGATGCAATTATTAACTGGCTTAGAGCATTAACGGTAGCTAGACCGACTGCCTTTTCGAGAGGTTCGTCAGAAAGGACCATGTCAGCTAATTCCGTTGAAGATGTTTGATATAATTCTCCTGGTTTCTTGAAGACAGTACATGTAGTTGTTGCATTTCTCGGTGCATATCCAACACCCATAGCTCCTTCAAGTAATACCGCCTGATAGATTCTTCCTATGAGGACTTCACGAGTATCAGGAATATGGATTCCTTTGAACTTTGACTCTAGTACTGCTCTCGTTTTTTTCAAAAAAGTTGACATGACATCCATCCCTTTTTTAGTAGTAGATTAAGATTTTATCTTGATCTAAAAACTTTAAGTTGTTTAAAATCCTTGAATGCGAGGAATAAAAAATGAGTTTGATTTAAGAAGGTGCCGGGGGAGGGATTCGAACCCCCATAAAACGGTTTTGCAGACCGTCACGTCACCTCTCCGTCACCCCGGCGCATATGAAGAGAACGACATCTAATCAGGTATTTACTTCTAGTATTTGTAAGTGATATAAAAAATATTTGTTTGGAACACAGAAAAAAAATAAAGAAATGAGTGAATTCTCTTAATAAAGAGTAGTTTAATTAAGAAACTTTTCAGGATCCTTTTCAAAGTGTCTCTTGCAGCCTGGGGCGCAGAAATAATATTTTTCACCTTTGTATTCAGAGACTAATCCTTTTGTTTCTGCATCTTTTTCATCTACGTCCATGCCACAAACAACATCCTTAGCCAAGTTTATTTCCTCCTATCTAATTTGGTTAATTTTTATACAAATGATTAGGAAACCTATCCCAAAAAATAAGGGATTAGATCACATGCATCGGCTGAAATCTTTTGAGCCATAATGAACTGGAAACTACTGATACCGAACTCATAGCCATTGCAGCGGCAGCAAACATGGGTAATAGCAATCCAAGAGCAGCTACTGGGATGAACACCGTATTATAAAAGAACGACCAGAAGAGATTTCGTTTAATAGTTTTCATTGTCTTCTTACTCAAAGCAATCGCACCTACAACTGCTCTTAAGTCTTCACCGATTAATGTGATATCAGATGATTCAATTGCTACATCAGAGCCTGATCCTATAGCAATCCCGATGTCTGCTTGAACCAAAGCTGGCGCGTCATTAATACCGTCTCCCACCATACCGACAACTTTTCCTTCGCTTTGTAGTTTTTTGACCATGTTAGCTTTATCAGCAGGTAGTACTTCTGCAAATACACGTGTTATGCCTATCTGTTTTGCAATGGCATGAGCAGTCTTTTCATTATCACCGGTCAGCATGATGACTTCCACGCCCATCTTTTGAAGTTTTTTAACTGCTTCCTTCGAATACTCTTTCAATGTGTCAGCTACTGCTAAAACACCTGCTGAAGTATTATCAATTGCAACTACCATTGCTGTTTTGCCTTCACTTTGTAACCTATTTATTGCGTCTCTAAGTGATTCGATATTTATGTTATTGTCACTCATCAATTTTTCATTGCCAATGAACACAGTTTCTTCATTCACAGTTGCCTTAACTCCGTGACCTGGAATTGCCTCAAAGCCGTCTACATCTATGAATTGGATGTTTTCTTGTTCAGCTCCCTTTACGATTGCTTCACCTAGGGGATGTTCTGATCCTTTCTCAATACTTGCTACATATGTCAAGAGTTTATTTTTATCATAGCCATTTGATGTAATAACGTCTGTAAGTTCTGGTTCTCCTTTAGTGAGCGTACCCGTTTTGTCAAAAATTACTGCATTCATCTTATGGGCCGTTTCTAGACTCTCGCCACCTTTAATAAGGATTCCATTTTCTGCGCCTTTGCCTGTACCAGCCATAATAGCGGTCGGAGTTGCCAATCCTAAAGCACAAGGACAAGCAATGACTAAAACTGCAACCATTGCCAACATGGCAAAAGTAAAAGCGTCTGACGCGCCTAAGGGGATTCCAATTAGTTGAGAAAGTCCGAAGAAATACTGAAGAACAAAGGTTACAATTGCTATAACAATCACTGATGGAACAAAATATCCCGCAACGGTATCTGCAAGTCTTTGAATAGGTGCTTTTGATCCCTGCGCGTCTTCAACGATTTTTATAATCTGAGCTAAAGCAGTATCTTTGCCGACCTTCATTGCTTCAAATTTCAAAGTCCCTAGTTTGTTTAAAGTCGCACCAATTACCTCATCGCCTACATTTTTTTCGATAGGTAATGATTCCCCAGTAAGCATTGATTCATCAACGCTAGAACGTCCTTCTCGAACAATTCCATCTACTGGAACCTTATCACCTGGTTTTACAATAACCAAATCTCCTACTTCTACATCTTCTATAGGTATCTCGATTTCTTTCCCATCTCTGATAATAGTAGCGGTCTTGGCTTGTAGATCTAGCAGTTTTTTGATTGCTTCTGACGTTCTTCCTTTTGCTACAGCTTCTAGATATTTGCCAAGTGTGATCAGTGTCAGAATCATGATAGCAGAATCGAAATATACATCGCCTCCCAAGAAAAATGTGATTACAGTACTATATCCATATGCTGCAGAAGTTCCCATTGCGATTAAAGTGTCCATATTAGCCCTTAAATGTAATAAGCGTTTATAAGTCCTAACATAATACTGCCTGCCAATAATTGCCTGACCTGGCGTTGCTAGAGCAAACAGTACTAAATTTTTGAAAAACTCGCCACCGAACACTTCAAAAGGTAATAGCATTCCTATGAGCATTATTGGTATGCTAAGTGCGGTACCCAAAATAACTAGTAATTTTTGTCTTTTGATCTCTTTTTCTCGCGCTACTTTCTCTACATCTATCATTCCGCCCTCTTCGGGAATCGCTAATACATCGTATCCTGCATCAATAATCGCTTTTTTTAGGATGGATAAATTAGTAATCGTCGGGATATATTCCACTGTAGCCTTTTCGGTTGCGAAGTTAACAACTGCAGATTTAACTCCTTCAACCTCATTTAAAACTTCTTCAATAGTTGCTGCACATGAACTACACGACATGTTTCCTATGGCAATTGTTACTTTACCAGTTGCAACACCGTAGCCAACATCTTCAATAGTTTTAACAAAGTCTTGAAGTTTTACTCTACTTGGATCGTACATTATTGTTGCTCTTTCCACATTGAAGTTTACTGACGCCTTCTTTACACCAGGTAAATTTGCTAGTTCCTCTTCGTTAGTCAATGCACAAGTTGCGCAAGTCATGCCTGTAATGCCTAGTGTGATCTTCTTAGATTTTTTTTCTACAGAACTCTTAGTGGTTGTTGACATTTCCTTCATACTCCTCCTTAATTCTAGAATAAGACATATTTCTAATTATATGACAGTTTAATAAATATTACTTTTTAAGATATATCTATCTTGTATTTAAATTATGCTTTTTTCATATATAAAATTACTGACTTCTGCAATTTAAGCTAAACTCTTTAAGAGTCGAATAATAATATCTAAAGGTTTTTGGCTACAATATCTTTTACATTTAATCTTTTCAGACTCAAAACTACATTATAATAGTAACGTGAGGTGCTTTAAAGAAACAGTCTCAAATATTATATGGATCGCAAAATAGAAAGATAAAAGAATCATGATGTAGTCTGAGCAACATCACTTTACAGCACAAAGAAGAATTCACAAAATTATAAAACTGATCTAAAGTGATAAAATGAGCACCAAAGATCCTGCTTGTGGAATGCTTGTAGATCCCGATAAAACTGAATTCAAAGTAGAGCGTTGGGGGAAGACATACCACTTTTGTAACGAGTTCTGTTTGCATAGTTTTCTAGAAGACCCTAAAATTACGTATTTCTCTATGGAAATTGGAATTATAAACGAAATTCCAACATATAGCGGTGGTCTAGGAGTTTTAGCTGGAGATACGATAAGGTCCAGTGCAGACTTGAAAATCCCCTTAGTTGCGGTGACCCTTATTAGTCGTAAAGGATACCTTAAACAAACGATAACCGAGAAAGGAGAACAGTTGGAACACTCAGAAGAATGGGATCCTTCTAAATTCATGACTTTACTTCCGACTAGTGTATATGTACAAATTCAAGGAAGACCTGTCAAAATTAAGGCTTGGTTTTATGAACATCAAAGCCCAACGGGCGGAGTAGTCCCTATATTTTTCCTCGACACTTCTGATGAAGAAAATGCTTTTGAAGATAGAATGATCACCGACCATCTTTACGATGGCGACGCTAGGAACCGTTTAAAACAGGAAATTGTCTTAGGAATTGGCGGCGTAAAGATGCTTAAAGCACTAAATTTCAAAATAAAGAAGTGCCACATGAATGAAGGACATTCAAGTCTACTCACTTTAGAGCTATTAAAGGATAATGAGATGCGACCTGACAGCGTGAAAAATCTATGCGTTTTTACCACCCATACGCCCATAGCAGCAGCATTTGATAAGTACTCGTATGATCTCGCCTACGAATTATTAGGAAATGAGTACCCTTTGGAGCTGTCTAAAAAATTTGCGGGGCAAGATAACTTGAACATGACTCTGCTAGCCTTAAATTTAAGTAGAGCTGTGAATGGAGTCGCGAAGTCGCATATGAATCATTCAAAAAAACTTTTCCCAGGATATATGATAAGCGCAATAACAAATGGTGTTTACTCATACATGTGGACTTGTCTGCATTTTAGAGAACTCTATGACAAGTATTTACCGGGCTGGGCGAACGAGCCTGAACTCCTTGTGAGAGTTGACTCAATACCAGACGATGAGATATGGGATGCTCACATGAAAGCAAAAAAGGATCTAATTGACTTAGTAAGAGAGAAAACGGGCAAAGAATTGGATCAAAATATCTTAACTTTGGGTTTTGCTCGGAGAGCTACAGGATACAAACGGGCTACTTTAATTTTCTCTGATTTGAAGAGACTAAAAAATGTAAATAAGAGAGGGAAAATACAGTTAATTTTTTCCGGGAAAGCGCATCCACGCGATTTAAGTGGTAAGGAACTGATAAAGGAAATCTATGAATATGGAGAACTATTGAAAGACGAAATTTCAATCGTTTATCTCGAAAACTATGATATGGATATTTCTGCCAAACTTACATCCGGGGTTGACGTTTGGCTGAATACACCATTGCCCCCCCTCGAAGCTTCTGGAACAAGTGGAATGAAGGCTGCTCACAATGGTGTAATAAATTTCAGTGTATTAGATGGTTGGTGGCTTGAGGGCTGTATAGAGGACGTTACTGGTTGGTCTATAGGACCCTCACCACACGAAGTAGTTGGAGATGAAGAAAGGAGAACCCGTGAATTAGATGATCTGTACTCTAAAATGGAATACATAATCATTCCTGCCTACGATAGAAGAGATCAATGGATCGAATTAATGCAAAATTCTATTGGAAAGATCGCTTATTATTTTAACAGCCACCGCATGATGCGAAGATACGTCACAGAAGCCTATCTTTAAATATCTTATAAAAAGAGAGTTCAAATCCTCTTCTGAGTATTTACTTGTATTTATTATGAATCCTGTTATTAATAATAAGAAGGAATCCAATTTCTATTCTGAGGCCTCCTTCTTTGTATGTAATTTTTTTGACCTTTTCATACTTTCTAGATCCCCCAGCACACGAATGGTATCAATTGGCAAAATTCTTGTCTTAACAGTATCTGATCTAATCATCAGTTAATCTTCACGTCTATCACTTTTTCGTCTTTTTTTAATTTTGTGTAAAGGGCTCAAGCAGTAGCATAATATCATTATAGATTTCGCAGATTAGTGTTTCTTTAGATTTGCCCTTCCAAGAGACATCTAGCGCGTGTAACCATGCTTCATCTAGTTTTCTTAGAGGATGCTTCTTATCACCTTTTGCCATAAGAATCATTTCCAAGTAGTTGCTCCGTTTCGATAGTGGTATGGAATTCCATCCTTTAGAATAACTGAGAATTTTATCCTTGTTCTTGCGTTCTATTTGTTCAAATTTAGGGACTAAACGAGACTCTAAATCTTTTGGTAATAATTGTCCAACACTACCTGACTCTATTCTCCTTGAACAGAGGAAATCTAATAAAAAGATTGAAGATGACAAGTACGCAAATAAGAACTCTGCTAAATCGGGATTCTTTATTCGAATTCCATAGAAACCGCTACTCACTAGAATTGGTTTCTTACACAAGAATACTATGCTTCGGTTATTCTTCAGATTTATTTTCCGGACTATCATCAACTGCGTTCTTTTTTTCTTAAATCCATTTATTTGAACACTCCAGCGACCTAAAGGATTCTTGGGTAGTTTTCCAGCACTAGCCAGATTCTCATAAGTTGTCCAGTTCTTCCGATTAAAGTCCCAGTATTCCTTTGCCCCATCTGTTCTATTAGTTTTGTGACCTAGAAAGAAATAAGATTTTAGATCAGTCTCATTAAACATAGGTGAAAGATCTAGCTCCATCGCTTCTCTTAGCACATGAACTGTTTTTGACACAAATGATTTATCAATCGCGAGTGTTCTTTCACTTTCAGCATTTTGAATCAAAATATGATTATCAGTGTTATCCTTAATTTTCCAGTATTTATTTGGGATTCTAAAGCATTCTTTTGGTCTTGGATCGTGATACTGGAACGATGAAGCATATTTACGAAATGAAACAAAATTCTGTGAGATATGGTCGAAGATTGCTGAAGATGAAAATAGATCTTTCCAAACGATTGTATTCTTCATTTGAGAATACGGGATTGTTCTTAAAGTTATTTTATCATTATTTATGGTGATTTTCTTCTTAATAAGTGAAATAAGTTCATTTAATTCATTATCGGGTATACTCAATAGCGATTTCTTCAAAGTTACAACTTTCGCGTCTCCTTCATAATTCTTTTGAGCAATTAACATAATCTCTTGAAGTTCGCTATCACTAAAGGCTAAATCCGCTTCAGAGCGAATAAGATATTTGACACTAAAGATTTTTTGAAATTCTTTAATGATGCTTTTCATTGCGTGGGCGAACGTTACAGAATTTGGTAAAATGAAAGCAAGAGCTCCGTTTTTCTTTAACAACTTCGTTGCATATAGAAGGAAGCAAGCATGAATACCGATTTTATCTAACTCAATTTGAGCTGGCATAATCTCGTTAAGAAAGTCTCGATATTTGCGAGTGATTCTGTGACCTCTTGTGAACGGCGGATTTGAGATTAACACATCGAAAAGGGGAATTTCAACCGTTTTATCAAATTCTTTTTCATTGGGGGAGCCTCCCGCCATGAGAGACTCTTCCCAAGAACTTTTTTCTTGGTCTATGAACGAAATGAATTTACCAGGTTTAAGTCTAAACGCATCTTCATTAATGATATTACAGTCCTCAGTGAATTCGAAAGGGGATTGCATAGCTAAATTGATAGCTGCTAGTTCACATGCAAAAGCAGATATATCTGAGCCCCAAATTTGCTGTAAAAGTTTTTTATGAGATTTGTTTCCAAGATTCTTTAAGCGGTTATATGAATGAACTAGGAGAGTTCCTGAACCGCACGCAATATCACCTACTATTAAATCTTTGTTATCAATTGCAAGATATACTAACAATTTCGCGGGCTCTGGGAGCGTATAAAAGGCTGCTAATCGTCTTCTTAAGGTTAAAGGTATAAGACGCTGAAAAATCTGTCCCAAAAAATCCCTTTTGATAACTTTCTCCAGTTGCGAATTAGAAATAGTGTGAATAAAATCATTTAAAATGTTCTTGCTTTCTTTCGGTAATTTTGATGCTACATCGATCTTAAAGACAATTCTGAAGCCGATTTCATCCATAACTCTCTGAAAGAAATCGGTTAAGGTTGAAGGACAGGTAATTTTCCCTATTCTAGGCAATTTAAATGCTTGAACTTCTTTCTGAAGGATATTATAGAAAACTAATTGAGAGATCACAATGAATGCTGCCACTTTGTAGAATGCTAATTTTAATTCTTCTTTTTGTGATTTTGTTGAGAGTTTTGTATCAAAATTTTTTGCAGAAAATATACCAAGTTCCCTTTCAAGAGTTTTCAAAGGAATTTGTTTTGTAAACAATTCTAACTCTATCATTGTTGCATTTAGAATATCTGCTAGATCTGTTTCCGCACTAATTGTCATTTCCCTCTACCAATACAAACAGATTCATTTCAAATTTATCATTAGTTTCTATAATTGGAATTCTATTATTATATCTAAGAGAGGAAGACTTAGAAATTAATTATTGAAAGAATTATCCTTGTTTTTCACATAACAATAGGTAGTGAACAAATTAAAGCAGTCAATGAGAGGCGATCTTAGTGGGAGAACATTCTGTAAATCTAGAGAATGATGACAAACTTACTAAAAAGGACGTTAGAGATTCAAAAAGATTGAACGATCTTGATGGTAAAACATGGACACGCTATTCAATTAGTGTGTGGGATACAGTAAAATCTCCTCAAGAAATGAAATTAAGACACCCTGCTATGTTCCCTGCTGAACTCGTAAAAAGGCTAATCAATATCTATACAAAAAAGGGCAATATGGTATTAGATACTTTCATGGGTAGCGGCAGTACATTACTTGCTGCTAGAAACCTTGGTAGAAAAAGTATAGGATTTGAGATTTCTGAGGAATTTGTTAAATTAGCTAAAGATAGACTGTCACAACAGCACCTTTTTTCTTCTAATATTGAAGAAGAACCAAAGATATGCCAAGATGATGCAAGAAACCTCTTAAAATATTTAGAACCCAACTCGGTAGATCTAGTTATTACTTCACCGCCTTATTGGGATATACACCGACAGACAAGAACCGCAGATCGGAAAAAAATTCGACCCTATACTGACTTAACAACTGACCTTGGTAACATAACGAATTATTATGAGTTTATTGACGCTCTTAAAGAAGTTTTTAAAGAAGTATATAAAGCGTTAAAGCCGGAAAAATGGTGTATTATAATTATTATGGATCTTCGAAAGAAGAATAAGTTCTATCCTCTTCATATGGACACGGCAAGAATGATGACAGAAATTGGATTTGAATTTGAAGATATTATAATATGGGATAGAAAACAAGAATATAGTAACCTAAGACCCCTCGGCTATCCTTATGTTTTTAGAGTGAACAAAGTCCATGAATACATTTTAATTTTTAAAAAAACCTGTTAAATTCAATTGAAATAGATGAAAGGGGACTTAAACAGAGAAGACTATAAGATATCATTCATTCAGCTTTATATGTAGCCGCGCAATGTTTACAGCAAAATGTGAGTTCTTTACCATTTATTGTTTCTATATGTGCTCCTTCATACACTTTACATCCACAGTGAGCACAAACATCCAAACTCGGTTCTATAGCTGTAGCGATAATACTAGAAAATCTTTTGAATAATCTTGTTACTAGTTCTTTTCCCTTCTTTGTAAGTTCATATACTTTCCTTTCTTTTTTTCCTACAGGTTTTAAGGTGTATTTTAGATGGCCTTTTTCCTCTAGAAGCTGCAAGAAGGGATAAACAAGGCTTGGGCTAATATCTTTTTTTAGTCTTTTTTTGAATTTGTCAATAATGCTGTAACCGTGAGCTGGACCTTCATAAAGAATTGTAAGAATATAGAATCTTGAAAAGTCATAAACGATCCCATCGAAATCAGTATTACTCATTTTTATCGTCTCTACTAAATTATTTTAGCATCTATATGAGATATATCTTTGAGAGATATTAAATATTACTATATAAAGATTATAATGTGAATAGATAAATAACTCGTTTTAAAGCCCCATTTTAAGCAATTATTGAGAAATAATCCACAAAAATCGTTTGTAGGGATAAAAAAATGAATGAAATTAAGCATAGACCAATTGGAATTATCTATTCACCTTTTAAAGAGCCTAAAGGAACACCTATACAACCCACGGCAGCTAAGGGCATCAATGGAAAAGTTGAAGTGTTCCCAGAGTACGCTGACGGGTTGCTAGATATCGACGGATTCTCTTATATTATTCTATTATATTATTGTCATTTAGCCACAGGATTTTCCTTGAAAGTAACGCCTTTTCTGGATGATAAGTTGCATGGCGTCTTTGCAACACGAGCTCCAAGAAGACCGAATTCAATTGGTCTTTCAATTGTACGTCTTATCAGAATTGAGGAAAACATTATCCATATTCAAGACGTAGATATTATCGATGGAACGCCCCTTTTAGATATTAAGCCATATGTTCCAAATTTTGATGTAAGAGAAGCAGAGAGGATAGGGTGGCTTGAAAAAAGCGTACATACACATGAAAAATCAAAGGATGACGGACGATTTATAAAATAATCCAAAAATATCCATTAACAAGCGAATAAGCATGAAGAATTCAATAGAGGGAAAGTAGAAAAGTGAAAGAAAATAATCGATCTGATTAGTTATTTTTTAATCTGCTTCCATGCTGACTCAACGGTTTCCATCGCCATGTCTACATGTTCTTCCTTGATAATCAAAGGAGGACATAGTCTCAAAGAGTTCTTTCCAGCACCAAGAAGTAACAATCCCTCCTTAAAGGCCTGTTCAACAAGATTATTACGAAGTGTGACATCTGGTTCTCTAGTTTCGGGATCTTTGACGAATTCCACGCCGATCATGAGACCTACTCCTCGCACGTCTCCAACTTCGGGATGACTCTCTTGGAACTCTTCCCATCTTTTCTTAAGATATGCACCTTGCTTCTTAGCATTCACACGTAAATCTTCTTCTTCCATGACGTCTAAAACAGCACTTGCTGCAGCTATAATTATAGGATTTCCATTTAAAGTCCCTTCATGCGCGCCACTCCACCAATCTTGCATTTCAGCACGGCTGATAAAGGCACCGCAAGGCATGCCTGCGGCCATAGCTTTACTTACACACATAATATCTGGCTCAACGCCAAAATATTGACAAGCAAACCATTCACCAGTTCGAGCGAAACCTGTTTGAACTTCATCTATTATGAAGGGAATACCTTGTTCATTGGTGAATTTCTGTAATTTATGAAGCCACTCTGTGGGAGGGACTATATAACCGCCAGCGCCTTGGATAGGCTCAAGGAGGAAAAACGCCACATCATCACCATCATAAGCTTTTTCGAATAGGACATCAGTAATGTAATCAAGACAGAAAAGACCGCATTCTGGATAGCGCTGCCCGAAATAACAATGATAACAATCTGCATATGGCACAATCACATTTCCAGCATACATTGGCCAGAATGATTTTCGAGCACCCTTGCCAGTTGTGGTAAAGCTGACTGCTCCCATTGTCCGTCCATGGAATCCACCTAGGAATCCAAATCCGTAATATCCGCCCCGTCCCATTTTCCTGTTATAATATTTTGCACATTTAATTGCACCATCTACGCTTTCGCTTCCAGAATTAGTGAAGAATACACGTTTCTTAAAATTCCCGGGTGCTATATTCACAAGCCGCTCAGCATAATCAACTTGTGGAACGGTGTAATAATCCAAACTATTAACAAAGATTAACTGTTCAGCTTGTCTCTTAATCGCATCTACAACCTTCTTGTGAGTATGACCAACACCTGCGACTGCAATACCAGCACCAAAATCAAGAAAGACGTTATCGTCAAGATCTTGGACGAAAACGCCATGTGCGGCTTTACCAACAAGTTCGCTAGCTCTGCTAAGTGATTTTGACATTATCTCGCTATCCCGTTTAATAAATGCTTGAGATTTAGGACCAGGGGGCTCAACTTTGATTTCAGGTTTTGTCCATTCCATTTTCTGTTTCACCTCAAAACAAGAAAAACTAGATTCAATCTAGAAGAGGAATTACATAGAATTAGTAATGATCTCATTTTTTTACTTTGCTGATTTTAGAATGTTTTGTAGAAGCAATTGAAAGTAACAATGATGAATTAGAGAGAGAAAACGCTCTGCTTAGGATTTGTTTTTACTTCTTCTGGTAATTTCATACAAGGGGCTCACTTATTGCATAATATATTCATAGAGCACAGTATAAAAACAAGTTAGGGACAAAAATTTATACCTCCGTGCAGACAAGAAATTTAGGAATTTATCGACAAAGAAATGTGATTATAATTTAATCTTTCTAAACTGATGTTTTCTCTTGTTATTAACTTCTAGGAAGCCTCTCAATATGAAAGATGACGACAAGACAAAAGATCAAATCATAAGTGAACTGGCAGACGCACGTCAACGAATTACTGAATTGGAGGTATCAGAAACTCTGCGAGATCGAATAGATGAAGCTTTGTTGAAGTCTGAATCACAATATCGATCAACACTCGATTCGATTGGCGAAATGATCCATGTTATCAATACTGAACTACGATTTATTTTATTCAATACGGCTTTTAAACAACTTAATATTGAACTGGGATTTAAAACTGACATAATAGGTAAAAAAATTACAGACATGTATCCATTTTTATCAGACAAAATCTTTGAAGAATATAATCAGGTATTCAACACTGGAAAAACTTTTGTTACTGAGGAAAGGATCACAGTTAGAGGCAGGAAATTCATTACTGAAACACGAAAAATACCGATCTTTGAGGAAGGAAGAGTTGTACAAGTTGTTACTATTATCCGCGATATTACTGAGCGTAAGAACGCGGAGGAGAACATAAAAGAGATGAAAGAAAAATATGAGAACCTGATCAAGAATATTCCTGATGTCATCTATTCTGCATTAGCTGATGCAACTAGCACGACGACTTTTGTTTCAGAACGGATCACAGACTGGACAGGGTACACTCCTGCTGATTTTTATGAAAACGAGGATCTATGGGCCGAATGTATTCACCCAGAGGATAGACAACAAGCCATCGAGGGGTTCATTAACGCCTATACAAATAAGAAAGAGTATATTTTCGAATATCGAATGGTTCACAAAGAGACAGGACAAATATATCATCTCAGTGATCATGGTGTACCCATCAGAGATGACGAAGATCAGATCATAAGATTTGATGGGATCTTGACTGATATCTCAGAGCGCAAGCAGGCGGAAGAGGCATTGCTTGAAAGTGAGGGGAAATTTAAACTAATAAGTGAGAATATTCCTGTTGTTGTGTATTCAGCACTGCCAGACGAGCATTCTACGAGCCTTTTTATTTCGGGAAGGGTTGAGGAACTAACCGGTTATACCGGTGAGCAATTCCTGGCGGATTCGACTCTGTGGGAGCGAGTTGTTCATCCGGATGACGTTGGATATGTATGGGAAGCAATCGAAACACATCGCCTGAAGAAAGAACAGCTTGATGTAGAATATCGTATAATAACCAAAGATAATATCATCAAGTGGGTAAGAGATAGGGCAATTCCTGCCCTTGATGAACGAAATCAACTTGTAAGAATCGATGGCTATATGGAAGATATCACTGAGCGAAAACAGGCGGAAGATGCGCTAAGAGAAAGTGAAGAAAAATATCGATCCCTCTTCCAGGATTCAAGAGATGCCGTCTATATTAATCAAAAGGACAATATCGTTGATGCTAACAAAGCTATGCTAGAACTCTTTGGATATTCCCGAGAAGAGATGCTAAGGATGTTAGCCACCGATGTATATGCCAACCCTGAAGACCGCGCTAAGTTTCTAAAGGAGATAACTCGAAAAGGATCCGTCAGAGACTATGAAGTTAAATTCCGCAAAAAAGATGGAACAGAAATCGACTGCTTACTTACTTCTTCTGTAAAACGGGACGAGAACGAGGATATTATAGGCTATCAAGGTGTCATCCGTGATATCACGGAACGAAAAAAACTGGAACAGCAATTAATTGAGTCGGAAGAGAAATATCGAACGCTTGTAGAGAAAGATCCAAACATGGTTTTTTTAATCAAAGATGGCAAGTTCGCATTTTTTAACCAAGCACTTTTGAATACTTGGGGATATTCAGAGCAGGAAATACGTAATATAGATTTAGAGTCGATGCCACACATCATTCCCGAACATAGGCAATTTGTTAAAGATCGATATCTAAAACGACTTGAAGGAAAACAGGTACCAGAGTCTTACGAATTTTCTATTCTAACAAAAAATGGCAAAATAATTCCTTGTTTACTTAATGTAACTACAATTGAAATGGAAGGAACGCGCGTTGTTCAAGGTGTCCTGACTGATATCAGTAAAATCAAAGAATTGGAAGCGGAACTCAAAAAGTCAGAAGAGCGCTATCGTGGTTTGTATGAGTCATCCATTGATGGCCTTGTTTCAGCATATATTGAAGGAGATATAATAGAATGTAATCAAGCATTCGCAGATATGCTTGGCTACACTAAGGAAGAACTTTATAAGTTAAGACTTCGAGATCTTATACCTGATAAATGGCAAATGCTTCTTGACAAAATCATGAATGAACAATTACTGAAAAAAGGATATACTGAAGAATTTGAAATCGAATACATCAAGAAAGATAGTTCGATCTTTCCAGCATCAGTAAGAGTCTGGCTTATCAAAAATAAAGTTGATGAGCCAATGGGATTGTGGGCCATCGTTCGTAACATCACCGAAAGGCGATTATTAGAAGAAGAACTTCAAAAGTTCGAAAAACTTGAATCAATCGGAATTCTTGCTGGTGGCATCGCACATGACTTTAATAATATCCTAACTGCTATTCTAACAAACATTTCAGTTGCGAAAATGGCTTCAAAATCAAATGAAGTTGTATCCAAGCGCTTGACAGAGGCAGAAAAAGCCTCGATTCGTGCAAAAGATCTGACCCAGCAATTACTTACATTTTCAAGAGGCGGCGCACCCATTAAAAAGATTACATCCTTATTCGAAATCCTCAAAGATACCGTTAAGTTTGCTTTGAGTGGAACAAACGTCTCATCCCGATTCTATCTGTCAGACGAACTTTGGTCAGTTGAAGTTGATGAAGGACAGATCAGTCAAGTCATCCACAACTTAGTAATCAATGCCGATCAAGCTATGCCAGAGGGAGGGATAATTGAGATTCATGCAGATAATATTACTGTTGGATCTGAATCAGGATTACCATTAAACGTGGGAAATTATATTAAACTTACTATAAGAGATCATGGAATCGGCATACCAAAGGACTATCTTTTAAAGATATTTGATCCTTTTTTTACTACGAAACAAAAAGGGAGTGGTCTAGGGCTCACGGTTGCATATTCAATAATAAAAAATCACGACGGGCTTATTACAGTAGAATCAGAATTGGGTAAAGGCACAGTATTCTATATCTATATTCCTGCGTCAAAAAAGCAGATTCATGCAAAGAATGATGCAGAAAGAAAACCAATTACTGGCAAAGGGAAGATCTTGGTTATGGATGATGAAGAAATCATTAGAGAAGCTTTAGATGAAATATTAACAATTCTAGGTTACCAAACTGACTTTGCTAAAAATGGCGAAGAAGCGATTGCACTTTTTAAAGAAGCGAAAGGATTAGAAGAACCATTTGATCTTGTCATTATGGATTTAACTATAAAAGGCGGGATGGGAGGTAAGGAGGCAATTAAAAGATTAATTGAAATTGATTCTGAAGTTAAGGCAGTTGTTTCAAGCGGGTATTCTACTGATCCTGTAATGGCAAATTTCAAGAAATATGGCTTCCGTGGCATCGTTGGCAAACCATATGACATTAAAGAATTGAGTGAGACACTACATAAGATTATACAAGAACCAGATTAATACTTTCTTGAAAATTAGCCTTGTGAAACATTTAATTAGATCCAATTTTTTTAGGAATGTATTCTATTTTTTTGCTTTTGTTATTCATCTTTTATAAGCAGTTTATGATTGCCGATAACTTTCATTTACACTAACATCATCTATTTTTCAAACACATTCTTGTAATGAAGATTTCTTTTTTGAATTAGAGGTATGGTAGCTAAATATGTAGCGTACTACATTCAGAGAGCAGGAAAAACTTAGACATTTCATAATATGTTCATAGAGCACAGCATAGAAACAAGCTAGCGACAAAAATTTATAGTTCCGTGCAGACAAGAAATATAGAAACAAAATGATAAAGGAAAATGATAACAAGTCAATCTTATGAGAACAGTGTCTTTATTAAGTATTGATCCACTAGGAGCCTCTCAAAATGAATTATGAGGATAAAACGAAAGAACAACTCATAAATGAGCTTGTAGAACTGCATCAACGTATTACTAATTTGAAAATATCCGAAGAATTGCACGAGAAATTCAAAGAAGCACTAGCAACAAGCGAACGGCGGTTCAGAGAGTTGGCTGTGCTCTTACCAGTAACTGTTTTTGAAATAGATTTGTATGCAAAGCTCACTTTTGTTAACCGTGTTGCTTTTGATATTTTTGGTTATTCTCAAGATGATTTTGATAGGGGAATCAATGCCTTTCAGATAATTGCTCAAGAAGATCACGAGAGGCTTAAAGAAAGCATTTCTAGATTATATAACGGAGAAGATATTGGAATAATTGAATTTACTGCTCAGAAAAAAGACGGAAGCAGGTTCCTAGTTATAATACACGCTAACGTGATTAAGAATGGGGATGGAGTCCCTATTGGCTATAGAGGGATTTTAATTGACATTTCGGAGCGCAAGAGGGCGGAGGAGGCTTTTAAAACAAGTGAAGAGCGTTATCGCGGGCTATATGAATCTTCTAGAGATGGTATTATCTCTGTAGATATGGACGGAAACATCATTGAGTGTAACCAGTCTTTGGTGGATATACTCGGCTATACTAAGGAAGAACTATATCGTTCAAAATTCCAAAATCTCATGCCTAATAGATGGCTTGCAAAGACAGCACAAATTCTCAACGAGCAGATAATTCCTCGGGGCTTTTCTGATGTATATGAAATGGATGCAATTAAGAAAGATGGGACAATTATACCTATTTCTGCAAGGACGTGGCTCATTAAAGATAAGGATGGCAATTTAACAGGAACATGGGCTATTATCCGAGATATTACTAAACGAAAACGAGCTGAAGAAGCATTTAAGGAGAGTGAGGAACGCTATCGTTCCCTTTTTGAGGATTCAAGAGATGCTATATATTTTACCACCCGAGAAGGTAAACTAATCAACTTTAATCAAGCATTAATTGAATTGTTCGGTTTTAGCAGAGAAGAGTTGCAAAAAATAAACGTCCGAGAGTTATATATTGATCCTACAGATCGTTCTATATTTCAACGAGAGATAGAACAAAAGGGATCTGTCAGAAACTATGAATTAAAATTGCGAAAGAAAGAAAATACAGAGATTGATTGCTTGCTTACTGCGACAGTGCGGCGGGATAATGATGGAAAAATTATAGGATACCAGGGTATTATTCGCGATATCACTGAAAGAAAAAAACTGGAGCGGCAATTGGTTGAGTCAGAAGAGAAATACAGAACGCTTGTAGAGAAAGATCCAAACATGATTTATTTAGTAAAAGATGGGAAGGTTGCATTCGCTAACCAAGCACTTCTGAATACCTTAGGATATTCATTAAAGGAAATACTTGACATGGACTTAAATGATCTGTCAGCAATTGCTCCTGATCAGAGACAGATGATAAAAGAGAGATTGAAAAAAAGAATTGCTGGAGAAAATGTGCCTGAATCTTATGAGTTTTCTTTGATGACAAAAAACGGTGAGATAATTCCTTGTCTTCTTAATACAACTTCTTTTGAATTGGAAGGAACGCGTATTATTCAAGGTGTTTTGACTGATATCCGCAAAGTTAAGAAATTAGAAAAAGAACTCAAAGAGTCTGAAGAACGCTATCGTGGGCTTTACAATTCCACAATAGACGGTATTGTTTCTTCAGATACGGAAAGAAACATTTTAGATTGTAATCAAGCGTTTATAGACATGCATGGTTATACGAAAGAGGAGATATATCAATTAAAGCTCCAAGAACTGATTCCCAGTAAATGGAACAAAATAATTGACAGAATGATTAACGAACAACTCATTCCATATGGTTATTCGGCCGAGTTCGAGTTAGAAGGCATTAAGAAAGACGGAACAATTTTTCCTGTCTCCGCAAGATCTTGGCTCACCAAGACTAAAGAAGGCAAACCTTTAGAAGTATGGTCTATTATACGTGATATTACAGAGCGTAAACGCTCTGAAGAAGCTTTGGTTGAGTCAGAAGAACGCTATAGAGGGTTATATGAATCTTCAAGAGATGGAATCGTCTCCGCAGATGGTGGAAATATTATAGAGTGCAATCAGGCTTTTACGGATATGCTTGGCTACACAAAAGAAGAAATCAAAAGAATAGACTATTTAGATTTAGTGCCCAGTAAATGGCATGATGAATTAAAACGAGTACTTATCGAACCTATGCAAAAAAAAGGATACTCAGATGAATACAAACTAGAAATAGTTAAGAAAGATGGTTCATTAATCCCTGTTTCTATTAGTGCATGGCTGATGAAAGATAAAGAGGGGTTTACAAGCAAAGGATGGGCTATCATTAGAGACATCTCCGAAAAACGTAAGATGGAGGAAGAACAACACAAAATCGAGAAACTTGAATCGCTTGGTATTCTTGCAGGCGGCATAGCCCACGATTTTAACAATATTCTTACGGGGATATTAGGCAATATCACTCTTGCAAAAATGTATGCTCCATTCAGAGAAAAGGTACTAGAAAGGTTGACTGAGGCTGAAAAAGCCACAATGCGGGCAAGAGATTTGACCCAACAATTGCTTACTTTTTCCAGAGGCGGTGCTCCAATTAAAAAAACCGCTTCTATTGACGAATTACTTAGAGATACAACCGTTTTTACCTTGAGTGGCTCCAATGTTAAGTGTAAATTTTCCATTCCTGAAGATATATGGTCAGTCGAAATTGATGAAGGACAGGTCAGTCAGGTCATAAATAATCTTATTATTAATGCAGACCAAGCCATGCCAGAGGGTGGAATAATCAGTATTAGTGGTGAAAACGTGATTATTGGAACAAAAGATGTTTTGCCGTTACAAGAGGGACGCTACATAAAGTTAAGTATAAAAGATCAAGGGATCGGTATTCCGGAGGAATACCTTCAAAAGATATTCGACCCCTATTTCACTACAAAACAAAAAGGAAGCGGTTTAGGACTAACGATCGCCTATTCAATAATAAAAAATCATAAGGGGCATATTGCTGTAGAATCAAAACTTGGCGTTGGTTCAACCTTTTCTATCTATCTTCCTACATTAAAAACACAAGTCCCGAAGAAGAAAGAAGCGGAGAAAACACCTATCACTGGCAAAGGAAAAATTATGGTCATGGATGATGAAGAGGTTATCAGGGACTCTTTAGGTGAGATGTTAACCTTTTTAGGGTATGAAGTTAGGTTTGCTAGACACGGTGAAGAAGCAATAGCACTATACAAAAGAACTAAAGACACAGGACAATATTTCGATGCTGTGATTCTGGATTTGACTATTCGAGGTGGTATGGGTGGCAAAGAAACTATTAGAAAACTCATTGAAATTGATCCGAAAGTTAAAGCTATAGTTTCAAGCGGGTATTCAACAGATCCTGTTATGGCTGATTTTAAAAATTATGGTTTTAGTGGCGTAGTTGCTAAACCATATGATATCAAGGAACTAAGTGAGGCTTTAGACAATGTCATAAATGGAATTTAGCCATTTTAACTAATTTAATTGGTATTTAAAACTAGAGTGTCTACAGGACCAATTTCTCAAGAATTTTAATTGAATAGTCCTCGATTTCATCAGCACATCTTCGAAACGCTTCCATTGATAATCCATAAGGGTCGTCTACATCTAAATCATTTATTTCTCCACCGCATTCTTTCATTGTAACCACCTTTTTTGAATCGTTGGTGTAGTATGATAGTATATGATGCTTAACACTTTCATCGAGCGTCAAAATAAGATCTGCTTCTTTTGCCATCTCTTTCGTAAGTTGTACACCGCCATACCCTGAAATATCGATTCCTCGTTCTTTGGCTACTTGTATGGATTTAGAATGTGGTGGTGAACCTTCGTAAGCATGGATCCCTGCTGAGTTGACAATTATACTATCTGATTTTTCATTGTTCTCTAGTAGTTGTTTGAAGATTCCTTCGGCAAGTGGGCTTCGACACAGATTTGCATAACAGACAAAAATAATTTTCATTGGAGACAAATGCTACACTCCGTTTGCACAATCAAAAAAGAAAGATCTTTTTAAAAAAGGCGGATTACTTGCGACTTTCTTCGTACGCTTTCTTTACTTCGTGTACATCACGTTCCTTTCGCAAAGGATATAGATCATCTGGCCAGTCATCCGGTAAGACTAATCGAGTCAAGCCAGGATGCCCTTCAAAGTTAATTCCAACGAGGTCATGAACTTCGCGCTCATATAAAACTGCTCCAGGAATGACACTTGTAATTGAAGTGACAGTTGGATTATCTTTTGACAGAAGTACTCTCACTGTAACTTCTATCTCTACCTCGCCTAAACCTTTTGGTCTTGTAGCCATATGATATAGAACTTCAAAAGATTCTTCAGTTTCTAAACCTGTAATTGTACTAACATGTGTTCCACCATACTCTTTCTTCAGAAAGGATACCCCATCAAGAATTGACTCTTTTTTGAATGTGAGGTAGACTCTCCTAGGGCGTTCGATTTTTGATTCTGTTAGTGCATCTCCAAATTTTGATTTTGCAGCGTTAACAATTTTATTCTCAATTTCTAGTTCACTCATTTTATTCACATTCCTTGTGACTTTTGCCTTGTAAATTTCAGTTACCAAATTATTACTAAGAAATGATGATAGATTAGATGAAAGGTATTGACATTTAAGTTTTACTTTTTAGGGGAAATATACAGTCTGTTAACAATTAGTATAGTATTCAAATGTGAACTACCTCCAAGCTTTCGCAGAGGGCTTCTGCCCTCCTAGGCTGTTCTGTTTAGCCAACACGGTTGGACACATTAAGCCCAGTCATCGACAGTTCGGGCGGGTCCACGGCAGCCCCCGTCCCTCAAGGGACACTTGAGGTCCGACAGTACCCTCATCGGTACTGTGTCTTGTGTACGCTCCCAACGCCAAGCCAGACACCTCGGCATACTGCACACTGATATCGTAGCTAACTGCTATTTAAGTGGAGACTGACCTGTGTGAAAGTGATACCACGCTATGCCTCCCTTCCAACTATGAGAAGGGCTACGTACGGATGAAAGACAACGTTTCTCCCACGACACACGGACGATGATTCATCCCCTGCCTTTCGGAAGGAGTCTTCTCGCCGTTATCAGATAAATGAACGTTAGAGGGGCATATATATGATAAAACGCGTTATTTCTTTAGTGATAATCTGTACATTAAATTATATCTAATTTAAGTCAGTATCAGGGAATGAGATATATGTGGGGTTGTTTTAGGAAAGAATGAATTCATATAACAGTTCATGTATGACATTGGAATAAAGAGGCTATTTGTCATTATCGTTCATTACATATTTTGGTAAAAGGCTTACTCAGAAGAAAACTTTATATGGAAAAAGTTAGTGATGGCTGTTCGTTTTAGAAAGATTGATCTTGAAATATATCAAAACCATAAACTAGAACGGTGAGATTATGCAGATTGCGTTTATGAGTATTTGGCATTTAATTATACTTGTTGGACTTATTGTAACTGCTATTTTAGCCATCGAGTCTCGCTCTATAGTGTATTGCGTGATCTCATTGGCAATAATGAGCGTTTTATTGGGTGTACTCTTTTTTCTCTTGGACGCCCCATACGTTGGGGTTTTTCAAATCGCGGTCTATGCTGGTGCGATAACTATACTCATGCTAGCAACTATTAGCTTAGTATCTCAAGAAGAACGGGAGGTTAAATAAAATGGCAGGCAAGAGTTCGGTTAGTCACGTGAGAATCGTCTTTGAAATAATTGGTGCTGTGCTCGGAATTGCATTCTTTGTTCTTTTATTTTCAAGCATCTCCACGATAACGCCCTTCATCTATGGTCAACCACCGCTTTCTGTAGAGCTTGGAAACATTCCACAAACTGTTACTCAGAATCTATGGAGTAATCGCGGAATTGATATGATCTTACAGGCATTCTTATTATTCGCAACCGCAATTGGAGCGGCTGCTCTGTTTAGAGAAGAACTCAAAAGGAGGAATGAAGAATAATGGCATTACCACCTCTAAATGTGGAGTTCTATTTAGGAACAGCTATTGTCCTTTATGTAATCGGTTTTTATTGCTTTGTTAGTAAGCGCAATATGATTAAGCTCATTATAGGTCTTGAAATTCTAATCGACGGAGCGCATCTAAACTTCATAGCGTTTAGCGCATATGCAAATGGAGGTCTAATAGACCCTCTTGTGCATGCAATTGTTATTACAAGTATTGTAATCGGTGGTTGTATCGCAGCAGTTGCAATGGCGCTTATCTTAACCGCGTATCGTCAGTATAAAACTATAAACATTAGGGAATTGAGGAGATTAAAGGAGTAGAGGTGTGGTCAAAAGATGTTACCGTTTGCACCCTGGCTTTGCTGGGCAATTCCAATGATTGGCGCGGTGCTTACGCCCGCGTTCGCTAAAATTCATCCAAAAGTACGAGATTTCATGGCAGTCCTTTTTTCTTTGATGGCTGCTGCATTTGCTTTATCTATGATCCCTGACATGATAATAGATACTGCTTTTGGTTATGACTTTTCTGGGCAAACTCAGCCCATCCCCTTTGATTGGCAAGTGCCATGGATTCCATATATCAATATCTATGCTGGAGTCCTTGTAGATCCTCTATCCGTCTTCATGGCGAATGTAGCCACTTGCATAAGTGCTCTTATTATGATCTACAGCCTTGGATACATGTCACACGATCCTGATCGTACGAGGTATTGGTTCTGGATGCTATTTTTTATTGGCGGCATGACCCTTCTCGTAATGGCTGACAACTTTCTTCAGTTATTCGTTGGATGGGAGATCGTCGGAGCATGTTCATATGGTTTAATTGGATTTTGGCATAAGAAGCCTAATATGGTTGATGAACCCTTCCCAATGCTACAAAGAACTGAAGGAGATATGAACGCTCATAGTGGTATGAAAGCGTTCATCACTACTCGAATAGGTGATGTAGCGCTTCTTTCAGCAATTTTAATCATTTATTCTTTTGCTGGTACCTTCAATTTTCTTGAATTACTAGAAAATACTGGATGGGTAGGCGAACTTTCAAGAGCTGGTTTGCTCACGATAGTCGCAATATTACTTTTCTTTGGCCCAATAGGTAAATCCGCCCAGTTCCCACTACATGTATGGTTACCAGAGGCAATGGCTGGCCCAACAACTGTTTCTGCATTGATCCATGCCGCTACAATGGTAAAAGCAGGCGTATATCTTGTTGCGCGTGTGCTTCCAATGTTCCATCATGCACTCTGGATTGATGGCTATTCGGAAGTTACTACATTCTTTACTACGGTTGGATGGATTGGTGGTTTCACAGCATTCTTAGCTGCTACAATGGCGCTTGTGGCTCGTGAAATCAAAAAAGTGCTTGCCTATTCCACTGTTAGTCAAATCGGTTATATGATGCTAGGTCTTGGAATGGGTGGGCTCGCAATAGAATCAACTACGGGCTTTTTGGCTGCTAATTTCCATTTACTGTCCCACGCTCTTTTCAAAGCACTGCTGTTTCTTTCTGCTGGTGCTATCTTGCACGCAACAGAGACAAAATACCTGGATGAAATGGGTGGGCTCAAGGAATATATGCCTATCACATATAAGGTCATGTGGGTTGGCGCATTAGCTCTTGCAGGATTCCCAGGCTTTTCTGGGTTTTGGAGCAAAGATGTCATTTTCTTAGCTACCTTTGAAAATGGTCAATATGCTCTCTTTGCAATAGCCGCAATAACCGCTGCAATGACGGCATTCTATACATTCCGTATGATGGGTATGACTTTCCATTATCCAAAATCAGAACATATCTTAAAACTTGAAAGAGAAGGTCACCATGTACATGACGCGCCCGCAGTGATGTGGGTTCCCTTAGCTATTTTAGCTGGATTGACACTCATCGTTAGTGTATTTGGACTTTTTAATTTTGAAGGTAGATTACATGATTACTTCTCAGGTCATGTAGTTACACCATTCGCCATTGAATTTGTTCATCTCAATCCAACTGTAGCACTGATATCTGTTGGAATGGTCTTTCTGGGTATTATACCTAGCTACTTCATTTATATCAAGCAAAAATATTCTGCAACAGAGATGATCAGAAATTCAGGTGCGTTAGCCAGCTTACATTCTTTCCTGACAAACCGATGGTATATCAATGCTCTCTATTACAAAGTATTCGTCTACGGGGTAATCAGAGTATGCGGAGGAATTTATCGCTGGATAGACCAAGCAATTATCGACCGCTTCAACTTCGGAGTATTACGTGGAGGCATGGGGCTAAGTCAGGGAGTCCGGAAGGTCCAAACAGGAGTGTTTAGCATCAATATGATCTATATCGTAGTAGGACTGCTACTAATGGCGGTTCTGCTAATCTTTATTTAGGAGGAGACACAAAAATGCAAATACTATCCATACCTGGAAATCTTAATCTACTCTTAACCTTGCTTATCTTAGTTATCGGATCCATTGTAACCCTCGCAGCCGGAAAAGCAGGCGGAAAAGCCGCAGCATGGTCGTGCTTTGTATTCGCACTCTTATCGAGTCTAATATTTTTCGCAAGTGTACTCCCAGTTGTCTTAAGCAATGGTTCTTACAGTGACGTATCCTTTGTGCTCGCTGGAGATCCATTTAATTTTGTGTTTCAACTCTATGCAGATGGGCTAAGTGCACCGATTGCGGCTATAATCTTAGGACTTTCCACATTTACAGCACTATATAGTGTGGGTTATATGGAAAAAGAGTCTAATCTTGGAAGTTACTTTAGCCTTTATCTTCTTTACATGGCCGGGATGATAGGCGTTGTTCTTGCCACTAACTTGATTATATTCTATGTCTTCTGGGAATTAATGCTTATACCCAGCTGGATAATGATCGCTAAGTGGGGTGGCAAACATGGTGAAGGCGCCGTTGGAATAGGTTTCAAATACTTCATATTTACTCATCTTGGTGCAATGTGCCTCTTGTTCGCCATTGGTGCTACGTGGTTATATACAGGCAGTTTTGATCTCCTTACTATGAACTTAACGGGTATACCTCAGCTTGCCATAAATATCATTGTAATACTTTATATGATCGGATTCGGCGTAAAATTAGCTCTCTTCCCTGTTCATACATGGTTACCCGATGCACATGCCGAAGCACCAACGCCTATCAGTGTACTGCTAAGTGGGGTCATGATTGAGACAGGAGGCTATGCTATAGCAAGAATTTTGAACACCTATTTCGGGACAACTATAGCAACATATACCTTCATTCTCTCTACCCTAGCCGTTATTACTCTGTATTGGGGTGGGATCATGGCTCTTGTGCAGAAGGATACGAAACGATTATTCGCGTATAGCTCTATTTCACAGATGGGGTATCTTTTCCTCGGTCTCGCTTCGGCAACGTCACTCGGAATTGCAGGATCAATGTTTCACATCATCAACCATGCTCTCTGCAAAGGGCTTCTCTTTATGGTCGCCGGGTGTCTGATGTTAACAGTTGGACATACAACTGGAAGGAATATCGATGAACTAGGAGGACTTGGTGCTAAAATGCCAATCACTGCGACGATTACTTTGATTGCAGGGCTTTCAATAGCAGGTACGCCTCCCTTGATTGGTTTCGCCGCTGAGTGGCTAATTTTCGCAGGTAGTTTCTCTGCAGGTAATTACTTGCTGGCCACACTTGGAGTCATTGGCAGTGCATTGACAGCAGGTTATATCTTGTGGTTTGTCAAGCGAGTGTTCTTTGGAGAGATAAAACCAGGACTAGAGGATGTCAAAGAAGCTCCAGCCGTAATGCTTGTTCCAATGGCTATCTTAGCCTTCTTTGCGGTAATTCTTGGAATCTTTCCAAATCTCGCACTACAATTCATCTTACCAGCAGTTGCTGGCATAGCAGGAGGATAATGTGTTATCAAAAGGAGGAATCAAAATGCAAGCAATCTCCCTTTCATGGCCACTAACAATTGAGCAACTAACAGCTTTAGATCCGTTATATATTCCGATAATTGGCGCACTGCTAGTACTACTTGTAGGAACTGGTATGAAACGAGCGGAAAAAGCATGTAAGAATATCTGCGGAATTATTACTACGATATTTATCTTTCTCACACTGGGATCGTTGTTGATCTATGTACTCCCAATGGTTCAGACTTATGGGGTTATAGTCGTCTATTATTCTACGTTTGCGCCACCCTTAGGTACTTGCTTAGAAATAGACATGTTTAGCTGGTTTATGATGCTGGTATTTACCAGTTTATCATTCCTTGTCGCTATCTACTCTATATCGTACATGAAAGACGATTCGGGTCTTGACAAATACTATGCTTTGCTACTAACAATTCTCTTCGGTATGAATGGTATAGTCATGGCAGGTGACTTCTTCACACTATTTGTGTTCTGGGAGACGATGGCAATTTCATCATACGTATTGGTCGCTTTTCGCAAGGATAAATGGGAAGCCGTTGAAGCAGGTATGAAATACTTACTTATGAGCGCATTTGGATCCACTTTGATCCTCTTTACAATGTCTTTGTTATATGGACTCACCGGCACTTTGAACCTTGCATTAATGGCAAGTGCTCTTAGAACTGCATCACCAACACCTATGCTGTACATTATCATTTCACTTCTGATCGTAGGCTTTGGTGTTAAAGCATCTATTGTCCCGCTTCATACATGGTTACCAGACGCACATCCTGCCGCTCCAACTGGTATTTCTGCGCTGTTAAGTGGTGTCGTAATTAAAACTGGTATATATGCAATCCTACGACTTCTGTTACTTTTCTTTGAGCCCACAATTTTCATAAATTATGGGGTGATTGTTGCTGTTTTTGCAGTTCTTACTATGACTGTAGGTAACCTAATGGCCCTACTTCAGGATGATATAAAGCGACTGTTAGCCTACTCAAGTATAGTCAACATTGGATATATTTTAGTAGGGATGGCTGTGGGTATGCTTCCTATTGGTACTGAAACTCAGACTCTCGGTGTAACAGGCGCATTATTCCATGTATTAAATCACAGCATGATGAAAGGGCTTCTCTTTTTAGCTGCTGGTGTATACATTCATGCAGCAGGTACAAGAAGCCTGAGTGAAATGAGAGGAGTCGGTCGCAAAATGAAAGTTACAACATTCTGTTTCGCTATAGGTATTCTTGCTATGATAGGAGTACCTCCGCTGAGTGGCTTCTATTCAAAATTCATTATAATCTGGGCCACGATCGTTGCAAACCAGCCAATCATTGCAGCACTTACTCTTCTGAATAGCGCGTTCTCTGTTGCATATTATCTCAGATTGCTTCATATCCTTGTTTTCGCAACGCCTGAAGGTGAAATCCTAATGGCAAAAGAGAAAGCATCTTCCATGTTAGTACCTCTCGTACTCCTCACGATAGGAATCATCCTAATTGGTCTGTTTCCAGGATTGATCATAACATGGGCACAAGGAGCAGCAGGCGCGGCAATTTCTTCAGACAGCTATATTCAAGCGATTTTAGGTCCCTAGCATCGCTTTCCCTTTTACTTTTTTTTACTTGTTTATTTCTTTTTTAAATTGCCTTAAATCCATGGCATAACCTTTTTGGTTCGCTTAAATCAATATTAATGTAATAAGAGCTGATGATACGTCTATTTAGATGTCATCAATAAAGGGAAAGGCTTACATCACAGTGAACTACCATCCCACAAGTTGAAGGGCTTCCTGCTTCACAGACGACCTGCAGCGTCTCCAACCATACCTTTAACGGGTATCGGCTTAACACAGGCTTTAAATCGGACAGTTCCTGCCCTACTGTGTCCCCTTCCAGACCCACTTGGCCTTACGGCATACAGGGTTCAGAAGGGTACTCGCATGCCGACCTCGTGCCTGCAGGTAGACACAGGTCATAGGTATGCGAACAGCTATTTAAAAGTTAAAGAGACCTGCGTGAAAGTGAACACAGTAACGCAATTCATCCCTCCCCACAACAAGTTGAGGGGTCTTCTTGCGAAGTAACAATAAAAAACAGATCTAGAGAAAACCTAAAAATATTTATATGAGCCGATATGATTCCTTCAGCGTTTTGATATATTGGCTTTCAATACTATTTTAGATTTCAAAATCAATTCCCAACGGTTGGATCAACAATGGTAACAATCTCCCCTAAGCTGTATTTAGGTTATTTTAGACTTAGTAGGGAGAAGCAATACTTTTTTAAACCCTTTTTCTTTACTTCACTAGTTTACTGTAATTAACAAATTAGAATATTTCAAAGTTCAAAATAACAAGAAAAAACAAAAAGGAAAATACGGTGAGAATCGATGTTTTTTCCAAGTAAGATGCAGATTGCGAAAATAACTGTACCAAACAAGTATTCTCGAAATGTAACCAATGCGCTGCAAGAGTTCTGCTGTATGGAGTTCGTTGATGTTGAGCATAAAGTTCATGCAGCAACGATAGAGGAAAGGGAACAAAAAGACAGAATCAACGACTATCTTAACAGACTTTCTAAGCTTATAATGATATTAGACCTCGATAGAGAGGAATATCCTAAGAAGAAGGTTGAGATTGATGTATCTTCACTTGAGAATGTTTTTGAATTCACTAAAAATGTTCTTGAGAAAACTGAGTCTACAACATTATCTCGCTTTGAGAAATTAGATAAACTGGTAAAGATTATTGGTCTCGCAGAACATCTTGGTGGAATTTCACCAACTGAACTTTCTCAGGAAGGTGATTACTTCAGTTCCCTTATTGGGACTGTTGAAAACGAAGATGCACCAGAAATAGAATGGAAAGTACATGAAGTTACTGAAAACATTTGCTTCATTGATTCATATCAGTTAGATGAGTATGAAAGCGTTGTAGTAATTTATACGATGAATAAGCATTCAGATGCTATTAAACGAATTCTTCGCGTTTATGGCTTTAGGGAACTAAATCTTAGCGATATCATTGCTGGCAGTGAATTATCATTGCAATCTCTTGATCCAGGAGTGCTCAAGAGAGAAAAAGAAGAATGCGAGAAACAATTGACTGAAATCAATGAACAATATGGATTGCAATTATTGGCTGCTGAAGAACAATTAACAGTAGAAAAAAACGGACTTGATGTCTCCACATTATTTAGACGAACACCTTATGGCACTACTGTGATGTTTGGATGGCTATCCAAATCGCAACGTAAGAAAGTTGAAAAAATAGTCTCTGAGCACACAAACAATACAAGTGAATTTGAATTTCAAGAATCTCAATTGAAGAAAGAAGAAACTCCAACAAATCTTGAACATAAAAAATTCTTTGGACCTCTTATGAGTCTAGTGACTGGTTATGGTACACCGCTTCATCATGAACTGGATCCAACTTTGTTTATGTTCATAACTTTTCCATTAATTTTTGGTCTCATGTTTGCAGACGTCGGTCACGGTGCTGTATTAGCGTTTTTAAGCGCCTTAGCATTAGTTGCAAAACGAAGAAAGATCTCAGTAAACGAGTTCGTAGATTATTTCATCAAAGGTTCTGAACTGATGTTATTGTGTGGCATCTCGTCAATATTCTTTGGTTTCGTATTTGGATCAGTGTTTGGAGACCACTTTGGTAGTGTACATCATCCTGCACATCCTGCAACTCCATTAGGAGATATTCTTCAGGAAATCAATCCTGTATTCTGGTTCAGTCCAATGGAAGGGTCCGGGACGGTAACTTTGCTTGCCTTTCAACTTGCTCCCTTAATGACACTTTTGGTACTATCATTTGTTGTTGGCGCGCTTCAGATTACGCTAGGCTTGGTCATCCGCTTTATATTAGCATTAAAAAGAGGACATTTCATTGAAGCCATCACAGTTCCTTTAATGTTAATGTGGCTTTATTGGGGTGCATTATGGATAGTCTATAATGCGATGCCAAGAAACGCAGAAGGTTATATCACAAGATTCTCGATTAATATCAATGCTCTAATGGGAAATCCAGCACAACTTGGAGTACTTGCAATAATACCACTAGCAATTATGATGCTTGGTCTTCTAATGATGCATGGTGGCGAAGGCGCAATGGAAGGATTAGAATACGCTTTAGCACTTCTGTCAAATACTATCAGTTATGGACGTATACTTGCCCTAAATGCAGTACATGCAGTACTCTCTGTGTTAATCTTAGGACCTTTTATTGATATAGGACTTTCTGTTGGCGTACCGAGTCTGTGGATAATTGGCATTATGTTAAACACAGTTTTGGTTGGATTGCTTGAAGGACTTCTAGCTTTTGTCCATACCCTCCGTTTACACTGGGTAGAATGGTTTTCAAAGTTCTATAGCGGCACTGGTAAAGGCTTTGTACCAACAACGATTGAAAGACAATTCACAACGCCAATCTCTAGAACTCTTGCTTAACAAATTATTTGAAAATAAACATGGTGAACATAAACATGCCAAGCTGGGTGTATCTCTATCTTAATCCGAGGATCAGAGCATTACTCTCATACATGCTTCCAAAAGAGACAGCATACCGTATTCTAGACTCCACTTCCCTAGCTGAAGTCCAGAATATATTTCTTTCCACTTATTACGGTAAATACTTTGAGGGATTAGACTTTACCCCAGATACTATCGAGCTCGCTTTAAGACGTCATTTCCATGAACTTTATTCCAGTATCAGCAGAAGCATTACGGGAGAGGAAGCCAAATTTTTTTATGCCTTTTTGAAAAAATACGATGCGAATAATTTAAAATGCGTTATGAGAGGACTTCATGCTCAAATTCCCTTAGAGGACATTATGAAAAATATAGTTCCTGTAGGGAAACTTGGCACAGCCTATTATTTGAATATGGTTGAAACTGGTGCTATAAAAGAAGCAATATCAAGAGTTTCTGATGTTGGACTTCATGAGGCTTTGGAAGCTGTATACCCTCGATATGAAACCTCGAATGAAATATTTCTTCTAGAATCTGCGATTGATCAAGAGGTCTATACAAATCTATGGAAAATTACTACTAATTGGAAGGCTGGGAAAACATTTGGGGCACGTGAGAGATTCCTACTTAAAGGTCTAATAGGAGAAGACATTGACTTTAGCAATATGCTTATTGCATTGCGTGCTATTTCTTTAGGATTGAACCCAGAAGACTTTTATCTTCCTATGGCCTACAGAATAAACGAAGAACTTAAAACCGCTGCAAATGCAACCAGTATGGAGGATGCGATTCAGATCTTCTCCCAGTCACCTTATTATGGGGCTCTCCTTGAAGAGGTCCGTGAAAAAGGCATAGTTCCAAATATTCTCATGGAATTAGAAGCACATCTTCAGCAAGAACACTTGCGAAAATGCAAACTGAAACTTTCGGATTATCCCTTTCAAATAAGCATTATCTATAGCTTTCTTACGCTCAAATTTTTTGAGTTACATGATTTGAATACTCTTCTAACTGGAAAATTAGAAGAGATTGATCCACTCAGGATACAAAAACTGCTAATATATTATCATTAAGGGCGCATTCAAAACAAAGCGCCTAACATTCAAATGAAAAATTGGAGGTTGAAGAAAAAATGAATAGACTTAGAGCATTTCAATTGACATTATTCGGACTCGCTGTACTGATTGTAGTTCTGACACTTGTAACAGTTACACAAGCTGTTGTCCCAATGCAAGAGGCTACCACAGGTCTTGTCGGCGGTACTCCAAAGGAAGTCGGATTCGCTATTGGTGCTGGTCTAGCAATAGGTGTCGCTGGATGTGGCGCAGGTATAGGCATGGGTATTGTTAGTGCTTCCGCTATTGGTGCTATCGTTGAAAAACCAGAAGTATTCGGTCGTACTATGATTTTCGTTGTGTTTATCGAGGCTATTGCAATCTACGGTCTGGTTATTGCTATAATGTTGATTGGTAACATCTAAAGTGGATCTCAAGACGACGACTGAATAAATTCAGTCCCTTCGAAGTTCATCTAGTGATTCACAATTCCCTATTTCCCCATTTTTAAAAAAATCTTTTTTGTTTGAACTGAAAACAATAATAATTGCGCAAATCATTCCCCGCTATTATTTATAGTGAGAATATTCGCTCATTTTTTTTTCTTTTTATCTGAAGGATTCCAACGGATTGCTTCAATTGCAGTCCAAATTAAACCTAGCATTCCACCAGCAAGTGCTCCTAATCCTGCAGACATAGGTCCATAGTCTCGTCCTATATAATATCCAACAAGGACTCCCAGAATCACCATCACAGGTAGACCACTAGCGATCATAAGTCCTCTAGCAAAGTCTCTGCCAGCGTCCTTTTCATCACGATCCCTTGACATAAGCCATTCCCTCATAACGAGAAAATCAGTTTGGTACTAAGAGTTATATCTTCGTGTAGAAATCGAAAGTATTAAAAGATAAACTTTTTCTTAAGGATAACAATTGTATTTTCTTCTCTTATTTTAATTTGATGGAGGAACTGTGATTGACAGAAAAAGATACATCAGAAGGTGAAAAGTTTCATATTCCTGTTGGACCTCAACATCCAGCTCTTAAGGAGCCTGAACATTTTCTCTTTACTGTAGACGGTGAAAGAGTAGTAGAC
>JAEOSF010000031.1 GCA_016840515.1 Candidatus Borrarchaeum yapensis | reverse complement strand
TGTCCGTGGAGTTCACCAGATCCCAAAGATATCAGCGGTTGGTGCGGAATCTGGACGAGTACTGTTAGCGAGAGTATAAATCCCAAAATTTCTGGTAAGCGACTTAAAGGAATGTGTGCAGGGGATCCATATTGTGAATACATCGCACGATTAGAAGAGTGAATTTAGCAGCTTAAACTTTCAAAAAATCTAATTTATTGCCTGAGCTGCGTGAAATATTGTTTGATGCAATTCAAGCACTTGATAGATGTTAAGTTTAAACCGTAATGGTAAGTTTTAGGCCCTGTTTTTCAAACATTTTCCACTCATCAAGTTGCTGCAACTTCATGCCCATATTTTTGCTGCTTCTTTTGGAGTTCCAGAACCTTACAACTATTTATAAAGCCGTGAAATTATTGACGAAAGTCCACGTTTTATAATAATCATCAATCTTTCCGTTTGTGGAAAGACCAGCCTTAAGGTTATCGGGCTGTGCGCTCGTCACCGAGTGCAATACATGCTTCATCAATACCGTTTTGCGCAGTATCTCGGCAATCTTGAAGGAGGTTATCCCGCTGTGCTTGAAGAGGTCATGGACCATCGTCCATCTACGGTAAGAACTGCCCTGTTTCACACGGGGTTTTATGAACTCCCCGACGTGTGAGAGCACCCAATCGTAGATGGCTGGAATGGCTTCCTTGAAACCCAAGCCTCTTCGAGCTATTACATAACTTGCTACGTGATGACCTGACAAATTATGTAATCCTGAATATTTGTATTTTCCAATTATGGAGGTATATCCGGGAAATACTTTTCGAAAGGACACACCGCGCTTTTTACACTTTCGCTCCAGTAATTGCAGTGCGGTGGTTTTCAAATTGCTTAATTTTCGGTTGCGTTTCGTATTATAGGAAAATTCTTGGTCGAATTGTAAATCTTCAACCACGATGCCTTTACCTATATTGATACAATAATTGACGACCTTGTCCATCTTATAGGAGATATAATCGTTACGTTTATTGGTTCGATAGCTGCACAGGTTGCCAAACGAGATTGTATGATAGGAGAGTAACTTGCCGTGTTGGTCTACATTGGTTAACGCCGCAAAATTATAGTTGAAATCTAAGCCGATGGCACCATGTTGGTAACCGTAACGTGGTGTTGGTTCGGGAAGCTCATAAGATACATGGACAAAGTAGCGCAACTTCTCCTTGAAGAATTTCCGTTTCACGGTCACCGTGTACTTGTCAGCATTAAGAACCTCCTGAAACCACTTTTCCTGCACAAAATTTATGGACATGGGAATAATCAGCCACTTGCGTCCTTTCTGCTTGGAAAAGGTGCGTATCTTAACAATTTTATCGGGCAATATTTTGAGGTTCAGGTTTTTCAATCCTTGTTGTTTCTTTCCCACACAACTGAAAGATGAATCCCGTCGTATCCTGAACTCTTCCCTAGTTATGGTGCCGCGTATTCTCTGTCTGAACAATTTCTTGGTGCCGAATACCACGGGTTCGAGGTGTAAATTGCTTAAGCGTGCCATTATCGAGGATCTGCGGGCGTATAAGCCTTTCAACCGTCTATCGTGTGTGTCTTGCTCCTTTATTTTGTTGATTTTTTTGTTAATGGTTTTTAGCTGTTTGGTCATGTACTTCCGTTGTTTTTTCAGCCATGTCTTTTGTGTTTCCAGTGTCTGTTTGTTATCAATCAGGATAGTGTTGACATAAGGGTTGTTATGACACAGACTCATCAAGCACTGCTGGATAGTTTTCCCCTCACCGAAGCGTGCTGTCATGTAGTCCTCGCCATGAAACAACAGGTTATAACCGATGCGTTTCATCCGGTTATAGATGGTGAAGAGTTCATGGAGTTTGCCTTCTTGTGTTTCATCGGGATACATCCTGAATTTGACGGTCTGTATCATAGCGGTCGACTGCTCCTTTATACCTTAGAGTACCCTTCATTAATAAACTCAACGAATTTACTAAACATCTCGCACCAGATCACGCAAAGCATCGAGCTCAAAGGCGAGAAAATCGATATGGGACATCACCCAGTCATCAATTTCGTAGGATTTAGGACTTATGACGTGCACCCCTACTTGTACCTGAGGGCAAGACCCGTTTGATAACTGCTGCTTTGGCAGAGATATAGCAATAAATTTGCGTAGGGTAGGTAGTAAGCGTTGAGAATCCGATAAATGGTGGTATTTATCATGAAATTCAATTTCTGTTTATGAAGATGACAAAATCAGGCGAAAGCGAATTTCATTAAAATCTCAAAAAAACTTCTTCTGGTTTTCAAGAATTGATCATGAAAAAATTATTACTTTTGAATAGAATCTAAACTTTAAAAACAGTTTTTAGTCCCCGTTTTTCAAACATATTCCACTTATCAAGTTGTTGCAACTTTGTAGCCAGATTGTGTGCCAACTTTTTGGGTGTTCCAGAATAATATTGCAGATTCAATAACCTTTGAGGTGCTCCCTCATTAAAATAAGGTACAATAACATAAACCAAGATTGAAGGTCTATCGAATGTTAAAAACATACCCTCATTAAGGGGGAGTTTTCCTCCAAACAAATCGCAATATAATGTTAGAATTACGGTACGTATCAGCCCTAACTGTTCGCTTATGACTGTCTTGTTTAGTTTATTACATGTATGTGTGCTTTTTGAATAAACAACTACTTCATTATTCCTTCCCGGGACTGTTGATACGAAAAAATCTTCAGTTTCTGCAAAATTGTATGCTTCTTGCATGAGGAACTCATAATCCGTTTCTTTTCCTGGAGGAAGTAAACTGATGCCTGGTTGGCTGTGTGCATGCAATACTGTTGCACCCATTCTATCATTTGTAAATAAGGTTAGCCAACTTTCTTTTAACGACATCTCTGCATACATTTGTAACTCAGTTTTTAGGGCTGAATAACGTTCCCAGCAACTTAGTGCGCAATAAAAGAGATTTTTATGCTCAGTCATAGAAAATTCGTAGCTTGTTTCTACATGACGTTTTAGGACTAAAATTTCTTGGATCATTTGCCATGGTTGAGGATTAGTAAGGACTACAAATCCTCTGTTCATAAATTCTTTTTGTGCATCTATTGGAGCAGGTGATTGTTCATGATGATCAGCTACTTGAATTAAAAATGAATTATCAGTTTCCACGATATCTAGATTACAAAATCGGCAACTTTTAGTGTCTATGGTTTCAGTTAGTTTATTCCAAGTTTTAAACATACTCAGGAAAGTCGAGGTCATTTTTCGTGGAGTATCATATTTACCTCTTTGTGAGGAAATAAGCACGTTCTCAATTTTCTGGATAGTCCCAACTTTGATAACCTCTTTTCCTTCAATAATTTGAAGAAGTGGAAGGTACTGGCTCTTATCGGTCAGACTTTATCCTCCTCTTCCGTTAACTCCTCTCTTACAATTTCATTAACTGAACAACCAAATTTCGTCGCATAGAAGTTATTCTATGAAATCAAAAATATTGCGCAGGATTGATTTCATCTTCTCCGGGTATTTTAGCCTTTTCAAAGTGTTCCTTAGGTTTCGAGATATCCCTTGTGGCGTCAATGCCTACCTTTGTTGTTAGCAAGGCATTCTGATCCCCTGATGGATCTAAACTCGAACCCCGGCATTTTGGGAGAATAAAAACATCTTCATCGGCCTGCATTCTTGTACAGATAGCCCATTCTACATCATTAATATCGTAAACATTAATATCTTCATCAACGACAGTACAGATTTTTAGACTTGGATGCGCTGCAAATGCTGCAAATATAGCATTCTTTGCATCTCCTTGTTTCTGCTTGGTTATTGATATTATAGCATGCAACCAGCCAGACCCGCCCGCACTTAAATTGACTGCATGGACATCAGGAACAACAGTTTTCACGTATTCATAGATTTTTGCCTCTTTTGGAAATCCCATTAATATTTTATGTTCCATTCCGCCTGGTAAGATTGTCTGAAACATTGCATCTTTCTTAAAAATCATGTTGGTTATTTCTACGATTGGTTGCGAGCGAGATTCATCGTAAGTACCAGTGATATCAGTAAATGGCCCCTCAACAGTTTCATCTTGATGAATATAACCCTCTAGGATGATTTCTGCATGACTTGGTACATCAATCTGAAGAGATGGTGTTGAAACCATTGTTAACGCATCATTCATTAAAGCATTAGCAACACTCATTTCATCAAATTCAAAGGGGAGCGGTGTTGATGCACCAATATGCACCGCTGGGTGTAGCCCGATAGCTATCGCAATCGGTAATGATTGGTTTGACTCTTTTGCTAGTTGGTAAAATTTATAGAGATTACGTGGCACTAATCGAATAGCAAGATGTCGTTTATCGATCACTAACATCCGATGAAATGAAGCATTTTGAACACCAGAAGTGGGACTCTTTGCAAAGACTAAAGACGCAGTTAGGTATGGTCCACGATCTTTCTCATAAAATGTAGGAATTGGCAATCGTGAGAGATCTGGTGCATATTGCATTCTATCTTCTAATATAGAGAAAGAAATTTTGTTTGGTGTACGGGGAGATTTCGTTGCATTTATTATAGTATCATGAAGGGATTTCATATCTTTTTTAAGCGCCACACATAGCGATTGTCTTGATGCACAAGTATTTCCAACGATCTTCATCTGTGTTGCATCAGTATTCTCAAAAGTGATCGTAAATCCATCATCTAACTTTTTTAATAAAGCAGAAAGTTCATATTTGAGCGAAACAGGTTTATTGATCTTGATAAGACGTCCATTCGTTTCTTGCTCCCTTAAAAATGTACGTAAATCCATCTTTTTTTGCACTCTCCTATGAGAAACCTTTTCGATAATTCTCCTATATATCTTTGAGTTTGGTAGTAGCAGTATCAAGACAGCCTTGAACGGTATTCATCACAGCTGCAATATCACAGAAATGTGGTGTATAGTTCGCGGCTTTCGCAGAACTTGTCATCATAGTTTTGATGCCTAACTGCTCAAGATATGCAACAACGATGCACGTATCACAAATTACTTTGGCGCCCGAGTTTTCAATTGCTTCTACCTCTTGTTGCGCACTTTTCTTTATTTCCTGAGAGGTACAAACCCATAATTTTAAATCGGTTCTCACTTTTTTGTTCCGCAGATAAGCTGCAATCTCCTGTAGTTCTTGAAGGGAGCAATGTGGGCATCCTATGAAAATTAAATCCGGAATATTATCTGTTGTAGAGAGTTTATTTAGTTCATTATTCAATTCATCTTGTGATACAGTTATTTTCTCGCTATATTCTTTTACATCAATTTCTTTAGCTTCAGGTGTTATTCCAAGCATATGAAACATAGCAACCATTCCAGTCGAAGCAAGTCCAGCACCTAAGTACTTTAATTGATTATTTGTAGCGTTTCGAATACCTTGAAAGATTGGGATATTGTCCCGAGCTAATCGTCCTACATAAGTGCCGAGCATTCCAAATTCGGCATATTCTTTAGGTGGGTTTTCTACCTCAACTAGCAATTTAGGTTGACGCATTTCTGTGATATGTAATCCATAGTTTGCTGTCTTTCCAATAATTGCACTTGCTAATGCGCTTGGTCCGCCTTCACGATTGGTTCTTGCACCAATAACCGAATTTGTATAAACACACGCTGAGGATTCGGAAAATGCAATATGATCACCAAGAGATAGGCGAAAGTTTTCCAACAAGTAGGGAGTACAACTCAATATGGGTTCAATGCTCAACTTTTCATACAGACTGATAATATACTTCTGCTTCTCAATGACGGTTTTCGAAAGAGACCAATTCTTGTAATCTTGAAGATCAAAACCAACCGGATTCAAGGTGGCCTTCACACAGGCGCGTGCGCCGTTGTTTACTAAATCCTCTAAAAATTCAATTGGCGCATCACCAATGGTTTTATACGACGCGCCTGAGATATGTGCAGCAGTTATCGGAATAAGTTTATCTGCAGAAAAGATTTCTCCTAGTTTAACAACAATTTTCATTGCTAACTGGCGAGCGTAACCCTCTTCTCCATCAAGAATGCGTTCTTCTTCAGCAGTCAAAAACATATCTGGCCCTGCCTTTTAGTCTAAAATTTTAATAATCCCTTGGTCCGCGTCAACTTCAACCGTCATTCCATCATGTAATAGATCAATGTCGACATCAATCAGCATGGGTATCTCTCCAATAATTGCACCTACAACGACAACAGGATCACCTATCCTGTTAATTATGGCTTTTGGAGCTACATTATTCTTTACAAGTGAATAAAGGACATAAGATCCAACAGTTGAGCCCTTCCCGTGTGGAAAAACAAGGATTGTGTCCTTAATAGATTTTCCTTCTAAATTATGGTTACGAGCGATCACAATTCCCGTTTTTGGGTTAACGCCACCAAGAAATGAGATAGCTTCTGATGAAAATAATATATCTCCTCTAACCTTTCCAGAAACTACGGGTCTGCCTGTAACAGAAGATAATGGCATTTAATTAGCCTCAAAGGTAAGTTCAATACAATCTTTTAGAGAATCAAGATGAAGAATAGTCCTTTCTAAACAATCAAAAGCTTAAGAATTTGCCATTAAGAACCGAATCGTCTTTTTCTATGCTGGTAGGTTCTAATAGCTCGTAACAAATCAATTTCTCTGAACTCGGGCCAAAAAACGTCTGCAAAGTACAATTCAGAATAAGCACTTTGCCAAAGAAGGAAACCGCTGAGGCGTTCTTCTCCTGAGGTTCTGATAATCAGATCTGGATCAGGTATCCCAGACGTGTATAAAAATTGTTCAACTGTCCTTTCTGTAACCTCATTAGGCTCTATTTGCCCTTCTTCTATAAGCGAAGCAATATTTCTAAACGCATCCACTAGTTCGGCACGACCACCATAACTTATAGCGACATTAAGAAAATGTTTATCATAATGTTTAGTAGCCTCTTCGGCTCTAGATATTGATTCCTGTACACTCTTTGGGAGGTCTTGGACACGTCCAATAGCCTTAACTCTGACCTCACGTGAGTGGATTTTCGGATTGGTAAGAATTTCTTCAAACTTTTGAATAGCAATTTTCATAATTTCAGCGACTTCTTTTAAGGGTCGCGAAAAGTTTTCTGTCGAGAAGGAATAAATGGTTACAATTTTAATGCCTGCCTCCCAACACCAATCAAGAACTGCATTTATTTTGGCAGCACCAAATTGATGTCCCCTCCAGACATCCAATCCCTTTTCACGCGCGAATCGTCTATTTCCGTCTAGTATTATACCAATGTGCTGCGGAGGTTGCCGGGTTTCATCTCCATTTTTGATCTGTCTTTTTAGCCATGCTTTGTAAAGTTTGTAGATGGGAGAAATTAAATTCACTTGTACTCACCTTTTCACTGTTGATGTTTTAAACTGTTGGATATTGGTGAGATCGGACGGAAATAGATAGTATTGGTTGTAGGGATGCTGCACTAACACGTCAACATAATTAATCATCTTGTTTTATGAAATGAATGCACAAATACATCGCTGGATGTACTCTTAAAGATTTCCATTTGACAGAGGATATAATGTTTGAAAACGGTTGCCGAGCACTAATGTAGTCAGGAATAGAAAAATTGCATTAAATACTCATATTATACTAAATATACGATCACTATAGATTTCACAAATACTGCTTATATCTGATGTCACGATAATGAATAAATACTCACCTGATTTCCAGAAGATAAAAAAACACTGAGTTTTTAAATGATTAAGATGACCGCACTGATGATAATTTAAGAAATTTTATATTAAAAAGAATATACTGAGTTATGGAGTATACTAATGTTGCTAGGAAAGACAGTCTCTTTCTATGATGACAAATGAACTATTGGAGGCGACAGTTTGAGTGTTCTTCGCAGAGTTGGTAGGGTACTTCGCAGAAAGAAAGATGTAAAAAAAGAGAAACTTGGTCTTTTAATCGATGGCTCTAATCTTCTTGCAGAAAATATCAAAGACGATCTAGAGAAAATTGATGAAACCATTGCATCCATTGGTGATTTACGTATTGCAAAAGTCATTTTAGACCAAACGATGCCAGATAGCTATATCGAAAAAATACTTGAGAAGGGATTCTTACCAATCGTCGTGCCAGGAGACACAGATGTGTACATGTCGATTGAAGCCATGGACTTAATTTACAGTGATGAACTTGAAATAGTTGCTTTTTGGACATCTGACATTAATTTTCTTCCGATTTTCATTAAAGCAAAGGAATTAGGTAAGGAAACGGTCGTGCTTGGGAGAACAGAAGGATTTAGTGAAACACTAGAAAATGCTGCAGATTATATCGTTGTCTTGTCAGAGGAAACTATATTCACAGAATAGAAATCGATCATATTGACAAGATCTAGTGCAATGTGTATGCAGTAGCATTAATATTTTTCAAAATGAGACTTTCTTCAACAATATCTGTGGATATTGTTCTCTTAATATCTATAATACAACAAAATCTTTGTTTTGGATATTAGATTCTTTATGTTTACTCCAAGAAGCTGACAGTTTTTTATCAATAATCACGATATCTCCGATGGCAGTTACCCAATCATATGGGATTGAAACAACACGAGATTGCGATCTTTGTATACGTCTATCGATTTTGACTAAAAGCGAAGCAACTTTCTTCCTTTTTATATCAAATTTCAAGCTATTAACATGTCCAAGATACTTTCCTACAGAGGTATATACCTTTTTACCACGCACAGAAGAAACTCTTATATTCATTCATCACACTTGCCTGCAATAGATTTACTTGATTGTGAGTGATATCACTTCACGTGTTTCATTATAATGTATACAAACTTGTTGATTAATGTGTCTTCGTCATTAGTCGTATATATTTACTTTTAATATTAGAAATTTTATCGATTCTACGTAACTTCATAATCATTCGAATACAAAATTCTGTGATATGTAAAGTATTAACACCACTTCAGAAATTAATTACAAAGTCATGATAAGTGTATAAAAAATATTCTTTGGAGATAGAACGTATGGAAACAGATTCTTCTCATGTAGTTTACATCCTTGGAACTGCAGGGAGTGGGAAATCTGCCCTGACTTTGAAATTATCAGAACTATTGTTTGATGAAGGATGGAGTGTCATTCGTGTGAATATGGACCCTGGAGTACGTCAACTACCATATACTCCTGAAGTTGATGTGAGAGATTATGTCAACTTAGAGCAGATCATAGAACAGTATGGGCTAGGACCAAACGGTGCACTCATTGCAGCATCTGACATTTTGGTAACAAAAATCGATGATATTAAAAAAGAGGTCGATAGCCTAGACGCGGATTATGTTATTGTGGACACGGTAGGTCAAATGGAAGTTTTTGCCTACCGAAGTTCCGGCTTGCTATTTGTAGATGCATTAGGTAACAAAAGGGTTGTTGTCCATTTAATCGATGCTCTGCTTGCGAAAACGCCTAGTAGTTTCATATCAATGGTACTACTTGGTGCATCATTAAAAATTCGTTTTCCATTCCCTCACATAACTGTACTCTCTAAAACAGACCTAATATCAGAAGAGAAAATCGAACGGGTATGTAAATGGAGCAATCCAGAACTCTTGGCGGATGCGTTAGAGATAACTACGAGAGGACAACAGAGGGAGTTAAATATCACGCTTCTTAATGCACTCAAGATGCAGGGATATATAGGAGAGGTTATCCCGGTATCATCAGTAACTATGAAAGGCATAGATGTTTTAGTTGGTGATATCGAGCACGTATTTGACAATTACAGGTGGGATTCGGAAGAAAGTTATCGCTGGGAGTCGGAGTAAACTACCCACCCTAAAGGGGTGAGTTTATGACTATACTTGACCTCAATTCCTATCCTAAGATAGGCTTCGACTTCATCACACGTCACATCATGGGACGGTTTACCATGCCAACCCAGTAACCCTCATATAGAGTCGGGCTATATTGAGGGAGAGTTTACCCCTTGACATCCCTTTTAGGTCATCACGCAACCATTCCCTCTCCCGGCTATCCGGGGCGAATGCCTTGAAACCTACAAAATCTATGTCAAAAAACCTATTTAAAGATAGGGAGGCACTTGTGAAAGTGAACAAGTGAGGAGATTCATCCCACGACTGAAGCAGTGGGTTTCCTTGAGGTGCTTTATGAATATGCAAACTGAACTGCTATTTGACAGGCTATTGCTTATTGGTACTATTCATGTCAGTCCTGAGAGTAAACGGCGAGTTCGTGATTTGATCCTTGAAGAAAGACCAGAAATTGTCGCAGTTGAACTCGATCAAGGGCGATATAAGGCATTATTAGAACAGCCTAAAGAAACCTTGACTTTTGGTGAACTCCTATTATCTGCGCGCCAAGGGAGTTTCTCAACGAATTTAATGGTATGGCTTATATCTCATCTAGAGCAGGAACTAGGAGAGGAATTTGGTGTTATTCCAGGAGAAGAAATGCTTGTGGCTATCCAAACTGCCAAAGAAATTGGCTCTCATGTCAAAGTTTTTTTTGTTGATCAACCACTTCCAATTACACTTCAACGTTTTCAGTCAGTGGGTCTTGAGAAGAGCCGATTGATAATAGAACTCGTAAAAGGTATCCTTGGTGCAGAAAAAGACGTTAGTTTGTCTCTTTTAGACTTGGAGACAGATCCGAATCGATCTGACATCCTTCAAGAGTTCATGGGCACTCTACATAAAAAATTTCCAGGTATTGCAAAAATCTTAATTCATGAACGAGATGCTTATATTGCGAATCGCATAATTTCATTACTCAAGACGTTCCCTGAGAAGAAAATATGCGCTGTAATTGGACTAGGGCATCTTAATGGAATTAAAAAACGAATAAAAGCACATTTTTCGAAACAATACGAACAGAACACATAAAGAATGAAATATGTGAATGACATAATTGTGAACCATAATTTTAATATAAAGGAGTTAAGAAGATGCATGAGTTGAGTTTGAGTGTTTCTATCATCGAAACCGTTCTTAAGGCTGCAAAGGAACATGACGCGGAGAAAATCTTAGAAATTAATGTGGAGATTGGAGATCTTACAGTAGTCAGCGAAGATCGTCTGAGGTTTGCACTAGAAATTACTTCTAAAGATACTATCGCGGAAGATGCAAAGATTAATATCGCCAGGACGCCAGGACGAATTCGTTGTAAGAAATGTGGCTATGAAGGAGAGAGCTCTCCAACGGAAGATGACCCACTACAACATCTTCTCATGTCAGCTTTAAAGTGTCCCAAGTGTGGCGATACCCACACTGAAATTACAGGCGGGCGAGAAATGGGTGTAAAAGATATCATAGCTTCAAAATGAAATAATTTAAACATAAACATCTTGTATTGAAATTATAAAATCAAAAGATTTTAATTTATATATACATAATCACTGAGGAGTTCTCATGAAAGACGATGCGTATACTATATGGCCGGCATATATCGATGCCTCAAAAACAAGAAATCAGGGGCGTAAAATCTCACGGAAGATTGCGGTTGAGAACCCAACAGTTCGGGAAATATATCTTGTTGCTCAAGCATTTAAATATGAGCCTATCGTAAATTCTTCCGCACATTACTCTAGGGCATGGTGGGAAGATCCTGGCTATGTAAAAATCAGTAAGAAGGATACAAAGAGCAAAGCACTCCAAAAGATTGCACTTGGTATTAAAAAATTGAGAACTCGCATTCAAGAAAAGAAACCTCGTTCTAAGAAATAAGCCTAGCTTAAATTCTTTTGACTGAGCATGTTTATCTCATAAAAAAAACGTCTTTTTACCTTAAGCGTGGAATATTGTATTCTTTCCTTTTCATAGTAGCGTCCACTTTATCAATTTCTTCATCAGTTAACCTATAGAGTTTGTAAACGATTTGGTCAATGAGTTCATCAACTAATTTGAGTTTATTTATCAGGGGGGAAAGTATCGCAAGATTTTTTTCAAACACTTTCCTTAGAGTATCTTGAACTGCCCTATCTGAGAGTTTTATGGGAATTTGATTTTGATTTTTTTCCAGAACGTCTAGAAACTCATTACAATCAAGATCATAATAAAATATCAATTTCTTTTTGTGAATCATATTCTCAATTTTCGTATCGAATTCCCTTTCGAACCAATCGATGAATTCTGCGATTACTTCATTTTTCTGTTTGTTCAGTTCAATTATCTGTTCTGCTAAATAGATTAAGATGTCATAAACAATGTCACTTTCTTCCTTTTCGATGATTAAATCACCCTTTTTGTCTTTTGGTAGACGATCTTCGATGAAATCGCTGATTATGCCGTAATCTTTAGTTACTAGATATTGTTGATAGAGTTTTTTTGCTTTTTCAAAAAGAGCCTTACGGGTGTTTGTTGCTGTGGAAAAATTGATGCGGCGAATGGGAATGCGTGAAATTTGAGGGGGACCGATACGAAGATATCCTCCGTGCAATGACAATGATTCAAAAAGTTCTCTATAAACAAAACTAATCAGTTTGCTATTAATACACGCTGTCAAAAATTTCAAGTCTAAATCCTTTGGGAGCACGAGAATAGTTGATTTTCCAGCCACCAGATAGCCTGGGTCATATATTGCTTCAAGTCTTAGCGTCATTCCAGCAATAATGATTTTTTGAGAAGTTGATTCGTTTAATCTCTTTTCTGAGATATTCCTAAGATCGCTACGTCTGACAATAGGTTTGCCATAAGTTTTTTTAATATATCTTGTTGGTAGAATCCCCCAAAGTACATTATAACGATCTATGGTTCCTGTGTTTATAAACGCTAAACTGCTTTGATCAAATTCGCTTTCTGCGGTTTCCTTTAAAATCTCTTTTATTTTGTACGCCTCTGAAACAGAGGCCGCTCCAACAATTTTACCATATTGAAGAAGAGCGTTGGAAATGTTCAAAACTTTTTGAATAATTGGGAAGTTTTCTCTAACTAAAGGAGACCACAAACCTTTTGGAAGTTCCCTAAATGTTTCCACAGTAATTTGGTTTTCAAAGGATAATTTGAGTTCGTTTTCTTCTGCCTCTTCAATAACCTCTACTTGGATAGTATGATTGCTCTTAGGCGATGATTTTTGTAAAACAATCACAATTGGATACACACTTGTATCTGTCTCAAACACTTTCGATCTTGAATAATCCCTTATCCTCTTGAGAGCATATTTTTCAAGTACTTTCTGTGTTTCTAAGCTATACTCAGCTGCGAGAAGCTTATTTGGGATAATATAGCCAAAATATCCATCTTTCTTAGTATGTGTAATTCCCTTTTCGATAAATACACAGAATAAATCCCAATTGCCAGATGCACTTACATATTGTTTTGCACAATAACGTCTGACATTGGGACTCATCTTCGTCATCGTCTCAGAATCGATATAAGGCGGGTTACCTATAATAATGTCAAAACCTGATTCATCCTCGCTTAAAGGGATTCCCTCTTGATCGAAAAAAACATACCAAAACTCAAGAGCCCAATATAATGGAATTGTATCCTTCAAAATATCTGAAGCAAAATTTAAATTTTCAAGGTATCTTTGGAAATATTCATCTAGTTCTTTTCTTAGAATTGATTTAACATGTTCTATGTCTACTAGAGGTCTCGGATTTTCAAAATTAGCAAGATATGAATTCCGTACCTCAAAAAGTTGGCGAATTTCTGACTTCCTTTGTTTTAGATGTTTAATACTATGTTCATTAGGAAGCCCTACAACAGTATTACCATGTATAAAATTCATTTCCAAATAAGAAAACTGATATCCACTTTCTCTTAGACTTTCTTCCAATCCAGGCTGTGATGAAGCTAGTTTTATAGTTTCTAGCAAGATACTGATCTTGGCTATATTGAGAGCAGTTTTATCCAATTCAATTCCAAATAAGTGTCTTATAGGAATACTGAATATTAGTTTGTGTTCGTTTTGTGTTCCAAAAATATTTTTGATTTCATTAATTTTTGAAATTTTTATTTCCACTTCACTAGATTTATGTTTATAGCCTCTGTGGGAAAAATATCTCGTCTCAAGTTTCGAAATTAATTGATTAAGCTTCGAGTATTTCTTATCTATCACTCGAAAAACTTCAATGAGAAAAGCTCCTGAACCACAGGAAGGATCTAAGACTTTTATTGATACAAATTTATGAACTAATCTTGTTATTTCTTCGAGGTTTTTTTCGTTCATCTGAAATTCTATTTCTGTGAGATATTGATCAAATACCTCGCCTACAGTGTTCTCAACGATAAATTTCACAATATGTGAAGGAGTATAATAGACACCCTTATCGTGACGTATCTCAGCAATGCAGTTTTCATAGACTTTTCCGATGATATTTTCATTCATATGTGGATAATCATATTGTGTTATGCCCTTAAGATTGCTAGATGAATCTTGGCTATCTTTAAGACCCAGAACTAATTGCAGGTTTTGGTAGAAGATTGCAATATTATCTTCGTTCTCGTCAATATATTCAAGGGTATTTAGTTTAAACAGGTCACGCTGAAAATATTCCCTGAATTGTACATCAATTTTTTCAAAAAACTTATTCAATACAGTAAGTTTGTCATTCGAATACGATCTCTTATTGAAGGAATACAACGAATTCTTAAGCCATTGACGATCAATAATGCCAAAATCCGCTAACGTTTGGATAAAAATGAGTTTAGTGATTAAAAAGACGACAAGTTCAGTTTTAGTTTTTCTATCAGTTCTAAAAGTAACTTTTGAAATTAATCTAATCCATGCTTTAAGGTTTTTAACAACGTCATTGTTGAGTTCATAGTACACCAGTTTTTCACCAAGTTTTAGATACTTGCAATAACAATTCATAACATAATTATTTAAAGAGGATTAATTCTACAAATTAGCGAGGGTTGAATTGTGCAACAAAAGCGTATACGTGTATACTTAAAGGATATTCCTCCCAAAGAGGCATTTCTTCATCCAACTCTTATGGAAGAACTTGGGATAGCCGAAGATGATGAAATTGAGCTTGTTGTTACAAAAAAGAAGCGTTTTAACTTAACAGCAAAAAATAATAATGATACTCCAGAAATGGAAGTATGGGTAAACGAAGAGGGTATGAAAAGCAGTGGAGTTTCTGATAATTCAATTGCAACTGTTCGAAAATATATCCCAAAACCTTAGTATGAATGACATTAATTAATATTGATTCTAAGAATTAAAAAAGCCTAAAGATGTTTTTTTATGGGAATTGGGATAAACAGTTGTATTATCCTTTTACAACACCCATAGGACGTAATTTGCAAACAAAAGATGCGATACCTACGTCATTAGAGACTTTGGCCACTTGATTAATATCTTTATATGCCCCTGGTGCCTCTTCTGCGATTCCTTTTTTAGTTGCGGCATACACAAATATTCCTCTCTGCCTTAAATCACTAGCAACTTTCTCTCCACGATATTTTTTTATTGCCTGATGTCTACTCATAAATCGTCCAGCGCCGTGTGCAGTACTACCGAAACTATATTCCATTGCAGTATCTTGGCCACAAAGTAGATATGAGGCTGTACCCATCGAGCCGGGTAGAAGTACTGGTTGGCCAACATGTTTATAATCTTGCGGAAGATCTGGGTGTTCTGCTGGAAAGGCTCGTGTTGCACCTTTTCGATGAACAAACAGTGATTTTGTTTTACCATCAATGACATGACGTTCCTGTTTGCAAATATTATGTGCTACATCATAAATAAGTTGAAGTCCAAGTTCTTCTGGGGCTGCTTTGTACCATTTATCAAATCCTTCTCTTACCCAGTGGGTGATGAACTGTCTATTTGCCCAAGCAAAGTTAGCAGCGCATGCCATCGCGGCAAAATAATCTTCACCTTCTCTACTAGTGCCAGGTGCACATGCTAACTCCCGATCCGGGAGCTGGATATTATACTTTTTCACAGCACGTTCCATAACACGAAGATAATCTGAACAAACTTGGTGTCCAAATCCACGTGAACCTGTATGAATCATTACTGTAACTTGTCCTTCATTAGTTATACCAAAAGCTTTAGCAATGCGTTCATCATAGATTTTCTCTACATATTGAAGTTCAAGGAAATGATTTCCACTGCCTAATGTACCTAATTGAGGTTGTCCACGACTTTTTGCTTTTTCACCAATCTTGTCAGGGTTTGCTTGTTCAAGAGATCCTTGGCTCTCACAATGACTTGCATCTACACGCCATCCATATCCTTGCTCAACAGCCCATTTTACGCCCCCAAGTAATGCCTCATCTAATTCTCCTTTTGAAAAACGTATTTGTCCTTTCGCGCCAACACCAGAGGGGACTGTATTAAAGAGTGTTGATAAGAGTTCATCTAACTTAGGCTCGACCTCCTTTCTTTCAAGAGTCGTCCAAAGTAGACGTACACCACAGTTAATATCATAGCCGACGCCTCCAGGGGAAATAACGCCCCCTTCATTTACGTCAGTAGCACCCACACCACCAATAGGAAAGCCGTAACCCTGATGACCATCGGGCAATGTAATCGCAAACTTTTGTATCCCTGGCAGATGCGCTACATTTACACACTGTGTAAGTGTAAGATCATCTTTCATTTTTTCTAGAAGTTCAGGACTGGCGTAAACTCTTCCTGGAACTCTCATCCCTGGTTTATATTTGATAGGAATTTCGTAGATATTTTCCGCAATCTGGTTTAATGGACCTTGATATGGCATTTCATAACCTCGCGTAAATTCGGTAATTATAATAAACCTTCTTCAAGCATTAAGAAACTCTTTATTTGATTCCTCCAATTTTCTGGGGAGAACTGTTCATATACCAAACATTCTCTTTTATGAGAGGCGTGACCTTATATAAGCCTTCTGTTGATGGCTAGAGTCACTATAAGGTTCAAAGTACATCTGAGTGAAACGTATATAATTAGTTATGAATTTCAGTTGAAATCGAATGAGTTAGTAAATGTCGAATAAAGAAAAAATAGGGGATGTATACCAAACAAAATAGTAGAATGGATAAATTATCTACGCCTAAAGAAGTGAAGTTCCTTAAGGTGTTGTTATGAGTTATAATATCTTGGATCATACAGCTGATGTAAAATTTGAAGTAATCGGAAGTTCACTGGAAGAGACTTTTGAAGTTGCTGGGCAAGCATTAATGGAGATTATGACCGAAATATCAAAGGTAGAGACGAAAGAGAAGAGATCGGTTACTGTAACTGGAGAGGATCTTTATGCTCTTTTATATGAATGGCTAGAAGCATTGATTGTCTTGTTCGATGCGGATGGCTTAGTATTTTCAAAGTTTAAAGTGCACAAAATAGCTTTAAAAGATACTGAATGGTATCTTACAGGTGAGGTCTGGGGCGAAGCGTTCGATATAGATAAACACCCACAAGGAACAGAAGTTAAGGCAGTCACCTATGCTGAGATGCAAATACAAAAAAAAGAGTCACATGTTCGTTTACAATTTGTTCTGGATATTTAACCTAATTCTAATTCGCATTTGAATACTTTGATCGATAGAAATTCTCTTAAAGCAAAAATGATTGTATCACCCTTCTATTAACAAATATCTGATAATGTGGAAAGCATGTCTGTGGGAAGATAAAAAATCTATAACAGGAGCCGACAAAAGAACAACTAGGAGGAGTAAGAATTTCAAAATTAGATCCTTGGGGAACGACATCAATAAGTGATTATGCGAAATTGATTGAAGAATTCGGAATTGAGCCTTTCTCTAAAGAATTGGTAAAACAAATTCCAAGACCTAATAAATTCATGCGACGTGGTATCAATTTTGGACATCGTGGATTCGATGTCATCTTAGACGCCATATTAAATAGAAAGCCCTTTGCGGTAATGAGTGGTATTAAGCCAACTGGCGCATTTCATTTAGGTTCTTTGATGACAGCAAGCGAGATTGTTTATTACCAGAAGGAGCATGGCGCGATGGCATTCTATGGCATAGCAGATATAGAAAGCCTTATGGATAATCAACTGCCGTACGATGAGGCGTTAGATAGTGCCATCGATAATACAGCAGACATATTGGCACTTGGATTTGATCCAGCCCCGAAAAAGGGTTATATCTGGCGACAATCAGCAGAGAAACGCGTGACGGACATCGCGTTTTTGGCTGGTTCAAAGGTCACGACAAATCAAATGTTGGCTATATATGGAGAGAGAATAACTTTTGGTCTGTATATGAGTGCGTTGGTACAGATAGGCGACATCCTCTTACCCGAAACAGAAGATTTTGGTGGTCCAAAGCCCGTAGTTGTACCAGTCGGTGCAGATCAGGACCCTCACTTAAGAATAACAAGGGAAGTTGCACGAAAACTAAAAAATTTCATTGAACCATCTGCTACGTATCACAAGATTATGCCAGGACTAGATGGTTCTGATAAGATGAGTAAGCGAAATCCAATGAGTTATTTCGACTTAAGTGAGGATCTTGAGGATATCAGAAACAAACTTATGAATGCTTTTACTGGAGGACGTGTAACAGCAGAAGAGCAAAGACGTTTAGGCGGTCAAACAGAAATATGTATGATTTATATGCTAGCCATGTATCTATTTGTGGAAGATGACACAATAATGCAGCAAATCTATAAAGAATGTGTTAACGGAGAGATTCTATGCGGTCCCTGTAAAGAGCGTGTGTGTGGGTTCGTACTGAGTTGGATCAAAGAGCATCGCAAAACAAAAGAAAAAAAGATTGATCTTGCAAGAAAGCTCCTTGAAGCTGAATGAGTTTTTGTGAACTACCATGCAACAAGTTGTATGGCGTCCTGAATCATCCATTCCCCAACGGGGCATGTCACACAGGCTCTACGAGCAGTTCCTGCCCTGAAGGTGATGTTAAGTTAATGTGAGAACTGGCGAGTGTTACCTCAGCTCAATTCTACTTACGATCTATGCGAAACCGTACTTAAAGGTTAGGGCATATCGTAAAAGTGAAACAAGTCACGCACTTCATCCCCCAACACGTTGAGGGGTCTTCTTGCGAAGGATTTATAAATTACCTTTTTGTAAGGTCTTACCATAGCCAAGTAAGAAATGCGCCAATGTTTAAACATGAGAATGAATGGCGTTGGGTTTATATAGCGTGTTGATAATATTCTTTATGAGTACCTACGGGGCGTAGGGATTTTAAGCCTGTGGAGATCAGACCTCCGTAACCCGTCAAGGGGATCGAGTCTGTCGTAGAAGCAGGAAGCCTCGCGGCTTTAGCACGAGGTAGTTCATCATAGCCAGGGGCTGCCTTGACCCTTTGGCCTACTATTTACCCCTCAGTTTATTTTGGTGTTTATTTAATGCTCTAAAAGATTGCTATCTAAAATTTTATTTAAATAAAACACTTTTATGATACTAAAAGTGTCTTTAAGAAGAAAATATGTTGTTTTAATAACACATAGTAGCAATAAGTGTTCCAGCAAATCATATTTCAAAATAAGATCTCGAAAAGGTATCTTTAGAAAATTTTATAAAAGATGACAGTAGTACTTGCCTCACAAGATGACGTGATAATATGATAACAAAGAGGTTGACTTCCATTTCTTCAACATTATTAGTTTTAAGTAGTTTGTCGTCACCCTCGTTGTCGTCGTCGTCATCGTGGTGTTAATCACAACTAAATTCACGTTTAGTATCCGCTTTTTTTGTGATTTTTATAAAATAAAAAGGTGAATCGTTTAATGAAACCTGAAGTTCATTTATTCGGAATGGAAAATTCCATTGAATTGGAAAAGAAAAACGCTGTATATATTATTGTAGATGTTATCCGTGCAGGTACTATGATTACCTGTGGTTTAGCGGCAGGAGCAAAAGGAGTATATGCAGCTCCAGATCTTGATACGGTATGGCTCTTAAAAGATCGCATTAAAAACTGTGTCTTAGCTGGAGAAAGGGATTATAAAAAGTTGCCAGGATTTGATCATGGCAATTCACCCAATGAAATCTTAGAAAATTCAGTTTCTCAAAAATTTATCGTCCTTACGACTTCCAATGGAACTAGAATAATTCATAGTGTGGGAAATTCAGAGCATATACTAGTTGGTGGTTTTTTAAACGCCTCTGCTGTATCTGCAACAGCATATACCATAGCAAAACGAACGAATTTGGATATAGTACTTATAGCATGTGGTCCAATAGAGGAATGCGAAGATTGGCTCGCCGCTGGACTTATAGCTTCTAAATTGCGCGAGGTGGGATGCATTCTTGATGAAGATGCAAAATTAGCATCAGAAAGTTATGAGAGAAATAAAGACACTATTAACAATCTAATAAAGAATTCCGCTGAAGGCGCTAAATTGAAACGCTTGGGATATGAAAGGGATATAGATCTGTGTCTCCAGGTAGATCGATATCTACTTGTTCCTAAAGTCTTACTTAAAGAGTCTAATGCATATCTTTTTCAAGATGTTGCAGATGCCCTACACTAACGGCTTCTTTTAGATAAGTAGATTTTCATCTAAATCTTTTTTTTCTAAATACCCTCTTAGTAATTATATTATAGTTGACAAATAAAAGTAATTGACTTTTTCATTTAACTCATTACTGTTTTATATTAAGCCATGTAAAGTAAAAATGGAGGCTGTTGGTTTAATGAACATTACATTTCAAGGAGGAGCGCAAGAGGTCGGTAGATCGTGTGTTTTTGTGGAAAGCAAAAACACAAAGTTAGTTCTTGATGCAGGTGTGCATCTAGGTGCTTCTGAAGAAGAGAGATACCCTCTTCCGCTACCTGATACTCCGGACGCTGTGATCTTAACACATGCACATTTAGATCACTCTGGATACACTCCTGCACTCATAAAACGATACAAATGTCCGATTTACGCTACGCCTGTGACACAAGATATGACAGAATTGCTTGTTTTCGATTATCTTCGTCTTTCTAGAACTCTTGAAGAAAGTCCATACGAGGCAGAAGATGTACAAGCTATGAGATCTCATGCCGTTGATGTCCGATTCAGAGTACCTTTAGATGTATCGAATGCACAAATGATCTTATATCGCTCAGGACATCTTCTAGGGAGCGCCATGGTTTGGCTAGAAATAGATGGGCACACTGTTCTTTATACTGGTGATGTAAACGCACGCCATACAAGAACACTTCACCAAGCTGATAGCACTTTACCAACAGAAACTGTGATTATTGAATCTACTTATGGTGACCCCAATGATCGTTTACCCAATCTTAAAAAGACTGAAAAAGAATTTGCACTCGCTGTTAAGAACACATTAAAGAGGCAAGGAAAAGTCATTATTCCAGCTTTTGCGGCAGGACGAGCTCAACAGGCGATGCTCTCCATCGAGGCCTACATGAGAAGCGGATTCTTACCTGAAGTGCCAGTTTATATCGATGGAATGATAAGAAAAATGAACGAAATCTACAAGTTATATTGGCTATATCTTCGTCCTGAAATTCGCCGACAAATAAGATACACTAAGAGGTCACCATGGGAATCTGAGATGTTTCATGAAGTAACGTCCTCTGAACGTGACGAGTTTATTAATACAAAACAACCTGCTATTGTCATCACAACAAGCGGGATGGTACAAGGCGGTCCGGTAATACGTTATCTCAAAGAGTTAGGAGATGATGAACGAAACCTCATTTGTCTTACTGGATACATGGTAAAAGGAACGCGAGGTCGTCAACTTCAAGAAGGCGAACGTGTATTAGAAATCGATGGTGAAAAAGTCGAAATAAACGCGAAAGTGCACCATTTTGAATTTAGTGCGCATGCCGATCAGGCAGGGCTCATGCGCATTCTTTCAGAGATAGAAGGCCTGAAAAGGGTTATAGTAGTACATGGAGAAAAGGAAAAGGCATTTGCTTTCAGTAAAAGAGTTCAGGAACTAAAGGATGTTGAAACATTTGTTCCCCGTGTAGGAGAAACTATTGAGATCTGACTAAAGGAAGATTATTTTATTGAAATCTTTAAACTCTTGTTTAAGTAGACGAACATATTAGTCCTTTTTATCTTTTGTGTTTTCTTCTTTCTTCTGTATGACCAATTGATTAAGATAATCAACGTCTGTTTTTAAAGATACAATTGCGTCAGCTAAAAAACCAAATGAGAAAAATTGAATGCCTGCAACAAGTAAGAGGACTGTAAGAAACAAAAGCGGTCGTGTGCCTATACCGCCTTCAAGAAACCAAAGATATACAAGATATCCTCCGGAAATAAGACCAAGAAGAAAGATTACGGCGCCGAGCACACCAAATAATGACATAGGTCGTTCTAAAAACATGAATTGGAGTTTCAATGCCATCAAATCCACAAATCCTGTAAAGAGTCTACTTGTTCGATATCTCGATTTTCCAAACGGGCGAGGGGCATGTTGAACCTCAACTTCGCCTATACGATAACCTCGATGTTTTGCAAGGGCAAGGATGTAGCGATGATAGCCTTTTCTTAATCTGAAGGATTCTAATACTTCTCGTTTTAGACCTTTAATCCCACAATTATAATCGTGAACTTTTAATCTGAAGAGAGTACTTGCAAAGGAATTAAAGAGTCGAGATGCCATTCTTCTGCTTAAAGGATCTTTTCGCTCCTTTCTCCAGCCATTTACAACATCTAATCCTTTCTGAGACATTTCAGAAAGAATTGCTGGAATGTCTTCGGGAAAGAATTGCAGATCTGCATCTAATAGAATTATGATGTTTCCTTTAGAATGGTAAAATCCGTTCATTATAGCTGCAGATTTTCCTATAGTTGTTGAATGATGATACGCCTTCACCCATGGAATTTCTTGACTTAATTGATCAATTATTGACCCCGTTTCGTCAGTACTTCCATCATCTATAAAGATAATCTCCCATCGAATATTTTGGAGTACATCAAGAGTCCTTTCAACACGTTCTACAAGAGAACGCAAAGTATTTTCCTCGTTTAAGCAAGGAATAAGGATAGAGACGAAGGGGCTCATAGATGGTTTAGTGCTTTCTACCCTTTTTAAACTCTTGCCAATAAAAAATGTGAAGAATCCAACTCTTACAATTACGAAATGATGATTATTCTACCATAAAGTGAGTTAACGAAAGATATTAAAGGATAAAAAAGAAGTTACAGAGAGCTCTTGTTGAATGTTCTCTAAGGAGTCTTCAGTAAAAATGCCAAAGAAAGTTTATCTTGGTCCTCTTCTGCTATATTGGTGTTTTCAGTGTAATATACCTATCTTGGAAATGGAAAACTGCACTCTATGTGGAAATCCTACTATTAAATGCAAAATCACACCTCCAGGGGATACACGTCCTGCATTTGCTCATGATATCGAATTAATTCAGCAAACTATAGATTTTCAGTATGGCACAGGAGTAGGACATAAGGTGATTCCTGACAAGAAACTCGTTGTGCTCAATAAGGCACCTGCACTTGACAGAAGGAACGAAATAATTCTTGATGGAGTTATAATCGGCGCACTTCATTTCGATATACTGCATCAAGGATGGAAGTTTTCGCCTAAGATTGAAGGAACAAGGCGATTATGGCTTGCTGGATGTAATAAGTGGGTAAAAATATACGAAGGAGCAGTTGATCCACTTCTTAAGGGCGCAAGTCTCCTTGCACCTGGTGTAAAGGATTGTGATCCCTCTATTCAACCTGGAGATGATGTGTTGATAATAACTCCATCCGACGAGGTTTTAGGTGTAGGTGTAGCGAAATTCTCAGGAGAAACTATTCTTGCTACAAAGAGAGGTATGGTCGTAAAAATAAAGCACCGTGAACCCCCAACTCCTCCAACTATTCATCATGACGGACAAACATGGGATATGGCAGTACAGGCAAACGAGCAGATTTTGAACTCAAGGGCAGAAGAAGCTATACGATTTATGCGATCCCTAGCTAAGAGTTACAGAAAACCTAAGGCAGTAGCTTATAGCGGTGGCAAGGATAGTTTATGTCTTCTATTATTGGCATTAGAGGCTTTAGAAGATCAATTTGATGTATTTTTTGCTGACACGGGAATAGAATTCCCTGAAACAATAGAAAATGTGTTTACTACTATGAAAGACCTAGGTATAGAAAACCGATTAATTTACAAAAAGACTGAAGCCGATTGGGAGGAAATGCTTGAAAAATTTGGTCCTCCTGCGCGAGATTTTCGATGGTGCTGCAAACTTTTAAAACTATCTCCCACTGCGCAGATCATTAGAGAACATTATCCAGAAGGAGTAGTAACCTTTCTCGGCGTCAGACGATACGAATCTCAGCCACGTGCAAAAGAGCATAGAGTATGGAAGAACCCCTTTGTGCCAGGACAAATCGGTGGTTCACCGATCAAAAATTGGACCGCACTTCATGTTTGGCTCTACCTGCTTATGAAAAATGCTGCTGTAAACCCTCTCTATTACAGAGGGTTTGAACGAATTGGATGCATCTATTGCCCAGCTATGAAACTTTCCGAGTTGAAGGACATTAAAGAAACCCATGAACATCTTTATAGATTTTGGATGGATTTCTTAATGAACTGGGCGAAATCAAAAGGATACGCAGAAGAATGGGCAACATATGGATTTTGGCGATGGAGAAAACTCGCAAAAGGACAGATGCAGGTCGTAAAACAACTAAGCTTACAAACTAATGAACTCGAATCTCATATCGACATACGATCTACCCATTATAGAGTGAAAGAGAAAATTCACACTCAGAATGATGACTTTTATACACTGGAGGGACAATTTCCATACCCAATAGATATTCTGCGGATAGGAAATCTCCTCAACATTTTAGGCAAGAGTACGACAAATGAATCGTTTGACCAAGTTATTATACAAATAGATAAGTCATCTGTCACCATATTTGCTGATGGAACTTTCAAAGTAAATACATCACATTTGAAAGTTGGAAAGAAGTTGATAAAAAATCTTGTAAAAATAGTGCTAAGAGCTCAGAAATGTGTCGGATGTGGCTTTTGTGAGATATTTTGTCCTCAAGGAGCGACAATTCTTGAAGCGCAAAATAATTATCCGGTAATCGATGAGAAAAAATGTATAAACTGTACTCAATGTTTAGATACCTGTCCTTCCCTTTTACTTTTCTCAGAAAAACCATTAATCAAAAAAGATCGTATTGAGAAGGTTTCATCTCCTGTATGAAAAAGAATTATAACGCAATCCATCATATTCTAGTTTGGTATTGTTCATCAATGTTTTTAGATTCTTATAGTGGGCGAGACACGAATGCCTAGCGAACTTATTTCTGAAAGTGTGAAAAAAACGCTTCTTAAACAAAAATATCATATCGTGGGACGTCATAGTGCAGTAAAAACATGTCGCTGGTTGCGTAAAAGTTTGGTAGGAAACACTGTCTGCTATAAGTCCAAATTTTACGGAATTCAAACACATCGATGTTTGCAAATGACATGTGCCTTGAATTTTTGCACACAACAATGCATGTATTGCTGGCGTTATTATGATTCATCAGTTGATCGAACAACAATGACAAATTTAGAAGCCGATGACCCTCAGGAAGTCATTCAAGGTGCACTTGTTGAACAAAAACGCCTTTTAAGTGGTTATAATCCAAAAGCGCATAAAAAAGTCGACCCTAAGAAATATCACGAAGCGCTTTCTCCAAAACATGTTGCTATCAGTCTTTCCGGAGAACCTACTTTATATCCCCGACTCGGCGAGTTAATTGAGGAATTTCACCGGATGGACTTCACTACCTTCTTAGTTACAAATGGTACGGTTCCAGAGCGGCTACGTGAGATAACAGAACCTACCCAATTATATGTATCGGTTTCTGCGCCCACTGAAGAGATTTATAGACGACTTTGCAGACCTCAAATCCAGAACGGATGGCAAAAACTTAATGAAACATTGGAAATGCTTCATAGTTTCAGCTGTCCGACAGTGCTTCGATTGACGCTAGTAAAGCAACACAACTTAGAGCATGTTGAGGACTATGCAAAGTTGATTACAAAAGTCGAAAGCGTATACATAGAGCCAAAAGCATACATGTGGGTGGGTCACTCTCGCGATAGGTTAGCCTTACCTCATATGCCAACCCACGAGGAAATCCATGAATTTGCAGAAAAATTGAGTCAATTGACCGGATATCGAATATTAGACGAAGTGACCCCAAGTAGAGTTGTTTTGTTAAGCAAACTAGAAGCACCCATGAAACTTATTTGATTATAATTAGTGACTAAGAAAGCTAATGAGTTCAATCAATGAAAAAGTCGCGTTATTTAACGTTGTGATTATATAGTTTTTTTCATTCCTTAGACTGCAACTATCTGCAGATAAGAAGTTGAAATCCAAAGCAGTTTACAATATGGATTATGAAAAACGCAGACTTTTACCACAAGTTTTTTTTAATACGATTAAGTTCTTTTAATAAGTGTTTTAAAGACTTTTAAATGGAGGAAAACCATTGGAAGAAGATGAAATAACTGGAAAGCCGTTGGTGGTAGATAACGGGACTGGTCTCTCCAAGAACGGCTATGCTGGAGAGGATCAGCCCAGAAGCGTTTTCCCAACGCTAATTGGCTATCCAAAGTATAAGTCAATTATGACTGATGTTGAGCATTACGTACGGGAATACTATATCGGCGAAGAAGCCTTGAACTTACGAGGTGTGTTGAAACTCATCTACCCTGTAGAGCATGGGGTTATCAACGACTGGGATGCCATGGAGAAAATCTGGCATTATACCTTCTATAATGACCTGCGAGTTAATCCTAATGAGCACCCGGTTATGCTGACCGAAGCGCCACTCAATCCTAAAGTCAACAGGGAGAAAATGACCGAAGTCATGTTCGAAACTTTCAACGTACCAGCCATGTATATTAGCATGCAGGCAGTTTTAAGTCTGTATGCAAGCGGAAGAACTACGGGTATCGTCGTGGACAGCGGCGATGGTGTGACACATATCGTACCCATCTACGAAGGGTTCGCTATCACCCATGCCATCTCACGTGTAGATCTTGCAGGCAGAGATCTTACCGAGTATCTAAGACGGTTATTACGACAGCGAGGGTATTCATTGACCTCATCTGCCGAACGTGAAATTGTCCGTGACATTAAGGAAAAACTTTGTTACGTAGCCTTAGACCCTGAGAAAGAAATGAAATTAGCAGAAAAGGTCTCCGGTATGGAGAAAACCTATACTCTGCCAGACGGTCAGACCTTAGTGGTCGGTCCTGAACGTTTCTTGTCCCCTGAAGTATTCTTTAATCCTGGAGTCATTGGCTTAGAAGCCCAACCCATCGACGAAGCTATCTACTCGGCCATTATGAAATGTGACGTCGACTTGCGCCGCGAACTCTATGGTAATATCGTGCTTTCAGGCGGTTCAACCATGTTCCCAGGTCTCAAGGAACGTATGCACAAGGAACTCACTGAACTGGTACCCGAAGGCGTCGAGATTAAAATCATCGCCCCACCAGAAAGACGCTACAGTGTCTGGATTGGAGGTAGTATTCTATCGTCACTTAAGACCTTCCAGAAGATGTGGGTGACCAAAAAAGAATACCAAGACATGGGCGCCGCCGCTATTCATCGATGCTTCTAAAACGATATCTTTAATGGCGTATAGTTCAATAAAATCTTTTTAAATCCCGCTTTTCTTTTTCTTTTCTCTTATAATTTAATTCATTTATGAATGATCCTACTTTTTAGGGCGATTCACATAATCGTTCCCAAATATACTCGCTAAACAATTTTACCTTAACTCGCTCGTTTTTGTCAATGTAAAGTTGGTTTGCGGGAATTTCAACAAATCCGTCACTAGAACTCAAAGTAGTTATTGCGCCTGAACCCGTGAGAACAGGATACGCGAAATAATTAGAATTTTTTTTAATTATTTGAACTGGAAGAAATTCATGTCTACCAAGAGCATGGTCTACGCGCGTGGCCATATGTGCCTCAAGAATTTTCTTCTCAAGGCTTCTTATTCCTGCTAATTCACGTAAAAACGGCGCTACGACCACCTCAAAAACAGTGAGCGCCGACGTTGGATATCCAGGTAGACCTATTATTGGTTTGTTATTTATTACGGCTAAGAGGAGTGGTTTGCCTGGCTTTATTGCAACGCCATGAACGAGTATACCTGGTTTTCCTAACTCATTGATGACATTAAAGGAAAGATCTCCTACTCCTTTTGAGGTTCCTCCTGATAGAAGTACCACATCCGCCATATAGAGAGCCTGCTTGAGTTTCTCTTTCAAAATTTCAGGAGAGTCTTTTATTATGCCTAGAAAGTTTGGCTTACAGCCATTTTCTCTAACAGCATTTGTTAATGTAGCACCATTTATATCAAAAATCTTCCCGGATTCAAGAGGCTCACCAGGTAATACAATTTCATCGCCCGTAGAGATTATTGCCACATTGGGTTGTTGATAAACTGGAACCTCAGTGATTCCTAAGGCTGCCAAGACACCAATTTCCCGTGGTGATAACCTTATTCCTTTTCTTAATAGAAGATCTCCGTTCTTAATATCAGATCCTGCCAACATAATGTTTTCTCCAGGCACAACAGCTCTGAATAGTCTCACATGATTTTCTTCTTGTTCTGTATACTCTACCATGATAACAGAATTTGCACCTTTTGGAATAACCGCACCTGTTGATATAACAGTACATTCGCCTGGGTTCACTTCAACATTTGGAACTACACCTGCAGGTATTTCACCAATAACTCTCAATGTGATAGGATTATCTTCTTCAGCCTTAAAAGAATCATTTGCTATAAGTGCGTATCCATCCATTCGAGCTCTATCAAAGGGAGGTACATCGTTGCCCGCTATAATATCTTCTGCTAAAACTCTTCCACCTGCATCCCATATGGATGCCTTTGTAAGGTGGTGTGCTATTTTAAAATGATCAAAGAACTTCTTTTTTGCTTCTTCTATGGAAATCAGATCTAAGTAGACTTTACGTGTCAATCATTTACCTCCTCATTAATTAAGTGGAATTATGCTTATATTCGCTGTGAGTTTTTAATGGATGTCTCTTAAGTTAGGTATGATCTAGGAAATAGTATTGCGAAAGAAGTTTGACGTTCACGACCTCCCCTTTGCTCAAACCTTCTCTCTCTTCAGGTACTTCAATTATGCCGTCTGCTTTTACTAAAGTGCTTATAATTCCAGAGCCTCTTACTCTTACAAGCTCTGCGTAAAGTTCGTTGTTTTCTTTTATTATTCTAACTCTGGCAAAATCTCGTCTTCCAACTTCTGATGGAATACTGCGTTTGAGTATTGCCTTGATTACAGGTTTTGGATCATATGGTGTCATTCCAAGCAGAGTTTGCAGGGTTGGTCGAACAAATACATCAAAGGAAATCATTGCCGCTACTGGCGAGCCTGGAAGACCAAAAACTGGTTTGTTTTCAATTATTCCAATAAGTGTAGGAGCGCCTGGTCGCATAGCTACACCTTGGACTAATAACTTACCCTTTTGTAGAATAATCTCATCTATTATATCAAATTCTCCTACAGAACTGCCCCCTGAAAACACGATGACATCTGTTTGTTCGATTGCTTTTTCAAGGGTTTGTAATAATTCATTTCTGTCATCTTTTACTCTTTTGGATAAAAGTGGGATTGAATGGAATTGACTTACTAAACTAGATAACGTGGCATTATTTACATCAAATATCTTTCCAGGTTCAGGCTTCTCGCCAGGATCAATAAGTTCACTCCCAGTCGATATAATACTCACTTTTGGTTTGCGGATGACATTTATTTGATCATGCCCAGATGCTATTATGATGCCAATGTCATGAGGATGAAGAAGATGACCTTGTTTTAGGATAACATCACCTCGTCTTACATCTTCTCCTCTAATGCTAACATTTTTTCTCGGAGGATATGGTTTAATTACCTCAATATTATTTCCATGTTCTCGTGTATCCTCAACTTTTATAACAGCATCAGTTCCTTTTGGGATCGCTGCACCTGTCATAATTTGTGCGGCTTCTCCAGCTTTAACTTCAATATCTGGAATAGTTCCTATCTCAATTCTCCCTGTAATTTTGAGATATACAGGATCAGTTACACTAGCTCCAAACGAATCTTCCGATCTAATTGCATAGCCATCCATTGCAGAACGATCAAACATTGGCACATCATATTGAGCAATGATATCCTCGACAATTACTCGATTTAAGCAGTCTTTAACATGAATTGATTCACTTTTTAATGGCTTAATTTCGCTTAGAACGGTATTTAGTGCTTTAGAGACGGATGTAAGTTTTTTAAATCCTTTTTTCATTGTGAACCCACATCTAATACTTTTGCAAAAATGAATTACATAAACGTATTAAATCAAATTGAAATAATTGAAATAAAAACTTTACATTGGAAGAAGAAAACTGGATACATTGTATAAACGCATCAGAGATGCATAGACCTTCTCTTAAGATCCCTTATAGATTCAATTTACAGCATTCTTCTTGATCTTCTTGCGGAGAATTTATAAAGGGAATTATTGTAAAACCGATTCATAATGTTTACATAAAAATTGAGGAGAATATCTTTATGTCCAGCATTAAGACACTCAAAGCAATTCGAGATTTAGAGGAACAAGCACGAACAATTCTTTCCGAAACAAATGAAAAGGCCAAAAAAATTGAAGAAGAAGCAAACCTAAAAGCTCAGCAAGTTCTTGAAGAAGCAAAGAATAACGCCGAAGGGCAAGCTGAAACAATTCAACAGGATATTCAGAAACAAATAGATGACGCGGTAAATGCTATACTCAAAGAATCTGAATCACAAATTGCATCGCTTAAAGAAAAAGCAAATCAAAACCTATCTAAGGCTTTAGACACAGTTATTGAGACTCTCCTCCGCATAATCTCTTAGACCTAACAATTAGAGGAGCAATTTTTTTGAAGATAGTAGCTGTAGCGGATGAAGATACTGTCACTGGTTTAAAATTAGCTGGGATTGATGAGGGTTACGTATCTACTGATGACGATGCAAGGTCCATTTTTTTATCCCTCTCTGAAAGAAAAGATATTGGTCTCATTATTACTACTGAACGGATAGCTGGTTCTGCCTCTGTGCGTTCAATTATAACTCAAATTACTGAAAAGGAATTTCCCATTGTTGTAGAACTCCAAGACAAACATGGACCAATGACACGAGAAATTGATCCAATTAAAGCCCTAGTCAAGAGGGCTGTTGGAGTTGACTTGTGAGAAGTCGACATATTATAATAATTAAAATCGCGGTAGAGTGCCGCTGGGATTATAGGTGAAAAATTATGGCAACAATAGAAGGCGAAATTACACGCGTTGCAGGTTCGTTAATTCAAGCTAAAAACATGACAGGCGTACAAATGTACGAAGTATGTCGTGTAGGAAGTGAAGAACTTATAGGAGAAGTTATCGCCTTAGAAGGCGACGTGTGTAGTATCCAGGTATATGAAGAAACTGCCGGAATAAGACCTAAAGAGAAAATCATAGCTACAGGTGGCGCTTTAAGCGTCGAATTAGGACCGGGATTAATCAGCCAGATCTATGATGGCATTGAGCGTCCCTTACCTTCCTTAAAAGAATTATCTGGTGATTTTATTACAAGAGGAATTGTCGCGAGTCCTCTTGATCGGACTAAGAAATGGGCATTTACACCTCGTGTAAGCGTTGGTGATAATGTTATTGGTGGAGACATTCTTGGAACAGTGCCTGAAACGACTTTAATCGAGCACCGAATTATGGTTCCACCAAGGATCTCTGGAAAGATCGTTGAAATTGTTCCAGCGGGAGACTACACTATTGAAGATGTCATTGCAGTAGTTGAAACGGATAAAGGACGTCAAGATTTGACTATGATGCAGAAATGGCCTGTTCGTGTCCCTCGACCTATCAAAGAAAACATTCCCGCAATAGTTCCTCTATTTACTGGACAACGGATTTTTGATACCTTTTTTCCTATGTCAAAGGGAGGAACAGGTGCCATTCCAGGTGGTTTTGGTACAGGAAAAACGGTTATGCAACACCAACTTGCTCAGTGGGCTGACACACAAGTTGTTGTCTATGTTGGCTGCGGTGAACGTGGCAATGAAATGACAGAAGTATTAGAAAGATTTCCAGAACTAGAGGATCCTCGATCTGGCGAACCTTTAATGAAAAGGACTGTCCTTATCGCCAATACTTCAAATATGCCAGTCGCTGCACGAGAGGCGAGTATTTACACGGGCATTACACTTGCCGAATATTTCCGTGATATGGGTTATGATGTTTCTATCATGGCTGATTCAACATCAAGATGGGCCGAAGCGCTCCGCGAAATCTCTGGACGGCTTGAGGAAATGCCTGGCGAAGAAGGCTATCCAGCATATCTTGCATCCCGCATCGCTGAATTTTATGAACGCGCAGGGAGAGTTAAAACTCTCGGTTCTGACGAACGTTATGGATCTGTAAGCGTTGTTGGCGCAGTTAGTCCACCTGGCGGTGACTTTTCTGAACCAGTTACACAAAACACATTACGTGTTGTAAAGGTCTTCTGGGCGTTATCTAAAGACTTAGCATCACGAAGACATTTCCCGGCTATTGATTGGTTAACTAGTTATTCACTGTATCAGGAAACACTTGAGGAATGGTATAAAAACAATTTAGGCGCTGATTGGAGAGATTTGAGAATTGAAGCTATGTCACTTTTACAGAAGGAGAAAGAACTCAAGGAAATCGTACAACTAGTAGGTCCTGATGCGTTACCTGAGATTGAAAGAGTAGTGCTTGAGGCCGCACGTATCATTCGCGAGGATTACTTGATGCAACATGCATATCATCCAGTCGATTCTTACTGTTCCCTAGATAAGGCAAAGCGAATGCTTGGAATAATCATGCAGACACATCAAAAGATGAGAGCAGCAAGTGAAAGTGGTGCCTCTATAGCGGACATCCTTAAACTGGACGTCTACGAAAATATCTCTCGTCTCAAAATAATTGAACCCGAAAAAATAGACGCAACGTGTGATGAACTTTCAAAGGAGATCGATGAACAATTCGCAACATTGATAGGATAGTTTTTTAGACTGCTCCTTAATATTTCATAAACATCTCTTTTTTCTTCATTCACAAGAAGGCTATCGAAAATTTTTCTTTTGCATTCATTACCTGCTTATTTTTTCTGCATTATCTGAGTTAGTAGACAATTCTTACAAAAACGTTAAGTTTATAAACAAAAAGCTAATAATGCTACTACTGCATGGGTGGATTGATATGTGCCAATGGGATTTGCTTTAACAAAATGTCTTTTAATTTCTCTCATACTTGAAGCTAAACCACTCTGCCCGGAAAAAGATTTTTTCGAAACTCCAACATATTTTGCTCCTGTATTTTTAATTGACTTAGCTTTAAGCTTACCAAACTTTTCTTGGCATCCTTGGCGCTCTTGGCGGTGGCAGTAGCCCGCTACTTCAACAGCTATTGTTACCCCTCGTTTCTTAATTTTTTAAAAAACAAAAATAGAAATCTAAAAAATTTGAGGTGAATGAAAATGTTTGATGGTGTAAAAGTTGTCTTAAACCCTGATGAGTTACCAACTCAATGGTATAATATATTAGCCGACCTACCAGCCCCTCTCCCTCCTCCGTTACACCCTGTAACGAAAGAACCTTGTGGTCCTCCTGATTTAATGCCTTTGTTCCCTGTTGCACTTCTACAACAGGAGATGTCCTCAGAAAGATACATTCCTATTCCTGAAGAGTTACAAGAGGCTTACAGGCGATTAGGTAGACCAAGCCCACTATATCGGGCAAAACGGCTTGAGGAGTATTTAGATACACCAGCTAAGATCTACTATAAGCGAGAGGATCTTAGCCCTACGGGAAGTCATAAGCCCAACACAGCGATCGCCCAAGCGTATTATGCAATGAAAGAAGGTGTAGAAAGAATTACAACTGAAACAGGTGCAGGGCAATGGGGAAGTGCTCTCTCCCTCGCATGCGCTCTGTTTGACATAAAATGCCGTGTATATATGGTTGGTGTCAGTTACGACCAGAAACCATATAGACGCGTATTAATGCAGATTTATGGCAGCGAAGTTTTCCGAAGTCCTTCTAATAATACAGAGGTCGGACGAAGCGTTTTAAAGGAAAACCCAGACCATCCTGGAAGCCTTGGTCTAGCAATATCTGAAGCTGTGGAGGACGCTCTACACGACGATAAAATGAAGTACAGTCTAGGAAGCGTGCTCAACCACGTCTTGCTACACCAAACAATTGTAGGTCTAGAGGTTAAAAAACAGTTTGAAGAGATTGGGGAATATCCTGATATGATGCTTGGCTGCGTTGGAGGCGGCAGTAATTTTGCAGGGTTCTTTTATCCGTTTGTTCCAGACAAATTGAAAGGAAAAGATATCCGATTTATTGCTGTTGAGCCGAAGGCGGTTCCTACATTGACAAGAGCACCTTATGCCTACGATTACGGAGATACTGGTCAGTTAGCTCCTATAGTGAAAATGTACACTCTTGGGCACAAGTTTGTCCCACCACCAATTCATTCTGGAGGATTAAGATACCACGGAGACGCCCCCAGTTTATGTCTACTGCAAAAAGAAGGTATCTTGGAGTCCGTTGCATACCATCAAATAGAAACCTTTGAAGCAGGAGTGATCTTTGCAAAGACAGAAGGGATCGTTCCAGCGCCAGAAACCAATCATGCTATCGTTGCAGTGATCAGAGAAGCACAAAAATGTAAAAAAACTGGTGAAGAAAAAGTGATTGCTTTTAATTACAGCGGACACGGTCATTTTGATTTAAAAGGATATGAAGAATATCTCGCTGGAAACCTTGTTGACTATGAAATGCCACAGGAACAAATCGATAAATCGCTCGAAATCTTGCCAAAAGTATAATCCCTTTCTTTTTTCCTTTTTTTCTTTAATATTAGAGATATCCTTATTCCTTGTTTTTGGCACTTATTCGATCTAGAAATGATAGTGTTCAAAAAATCATTAGTTGATTCTCAGAAAGTTGATTTCTTCTATGATATTTGTTTGAGTCCATTTTTCTCAATAAACTTGAATGCGAACAAGTTATATACTAGGGATACGGGTCCATCCTAACCTAAAATAAGATATTGAAATGGTGATTGTATGGCTAGACCGTCTGGTGGTATTTTATTAGCGGCATGGATACTAGTGATTGTCGGTGCAATCCTTATGATCGTTCTGGGTGCGCTGAGTTTCGTGGGAATCGGTATTGGTGGTGTCCCAAGTACGCTAGGTGCTCTTGGTGCCTTAATTGGGGCGGCTGTATCAATAATTATCGGTATAATAATTATAGTTCTCCGCGTTGCAGATCAGTTAGATGAGTGGGTATACATAATACTTGCCCTAATTTTTGGAATAATTGTACTTGGTCTCGGGGGATTACTCGTTATAATAGGCGCTATTCTTGCAATAATTGCACAAGTTGCATAGTTTATCCCGAGCCAATTTTTCTCTTTTTCGCCTTTTTTTTATAATAATCAATTTCGGCTCTTCATTCTTTATCTTGAATTTCATTATCTCTTAGTATATTTTATCTTCTCAAAAAACTCATATGACCGTCTTAAAAAAAAGGAAAGGGTTTTTTAGATTTTAGTGTCATAGACTCAGATTGGCGGCAGATATCCTGCTATCAAACCCAGCCCTGCAATGATAAATGAAATTACCAGCCAAATGACAATGACTATAACTATACAAACAAGGGTACCGAGAAACGCTGTTGGCCATTCAGAAAATTTAGGCCAAAAGTGACGAAGTGCAAGAAGAATCACTAAAAAGACTGCAACAAATGCAATGGCCAAAGTATAACGACCGAGCGGTAACATTCTAAAAATAATCCAAACAATAGCGGCTATAATTCCAGTAACGATAGCTGATCCCCATGAGTATTTATATCTCGAATAGCCCCAAAGCCAGCAAGTTATGGCCACAGAAATCGCCACAATAGCTACAAAAACAATAAAGTCAATCAGGAACGCTATAGAGAATTGCATTAAAATTCCTCCTTCAGATATCAAGTTTAGTTTTATACTCTCTGAGAGCTTCCTTAAAAACTTTTCAGACAAGTTAAAGAACTACTATAAACCCAAAAACTCCTTTACCAATTCGATTTTAATAAATTTTTAATCCAAGAAAACTCCATTCTTCAGGTTGGATGTTAGCCTGAATCTCGTTTATCATAAGAGAAGTCCTAGCGTCTTCTGTTCCAAATGAATGCTCCGATGATGATACCAACTACTCCCATCACTAAGAAAACCACAGGAGGTTCAAATACAGAAACCATATCTTGAGTATTTGTCGAACTTGTGCTGCTTTCTGTAATTATTTGTTGATACCTAAACCAAGCTGGTTTGAATCCTTTTGTATTAGTTAAAAGACCATAATATGGCTCCGGTAAATTTCTTTCATTATTTTTTGCCGTATCGTGAAACTTATACACAAAATAGCCCAATACATTCTTTTCGTATGCTTTTCTCGCTGTAATTTCAATAAATTCTTCTTGTTTCTCCAGGGTATGATTTGCGGTCCATGTTGTGTAGCCAGTCTCACAGATAATAACATCTTCTTTGAATTGTCGAGAATTATCGATGTAGAATTCGATAGTGTTTCCAGAGGTGGGATCAGATGCATCTATCAAATATGAATAGAAATCTAAGCCCAGAATATCGTAATCTACATCCCACACCTCAGTTATATTTCGAGCAAAAAAGAAATACGAGGGATTGTCCACTTCAACATTTATTATGACTTTACGACCTATGAGTGATTTTACAATCCTCGCCCCTTCTGTTACAATCTCTTGAATTTTTTCGCTATTCCAGTCACCATTTCGTCTATAACTCCCAAAATCTCCGAATCTTTGTTCAGCGGGGATATGATTGAGTTCGTTCTCAACTTGCCAATATTCTATGGTATCATATCTTTCTACTGTTTTTCTTACATAATCTTTCCAATACGTGACATAATTTGGATTGTCTATTCCAAAGCCGGTTGGAGTTTCGGCTTTAACCCAATCTGGGATTTCAAAATCGTATCCTGAACCTACTACGCCTAAAATCTTTAAACTTTTATTTGTCGCGGTTTCAACGAAATTATCGTAAAAAGTGAAATCATGTATATTTTTTGCGGACTCAATAATTCTCCAACGAAAAACCACGCGAATCCATTGAACCGAACTATTGCTAATGATATCTAAATCGCGTTCTGGGTCTGCATATTTTCTGAAAGGGTTATATTCGACGCCCCACATAAAATTCTCGTTGGTTTCACCAAATTGGCCTTGACTGGGTTGAATTACAACGAAAATAGAAGCAGTGACAAATAATATTATGAAAAAAATCACATATACTTTCTTCATATGGCTCAAACAAAAAACTCTACTATTACTTAAAAATCCATCTTTTGATACATACATATCTGCTATGGAAATTTGTTGACAAGAAGCACTTGGAGCTCTATATAGTTTGAACAGCCAAAGAAAAGGTGAATCTACAAAGTACAGACGATAAATGCTCTTAATTAATGAAAAGATGATCTTATATGGTGATGCCTAACAATAAAGAGGTCCTCTTAATCGGAAGCGGGGAAATGAATGTCCTTTTAGCGGCAGAGATCCTCTCCGAAGCTATGGCTTATAGAAATAAATATACTCAAATCTTTCAACCTGACTATACGACAAATACAACGCCAAAGGCAATACTTCGAGTTGCGATTCACATCGGCAATAAAAAATTGCCTGTTTGCCCACCGATCTGCTGTCCTGATTACACCATAGTCTTTGATGACTCAATATTAGAGGTGCTGAACGTCACAGAGGGATTAAAAAAGGCAGGTATTCTCCTTGTGAATTCATCACACACTCCACATGAGTTAATCGAGTTCTTTGGTATAGAATTTACTACAGCAACAGTTGATGTCGATGTTGTATCAATGAAGGAACTTGATGAAGAATCCTCAAATAACCATTATACGGGTATTCTGGGTGCTTTCTGCAGAATAAGCGGAGAAGTATCCCTGGAGGAATTAAATCAAGCAGTTTTAGCATTTTATCCTGGTTCAATCACACAAGAACTCATTAAATCTATGAGAAAAGCCTTTAGAACAGTCAAAATAGTATGAATCTTTTATTAGCCATAGACAATGCAAAAAACACAACAATAGAAAAAAGCAGCATATATAGGTTAGATATATTTGACCTATTTAGAAAGGTATTCATTCTTTAAGTTCTCGGCTCGTGTTTCTGCATGGTGAAGTTTCTTCTGCATTTCTTGTTTAAGGATCTCTTTGACTTTATACAATGCTTTTTCATATGATATTGGGTTTTTTGCACTACCAATATAATGGATTTCTTTATTGCCTTCACCATAGACTACATACACATAATAATAGGGTTTTTTGTTTGTGTATTTGGTATTGATGACAATGCTCATAGTAGGTTCACCTATAGGTAATATATATCTAACCAACCATTTATATGGTTAAAGAAGTCTAACCATCAAAACAATAATTTTTTGTGAAGAAGCACCAGTAGTTTTTCAAAATATTGTTATTATGTCTCCCTTTTGTCATTCTGACATTTTTCTGAGAGAAACAAAAGACGTTCCTTTTTCTTTCATCATATAGCCGTAGATTGATTTCCAGATCGTACCATCATCACGCCATTTGCTTTCGAAATTGTTAATTCCAATCCATGCCTCTAGGGCATCTTTCTCTACTTTTTCCCAGCCATAACCTTGCGTTGCTTCAGCTTCATTGAGATAACCAAGCTCTATAAGAATCTGCTTGATTTTTGTTGAAATTTCTCCTTCAATCGTCAACAAATTTGATGTATCTTCTCTGGCAAGGAAAGTCAGATCATAGAGTTCAAATATTCTACAGAGTTCTTTAATAGGTTCTGAATGCTCATCAACTCGAATATCAACGTAACGATCATTTAGGCCTTCATAACCACCTTTTTCACGTACAACCAAAAGCGCAGCAGCTTGTTTCCCTCTAACGTCTCCTCTTCCTTCTTCATCGCCAGCTTTCATTGCTGCAAGCAATTTGTCGATTAAATCTCCTTTTTGAGTTTCAAACGCTTTAGCCATGCTTTCAACAGTTCCTTCGTAACAAATATTACCTTGACAACTGAAGTTGTCTCCAATGATGTGTCCTGCCCAATAGAAGCAGTCCTTACCTGTAAATGTATCAACTTCTCCTTTTGCATCAATTATCGCTGCTTGGCGGTATTCTCGCATTTCATCAGTTGATATGAGTTTTTTTAAGGATTGTTTTGCACTCATACCTGTTTCTAGCATCTCAATACCTCGCGGACCGTAAGTTGTGTTTATCCATGATTGAGTTGCAATAGCTCCAACATTTGCTTTCGCAAATGGAGTTACGATTCCGATACACATGAACTTGCTCTGTACAGCAACCCCTAAATCACCAGTGTTAGGATCATAACCAACAATTGAGAACGTCATAAAATCTCAACTCTTTTTTGCCATTATTTTTTAAAAATCATGATTGTATTATCTATAGATAACATCATTTTTTTTGTTTTGCTCCATCTAACCTGACAAAACATTTGTTGACAAAGAGAAGGAATTCTGATAAGCTTTATAATCTAAGATTCACTGTGGTAACTATTGAAACTTAAGTGGAATGAGAGGATATCTATGGGAATTGAAAAAATCCCACAAATGGACAGAATGGAATATGACCAATTAATTATTAATGAATATGTTTGTCGAATTGCTTTTAAAGGCGAAGAACATCCCTATATTGCGCCATTTCTTTACGTTTTTGATGGCAAGCACATGTATTTCCTATCCACAAAGTATGGAAAAAAAATTGAGTTCTTCCAGCAAGACCCTCATGTTTCCGTTGAAGTCGACAGATATAGTAGAGATTTATCAGATTATTCATTTGTAACATTATTGGGACGCCTTATGGAAGTTACAGGCGATAGTGAGAAGAAGATAATAAGAGAAAAATTTGTTCAATTAATTAAGGATAAGAATCTCTCAAAAAATATCTTGAAGGCTCTTGGTCATTCACCTGAAGAACCGCTTGAATCCATAGTCAAGGAAGAGAGAAGTTATATATGGCAGCTTGTAGAAGTCAAAGAAATTATAGCACTTAAAAGTGGTATTTAATGAGAAATTTCAGATCCGACACAAGAACACCAGTTCCGTGAGATCTTTATCATTTATAAGCGTGTGAGAAGAATTAACTATAACCTGTTGTTTCATGGTGAGGACTAGATGGCAGCCGCTTTGATGAGGGGCTCATTAACTGCCTCTTTTTTGTACAAGTAATCACTCCCTCCTAACAGAGGATCTAGGTTAATGGCTACGCGCTGTTTCCACCAAATAAATCCCTATTAGAAGAATCACAGCCCCACCAACGACACTTATGGTAATAGGTTCGCTTAATAAAAAAAATGCAAAAATAATAGTGTAGACGGGAATAATCAATAGCCAAACGCTTGCTTGCGTAGCCTCCATTCTGTCGAGGATCAAATACCACAGTACATAGCCTACGCCACTAATAATCAAGCTGAAGTGTAATATCGCAAGCCATCCAATCAAAGATACAGACACTAGTGTTCTTATATCCCCAAGAATGAGCGCGAAAGGAACCAAAACTATAATGGCAAATGGAGCGCTCAAGGTCATTGTTTGCAACCCACCGTATTTCTTGATTCCATATGTACGAGCAAGAAGAGACTGAATAGCCCATGCTAAGGCAGAGAGTATTACAAAAAAATCGCCAAGAAACCGTTCTGAATTGATAACCAATAATGAAAGGTCACCTTGGGTTACAACAAATAACATCCCAATCAATGCTGTCGCAATTCCAAGCACTGTTCGAGACGAAATTCTCTTATTTAAGAAAATATATGATAAAATAACTATCCAAACGGGATGTAAATTAGTTAGTAATGCAGCATTTGTTGCAAAAGTTATGCTGACTCCAAATAGAAACAATAAACCGTAGGCTGCAACCGCAACGCCAATTGCAAGAAAATGTCGCCAATCTGTTTTGAGAGTATATGCAGTTTCCTTTAGACATTGGTTTCTATTAAGAACGAAGAATAGCAATGTAAACCCAAGTATCCACCGAATAAGAGCGAGAACAGTCGGAGAGATTTCGCCTGAAACCCCCACAAGAAATCGTGCAGTAACTGGGCCGGTACCCCATATTGCTGTTAGAATTAAGATCAGGAAAAATGTCTTTCTATCCATCGTTCTCACCCATTATGGTTACCCTTAAACAAACTTGAAACACTTTTGCGTTTCTAATAGTTCTTCCTTTGTGTTTTTCACTTACATAAAAGCCTCTCTTATCCATATAAGGTAGAAATATACTAATACGCTTGATAAACCGTGAGTAGCAATATTGATTCTATTAAGACTCATTCAGAGTTGAATAGTTCTTTATATGGTCACTGTCCTAGATGTGGAGCTTTACTTTATAAATTAAACCGACTTTTACGCTGTTCTTGTGGCTTCTGGAAGACAATTTAAAAAAAAATAAAAAAAATCTCTTCAAAGTAACCTTTTCTAATTCACTTTGTTCGTCAGTTTGCTTTTTTTTCGTTCGTTCACCACTCGCGCGAAATCTGCAATTATTCTTATATAAATTGAATATGCTTCAAAAGGATTATTGTAAGGACTAAAATAGCTATGAACTTCCCCAGGTCCTCCGCCAAAGGTTGCTAGATAATAAAGATGATCACTCGCCTGGAAATTTCGCCATATTTGAATTAGAGTCTTATCAGCAATTTCTTTCACTGGTTTTTCCAAAGCCAATAACTCTTGATAAACTTCTTGTTGCATCCAATTCCCAATCCAACTCTCGGTACTTCGTTCCTCATCGGCCCATGAAATTGTTTCATAGTCTCCTATACTAATCTCACCACCAATTGGAGCATTTTTTTCAACAATTTCGCTTGGTGTGGCAAAATCAAGGGATTTATGTTTGAGAATTTCATCAGGGAGTGCCTGTAAAAACCAATGGATACCTGAATCTGTCCAATGATGTTCTCCGAAAGTTTCATAGTCCATGAATAGATTAATACATTGTCCTGAAGTTGTGGATAGCCATGATGCATATTTACCTGCAGTAAGAGGCCACTCTGCCCAGTCCCTTGAAGAAAATCTAAAACCAATATCATCCGTTAATCGATAATTCCTTAA
>JAEOSF010000106.1 GCA_016840515.1 Candidatus Borrarchaeum yapensis | reverse complement strand
TTCAAGTCTGAAAAGCCTACACAGTTTCTCGAATTTCTCTTCGTTCATTGGGTTACATAACAATAGGTCTCTGTGTCCAATATCGAAGAACTTCCATCTATCCAACTTTTCTCACCAATGGCATTGTTGTTTATGTTTAGCCAGATTCTACCTGAAATACTTTGGAAACCCTATTTTCAGGTAGAATAAAGGCTTATCGAATTGCACTAAACAGTTATTTTAAAGACTACAATGAACATATATTAGCTTGTTATTTTGGTTTGCTATTGCAAAATGAACTTTAGCGTGGTGTAAAGAATGCCCCCTATAAAGGACAACATTAGAGATGCTCTTAACGAGCAAGTTAAGTGGGAGTTATACTCTGGATACATGTATCTGTCGATGGCAACTTGGTTCTATGAGCAAAACCTACCTGGGTTTGCAAAGTTTTTTAGAAAACATGCAAAGGAAGAGCAGCAGCATGCAATCAAGATCTTTGATTATATAATCGAAAGAGGAGGACGCGTAACCCTCAAAACAATAGATCAACCCCCTTCAGAATGGAATTCTCCCTTGAGTGTTCTAGAAGAGGTTTACGAACACGAAGTAAAAGTAACTGGCATGATAAATGAACTTATGAGGTTGGCCAAATCAGAGAATGATTACGCTACTGAAGAATTTCTATGGTGGTTTATAGACGAACAGGTAGAAGAAGAAGATGGTTCTGACGAGGTCTATCAACAACTTAAACTAGCAGGTGAGTCTGGACAAACGTTAATCATGATGGATCGTGCACTTGCCAGTAAAGGAGATTAAACAAACCCTTAACAGTTTAGGAATTGCCATGAGAAAACAGCCCAGAATTTCTTTTTCTTTTTTTGATTTGCACCAAACAGTTGCTTTAAAGATCGAATCCACAATATAGTAGTTCAATAATTTCTAAAAATTGATTTTTTTTATACAAAACTAAAATTTGATGTGGTGAAAGAAATGACTCTTAGTGATACCATGAGAAATGCCCTAAACGATCAAGTAAAATGGGAGTTATGGAGCGGGTATTATTACCTTTCGATGGCTACATATTTCTACAAACAAAATCTTCCTGGATTTGCGAAATACTGGACTGTACATGCAGCGGAAGAACAAACACATGCAATGAAGATCTTCAAGCATATCGTCGAACGAGGAGGAAGAGTAACTCTCCAAACAATTGAGCAGCCTCAAACTGATTGGAATTCACCTTTACATGTTACGGAAGAAGTTGTAGAACATGAGCGAAAAGTAACTGGTATGATAAACAACTTAGTTTCTATGGCCAAATCAGAGAATGATTATGCTACAGAAGTTTTTCTACAATGGTTTATTGATGAACAGGTAGAAGAAGAAGAGAGTGCTGAGAAGGTCTATAATCAGGTGAAACTTGCGGGTGATTCTGGCGCTGCTTTACTGATGTTAGACATTGAATTCGCTAAAAAAGCGGCAGCAAAAGAAGAGGGTTAAATTAATTCTTGTTGGTCTATTCATACTTTAGGAAACCTCTCGCAAGTCTCCTAATAATCTTTTTTCTTTTTTAACGATTTACAATATGCTCAGATTTTTTTTGGTTCATCATGTTAGAAAAGGAGAAAAGAAAAAAGCAAAAAATAAGGCTAATTATAGGCTGAGGACGCGTATTCATAAGCAGCATCAATAGAGTGAATAATCTAACACGGTGTTACAAGAGCATTCTTTATCCGTCGGAATTCTTGGAATAACCTCAAATAGGAGTTTATTCACGTTTTTGACGTTTGCTTTCATAGATTTGGCGACTCGTTCTGCAGTGACCGGAAGCAAGCCGTAAACGTCCGTATCAGTAATTAAAGCAATGCTTGCGAAACATATTTCTGCCTCTCGACATAAGCAAGCCTCAGAAAATGCAGTCATACCAACACAAGACCATCCTTGGTTTTTATAAAAGAGCGATTCAGCACGTGTGGAGAAACGTGGACCTTCCATACAGACATATGTGAACATTTTATTCTCTTTTTCCTCCTCTGGAGTAGGATGGACAACAATTTCATTATTTGGCCAAAGTTCGCGTGCAGTATCGAGAATTACGCGTCTTAATTCATCACAAGTTGGATCAGAAAATGGTACATGCCCTGTTAGTCCTCCTTCATAGAATGACAAGGGTCGACGTATTGTAGTTCGATCAAAAAACTGGTCACTAACTACAAATTCATAAGGCTTGATAAAATCGGGCTGTAATGATCCCACCGCTGCAGGAGAAATAATCCTTTTCACACCCAATTCCTTCATTGCCCAGACGTTTGCACGATAGTTTACACGGAATGGCGGAATTGTGTGATGTCTTCCATGGCGAGGTATAAACGCAACTTTTTTGCCTTTAATCCAACCGACAAGAACAAGGTCACTAGGAGCGCCATAAGGCGTATATATTTTGATTTCTTTTGCGTCCTCAAAGATATCAGGATCATAATTGCCTGTTCCAGCAAAATAACCAATTTCCACATCTTTTTCTTCTGGTTCAATTCGTGTGCTTGCCAAATTCGAAACCTCCGAAGATTGTTTCTAAAGACTGTAGGAATATAGAAAAGAAGTGAAACATTCGCAGTTATAAATGTTAATTTTGGATCACGAACTCAAATAAAAACAGATTTTTTAATTTGTTACCCTAATTCGCAATAAAAAAAACGTAATACATCTAACGTAACAACAAAAAAGAGTTTCTTCATTAACTATAAAAAAGAAAAGTGGGAGGGTTATATACTGCTTGCAGCAGCTATTAATTGCTTTAGACTTAGTACTTTTCGCATAAGACTGCGTAATAATTTCTCTCATGACCGCAAGATGGACATTCTTCTGGTGGCTCAGTTCCGTTATGGACGTAACCACATTCTAAACAGACCCAATCTACTGGAGTGGCTTTTTTAAAGACTGTTCCTGCCTCTACTTCTTTTAGAAGAGCTTTATATCTGTCACGATGATGTTTTTCTGCGAGTCCAATTGATCTTAACTGTTCCGCGAGATCTGGATATCCCTCGCTCTCTGCGATTTTTGCAAACTCCGGATACATCTCTGTGTATTCATAGTTTTCTCCAGCGATTGCACCTTTTAGGTTGACAGCGGTTGTACCAAAACCAGTTGGCGCAGCTGCTGGCACATTGATTTCTCCCCAATCCTCAGAGCTTTGCCCTTTTAATTTTTGGATCCATTCCCATAATTGTTCTGCATGTTCTTTTTCATTTTCTGCAGTTACAATGAAAAGTTGTGAAATTTGTATAAAGCCTTCTTTTCTTGCGACCTTAGAATACATGGTATATCGGTTTCTAGCTTGACTCTCTCCAATAAATGCTTTTGTTAGACTCTCAATAGTATTTTTCATGGTTTTTCCTCCACGTAAATGACGAAAGTTGACTGATTTCGATTATTTAGTGAATTGGTATTAGGAGTGATTACTATTATTAATACTTATGATAGCTACAGAGAAAGTTCGCTCAAGGAGTGTGAGCCCCCTTTTTCTGTAGATATTTACACTTTGAAAAAAAAAAGCAGGTAGAAAAGTAATTGGTTCAGGTAATTCACTAATTTTCAAAATATTCAAAAAAAAGAAAATAGGGATTATTATTCAGTGAATTGAAGGTAGACTGTTTGACTGACCACAAAGTCTTCAATGCTTCCATCTGTTCCCTTTCCTTCCAAAGTAAACGCAAGGGTTAGTTTGACTGTTCTGCCGCTGAGCACGTCCTGGTATTCGGTGAGATCTAAGGTGAGAGTGCCTTTATCCCAGTCGCCTGGGTTAACGGAGACTGTATCGCTGGTACCCCTATCCCAGTCGTTACCATTTACATCCAGCGTACCGCTCCATACCTGGTTTTCAAACTCCCAGAAGAGCACTTTTGTGATCGTCGAGACTGCGACATCGATGTAAAGCAAATACACAATATCTGGTCCGCCGTTATATACCCTCCATGCAACTATAACGGGCCTCGACACACTTACCGATAACGCTTTCCCACTGGTCGTGTGGTCAGCGATGTTAGCGCCATTGATGGTTCCAGAAAGCTCAACGGCACCCCTTCAGCGACCATTATAGTACTGCTAAACAATGTCCCAATCATCAGGAACGTTACGAGGAATACAATCCAATGCTTATTCATTCCTTTTATCCCCTAATGATTCTTAGTTAAAAAACGTCATCATCCTATATACAACTTCCGAAAAACGGAATGAACCTCAACATGGACAATCATAACTCAATTGTGAGCCGTTAAGACACTTGAAAGCGAGTTTCGATCTTAAAATTAACTTAGAATATAGTTAAAATAAGAAAAAATAAGGAATTGTACAGATCTTGAGAAACTGTGACAACGTACAATTGTGTTATTCATGTATGATTTAAAAAAAATTAGGCAGATACAAGCACACGTTCCTTTAACACGGATCTCAATTCATCCATTAAAGCGCCGTGGTTGTATCCATAATTCA
>JAEOSF010000105.1 GCA_016840515.1 Candidatus Borrarchaeum yapensis | reverse complement strand
GCATTAAGACTGACACTCCAAAAATAGATTTATTTAAAGTGACATCAGATAACGAAAAATCTTTTAGGGGTTTTATAGTTTCTGGGTATTCAGTTATGTCAAGATTAGGCTTACTGTACATTAAAAATATAAACTTTTCTAATAATATAGCTAGAAAAAAATGTTTAATTCATCAGTTATAATTTTCCATATTTTTCCGAAATTTTTAAAAAGCATTATCTTCCGCTTTATTTAACGCTTCATGGTGGAATTTAGAAGTTGGTAACTCCGTCTCAATTTGAAAGTATAGCTCTCTGGAGCATAATTGCGATATCCTTAGGTGCTTTAGTTTATGCTGCTTTACTTACAAGATACGTTTTAAGAGAGCCTAAAGGCTCTGGTAAAATGTTGGATGTTTGGCAGGGTATAAAACAAGGGGCTAACGCTTATCTTCGTGAACAGTTCAAATCCATCCTACTTCTGATAGGAGTATTAGCCATAGTTCTATATTTGACAGCTCATGTTGCTGATGCTCCATTATCGATATCCTTGGGGAGAGCAGGAGCATTTCTTATGGGTGCCTTTTTCTCAGGGATGGTAGGATTTCTGGGCATGAACATGGCAGTACAAGGCAATATTAGAACAGCTCATGCAGCTGGTAAGAGTTTCAAGAATAGTCTTAAGATATCTTACAGATCTGGCACAATAACTGGTATGCTCACGGACGGATTAGGACTTTTAGGTGGAACGATTATTTTTATGAGTTATCTTCAGGATGCTCCTGAAGTCCTCTTGGGTTTCGGATTCGGGGGAACACTTCTTGCTCTATTTATGAGAGTCGGAGGTGGAATTTATACAAAGTCCGCTGATGTTGGAGCAGACCTTGTAGGTAAAGTGGAAAAAGGAATTCCAGAAGATGATCCCAGAAATGCTGCCGTTGTTGCGGATTTGGTAGGTGACAATGTTGGGGATTGTGCAGGCATGGCGTCTGATATTTTTGAGTCTTATGAAGTTACAATGGTCGCTGCAATGCTTTTGGCGCTTGCCATTGAACCTTTCGATTTTAAGTGGATAATCTTCCCATTATTGGTCAGAGCAATTGGTGTGATTAGTACTATCGTAGGAACTTATGCCGTCTCCCTTTGGCCAGATAGTCTAACGAAGAAAGATGCGTTCAAAGCAATGGATCTTTCTTATGATTTATCATCAGCCATATCTATTTCAAGCTTCTTCATATTAGCTTACTTCTATGTTCACGATTTGAGAGTCTTTTTGGCGACTACTATGGGCATAATTTTGGCAATAAGCTTCAATAAGCTGGCAGATTATTACACAAGCCCACTCAAAAAACCAGTTGATCAATTGGCAAAATCTTCCAAAACTGGACCCGCCCCGCTCTTACTCAATGGTCTAGCTTTAGGTTTCGAAAGTACTGTATGGACGCTTATGGTTATCTCATTCACTATAGTGGTATCAGTGATAGTCTTCTCCGGTGCAGGAGCAATTTTTGCCATGTACGGAGTTGCCCTTGCTGGTATAGGCATGCTTACTCTTACAGGCAATAATGTTTCAATGGACACATTTGGACCTATAGCAGATAATGCTAATGGTATAGCTGAAATGTCTGGATTAAGTCCAAAGACAAGACAGATATTGGCTAGATTGGATGCCTCAGGTAATACAACAAAAGCTGTAACAAAAGCTATAGCAATTGCTTCCGCAGTTATCGCAGCTGTGTCTTTGTTTGCATCATACGCTGAGGCTACTGGAATGAAAGAAATTGGATTGAATATCGCTGATCCAATTATATTTGTAGGTTTGCTTATTGGTGGAGCACTACCATTCCTATTCAGCGCTATATCGATCAGGGCCGTAGGTAGAGGGGCTTCAAGGATTATAAATGAAGTTCGCAAGCAGTTTAAGATCCCTGGTGTTATGAAAGGGACTGTTAAGCCTAATTATGCCAAAGTAGTGGCTATATGTACAGCCGCAGCTCAAAAAGAACTAATAGGATTAGCTCTATTGGGAATTTTATCACCAATAATAGTAGGTCTGGTTCTAAAGGAGATGGCATTAGGTGCTTTTCTAGCCGGAGTTATACTGACTGGTCAGCTATTGGCTGTTTTCATGGCAAACTCTGGTGGCGCTTGGGATAACGCGAAGAAAAAGATAGAAGACGGTTTCTACGGAGGAAAAGGATCAGAAGAGCATAAAGCATCTGTAATTGGTGATACGGTTGGTGACCCACTAAAAGATACTGCAGGTCCTGCATTAAATCCTATGATTAAGGTAATAAACCTTGTAAGCCTTCTTTTTGCACCTGCAATAATGAAACTGAAAGATGAACCATTAATTTCTGGGATTCTATCAGTGATGTTGATAGTGATAATAGGATTCGTTGTCTGGCGAAGCAATAAAGAAGTTCAAATAACTTAACAGAAATGACTCAATTGGAAAATTGGGAAATTTATTTTAAGACTTCTCTTCTTTTACATTCGCGTTGAATTTCTTGTATAATCTCCTCATTAATATCAATTTTAAAATTATTTTTTAGATTCTCTTTCGTTAAACTAATATCAAGTTCATCTTTAAAAAATTGCATCGCTTTTGGAAGGATATTGCACATGTCCTCAATGAAGTTCCAAGGAAATACGACCCATCTCCAGGTAATCTCCTCAGCGAAGTAATCAGGTACGAATTTTGAACCCTCAATATGTAAGAGGGCTGCGGTCTTTATTGTTGATGGTTTGAGAGATTTAATATGTTCAATAGCTTTTAATAGACTTTCTCCGGTATCTGTGATGTCATCTACGACCAATATTTGCTTGCCCGTTAAATCCGTGTTTAATGGATACTTTAATTTGGCTTCACCATCTGGACTTGCGGTAATTCCCCAATGCTCAACCTTTAAGCTAAGTAAATCCTTCACCCCGATATAATCACAGAGTATTCTTGAAAAAACCCAACCACCTCTAGCTAATCCTATTATCATGTCAGGTATGTAATTAGATTCTATAATCCTCTTTGAAACAATCTTAGAAAGCTTGTTAAAGCGCTCCCACGTCATCAATTCACAGTTGAATTTGTCCTCTTGCAACTAATGTTTCACCTTTTAGTAAGTGAAAAATCAAATATTCTATCAAATTATATAATTCTTTAGAATCTTAAAATGAACGAGCGTGTAAAATTAATCAATCTTTTGGAGAAAACAAAATTGAGTTCTGAATTTAAGGCTGATATTGCGATAATTGGTGGCTCTGGAATTTATGAGCAAGAAATGCTAAGTGAAGCTAAAGAAATCAAAGTTTATACTCCCTATGGAAAAACCAGCGATCTTATAACTATTGGAGAATATCAAGGAAGAAATATTGCCTTTCTACCCAGACACGGCAAAGGCCATCAGATCCCACCTCATAAAATTAATTTTAGAGCCAACATTTGGGCTTTAAAAGAGATCGGTGTTAAGAGAATTTTATCTTCAAACGCATGCGGATCTTTACAAGAAAAATTTGCTCCTGGTGATATTTTAGTGCTAGATCAATTTATCGATAGAACAAAAAATAGACAGAGTACTTTTTATGATGGAGGAAAAGTCTGCCATATTTCAGTTGCAGATCCGTTTTGCCCTGAATTACGGGATTTACTTAGTAAAAAAGGTCAAGAACTTGGAATCAAAATCAGCAATGGAGGTACATACGTTTGCATTGAAGGTCCAAGATTCTCTACAAGAGCAGAGAGTCGACTTTTTAGACAATGGGAAGCTGATGTTGTTGGGATGACTATTTACCCTGAGTGCGTGTTGGCAAGGGAAGCAGAGATTTGTTATGGCTCAATTGCATTGGTTACTGATTATGACGTATGGGCAGATAAACCAGTAACCACTGATGAAATACTCACCACGATGGGCAAAAACATCGATAAAGCAAAGAAATTATTCGCAGAAGTAGTTCCTAAAGTTTCAACAAAGCCGAAATGCAGCTGTTGGGATGCATTGAAAGAGGCTATACTTTAAGAAATCACCAAAATGATATAACAATTAGAAAGGTGGACTTTATGACAGAAATTCAGATTCGAAAAGTTGAAGAAAAAGATTTCTTGCGAATAATTAAATTTACAGATAATTGTGCACCAATACCTAAAGAAAGAAATTCAATTTACCATTGTCTTACAAGATTCTTCGCAAATACATGTTTTGTGGCAGAAAGACAGGGTAATATAATCGGCCACATTCTGGGATGGACCTCTCAAGTTAATGATAGAGTTGCATATGTGCATAATATCTGCATCATGCCGGAGGAAAGGAGACACAAATTAGCTACAAAACTTTATGATAGGTTTATACAAGCAGTGAAGGAGATTGGATGCGATCAAATATATCTTATTGCTAATGCAAAGAATGATACCTCAATTAATTTTCACCGCTCGCTAGGTTTTGAGCCCACAATAGAAGGCGAAAAAATTATGATAAATGGTGTTGAGACTATTAAGGATTATAATGGGCCT
>JAEOSF010000030.1 GCA_016840515.1 Candidatus Borrarchaeum yapensis | reverse complement strand
TCTGCAGAAACGAACTACTCCACTCATATCTGATCATCCGAAGACTATGCAGTAAATATTCTCCATTTCTATGAAGGTCATTATAATGAATGCTAAACAGCAATATGAAACTTTTGGATTTTTTAAGTTGAAGTGTGGAGTTGTCTAAGATGATATTGCCATCTTTAGTGAGAGATTATGGTTTTTCACACTCTTCTAGTTATCACGCCAAATCTTAGGTGAGTTTTTAAAAATTAGGATCGTTTATTTAAGAAATGAAAATTCGATGAATTCGTATTTTAGGATCTATTGAAGTTAGTCCAAAACCCTGAATAGAAGATCGGTGATGAGAACTAATTTAAGAAAATAGAATTCTTCCTTTTATCTGCTCATGATATTTTATTTGTCTAATGTAGAGTCATCAAAAATTTACTTATAATGACCTCTCAAACCCATTTATACACCGCGAGACATATTCAGTAGTCGTGGTATAACGATCAAAGGACACAACGAAATCAATGAAACTAACAACTTTAAAAGGACGTATTTGAAAATGTGTCTACTTGGAAAATATGTATGTGATTTCTGGTATTATGAAAACAAATGTGCTCTTAAGAAACATGATTTATGGGAGATTCTTAAAGAAGACTGTCCATTGTTGAATGAAACTAAGATTGTTGAGGATAATATTATACAAGTTGCTCCAATACAAAGGACCATCGAAGAGACCATGTGAAATATCCTTTGTAAATCCTCTTTTTTCTGAACTCCCTTTAAGTTTACTAGCTCACTTCATTGACGCTTTCAATTTTTTTGAAAGAAATAATTGATTTTGTCACGAATTCTTTTCTTGTCTTTTTTAATTTGTCTGGTTTGATTTATTAGACTAATCTTTAGATTTTTAAACTCTTAAAAATTCAATAACATTCAGAGTGATTTAGATGAAGTTGATTATAGATAATAGAGAATCGAATGAAATTACTAATTCTGCACGCGAAATTGCACAAGAATTGGGATTAACATGTAAAGTGCAACAACTGCCATTAGGTGATTTTCTAATAATTGATCAAAACAATCAAGTTATTATTATTGAGCGAAAGAGAATCAATGATTTTATCAGCTCAATAAGGTCAAATAGGCTCTGGCAACAGTTATTAAATTTTATGAAAACAGATCAAATACTCGGATTTCCCATAAAAAGACATATGCTTTTACTTCATGGCTTTTGTGGTGAATATCTTTCTAGTTTACCAGAGATAAATCCAAATGGTGACCTTTCATCTTTTTGGGGACAAATTGTTGGATCACAACAGGAAATTCTTTTTGTGTATAATACTCCGATAGTATCGATTGAAAACGATATAGATGCGTTTAAATCATTTCTAAAAATCACAATCAAAAGAGAACAACAAGGAAAAAATGATAAACTCCCTCAAGGACGATGGTACAGAAAACCAAAACGGTCAACATTACCCAAAAAAGATCAGAAATCTTATGTTCTAGCGTCAATCCCATTAATTGGGGATTCCTTAGCGAAAGTACTTCTTGAACATTTCAATACGATACGTGGAATAGCAACAGCATCTATTAATAGACTTCAACAAGTACCAGGAATTGGAAAAAAGAAAGCTGAACGTATTTATGCCATTTTCCATTGAGCATCATTGAGTATAATAATAATATTTTTCTAATTTCTTTCTAAAAGTCTCTAAGATCGCATCTTGAAACGGTTTAATTTCAAAAATATCTTGTCCTGTTAACTCATTTAAAAACGCATATTCGCTATCAAAAATATCGATTTGCGATATTTGTTTGCCTCTTAAAATGACATCTGCCTCAAATCCTTCTGTAAAGTGGATAATGCCCAGACCACGTGTTACTTTAATGAATTCTCTTGTCTTTTCACTCTCTTTGTAATACTCTGGCATGAAGATCCATTCATCAGTGACATATTGTTCATTTAATTCATTGAGTTTATTTATTTCCCATTCTGTTAATTCATCCTGTTTAAACTCGATTTTTAACGCCTTTTCAAAGGCTTTAGTAAGATCTTTGGCTATATCTTCTCGATTCATTTCCTTACAGTTCAGCTCACGATTTAACGTGGTAATATGAGCCGGCAGCAGCTCGGCAAAACGATGCTTAAATCCTGTTGTTGGGAATTTTAATGTTTCAACACAGGTCTTATAATCGAAATCGGCAATAACATTGCCACAAACTACGCCTGTAGATTCTATGGAACCCGCACCATTCCCAGAGATCTTGCGATCCCCAATTAAAATGTCATTCATATCTTGATAAGCATCAAGCCCGAGTGATCTTAAATACTGCAACGGTCCTTTAAGTGCTTTATCGTAAAGAATTTTGTTTTTTAAGGGAAAATGATAGCCTTTAAGAATGACATGGTAAAAAACCTGTCCTTTATCGAGCATGACAGTTCCTCCTCCTGTCATTCTTCTTGTAAAGGGGATATCATTCTTCTTACAATAGTTAATATTGACTTCTGAATACACATTTTGGCTTTGTCCACAACTCACTAGTTTTCCGTCTGTAAATTCAATTAGAAGAGTGTTCATAGCAGTATCGAGGTTTGCTGAAACATATAATGCAGTAGCATGCCACACAGTTTGAGTCCACAGCGGATCTACGCGATCTAGATAAAGTAATCTCCATTTTGCCATGAAAAACGCACCAAATTCGGAAATTAGCTGCTTGTAAGAAGGTTTAAATCTCAATGATCTTTGGATTTACGTCTTGGGATGTTATCTCAAGAATTCCAACAGTATTTCTTTCTGCCCAACGCTTATCAGTTGGAGAACCAGGATTCACAAAAAGCCTCCCAAACTTTTTTTCTACAAATGCATTGTGTAAGTGCCCACAAACAACGATTTCGTAATCTTTTCCCCTAATCATATCTTCAACTTTTTCGATGAATCCTTGAGGACCACCACTTCCATGAATAACGCCAATTTTATGACCTAATATTTCTGTTTCATTGATTTCAGGCAGTTGAGTTGATACTCCTAGAGAATCCATGTTTCCATGTACTGCAAGAACGGCGGGAGCAATTTTATTTAATTCATCTATCACAGCTAAAGAAACTAGGTCACCAGCGTGAAGGATTAAAGCTACTTTGTTCTTCCTGAAAATATGAATAACATTTTCTGGAATTGCTTTTGCAACAACAGGGATGTGAGTATCTGAAATTAAACCAACCTTTTGCGATTTTTCGGTCATTATTATACACCTTAAATTCTCTTATCTATAAAGCCGTGCTGTCAGAATTGCTATGGCTGCTGAAGGAGCGCATAACGCAAGATCGCCTGTCCATATTTCATCAAGGTCGTGAAATTGTTTGATACCACCTTTTTGCGCTGCTGGCTTCGCTAGAAAATCCTTTCCTACCCCTGTAAGAACACACTCTATTTTTTGATCAAAAGTTTTCATTTCATTAGTTATCACACGGTTAATTCCGTTGCTTATCTCTGTAACTTGCTTTAAATAAACATATTGAGCAATATTTTCAAGTTCTTCTGTTTCTAGAAGTTCAATATCAGCACAGATTGTGCGTGCCAATCTTTCAAGTGCATATTCTTTTGTTTTTCCTCGTCCATCAGGAGTTTCACATGAATATTCTCCTGAAGTTATATGTTCTAAGACCAAATGAACGTCTGCTGATATTGCAAAATATTCAGGACACACCCGAATAAGTTTATTTTTCACAGGAACATGTGTAACGATTGTTGCCACATTTGTTCGTAATGCCCCCGTATAAACAAGTTCACCAGAAATAAGTCGGTCTAAATCGTTTTTTCCAAATGTAAGAACATTGCCATCTTGAAAAGGGATAATATCAGTGGTAGTCGACCCTGTATCAACAAATAAGCCTGTTGAAAAAGTTTCTGCAATTAGTTTTGCTGTTGCACACCAATTTGCGGCTGCAAAATTCAAAGGCGATCGTTTTGCTTCCTCAATATCTCGCATCTCACCGTAAATATCGATAGTGTGAATTGAAATGTTTTCAAAGGCAGTCTCAGTAATTTTTAATATATCGAGAACACCTTCCCTTTTCGTCCTATATACATCGGATAGTTCAGCGGTCATAACTAATCCGACTGAATCAAGACTATTGTTACAAAACTTGACTTTTAATTGGTTTAAGAGAGATGAAAGTTCGTGATGTCTTTTCCAGATAGGAAAATATATTGCCTTTGTTCTAATGTTTTGAATTTCACCTTCAAAATATGTTATCAGTGCTGCTTTAATATTTGCGCCACCAATATCCAATCCAAGTATTCTTGTCAAAGGCTTGACAACTCCATTTATTTGTTGAGGGGTATATATTGGTGTTAAAACTATCTCTTAATTCTCAACTATTTTATTTTCATTCGCATTATATTTTAGCATTAAAAAAACAATTCTTAAAACCAAACTAAGTAAATGTTGACGTCTTAAAATCTATTTTGTGACAATAATTATATAAGATTAAAATGAAATACATTTACTCTAATTTCCGCCTTAATAGACAAAGGGAAATCCATGGAGGAGATCTCGGTTTCAACTGAATCAAAATTAAAGAAAATGGTTTCTGTGCGACGCTATTTTGATGGAATAAAATTCTTGTGGCAGACACCAGAAACTTGCTATCTATTGAAGCTAATTGCTCTTCTATTTACTTCTATGACTGTCTTCTATACATCACTAACCTTTCTGATTGTAAGGTTTGGAGAAACGAGGTTTTTACTACGTTTAAACCTGTATGTTTTGCCTTTTTTCTTGTTATTGTGTTTATTCATTTTTATAAAACTAGTACGTTTATATCGGAGTACAAAAGTGCATGCCTTATTTCCGGAAAGAAATCCACTCCTAAAAATGAAATATTATTCTTCTCCTGACTTAAAGGATAAAAAAGAAAGCCATTTGCCTAGAATAGTTGGAATTTTAATCTTCTTATCTCTTCTTGTATTCGTTGCTGTTACGGAAATCTTTTTTGTGCTCGAAATGCGCCTTGTACTAATTGGTATATATGCTGCAGTTTTTTTTAGTATTATTTGGATAGTTTATGGTCTTCTGTTCATAACAGCATTTATGTCAGCTAGGGGAACTATGCGGTTATTTAATGATAAATATTCAGAAAAAGTTCGAAATAAGAGCTATTGGTTTTTTATTTTTCTTCCTTTGCCCTGGATATTACTGTTCATTCTTCTTCTTATTGCTGGTGAAGTGCTTTTCTTCTATAGAATTTTTGGCGGTTTAGTGATATTGTGGTTCTTATCAGCCGAAGTGCTCTACGGATTCCTATGTCTAACCAGTATTTTTTCTCTTCTAAAGAAAAATTGGCGAGTAGGTTATACTGTTAGTCAGGTAGCTTCGTCTTTAACATTTTTCACAGTTATTATCATTCCAGGCATCATAGGATATGCTCAAGATTCCCTGAGTACAATACTTCCACTAATTGGATTAAGCCAAATAAATACAAGTGGCGGGACATCAAATTTCTATCTAGGTCCAATTGTATCACTAATTGCGATGGGATTTCTCTACATTCAAGGAGCTTTAGATGAAAATGGAGATAAATTGCGAGAATATTACGCCGCATGGGATAAAAAGCTAGAAACGTTCAACATTAAGTCTGAAGAGGATTTTCAGAATCAGACATATGATAAAGTTTTTGATGACACACCCCTCACTACTGAAGTTCCAAATGCGTACCCCAATTTAATATTTGGATTGATATTGCTCCTATTTACCTTTTTTGGAATCATTCTTGAAATAGGAGGAATGTTTTCAGTTTTAGGCATTTCAATTGGAACGGAACAGGTATCGGACTTTTTATTTATAAGTTCTTATTTAGGGTTTTGGGGAATTATATTAGGTCTCTTTGTATATACAGTAATTATTTCATTCCGTAAGCAAGAAAACCAACAGTAATTTCCGCATCTCTGATTCATAACAAGTTTTGTGTCTATTGCGGGTATAAACTTTGAATACTACGTTTTGCTTGTGCAAATTTGCTTTGACCAAACCTTTATTTTATAATATCTCAGCAAAAGCGCGTATTGGCATCGCAGCAACTTTTTTTCCCTTAATTGGAACGGCAAAGAATCTGAATTTTTTATCATAAAGCTTATCTAAATTCATTAAGTTTTCAACAATTAAGATTTCCTCTTTTAGGAAATACGTATGTGCAGGTCTGGTTAAATCTTTAGAATTATCTATGTTCACGGTATCGACACCAACAAGTCTAATGCCTGATTTAATTAAGTATTCAATGAGTTCTTTACCAATAAATGGATAAGACTGATATTGTTCAGTTCCCCAATGCTTATCCCAACCAAAATTGAAAAGCACCGCTTTTTCTTTTAAATCCAAATTACTAGCGATTATTTCTGTACCAATAGCTTCAAATTCACGTCTCCCTCTAACATCAATAACGACACCAGGCAAAATTACTTCATCAATCGTGATTTCACTTATGTCTCGACCTTTTGGATATCTGTGGTATGGGGAATCAAGATATGTTCCTACCGAGGTTTGGAAAGTTATTTCTGTAATCTCAAACGAACACTTGCCTTTATATTTTGATTTCATTTGTTCATGTGTTAAGAATGGGTGGATCTTTGCAGTATATTGCTTAATTGTTCCATCTTCATTCTTCAATTTAAAACCAGGCATATTGTCTTCAAAATCGTGACTTAAATCAATAAATTTTGTCATAATGAATTTATTAAAGGCTTTTGCATTATAAAATTAACTAAAGGTTGAGAAAACTATCTTATCGAATGCACATAACTACTAGTCATACAAAAAAGTATAAAAATTAATTTACGAAGCTTATATTAAAGATGCCGAAAAAATTATTAATTGGTTTGCGAATGGCACCATTTAAAGAAAAATGAGGAAAAAATCATGGCTGATGGTATAACAATTTTAGCGATCAGTGCACCTTTTGTGCTTCTAATAGCAGGAGCACTTGCTACATCTTGGCTAACCTTAAAGGGGATAGACTTTGATGGAGTCTCTGAAGAAGAAAGATTTGGATATAATGCGGTTAAGTTTTTCTCTGCTTGTGGACCAATAATAGGCATTGCCTGCATAATAACAGCTGTTGCTATTTGGATAACACCTTCTACTGCATTTACGCTCATTATTCCACCAGTATGGCTTGGTGATATCGCAACAATTGTTTTGCTTGTAGCGATCGGCATCGCCCAGATATTGAAGCCAATTGTTAAGTTTCCTTGGGCCGCTTTAGTAGGATTGATAGGAGGGCTCATAGGTGTAGGTGCTGTAATTTTGATATTCAATTATTTCAGCATTTCTTTGACGGGTTATTGGTGGGTACTCGGCGTAGCCTTTGTTGTAGTTGGAGCGCTGTTCTATTGGCCCTTTAAATGGTTTGAAGACACATTAAAACTTATTAGCATGGTATTAGGAAATCCCGTTATTAGTACAATCCTTGGAATTCTGGCTATTGCTCAATTTATCCTTTTAGTGTTTGTCGGTATTTCTCTTTCAATCATTCCAAGCTTACTCTAATACCGTGTGGTGTCAATACAATCTATCCACTTTCTTTCTTTCGTTTTTCTTTTAATCTTTGCTCTATTAATTCCTTCAATTTTTCCAAGGCTTCAAATTCCTCATCATCAATTGACCCACCCCAAGGCTGAGTTACACGCCATGTTATCTTACCACTGAGAGGTGGCGCTGGATATGCCCCAGGGTCGTATAGAGAATAACCTAGGAACTCCACTGGCGCTTCTTGATAACATGCATGAACTGCTTGTCGAATTAAATCTGGATCATTTTTAAATTGAAGGTCAATTAATGAAATTTGTGATCTGAAACGCTCAATGAACTCCATAGGTAAATTAAATAGAAAAGGATGAGGCGCTTCTGTTCCTAAAATACGCTTTTTTTCATCAACACCATTAAAGATTAAGGCCTTCATAGCATCTCCAGTCAAATGTCCTTCAGATTCAGGACCACCTAGAACTAAATAGCGTATATTTGGATTTGCAACAATATTGCATACTAATTTTTCAAAACCGATATTCTCAGTTTGTACCGTCCCAGAAAGTGCTGCACCGCTTTCGATTCCAGCTCTAACAAGTTTTTCAATTTCAGGTGGAATCTTGTCGGCATCACGGTTCAAGATAATCATTACGGCAACTGGAGAAAAATGATTTCCTCGAATATAACTGCCCTCTTCAGGAAGATATTCGGGATGGGGATCCACCTTTAACATTTAATTGTCTCCTTATGTTTTTCTCCTTATGTTTGATTTGCAGATTCAAATATATATAATAAAAAAGGTACATTATAGTAGCAGGTGGTTTTATATGGATATTTTTCTTACCGGAGGGACAGGGTTCATTGGAAGTTATTTAATTGAACAATTAATTAAAGATGGGCATAATCTTAAGTGCTTAATTCGCCCAACAAGTGATATCAAAAGATTAGTAGAGCTCGGTATAGATATGGTTGAAGGTACGGTAACAGATAAAGAATCGATGCATAATGCCATGAAAGACGTAGATATGGTTATGCATTTTGCAGCAATGTACGAAATTGGGGAAGTAAATGAAAAACAGATGTACAACGCAAATGTAATTGGCACTCAAAATGTTTTTGATCTTATACAAGAACTAGAAGTGCCAAAATCTGTTTATTGTAGCACTGAAGAAGCATTAGGCCATCAAGATAAGGTTATGACAGAGACTTCTGAGCATCCTGGTAAGTTTCTTTCATATTACGAAGAAACAAAGCATTTAGCACACAAACTTTGGCAGCAATGTTGTGCTGAGGGACTAGATACAATTACAGTTATGCCTTGTGGAGTAATAGGCCCAGGAGATACAAAATTTACCGGTCAATTTATAATAAATTACATAAAAGGAGATATGCCCGCTATTCCTATGCCGGATAAAAAGTTTACGTTTGTTCATGTAAGAGATGTAATAGATGGTATAAAACTTGCAATCGAGAAAGGGCAGCCAAAGGAGTCTTATCTCTTTGGAGCATATGTCAAGACGATCGGAGAAATGTTTGACACGCTAGAAAAGCTCACAGGAATTCCGAAACCTAAAAGAACGTCTGGAAAAATGATGTTGAAAACTTATGCTATTCTCCAAGAAATAAAATCGGTATTTACAGATAAAAAACCATTTATTGACAGAGTTGCAGCTCGCTTTCTTGCGGACGGTGGATTCGTAGTAGATTCATCAAAAGCTGAAAGTCAGTTAGGTTGGAAACCAATGCCCTTTGAAGAGGCCATGAAAGATACTGTAAAGTGGTTTATGGAAGTTTATGGAAGTTAGTATCACTTATACGCTTCTTGCGTTTACCTTTTTGTGAATATCATGCTCTAAAGCAAGTAAACGAGATTTACATGACTCTAAAGATCTCCCAGTTGTACATGCGAAGAAGGACGCGTCTTTCCGACCATTTGCATCATAATAAGGCGGGGCTATAATTTCTGATTTTCGAAAGAACTCTAAGGGGAGTAAAGAATCAACTTCTGAGCTTAATGAAATCCTCTTGAAATAAGCAAATTGTTCAAAAATAACCTCTTTTGGGAGTTGTCCTTCAAATACAGCGTTTATCACAAGGTCCATTATGTTTTCTCGAATTGCTGCTTTTGCGCCTATGTATGAGGTCGTAATTCGTGGATTAATTTCAATAAAAACTACTTCATTCTCTGTAAATATTAAATCTACACCGAAATATCCCAATAAACCAGGAAAATATTCTGGAAAGTGCATAATAGCGTTCTTTGCCTTCTCCTCTAACTCATGGTGAAAAGGAGTGAAACCTCCTTCATATTCTGATTTTCCACCAAAAGAGTTAAACGTAACAAATTGTGCATTGAAACTGACGGGTAATGCATACTTTCCATTAGAAATACAATTTATGCTTGCAGGCGTGCCTTCTATATATTTCTGCACAATGAATCGATTTAGTGTCGAATTTTGCTTTATATTAAGAATTGCTTCCGATATTTGTTTTTCTTGCATTACAAGACTTAAACCACCGCATCCGACGCCATCAATAGGCTTGAAGATCAGAGGATAGCCGATCTCTTCCATTTTCTCTTTGATGCACTCTAATTCATCTGAAATTTCACAAGTTATGGTCTCTGGTATTGAAATTCCTCTTTTTTTCAGTATATCTTCCGTTTGAACCTTATTTGATGCAATCTTAGTTATCCTTGAGGAAGAATCCAATAAAGGTATTTCTAGCTGTTCAGCAAGTTTTCTTAAGTTGTACAAAATATGAGAGCACTCAGGGGCGATAACTAAAATAGCATCCAGCGGTTTCGATATTCTTTCGATAATGTATGTTAAAGGTCTTTCAGTAGTAACTAGTTTGACTTCATCTACATTGAGAAACGATCGATAATTAATGATTCTGGAATCCAATGGAGCAATCAAATTATGCCCACAATGCTTAAGATCGCGAGTTACAGAATTAAGCATCCCGAATCCTTCTGGAAAAAGTATGCTAGGAATATCTGTGTCAATGAAACCGCCTGAGGATATATATTCAACAACTAGGATGTTCGTAAAGTCACCTTCTTCACAATATTAAAACCAATATACAAAAAATATCACTGAAATTGTGCTCGTGATGACAACTTCGATGATTTTGTTAATACTAGAAGATATGTTAAATAAAGTGTTGTCTAACACTCAAAAAAATAGGTTTTCAATTCATTTATTTCTCAATCGGATCATAACCAATAATTACAATGTAACTATCATTTCCTTTTTTGATCTCAATCTTGCCATTAAAAATAAATCCTTTAATCTCTTCTTTGATCTTTTCGTCTATTTTTTCATCTAACTCCTCTAGACTACAATCCTCTATCTTGTGTTCGATATCCAAGACTATCCCTCTGACAACTTTTTCATCGAGACTGCTTATCTGGGTGAGTAACGTAACGCACTTATTTAAAATTTTTTGTCAACAAAAATCAAACAAGATTTTAGCTACGCAATCCATAAGTATTTAGACTAGAGTTTGCTCCAAATTTAATCAATTTGCCAGACTTATCTTTTGGAGGGACAAAATGCGAATAATTCCAGTAATTGATTTAATGAAGGGTATAGTGGTTCATGGACAAATGGGTGAACGGAAAAAGTATAAACCAATTCAGAGCGTCTTATGTCATTCCGCAGACCCTTTAACTGTAGCTTACGCATTTGAAGATAAACTTCAATTAAAAGAACTGTATATCGCTGATCTTGATGCCATTTCACATCACGATTACTCAAATCTTAACGAAATTCTCAAGATAAAGCAAAATACACACCTTAATCTTATGCTCGACTGTGGTATACGTTCAATTGATGATATCTTGAACTTCATATCTACAAGAATTGACCGTATTATTATTGCAACAGAGACACTGTCTGGACTTAACGAATTAAAAAGAATAGTAGACCAAGTTAACCAAAGCAAACTCATCTTGAGCATCGATACAATGTATAACAAAATTCTAGCTAATTCTAAAGAAATTATGGAGTTGAATCCAAGAGCAGTGGCAGAATATGGCTATGATTTGGGTATAAAAGAGTGTATTGTATTAGACTTGTCCAAAGTAGGGAGTGAGAGAGGACCAAATATTGCTATTGCAAAAGAAATTGTTGATAACGTAGATATTTCTGTTATTACGGGTGGTGGGATTCGTCGCATTAACGATATTCATTATTTAGAAGAAAATGGATTCGCAGGCGTCTTAATTGCAACAGCATTACATAATGGAAATATCAGCCAGAGCGATTTATTGTCAGTAATCAGTGACACGAAAAGTTAGTTCATTCTTTCTTGATCCATATAATTCACCCTTATTACAATAGGGGTTCTTTGCTGATTTTCCTATACAAAAAATGTTTTAAACTGAAACCTTGATAAATGTAGTTTAATGGTTTTTGTGAGGGAGTTTTATGGAATATCAAATTCATAAATTTGAGGCAGCATTTTTTGAGGCTCTTGAGCAAGGAAATCCTCATATATATTTATTAAGCGGAAATTATGGGTCAGGAAGAACTCATTGGCTTAAAAATAGCCTTGAAGATTTCTATAAGAAGATATTATCTAAAATATACCCAGATTTAGTCTATGAAGAAATTATATTTCGTCCAGACAATGCACAAAGGATTTTAGATACAATAATTGCGGAAATCGATGCGATGGAAGACAAAAATCTTATTTATTGTATCGATGAATTTTCTGTTGCTCATTTAAGCGATGAAGTTAAGAGAACGGTTTCTAATTTTCTAATAAAAGCAAACCAACTCATCAATGAACATAAAAAACCTGTGTTTCTGTTTCTAGTAATCTCGAAGGAAGATTTGGCATTTGTTAAAGAAAGTTTGCCAGACTTTGAAGTACTACATTTCAATTTCGATAAGTTTCTAAGGAGAATAGCATATCCTGAAGAAATTTAACATTCTAAATTAACCTGTAAAAAATCGATCTTTTATAAAAATCTATAATTGTTTTTCATTTAGGGGGTTAGTCGTTGAGAAGAGAAGAGTTTGACGCGTTAGTTGTAGGGTCAGGGTTGAGCGGTCTAAGAGCGGGATTAGGACTCTCCGAAGAATGGAATGTCGCAGTTATTAGCAAAGTGTATCCAGTGAGAAGTCATTCAGGTGCAGCTCAAGGAGGAATCAACGCTGCTTTAAAAAATACTGAAGCAGGTAAAGAAGACACGCCGAAAAGACATGCATATGATACTGTTTATGGATCGGACTATATAGCAGATCAAGATGCGGCTATGCTACTTTGCGAGGAAGCACCTAAAGTAGTAATCGAATTAGAGAGCATGGGGGCTCCTTTTTCGCGTTTAGAATCAGGTCTTATTGCACAACGACCGTTTGGTGGCGCTGGATTTCCAAGAACTTGTTATGCAGGAGATCGCACTGGTCATGCATTGTTACATACCCTTTATGAGCAAGCCACTCGACGAGGGGTGAAATTTTTTGATGAGTACTACGTCATCGACCTTATTACTGTTGGAGATAGAGTTGCAGGGCTAATCACTTTGGATCTAAACTCGGGAGAACTTGTTATATTCAGGTCTGAATTAGAGACTGTCATTCTTGCAACTGGCGGATATGGGAGGGTTTACAAGAAGTCGACAAACGCGCTCATAAATACAGGCGATGGTTTAGGAATCGCGTTTCGGGCAGGTGTTCCAATGCAAGATTGTGAGTTCGTGCAATTCCATCCAACAACGCTTTATGGAACTAATATTTTAATCACAGAAGGGGCGAGAGGAGAAGGCGGTTTCTTATTTAATACAGAAGGCGAGCGGTTTATGAAGAAATATGCTGCTAAAGCTATGGAGTTAGCACCTCGCGACATTGTAGCAAGAGCAATTGACACAGAAAAACTAGAAGGACGTGCATTTGAAAATGAATATGTCCATCTCGATTTAACACATCTTGGTGCTAAAAGAATTAAAGAACGGTTACCTGGAATAAGGGAAATTTCGATGTTCTTTGCCGGAATCGACCCGATTGATGAACCAATCCCCGTCCAGCCTGGTCAACACTATAGCATGGGAGGAATAGCCTCGAAGTATAGGGGAGACTTTGGTGAAACCCCATTGCCAGGATTATATGCTATTGGAGAGGCCTCATGTATCTCCGTACATGGAGCAAACAGATTGGGCGGCAATTCACTACTGGAAACGGTAGTATTTGGAAGATATGTTTCGAAACAACTCTTAAATAAAGGCGTAGAAAAGACCCTTTCCACAACAGATGTAAAAAAGGCAGAAGAATTGACATTGCAAAAAACTGAGCAATTATTTGACCAATGGGAGAAAAATAATGGGAAAAAGCCAATCGAAATTAAGGACGCGATGGGGAAGACTATGAACGAACTCGTAGGTGTCTTTAGGACGGAAGAGGGATTGAAAAAAGCAATAAACACATTAAGGCAGTTGCAAAAAGATTTCTTGAATGTTCATGTTTCAACAACTGATAAAAAGTTCAATTATGGTTTACAACACACATTAGAATTGCGTAATATGCTTGATATTGCCGAAGTAACTACTTATGGTGCACTTTGGAGGCGTGAGAGCAGAGGAGGGCATTATAGAACGGATTATCCAAAGCGAATTGATGAAGACTTCTTATGTCACTCTCTTGTCTATCGTTCAGCTGATGGCGGATTAAAATTAGAAACTAAGCCTGTTAAACTAGGTATATTTGAAGTTAGGGAGCGTGTTTATTAATGGCGAAAGAAAGAACTTTTATTATTTATCGACAAGAGACAAGAAAAGCAAATTCAAGATATGAACGATATTCAGTTCCCATTATTCCAGGTATGACGGTTTTAGAAGCATTATATTATATTCAAGATTATTATGATTCTAGTTTCGCCTTTCGCTATTCGTGTAGAGGTGCTATTTGTGGATCTTGCGGAGTGACAATTAATAAATTTCCGATGTTAGCTTGCAAAACCCAAGTCTCTACAGTTAAAGGAATTAGTACCCACTCACGAGTCCCTGAATTAACATTCGGAGATGTACCTGAGGATTGGGATCCAGAAAATGAAATTCTAGTTGAACCTTTGCCGAATATGGAAGTTATTAGAGATCTTATTGTTGATATGGAGCGTTTTTGGAGATTTTATCGAGAAATTCAACCATACTTCACACGTGGCTGGAAAGATGAACAACCAGAATCTCAACAAGCCTCAAATGAAATAAAAGAAATTGAGCATCTTGTTTATTGCATCCTCTGCGGCCTATGCTGGACTTGTCCTGTCGAAGCTAAAAATAAAAACTATTTAGGCCCTGCACAATTAGCGAAAGCGGATAGATTTATAGCAGATACTCGTTTATCAAAAGAACACCGTGATGAGATGCTTAAACGAGTCGCTAAAGAAGATGGTGTTCCTGCTTGTGAAAAGATATTTGCCTGTTCGGTCGTTTGTCCAAAGGGCGTTCAACCAGGAACCGCTATTCAAAGGATTCGAAAAATGCTCTAGTTAGCTGGGATAATTATGAAGGGTGAAACCAGAAAAGAAAAAGACGTCTTGGGAGAAGTAGAAGTTCCTATAAATGCTTACTGGGGAGTTAACACTCAAAGGGCAATCCTTAATTTTCAAATAAGCGGAAAGACATTTCCAAAGTCTTTTATTTTAGCTCTAGTAAAGGTGAAAAAAGCCTGTTTACGAGCAAATCTTGAGCTAGGCGAAATTGACAAAGAAAAGGGCGATGTACTTCTTCAAGTGATTAATGAGATTCTTGTTGAAGAAAAGCATTTGGATCATTTTCCAATCGATGTCTACCAAACAGGCTCAGGAACTCAAATTAACATGAACGCAAATGAAGTCTTAGCGAACAGAGCGAATGAAATTCTAGGGCATGAATTGGGAAAAAAGTTTCCAGTTCACCCGAATGATCACGTAAACAAAGGTCAATCTTCGAATGATGTTGTTCCAACAGGTATGCATCTTTCTACTTTGGATTTACTTCACGCAAAATTATTCCCTGCAATAGATAACTTAAGAAAAAGTCTAAAACGGAAAATCGAGGAATTTGAAGGCATAGTCAAGGTTGGTAGAACACATCTTCAGGATGCCGTGCCCATCCCTTTGTCTACTGAATTTTCAGTCTACCTTCGCCAACTTAATGTCAATCAGATGCGCTTAAACGATGCTTGTGAAGAATTATACAGCCTCCCAATTGGAGGCACTGCACTAGGCACAGGAATTGGCGCCCATAAGGATTTTGGAGAATTAGCAGCAGCTCACTTAAAAGCCATTTCAGGATTTCCTTTTTCAGTAAATCCAGTAAAGGCAGAAGGCATAGCTTCACATAGCGCAATTGTGAAAACCAGTGGTGTGCTACGGCTTTTAGCCCTTTCGTTCCTAAAAATGGCGAATGATATTCGCTTGATGGGGAGTGGCCCTCGTGCAGGATTAAGCGAATTAATACTCCCTGCTAATGAACCCGGTTCCTCAATCATGCCTGGAAAAATCAATCCAACTCAATCTGAAGCGTTGATACAAGTCTGTATACAGGTCATCGGAAACGATACCGCTATTTCTTATGCGGAAGGATACGATAGTATTCTTGATCTGAATGTTGCTAAACCTCTGATGATAGTGAATCTTCTTGAATCAATTCGAATTCTTGCAGGAGCTATCGATTCTTTTGTGATAAACTGCTTAGAAGGGTTGAAAGCGAACACAGCACAAATAAAGACACAGTTAGAGAGAATCTTAATGATCATTACAAATTTAATTGCGCAGATAGGCTATGACAAAGCGTCTGAAATCGCACAAATAGCTTATAAAACAGGAAAGACTATCAAAGAAGTTATCCTAGAAAAAGGATTGGAAATTGAGGGAGACTTAGACGAGATACTTGATCCTAAAAAAATGGTCTAATTCAACTTTTCCCACATTGAGAATTGATTCGCAATGAAACCTTTGAACCAGGCTTGAAGGTGATATAAAGTGAGTTTTCCAATCATTGAAACATCGACTCTAGAGGGGAAGAAGGTCTTATTACCACAGGATCTTGAAGGAACACTTAATGTTGTGATTATTGCTTTTCAAAGGCAACAACAATTATTAGTAGAAACATGGATACCATTTTTGGAAGCACTTGTTCAAAAAACACCAAGTTTAGCATTTTATGAACTACCAACAATTCGCAGTGGTATCCCATTTCTTAGATTTATTGTAAATTCAGGAATGCGCTCAGGTATCCCAGATAAGAGTGCACGTGAAAGAACAATAACCATATATACAAAAAAGAAAAAATTTCGTCAAATACTTGGCATTCCAAACGAAGATACTATTTACATCTTTTTAATAAAAAAAGATGGACAAATTCTCTGGCGTTCTAAAGGAGAATCTACAAAACAGAAGGGAATCGAATTAGAGAGAGCCATTAATAAGAACCTATGAATACTCCAGTTTTAAAATTTTGAGATGAGATTATGGATTTCCCGAAAATTGAAGGATCAAATCTTGAAGGTCGTAAATACAAATTGCCGCAAGATCTTGATGGAAAACTAAATGTTGTTATAATGCCCTTCCTGAGAGAACAACAGGAGCTCGTGGATCAATGGGTGTTTTTCCTGATGGATCTCTTCCAGAAAAAGCCCGAGTTACGATTTTACGAAATACCAACTCTTCAAGCCCGTGATAAATATTTTCAAATGGCGGTTGATGAAGCTATGCGGGCAGGCATTCCAGATAAGAGTGCACGTGAAAGAACGATAACCATATATACAAACAGGGACGAATTTCTGCCAAAACTTAACATAGAGGGCTTAGAAATAATTCAAATCTTCCTGCTAAATAAAGATGGACAAATTCTCTGGCGTTCTGAAGGAGAATTCACAAAACAAAAGGGAATTGAATTGAAGAAGACAATTAACGAAAGCCTGTAAACTATTCTCTCTAAAGACGAAGTTTCGTGAGAAAAATAGAACCTTTAACTTGTTGGAAATCCTTATTCTCAGTATATCTTGACTACGAAAGGTTCTCATTTTTTGAATAGCTCATTATCTTTTTATCGACACTTTGCCTCATTTTTTCTTCTCTTTAAGTCTTTGAATATGCCAGGGTAATATTACGCGTACTCAGAATAATAATACTTATATAGTAGGATATGTAACGAACGATTATAACATAACAATTTGAAATATAGATTTGCTATTTGAACTCATACATTAAGAATTATGTCTCAAAAAGTTACAATTTGTAACATGGATCCAAACTATCAAACTAAGGTGAGATAAATGGTTGAAGTGGAGATTGAGACTGTTATCAAAAAAGAATTCGAACCTAAGATTGTAGGCTTTTTTTGTAACTGGTGTGCCTATTCCGCCTCAGATTTGGCCGGCATCTCCAGAATGAGTTATCCTCCCAATATCCGGATTATCAGGGTAATGTGTTCGGGAAGAGTAAACATACCGCTGGTATTAGGGGCCTTCGTTAAGGGTGCAGATGGTGTTCTGATTGCGGGCTGTCACCCTGGAGATTGTCATTACATAAAGGGAAATCTTTGGACTAGAAGACGAGTTACGTTAGTAAAACTTTTTCTTGATGCAATAGGAATTGGCAGCGAGAGGCTCAGGTTAGAATGGATAGGAGCATCTGAAGGACAGAAAGTCGCGGATACTGTTTCAAGTTTTAGTCAGACAATAAAGGAACTAGGTCCAAATCCGCTAAAAGGTGAATAAAAATGGATATGCAGTTTGTATCAACTATATGTCCTTACTGTGGTTGTGGCTGTGGACTAAATCTTGTGGTCAAGGACGGCGAAATAATAGGCATAGAGCCATGGAAGGAACATCCTATAAACGAAGGGACAAATTGTCCTAAAGGCAGAAGATCCTACTCATTTTTGTATAGCGAAGACCGACTTAAAAAACCATTGCTTAAAGATAACGGCAAATTTGAAGAAATTACTTGGGAAAAGGCACTTGACTTAGTTTCTGCTGCTTTAAAGGATATTTCACCCGAATCCTTTGGTATACTGGGTTCAGGAAAGACCACGAACGAGGCGAGTTATGTGCTTCAGAAATTTGCTCGGGTCATTGTGGGTACCAATAACATCGAATATTGTGCAAGGTTCTGTCATTCTGCAACAGTTGCAGGACTTGGACCAACAGTTGGCTCCGGTGTTATGGAAACTTCTCAGTTAGATTATGAATTCGCGGATTGCTTTATCATCGCTGGGGTTAATATCAAAGAAACCTTCCCTATGATAGCAAAAAGGGTGCTTCGAGCAAAGAAGAAGGGAGCCAAGGTAATTGTGATAGATCCACGAAAAAGCGTTACTGCAAGACATCTAGCAGATATTCACTTACAACTGAGGCCTGGCACAGATGTTGCCTTGATAAATGGCATAATGAGTATTATTATTGATGAAGGGCTTGAAAATAGAGAATTTATAGAATCAAGAACTGCTGGCTTCAATGATTTGCGCGATTTTCTCTCCACGATTGACTTAAAACAAATCGAACAGATCACAGGTATTTCTATAGAAAAAATTAGAAAGGCTGCACTTACCTACGCCAATGCAGAGAGGGGGTGCATCCAATATGATGAAGGTATAACTCAGCACACTACTGGAGCGGATAATGTCAAGGTGCTTGCTGACCTAGCGCTATTAACTGGACATATTGGAAAGCCAGGAACTGGTGTTAACCCCATGAGGGGACAAATAAACGGAGAGGGATCAGGGGATATGGGCTGCGTTAACGTCTTCTACCCTGGTTTCAAACGGGTAAGTCAGGAGGCAGCCGATTTCTTTCAAGAGCGCTGGGGAGTAGAAAAACTTCCAATTAACCCCGGTCGAACCTATATGGATATTGTGCATAATTGTAAGGTTATTTATGTGGTAGGAACAAATCCTATGATTTCAGGGCCTGATACAAATAGTATAAGGCAGTCTCTTGAGAACCTCGATTTTCTAGTAGTTCAAGACATATTCATGACAGAGACAGCAAAACTTGCAGATGTAGTATTACCAGCAGCTACATGGGTTGAGAGAGAAGGAGTACATGCATGGGTTGATAGAAGAGTTCAAAAGATAAATAAAGTGATTGACCCTCCTGGTGAGGCTAAACCTGATTGGCTCATAATCTGTGATTTGGCGGAAGCAATGGGCTTTAAGGATAAATTCAACTATGAAAATCCTAGGGAAATTTTCGAAGAGATAAGAAAGTGCGTTCCCCAGTATGCTGGCTTAACTTATGAAAGGATAGAGAAAACAGTAGGAGGGATTCAATGGCCTTGTCCTTCTGAAGATCACCCAGGGACACCCACAATGTTTACTGAAAAATTTAATACTCCCGATGGCCTTGGTCATTTTCAGGTGGTGGAGTATAGACCTCCAGCTGAATTACCAGACGAGGAATACCCTTATGTTCTGTCTACTGGAAGAAGCATCTTCCATTATCATACTGGGACAATGACTAGGAGAACTGATAAACTAAATGCAGAAGTGCCATATAATTTTGTTCAAATTAATCCTAAAGACGCAATAAAACTGGAAACCACTAATGGGGGGTGGGTTGTTTTGAAAACGAGGCGGGGTAGTATTAAAGCTAAAGTAATGATCACTGAAGATGTGCCTCAAGGGATGGTTTTCACACCCTTTCACTTTGGCGATTCACCAGCCAATGTATTAACAAACCCAGCCTTTGATCCTAAGTGTAAAATGCCTGAGTTCAAAGTATGTGCTGTAAGAATGGAGGTAGAATAATGAATGGTGATATGTATCTCGCCTGGGCTTCAAATGAGGAAAATCGAAACAAGGCAGACTGTGGTGGTGCAGTTACTGCGCTTCTGAAATTTGCTCTAGAAAGTGGACTTGTAGATGCAGTATTAGCTATAAAAGCAAGGGATGGTGACAGATACGATAGTATACCTGTGCTAATTACTGATCCAGAAGAAATAAAAGATACTGCAGGAGTATTGCATTCTAGCTCTATAAATATTCCCCGCTATCTTAAAGAATATATGGCGGGTGTTTATAATCGCAAACTTGCTGTAGTCTGCAAACCGTGTGATGCTAGGGCGCTCATTGAACTAGCCAAAAGAGAGGTAATGCATCTTGAGAATTTACTTCTTATTGGGCTAAACTGTACTGGTACATTCTCACCACAAAAAGCCAAAGAAATGTTCAAAGAAAAATTTGGTGTAAATCCCTCAGATGTTATCAAAGAAGAAATTGAAGATGGAAAACTTAAGATAAGACTAAAAGACGAAACAGAAGTGGAAAGAGATCTAAAAGTATTAGAAGAAGAAGGATACGGCAGAAGAGAAAATTGTCGGAGATGTGAAATCAATATTCCAACTATGGCGGATATAGCTTGTGGGAGATGGGGAACCACGAATGAAAAAAAGACGTTTATTGAGGTTTGTTCCGAAAAAGGATCTAACCTTATCGAGAGCGCGATTAAAGCAGATTCTATTGAAGTTGAACAACCTAATTCTGAAGCAATAGAAACTAGAAGAAAACAAGATGCACTAGCAATAAAACTAGCTCAAGAGTGGCAAGAGAAAGACTTTACTCCATTCAAGACTATGAGTCCTGATGAACGATTTAGCTACTGGTTCTCGCAATTTAATCAGTGCATCAAGTGTTTCGGATGTAGAGATGCCTGTCCTATATGTTTTTGTGAACATTGCATGCTTGAGGCGGATAGAGGTTATGTAAGCGGTGGAGAGATACCACCTGACCCTCTATGGCCTATGGTACGAATCGTGCACGTTATGGACTCTTGCATAAATTGTGGTCAGTGTCAGGATGCGTGTCCCATGGAATTGCCATTATCTAAGTTGATCTTTATGCTAAACAAGGAAGTAGCTCCACTCTTTGATTATGAACCAGGTATAAATGTAGCTGTTCCTGCCCCCTTAGCAACGGTTACAGATACTGAATTGACTATAGATGATGTGGCATTATTCTTTAAAAAGTCTGTATGATAATGAGATGTATCTTGATTGAAATATTTTGACTGAAACGCACCGAAGATTACAATTAGAACAAATTAGGACACTAAAATCCTTTGTCACTACATAAAGGGAATATTTAGAAAAAAGATCTAAAAAGGGAGTATATACAATGAAAGAAATTCAAACGATTTTTAATTATCTTCAAACTCAGATGAACGCAGAGTATTCTATTGACGAAAATATAAATTATGTTAGAGTCTCAACACCTAACTACTTCCAAGTTGCTGAGTACTTAAGAAAGAAAGAATTCCAAAGATTATTGACGATTAGTGCTGTCGATTGGATAGAACGAGGAACTTTCGAGATATACTTCATCGTACATTTACTCCATGAAAACTTATACGTTAAGGTAGCAACTGAGATTCCAAGAGATAATCCTACAATTCCAAGCTTGTCAAAACTCTGGCCTAATGCGGCTATGCATGAGAGAGAGGTTTGGGAACTCTTTGGAGTTTCCTTTGAAGGAAACCAAATTTTAAAACCACTCTTCTTGGAGGATCCCGTTGAGATTCCCCCCTTCAGAAAAGATTTCGATTGGAGAGAATATGTAGAGAAACAGTATTCACTGGCTCACAATAAAGAGAGATGATGATGAATGTTTGAAAAGCTAAAAGATGGGTTTACTGTCCTAAAAGCAGGACTTAATCAATTAATTAGTAAGCCAATTACGTATAATTTCCCACCTGAAATGCCAATTGCAAAGAACTCCAGAGGTCGGCATGTATTAAACTTAGAAACATGCAAAAGTTGTAAGCTATGCGCTAAGATTTGCCCAAATGACGCTATAGAAATGGTTGAGAGAACTGCTGCATCAGAACAAGCCAAGAAAGACGTTGTAGAGTATCCCCAAATAGATTTTTCTAGGTGTTGCTTCTGTGGATTATGCGTAGATGTATGTCCAACAGAGTCACTTCAAATGACAAATTTCCCAGTAGTGATTGGCCCCGACAAAAGTAAATTTATATTTTCGCCAGAAATGCTAGCTCAACCTCCTGATCTAGTGCATCCTGAGGATACGAAAATTTCTGACGTTGTGAGTTGGGCACGTTCAAGGAGCCTTTGGGTTTTGAATTACTTCACAGGCTGTTGTTTTATTGAAGCCGTACCTTGGGTTAGTAGCGGATTCGATATGGAGAGATTTGGGCTTATCGTGGCAGATAGCCCAAGACATGCAGATGTACTTCTCATAGGCGGGTATGTTACAGTAAAAACTCTCAAAAGAATTATCAGAATCTATCAACAGATGCCTAAGCCAAAGTATGTACTTTCATTCGGAAATTGCCCAATGAGTGGTGGTACCTACTGGGACAGTTACAATACCATAAAACAAATTGATAAGTATATTCCTGTTGACGTATGGATAGCAGGTTGTCCTCCCAGGCCAGAACCCATAGGCGTCGCCATAGTTGCTGCTATGAAACACATTCAAAACGGTTATACAGGTAAAGAAGAAGAGGCTACGTTAACAGAAAAACTGGAAGTTCCACCATTTAGCAAGCAAGAAAAGCTTAATTCAAATGAGTGTTTAATTCCCTTTGGTCCACAACATGCTGGATCTGGAAACTTTAACCTTAAATTGAAGGTTGATGGAGAAAGGGTCATAGATGCAATGCCTCAAGTGGGATATCTGCACAGAGGATTTGAAAAACTCATGGAATATAGAACATGGTATCAGAATGCGATGTTGATTCAACGTGTCTGTGTACTTGACGGCGCATCTTACGAGATTGCGTATATTGGTGCCGTTGAAAAAATAGCAGACTTAGAGGCTCCAGAGAGAGCCCAGTATCTTAGAGTGATACAGGCAGAACTCTCAAGAATACAAAGTCACCTTCTTAACTTAGGGTTAATCACTGGGGCAGTAGGGTTTAAAACAATGCAAATGATTACGTGGGGCGATAGAGAAAAGTTTCTTCGTCTGCTAGACGAATTAACTGGGGGTCGTATATATCACGTATATAATGTTCCAGGTGGAGTTTTCCGGGATCTAACAGATGATTTTAAGGAACTAACTTTGGAGACTATACAGTACATGCGGCAGAGAATAAACATGTATGACAAACTTTTGATGGAAAACTCTTCATTCAAGGCAAGGACAATGGATATTGGAAACATATCATCGGATGCTGCAATAGAATATGATGTGACAGGTCCTAATGCTAGGGCTTCAGGCATAAACTTCGATGTGAGAAAGAATCATCCGTACGCAGCTTATGGTGAATTAGACTTTGAAATTCCTATCTTCAAGGAAGGTGACGCATATCACAGAATATTAGACAGGAGATTAGAGATCGGAGAAAGCCTTAATATTATTGAAGGCGCCTTAAATAACTTACCTCCAGGGCCATTTAGGAAGAAATTTGCTCCATTAAAACGTGTGCCTGAAGGAGAAGCATTACATTGTGTCGAAAGTGCCAGAGGTGAACTATGTTTCCATCTAATTAGTACGGGATCCAACACTCCATATAGAGCCAAAATAAGAGGACCAACCTTTGATCCTATTCTTGTATTACTCCCTGAGCTTTTGAAGGAGTGTAGCATAGCGGATGTGCCTGTAATCTACTGGAGCCTTGATCAATGCCCAGCAGACCACGATAGATAGCCTTATGGAAGATTTCAACTAAACTATTTTTTTTCCATTAATTGTTTTACAAATGACTAAGCCAGAAAGCACCACAACTTCAGCGTGGCGTAGTTCACTTGTAATACGATTATCTTTTAATTAACACACGATCTTGTGTTTTTTTCCGCGCATTGGTGAGTAATATAACGCGATATTACGCGCGCATAAAATAGTAATATTTATATTTGCAACTATGTTTTAGTTGTGTTAGACATTTTATACTTCCGACTTTCTGTGGGCAGTATACCCTTGTTAAATAAAAAGCTCAAGAAAAGAAACAAACGCAAGAGTTGATAAGAGTGGCAGAAAAAAAAGAAATGGAGATTGGAAATCCGGTTAGAAAGGAGATTGAGAAGTTAATTGCAACTGGAAATCTTAGAAGGCTGCATGAGAAGGCTGGTGAGTTGCATGGGCATTTTTGTAACTACATGACCTACGGCGTGATAGCAGGCTATATTGCGGTGAGAGAATTGGGAATAAAAAGCACTGGCATGGAGGAAGTCATAGCAATCGTTGAGACAAACAATTGTTTCAGCGATGGTGTTCAGATGGTGACTGGGTGCTCCTTTGGAAACAATGCCCTTATATACCGTGATTTTGGCAAGAGTGCAGTAACGGTGGCGAAAAGAGACGGAACGGCAATACGAATTGCCTTAGACCCCGATTTTGAAGATTCTATTGGGGAGGAATATCCTGAGGCATATGGACTATGGGATAAGATCGTTACCAAGAGGGAAGAGGCGACACCAGAAGAGCATGAACGAATGATGAGACTATTCCATGAAATGTCCATCAACGAATTAAGTAAATCCGCAGATGAAATGTTCAGGATAAAACGCATGAAAATCAACCTGCCTGAGTATGCCCCCATATTTGCTTCAGTAAGATGTTCAATCTGTGGAGAGAACGTCATGGAAACTAGGGCAAGGGTGATAGAAGGCAATCCTGTCTGTATAAACTGTGCCAAAGAAAATTATTACGTCTTAGATGGAAGAGGAATGTCGATAGATTCGTCCTAATACCTGAATATACTCTAGGTGGTAAATCCTAACATGAAAGAACATTATTTTAGTTCTAAGGATCTAGCGCTGATGGCTATCTTCGCGTCCCTGTCTTCACTGGTCGGATTAACGACTGCTTTCATTCCTGCACCCCTTCCGGGCTTATATGGAGTGGTTGCAATCCCTGTAGGTACCATCATCGTTCTAATAGTAAGAGCAATCGTTGGAAAGACCGGCGCTGCGACCTTCACTCAATTCGTTAGCGGGGTTATATCAACTATCCTTCCAGGCGGACCGCCAGTGATATGGATAATCATTCCATCATGGGTTCTAGGTGGGGTAGTTATTGACCTTTTCTTCCATGTCACACACAAGGAAATCCAAGATTCACGAGTAGCCGATGGGATCGCTGGTCTCATCTACAACATCCCAGGAGACATTCTCCTGTACTGGGCCTTTATGATGTTCCTTGGTTGGGCGTGGTCATTGCCACTTTTCCTCTATGGGTTCCTCGCAATCCATGCGATTCTAGGAGGATTAGCCGGCGTATACATGCCTTCACTTCTTAACAGACTTACGCCGGTAGTAGATATGGCTTTTGAAAGGTCTAAACAGTAATATTAAATCAGAATCCTTTTTTTTTTAGAGCATGAAAGTACGTATAATTATCCTTAAAGTCTCCAAATGCGTGAATTAAAAATATTAAAGGTATAACTGAAATTATGAGTTTAATTCTTCAGCATAAAGCTCTTTTGTGGAGGCGGCCGCAATTCATTGTATAAAACTAGGAGGCGGACTCATTTCTTACTCGGAAGAACTTCGAAATTTAATTAAGTTCTTGGACAAACTCTCAACATCGTATCAATTGCTTATTGTGCCCGGAGGAGGCCCATTTGCAGACATTGTGAGGGATATTTACAGTCAATATAATCTATCAGACACTATAGCTCATTGGATGGCAATTCTAGCAATGGATCAATATGGTTTTTTTCTCTCAAATTTGTCTGAAAACACAGTTACAACCCATTCTATTGATAAAGCGAAAGAATTAGCGAAGAAAAATAAATTCCCAATTCTTTTGCCATTTTGGTTATTATATGAACAAGATCCTTTGGAACATTCTTGGGATGTCACTTCAGATTCGATTGCCGCATATATCGCCTCCTTGATAAAAGCTGAATCTTTAATTCTTCTTAAGGATGTAGAGGGAATCTTTAAACACGATCCAAAGCAAGAGCCAAGTGAATTAATTGCAGAACTTGATCGGCATGATTTTAGTGCGTTTGAAATGCAGAGATGTGTTGATAAACATTTTCCTAAGATATTGGCACAGAGTAACATCCGTTGCTGGATATTAAACGGCAGACACCCATCGCGTATTATTGAGGCTCTAAAAGGTCAAAAGCCAAAAGGAACCGAAATTATTTAATTTGTATTGAATATAATTTTGGAAACGCCATGAATACTAGTTTTTTTATATTTGAAATCTGTAATAGTGTATTATACTTAGTTTTTACACGGTTACTACCGAGGGAAAATAATGGGGAAATATAGTAAACTTCTCATAGTCGTCACTAGTGTTCTCATGGTCTGTCTTTTGGCAAGCACAGCAACGACAACGGTTGCTGCTGGAGAATGGGGAAATTTAGCAGTTGGTGATACAATGGAATGGGACACCGACGCAACAACCGTCATGGATGATGATAGCACGTGGTCCTTAGAATTCACCACTCAGATGGAAATCCTTGAGATTAATGATGGCACTGTCAGGGCCAAAACGGCAATGTCTTTATTCGGTAGCACGTTTACTAGTACAGAAACTGACGATGACTGGAGACCCTTTTTATATTCTCAGTCGCAGTTGGAAGGTGCACCAACAGAGAATTATAATTTTGATGGAAACAACTATGAAGCTGCCAATATAATTTATGAAGAGACAGAAGATGGTACAACATGGACAATGGAAGTTTGGATTGATTCTGGTACTGGTATCCTTTTTGAAGTACAAGGTTCCAGTGACCGGGGAGATAGTTTAGAAGTTCAACTAGTTTCTACAACTGCAAATCTAACTTCAGCTGGAGGATTATGTCTCGGTACGCTCTTGATTGCCTTCGCTTCTGTTGCAACACTCGTTGTCATTAGCTTGGTACGATATCACAAGAAGTAAAAAACCTAAATCTTCATTTCTTTTTTTTATCAAGCTTTGAAGCCTTAGGTATAGATATGAGATGGAAATTCGGAGATGCTGATTTTTTATTAGATTTTTTTTGCCCTGACTGCAAGAAACGCACCAATCATGCGTAAAATCGAAGATTCCATGATTTTTTGCTCAATTCTCTCTACAAATGGAAAAAAACGTTTAGGGGTAAACGGAGGGGCAAATACAGCACCTTTTATATCTATTTCACTAAATTTTGCACCTTTAAGCAATTTTATGAGTTCAAAATAAGTATAGAACTTAGCATACGAAAAAATATCTTTTGAAATTATACCTCGTATTTTCCTATCAAAGGACCAAGAGCTCAGCGATGTAAGGACGCCTAAGATGAATTGTCCTCCTGATTTAAGAACTCGCCTAATTTCTTGCAGGAGTTTCTCTACGTTCTTAACAAATTCTAAGGTTGTCATAGCTGTAACTATATCAAAAGCTTCATTCTGAAAGGGTAAGTTTTCAATATCTCCAAGAACGAGTGATCCTTGATTTTTACTAATTTTTTCATTAGCTTTTTTTAGCATATCTTTTGAAAAGTCAATTCCAATTACTTCATACTTTTTCTGTAATAAAAATTGTAGAAGGACACCAGTCCCTGTACCAAGATCAAGTACCAAAGTATTGGATGGGAAACCTTTTAAGAAACTTTGAAATGCACGTTTTTCTACTCGATCCGCGTACGCACCAAGAGGAGTATCATACCAAAAATCATAGAATCCAGAAATCGAATTAAACCCCGAACGCACAATATTTTTGTGTTTCAAGTCTCTTCAATCCACTAACGCTTTAGCTACTTTGCATACAGTTTGAGCAAGGTTTACCGGTTCAACTCCAAATAATATGATTAGGGGTTCAATCCCTATATCACCATGATCATAAATACCATCAGGGACTTCTTTTAATGTCAATAATGCAAATGGGGTAACACATTTCTCCTTAACATAACTTTCTGGTGCTTTATCAACGAATTCTATCAGTTCTAATCCTAGAGATTTGCAAGCCGACACTATCTTTTTATCATTTCTTAAGGATATTGCAACCCTCTTCTCTTTATCAATTGTCAAAGCAGTGAGGATTACCGATCCCATATATTTTGCCCAACCAAATTCAATTTCCCCCACAGCAATCGCTTGATTCTTTACTTTTATAATTCGCCCGGTTAACCCAGCTACATCTTCTAATGTATTTGCATCCTGACGTGCATAAACCATATTAGAACCTACTTCTGGAATTAATTTACCAAATTCTTGACACTCTTCGAGCATTTTGATGGCGCTTTGTAAAAGTTTAATAATGCTCTTTTTGTTTTCATTTGGCTCGTTTTTTGACATGAAGGTCAACTCATATAATTTGCAGAACACCTTAAAGTAACTTGGAGTAAATATCTTCCTTCTTTTTGATTTTAAGTTCTTTTCCATTCTTCTCGAGAATTACATTTTTCTTTGAGGTGAAGTGTCCAGCGATAGCACAAGGTCTTATCGATTTAAACTTTTTCACAATATCTTCGGCTAATTCATCCCTTATTCCAATTAGGATGCTACCGAAAGAGGATGCTGAAAAAACGTCTCCATCTAGCGCTTTAACCAAGGTATACCCATAATTATCCCACGGAATCAACTCAGAATTTAATTCTATCCCTAAATTTGATGCATTTGACAGTTCATGGAGTGCAGTAATTAAGCCTCCTTCAGCTAGATCATGCATTGCAATAGCTCCATTTTCTGCTGCTTTTATAGCACTGTCTAAGACAGTTAAATATGATAAATCGGATGCGATCTCTTCCGGTTTTGTTTCACAGTGTTCTGAGAATATTACTGGTTTGAAATTTGCCACTGCCCATGCAATTTCACGAGTAACAGGACCCACAAGTATCAATGAATCTCCAGACTTCAGATTTTGTGGATTAAGTATGCTATGCTTTTCACTTGTAAATGCAAGCGCAGTAGTAGAAAAAAAAGGAGTCTGTAGGCCATCATACGCGCCAGTATGCCCACCTAGGATCTTTATGTCATATTTTTTTGCTTCTTTTCCAAGAATATCCATATTATTCTCTAACCAAGCTGAATCAAAACCAGGAGGATAATAAATCCCTAAAATTAAATACTGGGGTCTAATACCAGAGAGTGATACATCTCCAGCAGAATAATGGACAGAAAAAAAGCCGTAATGATTCAATGGCACCCCAATGACAGGATCTGATGCTGAGATTAGAAAGCCGCTCGGTGTTTGTGTAACAGAAAAATCTAGGCGTGGAGTCTCAACAGAGGGTATGTATGACAAAACAAGGCGTTGAAGTTCTGTTAAAGTGAGTTTTCCCTTATGTAATTTCATACATTAACCTTCTTGTGTAGTTACTGTATGTTTTTTACATACATACTCTTAAGGGCATTCTTATCTTTTTAAAGTACTATTAAGTAACTATATAAATGAGTTATATTATAAGAAGCGATACTTTACGTTTAGTTCTTTAAAATTACCAAGTAATAAAAGATTTTAAAAGATCTTAAGAATATAACCTTATAATAATAATTTTTGGAGTGTTAATTATGAGTGAATCGGAACTTAAGCAGGCGTCTAGCAGATCACCTGTAGAGTCAATAGCATTCCTCATTGCACAAATCGCAATATTGTCATCACTCGTTGCATTTCTCAAAATCCTCACAATCCCAATGCCTATTCCATTAGGCAGTATTGATGCCTCATCTGTTCTAATCTTCGCAATTGCCATTTTATACGGTCCCAGTTTTGCGACTCCTGTGATTTGTATCGGACAATTTGTCGGTTTACTTTACTTAACGGCTTTGTTAGGATTTCCTGCAGTCTTTATTCCAGGAATAGTTGCTGTAAGAGGTGCAGAAGCATTTATAGTCGGCAAGTTACGGCACAAAAACGGTAATAGCGGAAAATGGGAAATTTTTGCAATGGTAATCGGTGTACTTTGGGAAACTGGAGCATTTGTCTTGGCAGATACCTATCTATTCGGTCCTGGATTCGGTATAATAGTGGCATTTACAATCATAGACGCGATCTGGATTATCCCTGCTATGGGAGTGATTGCTGCACTAAGAAGAATTTTTGAGGCTAAGTATTTTGACGACTATTTTGGCTTTGCTGATAATGAACAACTGAAAAAGAAACTACTCTATCCGTCTTTAGTTGTCATAATAATTTCATGGATTCTAATAATCTTGGCGCCTTTAGCCGGCATCCTAATTTAACTCACCCCCTCCTTATTTTTATTTTTGAGTGAGTTAGGAGTTACCACTATTTTATTTTAAACTGAGGAGAGATAATTCTTTGTCCCTTGCATTTTGGACATTTGGAAGGATATTTTATTCTTTTCTTATCAAAAGTAAACCCACAATCTTGACATTGGGCAGGATTCATTATTAATTTTTGAGAGAGTCGTTTTAACGAGCGCTCTATATGTTGAAGGTCGTTAATAAGAATTCTTTTATCATAAATCTCAAGTTCCATAATTAATTCTTCAATGTCTGTAAATCTATCCTCTTGCAAAATCCTTTTGATTTTTTCCCGCCTCGTTAGCATCTCGGGACTTATTTTTGTCTCCCCATCTCAACTTTTACCAAAAACAAGTGTTTATTTACTTGTGGTTTCTTAATTTCCATTTTGCGTTTTCTAAAATAAGCTGATCACCCTCAGCTCCTGTACTTATTGCTCCATTTTCGTCAATGACGGGATCAGGAATGATTTTTTTTCTTTGAAGAACTCCTGTTACATAAAGTTCTTTTCCTAAAAATCTGGATTTGTCCCAAAAATCTAAATTCGGGATGTATACAACGATATCATTTTTTAATTTTAGACATGCTGCTGCTTTACAATCAACAGCTTGGCCCACTAAAGTGATTTCTTTGCCGATCAAATTCTCTGAAATAGTGTCAAATGCTTCTTTCATTTTCCTTTCAACCTGCAATTATTTAGGAAATAGAATTTTTCCGTTTTTTCCAATATTAGTTATCTAAATATAACTACGTTTCTAATTAATTTCCCAATCGTAAATTCCATTATATTAGCTACCCCTTCCTAGAAATAAATTTATTCCCTTTGATGTAGAATCGTAATTTTCTCTTTAAATCCTTCTTTACACCTATTCTGTGCGAACTACCAATTTTAAATTCCATTTTATTTTCTATAATCATAATTTGGCTTTCAGAAGTAACTGGAATCCCATTTAAACTCTTATCTATTTTCAGAGCAATTGTAAGTTTTCCAGGACCATTGGTTAAATCAACATCTTTTTTAACAGGTCTATGGGTTTTCATAACCTCTATTCCATTTGTTGGCTCTATAGCTCTTATTAGAACTGCTCCTATCTGTCCCTGTTCCCTTGCGTGAGCAACAATATTGAACATCCAGTATTTGTGCACATTATAAATGAATACTTTTCCTGGTTCACTCCACATAAGTTTGTTGAAATTTTTCTTACCATTGTAAGCACGAGAAGCTGGATCGTCAAAACCAAAATAAGCCTCAGTTTCGACTATTATCCCTTCAAGGAAAGTTTCATCCAGTTTCCTTATCAATTTTGTCCCTAATAGTTCCTTTGCCACGATCTCTGGATCTCTTTCGAAAAATTCTTCAGATATAATACTTCCAGAGAACAAGAATGTCATCTCCGTTTCGAACTTAACATTGGAATTTTTGAGTATTTATTATTCTAGATTTATCGCCTACTTAACTTAAAATAAAAATATATATGAACGAAAATGGGAAAGAATTTTCAATATAATAATTACAGCTGACTTTCAAAAAGGAGTGAGAAAAAAATTGGGTCGTAAGCATCGTCTGCATTATAATTCTATCCCCTACGTGCTTTTTATCATTGGAATAATATTCATTGTTGTTTCGCTTATCAATCTTATACGCCCAGGTTTTTATGGAAGTCCATGGATGTTAATTCCCGGAGGAATCTTGCTACTAATTGCTATAAGCGCAACTGTCCAGCGATCACGGGCTAAAAATGCTGTTTTATCAGCCCTTAGATCATACAATCGTGTAACGATTGGACAATTGGCATCCGAACTGAATATGAAAGCAGATGATGTGAGAGATGCGATTGTGGACCTACGAACAGAAGGGAAAATTAACGCAACATTTGACCATACTTCTGGCGAAGTGATAATTGGCACAGAGACATCTCAGACACCTCAAACAGTGATTGAAACAGAGGGTTTTGCCCAGAAATTCTGTCCATACTGCGGTGAAAAAATCCCGATGGGTACTGTATTTTGTCCAAATTGTGGCAGTTCTCTTTAAAGTACGACATTTTTGATTTTTTTCTTGAATATAACTTTGAGAAGTTACATTTAACTATAACACCACAAACGAAAAAGTTATTTGTGACTCACTCATAAACATAGAAAATAAGTCTTAGAAGTAGGAAAAACCCATTATATTGGAGGTTAAAAATTGTCATTAAGTAAAGAAGAACTAAAAGCGCAATGTGAGACATCTATTGCGTTTGAAGAACAGATTGTACAAGCTGTTAATAAAAGCACTGATGCTCTACAAAATCTATTATTAAAAGAACTTCTACGAGGAGTTGCTTTCGACTCAATGAAACATGCTTTAGTATTTAGAGCAATAATAGGACTGTTAGACTTTTCACCTGCCATTAGCGACGAAGATAATGCTGTTCTAAACAGGGACATCAAAATTCATATAGAAAATGAAGAAATAGCCATGAAAAGATACGAGGAAATACTCAGTAAAATTGGGGACAGCCCAAAGGACCAGAAAGTTAAATTTTTACTAGAGACGATCATTGCAGATGAACACCGCCATCATGAATTACTTAAAACGATTAGCAAGTTCATAATCGAAAAAGAAACTATTGCCGAAGATGAATGGTTCGACTATATCTACAAATATAGTCTAGCACATGGTGCACCGATTGGATAGTCAATTAAATCACATTTAAAAGCCTAGAAGAAGCATATCATTCTTTTTATTAAAAAAAATTCGCTCTTCTTTCATTAAATTGCAATTCATTTTCTTTTTTTTTTGGAAAACATCTTGGTTTATTCTTTATTTCTTTTAGGAGTTTTGTTTAAAGCAATTTATTACATTACCCTACGAATGAATCCGAATAAGTTAAATAAGATGCGTTAGCTATTTTCATAACGCAAGTAAAAGAAAACTAGAGTTCTTCATTAAGGGGAGAATATTTTGACAAATGAAACTTATAAACACTCAACTTGGGATTTGCTAGGATTTGGAGTAAAAGAACTATCCATTGTATTAGTATTTGGTGCTATCTATCTTTTTATGTTCATTACCCACAGCGCATTCAACTTGTTCAACGTGTCATATGTTCTTATGATTTTAGGGATTGTTCTAGGGATATGGTGTGCCCTTCGAATGTCCGAAGTTGCAGTAAAAGGTATCGAATCATTAGCATATAGTTTTCTTGGTGTAGGCGCCTATATCGCAGGAGTACTTTCATCTGTTGCATCTAACGCCCCAGAACTTGCTCTCGCAGGAATTGCGGCATATAGAGGTGCAATTACGAACAATCCTTCTCTGACTGAATTTGCAGTTCTTCTAGTGTTTGCAGCCGCGCTATTTAATGTGCTTCTGGTAGGTATCGTGATCCTTATCGGGGCAAGGCAATCTCATTCATCGTACATGAAGGTTCCGAAAGCTGTTATAGCAGTTGAAAGCGATCTCATGCGAGCTACTGTCGTAATGCTTGGTTTGGTTTTAATTTTGGGAATTGCAGAATATTTACTCTTCCTAACTCCAGGTAAAGAATTTCTTCCCAGAGAAGCATCATTTATCTTGTTGCTTACTTACATTTTCTATGTAATATATATCTTCTCTGGAAAACCTTTGAAAGAATTTAAAGAAGAGGATGACAAAAATGAAACCCATAGTACACACGTCCATAAATTATCTAAGACAGCAACAGCCGCTTTATTAATCATTGGCTTTTTAGGGATTGGAATTGGTGCAGAATTAATTACACACAGCGTTGAAATCTTTATCGAGTTTAATCCTACGATACCCATTATCATCATTAGCGTCCTAATCGGTGCATCGGGCTCTATTCCAGAACATGCAATAGCTTTAATTAGCGCAAGGAAAGGACAATTACATTTAGCTTTGGGAAATACAATAGCCGGTGTACTTCAATCATACACGCTCATCATCGGTTTCATCGGTGTCATAGCATTAATACCATTGGAACCCGCGATAATCTTCCAGCTTGCTGTGGGTGTTGCAGTCACCTACTTGATAAAATCATCTATTCTTGATGATGGTAAACTAGATGTCTACGAGGGAATAGTAATAATTACAGTGATGGCCTTTAGTCTAATTCTATTGATTCGAACTTTCAGTATGTGATACCCGCTTAAACCAAGAAAAATAAAGTTTAATATGCTCTAGAAATTAGAAAATCAGCGAATGCTTCAAAAAACTCTAATCCTTCTTTTTTTAATGATGGCTCAATCGTCAGCTGTTGTTTTGCCCGTGTTATTAATTCTTTTGATGTAGCTGTCGCATAGCCCAATGCTCCACAGCTCTTTATAAGATTTCTAACTCGCTCTAATTCTTCAGAAGTGGCATTTGCGTTTCCAATAGTGGAAATAAGAAATTCTTTGTCAACGTCACTAAGTTTTTCTAGAGCTTTTATAACCAATAAAGTTCTTTTTCCTTCTCGGAGATCACTCTCGATATTCTTTCCCCACTTATCTGTTCCAAAAGTCCCAAGTATGTCATCTTGAATTTGAAATGCAGTGAATGCGGGAATACCAAACGAGATAAACGTATCAAGTTGTGATTCAGAACCTTGTGCCATTGTTACACCCATTAGTAAGGCTGCTTCAAATAGTGCACCTGTTTTAAGTTGAACCATTTCATAGTACTCTTTCTCAGTGATATTAAATCGGTTTTCAAAATCTATATCCAATATCTGGCCTTCGTTTACTTTGCGATATGTTGATGCATATATCTCAATAAGTCTTGATTTGATTTCACTAGGAATCTGCAAATGGTTAATGACCTCTAGACCAAGTTCATACATGATATTTCCTGCTAAAATTGCGATAGATTCCCCAAAACGATGAATTGTCTCTTCATCATCGTCTCCAAGCGGCTTATAGAATTCTTGGAATTTGATATGAAAGGTAGGAGCATTTCGTCGCTTATCATCCCTGTCAATTATATCATCATGGACAAGAGTGGAATTATGTAATAGCTCAACGCAAATTGACAATTGACGCGCAGCATCTTCGTTTTTCCCACCTACCGCTTTATATGCCATAAATAATGCAAGTGCACGTAGGCGTTTTCCTCCTCTCATTACATAATTAGATATCTCTTGATAAGCATCAGCATTTATTGACTGCTTGCATTTTTTGACAACAGATGAAAGAAATAGCTTTAATTCGTTATCAATAATTTTCTTATGCTCTTTAAAACGATCTAAAAAACTCATTGATATCACTTAAGGCTTATTTTGTCTAGTATTTTAATTCAGTTTTTCAAGTTTTCGACATTACAATCCTACATTCTTTGAAGGACTTATCTGAAGAGAAGCGCTTATATATAACTGTCTACAAGATTCTTATCACGAGATCAGCTGGAAACGTTTTGAACGTTCATTCTAATAAACAGGTAATATTAAATAGAACGTCCTTGTATATATGCGAATAACTGCCCTACTATTGATAGGTGAAAGAAATGCTCGACAAGTTTAAAGACATTGGAAAACTCGTGGGTATTGTAAAAGACGACGAAATTAAGGATTTACTGAAAGACTTGACATCTGAAAACTATAGGAAACTTAACACGATTATTCAACAGGATCCAGAAAGAATTCAAGAGATTATAGTACTCCTATCTGATAAAAATAGGAAAGTGAGGATGAATGCTGCATTATCCTTAGGAAGCCTTGGAGATCTTAGGGCTGTAGAACCGCTAATTTCTGCATTATCAGACAAAAGAAGGATAGTGAGGAGAGAAGCAGCAAACAGTCTTGGTGAATTAAGGGATGAAAGAGCAGTTGAACCGCTCATAAATGCGTTAAAGGATGAAGATGGCGGTGTACGCATGTTTTCGGCTAGAGCATTAGGACGTTTAGATGACGAGAAGGCGTTGACTCCACTTCTTGCATTACTTTCTGACAAAGACGCATCAGTACGTCAGTGGGTGTGCGATGCAATAGGAGAACTAGGATTAGATCGTCAAGATGCCATAGATGCTTTGAAAGGTCTATTAAAACAGAGAAATAAACGCCTACAATTAGGTGCAGCGGGCTCTCTTGGTCGACTTGGTGACAAGAGTGGGTTTGATCTTGCAATGGATATTCTAGAAGGAGGGCGCTTGCGAAAGGGTGACAAGTTTTTGAGAGCATATGCTGCTGAAGCACTTGGATATATCGGTGATCCTCTGGCCAGCCCATTACTTACGGAAGCAGCGCAATCAAAAGATAAATTCTTACGTGACGCAGCAATAAAGGCATTAGAACGAATACAGTGATATTCCCGTTCTGCGAACATATAATCTATTGGAAATCGTGGCTTATACTGAATAAGTCAGATCTAATGCCAAAATATTAGTTTTCTCAATTTCAAAACGAAATGAGTTACATGAAATATGCGTTTAACGTAGTTCACTAGAAAATCGCTACATCTTGATTCAGCGCAATATAGTATCTGAAAACACAGACAAAAATTATATACAAATCGATATACCACAATGATACCTTTTTTGAGATGCTCGCAAAGTCTTCGAAAGCATAACGCGTGATGGTGTTAAATGCACTCGACATGGAGTTGCGAATGAAAAGTTCGCAATTCTAATAGAAGCATAATCTAATTATTTGACTAGATGTGCTCTATAAAACTCAATTAAAAATATGTAATTATTTGTTTTTAATCAAATTAATCAACTTTTCAACCTTCTTAGAATCTAAATGCCCATTCAAACGATCAAAAGATGTACAAACAACCGAACGAACGCCTACAACATCCGGCTTTAATGGAATTAGTTTTAAAATATGTTCTTCCTTTAATGATCCAGCAAGCGCTGATAGAAGCCCATGTTCATGACATTGATCTGTGAAATCGGCAAGTTGATCTAAAGACATAAAATCCAGTAAGGATTTACCGTCTTTCACTCCAGTATCTAACATTGCAATGTCGGCTTCTGAATCTATTGCAATATTTGGAATTGCAGAGGGAGGAACTGATTTGATTCGATATGAATCAGAATAACCTGCGCACACAACTTTAACATCTGAATTATAGTCTTTTACCGCCTTTGATACTGCTTTCATGACTTCCACAGCTTGTGATTCAGTTGTTGTGTCAAAAAGCCCTACTTTTACATAATCCACATTTGAAACTGTGCAACCAAGCGCAGCAAGAGCCATTGTTCCGGGTTTATAGGGTGCATCGCCAATTGTTGCACTGATTTCTACATCCTTTGCTTTTTCATGAACTTCTTCAGATATGCTCTTAATTACCCAGGGAAAATTAGCTCCGAGTGATCCTTCTTTAGGGTTTTTAACGTCAAGTATGTCCGTTCCACCATTTATCGCGTTGATTGCTTCTTCTCTGTTAATAACAGAAATGAGTAATCTCATCAGTTCTACCTTCATAAAGTTAATCTATTTGTACTGTCGTATTTGTTTGCGCATAAGTTGGAATAAAAGCATTGTTGTTAAATGCGCGCGCAATGATTCGCATTAATGATGATAAAAAATCGAATGTTAACTGTTATTAGCTCCTATGTTAATTCAAAGAAAAAATGGATAGTGGAATGATGGCTGATGTCAGCCGGTATACCTTAATGATTCCGCTGGTGCCACCTTACCTGCTTGCCATGCTGGAAATATCGCAGCGCCAATAGCTGCAACGATTGCAATAACAGTAGTCAATGCGATTTCATTCCATGGTACTATAAATACTGCACTGAATGTTGATCCTCCAGATTCTGCGATCAATCGAACGATCGTTGCCCCTAAGAAGTATCCATCAAGAAGTCCAAGAATGAGACCAATTAGAGCTAGAAATATAGACTCAGCCAGGATAAGCTGAATTACTTTTGCCCTTTTTATGCCTATAGTACGAAGTAATCCAATTTCTCGTCTTCTCTCACTAACTATCTTAATTAGAGTAGTTAATAACGCAAGCAATCCAACGATAATCGAAGCATAACTTATAATATTAAAGAAAACGCCTATCTGAGCTGTTCCTTCCTCAATATCCGCTTTGATATCTTGTTTGAGCGAAAAACTTAGTTTATACTCATCGCCCCAAATTGCATCGATCTGATCGGCAACAACTTGCGGGTTGACTTCTGTACCATTTTCATAGCGTTGATCTAGTTTAAGAGTAAATATATTTGCATTTTCTTCAAATCCAAATTCATAAAATCTGTCAATATCAATAATACAGAAGAATCCTGCTTGTGGGGCGCCAATGAAGTTATTAGAAATGATACCTCGAACCTTAAATTCTGTTTTGTTTCCTGCTGCGTTAATTTCGATAGGTGTTTTCTGATCTATTCGTACTTGAAGTTCATTTGCTAATTTTTCACTTATTATGCAGGCATTTTCATTTGGATTTTTAAGTTGTTTGAAGAGCTTAAATGCATCTGTATCGTTTGGTGCAATAATTCGTGTATTTTCATTAATTATTGCATAATTTGTACTGTTAACCCCAATGAGCAATGAATCAAAATCTTCGTCCCAGAGATCGAACTGCGCACCTGCCTGTTGTTGCACTGTAATGGCAGGAACCCATCCCTCACTGGTGTTTTCCCAATGAATACCTTGAATATTTTGCGTGATATTGCCGCTGAGAGTGGGAGGCGCTCCAACTTGAGATATAATGAACATATCAGCCTCTAGGTTGTCATCTACGAAATTAAGGATACCAGCTGTGACCGAACCTGTAATTGTAGCGACTGTTATGACTAAAGACAGAGCTATTGTAAAAATACCAAAAGTTAATGTGCTACGAGCAGGTTTTCTCCACAGATTTCTGCTAGCTAGTTCGCTTACATATTCGAAGCCTGGAATACGTCTAAAAAAGAAATTAAAAAGGCTTCCTACACCTCTCAGTATTCCTGCGGTGAAGAGTATTGAGCCAGCTACAAGAACAAAATTTCCAACTAGACCCGTTGCGCGAAGAAACTGTACTTCAATGATACCAGCCATCAACAAAGATACGCCCGCCGACAAGAGACGATATTTCTGCTTTATACCACATATAATTTGGGGAATACCTACAACTAGCATTGCAAGACCAATAGCACTAATGAAACCACTGAGCATTCCCGTCATTTCTAGTTCTGGGATAAGCATCACTGTGACGAAAAGAATTATACCAACAACGAGAAGAATAGTTCCTCCAATAATGCATTTTAAACGAGATCTTAATGTGGGCTCCGTTGTTACCCGGGATTCTGGTCTGAGTGCATTTATAATAGCAATTCTTGTAATACTAATAAGAGGATAAAGTCCCGCAATTATCGTTAGGATAATACCTATAATGAAACCATCTCGAAGAGAAATAGGATCAATAAAAAACTGCCCTGCCTCTCTAAGAGCATTTGGATCTGCTAATTCATCACTGATAATGGTGTTTGTTAAGAATTGAAATAATGCTTGTGATAAACCAATACCAAGCAATAAGCCAAGCAAACTTCCTGCTATACCGATTGCGAGTATTTCATAAATAAAGAGTCGAAATAGTTTCAATTTTTTAAATCCAATTGATCGAAGCACACCGATTTCATATTTACGTTCTGCAAGGGTGATATTGATAGCGTTAAATATAAGGAAAACCATTGCCAATAAAACAGTAACACCCGCGAATGATGTTCCAGCATTTAGACCTATAAGAGCACCCTGCGCATTTTCAAGTTGAGTTTGTTTTGGTGAGAATACTTCAAGTTGATCATCCTCTGCCTTAACAACATCCTCAATTCCTTTTTGAACCTCTTCGAATTGATCAGAAAATGCGGGATCTAATTCAATAATAAGCCTATCGATCTTACCGCCAGTCTTAGGGAATAATTTTCGTGCTGCATCGATGGTAACCCACACACTTAATCCAAAAGACTCATCACGAACCTTGCCAGTGGCTTCAGCAAATGCTGCGATATCAAAAACTCTCGATCTTGAACTTCTGCCACTTCTATACCTTATTTTTAGTCTATCGCCAACTGTAGCATTGACTAAACTGATTTCACCATCATCATCTTCTTCTTCATAAGTAATTCCATCGAGTACCAATTCGCTTACGATGACATTCTGTCCAACTACAAGATCATTAATTGTTTCACCACTCTTATAATCAAATAAGTCGCCAAATTCATTATCATATCTTGGGTCTATGCCAATCACTTGTGCTGCAGTGGAATTTCCATCATCGGAAATAGAGAGAATGCAAAAACGTTGCAAACGGGGAGCTGCAGATTTTACTCCCTCTACCTGTAAAACTTTGTCAAGAATATCTTCATCGAATGCTTCACCGTCAATCCTGGAGATTTCAAAGTCAATATTTCCACCTGTAAGTTCGATAATGTCTAGAAAGGTTTGACTTGCATTTGTTGCGGCTGCATCAAAAGCCACATATAATGAAATTGATAAGCTTATTCCAATAACAGTAAGGATATTGCGTGTTTTTCTGCGTCCTAGGTTTCGAATTGCCATTCGAACAAGATCTTGGTCTTTTAGCAAGATAACGATTACAATTACAGCGATTATAAGAATTATTAGGAGAATACTATCGCTTATAGTCTGTAATTGCATAAGATCACCATAGAACTATTTTTTATTCAGTATCGCTAACAGAACCAAAACGTTCTTCACATGCTTCTTTAAATTCTTCTTCAGAAAATTTCAATACCTTCGTTGCAGTCATTTTATCAGTAGAAATCTGTCCATCTATTATTCGAATGAGTCTATCACAATGTTCAGCAACAACAGGATCATGTGTTATGACAATGAATGTCACACCTCTGTTCTCATTCAAATCATGCATCAATCCTAAAATTTCGTCCCCAGTTTTTGTATCCACATCACCTGTCGGTTCATCAGCTAAGACAATTGAGGGTTCGTTTGCAAGTGCACGCGCTATTGAAACACGTTGTCTTTGTCCGCCGCTAAGTTCGTCAGGGCGATTATTCATTCGATCTCCAAGCCCGACTGTCTCTAAAAGTTCTGTAGCATATTTCTTGCGTTCTTTACGAGGCATACCTATAAGCATTAACGGCAATTCTACATTTTCTAAGGCAGTTAAAACAGGTACTAAATTATAGAACTGAAAAACGAATCCGATTTCTTGTGCGCGTAATTCTGTTAATTTTGCATCAGACATTTTTGAAATGTCTTGATTGTTGATTAGGACTTTTCCTGAAGTGGGATAATCCAATCCACCAAGTAGATTTAAGAGAGTTGATTTACCACTTCCAGAAGGACCCATTATAACTAAAAACTCACCTTTTTTCACTTGGAGGTTAACTCCTCGCAAAGCAGATACAACTACGTCACCTAGAAAATAATCTTTCTTTAAATCAATTGTTTCGAGAACAATTTCACTATTCTCACTCAATTTTGAGCCCCCATGACACACGTAATATTTTATATTCCGCTAAGCATCTATGATTAGGAATGTAATTTTAGGAGTAGTAACTTCTATTAATCATCGAGAATTCAATATGAATAATTAATATAATTATTACTATAGAGGAAAATCAATTACTGTCCCAAAAATTGAGAGATCAGAGTGTTGTCATATGAAGTTCTACATTAAAGCTTTAAAAAGAAAGAGAGGGGAATTAGAGACTAACCAGTATATCTTAGTAAACTACCTCATGCTAAAGTAGTGAGGTTTGCAGCTGTACTTGGTCTCAGTCCTCAACCTATACCAGTTAGAGTTTCAACCTCATCATGCGCTACATCATGGGGGCGTTTACCAGACCCCAGCCCAGTAATCCTCATATAGAGTCGGGCTATACCAGTTTAACAGCTCATCACCCCTGAGGTCATTAACCGTTTCCACTTCTGCGAGAGGTGTGCCTTTAGACCATGTACCCCTATCTCAGAACATATATTTAAAAGAGGAGAGACCCCTGTACAAGTGAAAAACACCCTCAATTCCTCCCCACCATAAAGCATATGACTTCTTTGAGGGAACCAGTGATTCTGCTGGCATTACCTTGCGTGCTTTATATGCGGGAAATATCCTGATCAAAAGGTTCACCATCTAACCAGTGTACCTTAGTGACTCTGCAGGTGCTATTCTACCAGCTTGCCATGCTGGAAATATAGCGCCAACAATTGCGACAATGACAGCAACAATGGTAGTTTGAGCTACGCTAACCCATGGCATTACAAATTCAACAGTAAATGATGATCCTCCAGCCTGACCAATAAACGTTACTATAGATAGACCCAGGATATATCCATCTATGATTCCAAGTATGAGCCCGATTATTCCTAAAAATATCGACTCAGAGAGAATAATCTGCATCACTTTGCTCCTTTTTATGCCAATAGTTCTGAGCAAGCCTATTTCTCGGCGCCGCTCACTGACTATTTTAATCATTGTAGTTACTAATGCAAGTAATCCAACAATGATCGAAGCGTAGCTAATAATTGCAAAGAAAGTACCTATCTCTTGCACTTGTTCGTCAATGCCTTCTTTCATATCTTCTTTAATTGTAAAATCTAATTTGTATTCATCCCCCCATATCGCATCGATTTGATCCGCTACTACTTGCGCATCGACTTCTGTGCCATTTAAATAGTAGTTATCCAATCTAATTGTAAACATATGGGCCTTTGTCTCAAAGCCAAAATCATAGAATCTGTCTATGTCAATCATGCCGAAGAATCCTGCTCCTGGATATCCAAAAATATCATTATGTATGATCCCGATGACTTTAAATTCAGTGGAATTATAATGGGTATTTATGGTGATTGGTGTTTTCTGCCCTACTTTTACCTCAAGTTCATTAGCTAGTTTATCACTGAGAATGCAATAGTTTGCATTTGGATTTTTAAGTTTTCTAAAGAGTGTATAGACATCAGTATTATTTGGGGAAATGATTTGGGTGTTCTCATTAACTACGGCGTAGTTAGAACTATTAATGCCTATCAGCAATGAGTCAAAATCTTCGCTCCATAGTTCGAACTCCGCGCCAGCAAACTCTTGGATAGTACAACCAGGAATCACCCCATCACTTGTATGTTCCCAGTGAATACCTTCAATATTCCGGGTAATGTTGCTACTAAGATTAGGAGGAGCACCAGTATTTGAAATAACAAACATATCTGCTTCAATGTTTGAATCGACCCA
>JAEOSF010000104.1 GCA_016840515.1 Candidatus Borrarchaeum yapensis | reverse complement strand
GTTCTCTTGAAATACGATCCTTCACAGCATCTTTCTATCAAGAAGGAAGTTGTACCAATCAAAAGAACGGTTGAAATTAGTCCAAAAATCGTTGAAGGTAAAATCAACACGGTGGTGATTGGGGCTGGCGGCTTTGCCAAAAATGTTTTGTTGCCCCTTATGTCCAAAATTCCTGACTACAACTTGAGGGCTATAGTGAGTGCTACAGGAATTAATGCCAAGCAAGTGGCTAAGAAATACGATGCCGAGTACGGCACAACTGATTATAGAGAAGTTTTAGAAGACGAAAACGTGGACTTGGTTGTTATCACTACGCCTCACAATCTTCACTATCCCATGATAATTGATGCGGCGAAAGCTGGAAAGGCGATATACGTTGAGAAACCGATGTGTCTGACAGAAAGAGAACTAGATGAAATAGTGAAGATGATATCAAAGACGAAGGTGCCTCTTATTGTTGGTTTCAACCGAAGATATGCCCCACTGGCTGTAAGAGCGAAGGAGTTGCTAAGAAGCAAACATAAACCCTACCTGATCAATTATAGAGTCAACGCCGGCTTCATACCTGAAACCAGTTGGGTTCAGGACCCCGAGGTTGGAGGAGGAAGAATTGTAGGTGAGTGTTGTCACTTCTTAGACCTCTTTAACTTTTTCATAGAGTCTGAAGTTGAAAGCATAAGTGCGCTGAGCATTCCAATTAATAACGCCACGGTGGTTGCTAATGACAACGTTACTGCAACTGTAAAATGGACCGACGGATCATTGACATCACTACTTTACGCCGCGCTGGGTCATAGAGACCTACCGAAAGAGCGGATTGAAATATACGCCAATGGCAGTAGCATTGTTATCGATGACTTCAAAAATATGGAACTGTATGGATTTGGAGAGAGAAACATGAGATTGAGGAAGCAGGATAAGGGACACTATAGGCAACTGGTGGAGATATCTAAATTTTTAAAGAGAGAAAAGACGAATATAATTTCTTTCCAAGAATGCGTAAAAGCCATGAAAATGGCGTTTGAAGCTGAGAGATTGACAAAGGAATGAATAAGCGTGCGCTCATTGAAAAGGTTTGGGAAAATATTGGAAATAAAACAATTGCAAGTATTGTATAAAGTGGAGGGCCGAGCCGCATAAACAACAATTTAATGGAGGAAATAATCTGTTGATCAAAATATGTGTTTTTGATGCGGAAACTGCTCATCGACTTCATGAGGGAATACAAACATGAAGAAGTCATACAAAACTAAAATTTTATACATCGGATCAATTCCACCAGAAGTCGGTGGACAAACTTGTGGAGGTGTTGCTACATATACGTGGGAATTAGCCACTCAAACTCATAGGAATGGCTATGACGTTTACATCTTAGCAAATACAGCTTCTTCCTTTATTAGAGATGGTATTAAGATAATAAGTCTGCCACCAAGAAATAAATTGTTGAAGGCATTTTACGGCGTAAGATCATTGTTAACAGCTAATAAAAATAAGATGGGTTTCCTAAACTTTCTGAGTTTCAAGCGCGCGCACAGACTGTACAGCGTCTATTCTTTAAAAAAGATTATAGATCGTGTAAAACCAGATTTGATACATATCCATTCATTGACGGATACACGCGCTTTGATCTCAGCTTTTTTAGAAAATTGTCCTCCTGTAGTAGTTACTGATCATGGAATTGGTGTATATTTTATGCATACAAATGTAGCGCGTAAAATATTCGGAATAAGAAATATGAGTGAATTAAAAGAAAAAGTAAACGAAACAGTAAAAACGGTAAATTTCATCATCACTGTAAGTGATTTTGCAAAGCAACAGCTAAAAGAACAATTTAACTTACCTAGTAGCCTAAAAATAAAAGCAGTTCTCAATCCATTAGATGTGAATAAGTTACCGTTATTAAACAAAAAAGACACGAAAGAAGAACTAGGGTTAGTGGGCAAAAAGATGGTGTTTTTTTCAGGTGTTCATGAGCCCATAAAGAAAAAAGGGTTGGATATTTTATTGCAGGCATTTGGTGTTGATAGTTATTTGCGTAAAAATTGTAAACTTTTAGTTGTGACCAGAGGGAAGGGGATAAGTTTTGCCCAGAGTTTCTTAAAGGACAAAAATATAGATGGCTTAATATTGGGCCCTCAACCATGGGAAAAATTGGTTAAATATTATAATGCAGCGGATGTCTTTGTAATGCCCAGTAGAATAGAAGGAATCGGTTTAGTTTATGAAGAATCCCTAGCGGGGGGAACTCCAATTGTCGGTTTCCCTGATAGCCTAGAAGAACTCGAAGATCTATTAGGCATTTATATAGGCGAAAAATTTGATGCCAGTAAAGAGGATGAAAAAGCACTTGCTAAAAAAATAATGAAAGTTCTAAATACGGATTTTGATAGAAAGCTTTTGAGGAAAAAAATGGTTGAAAATCTGTCTTGGGATGCCAAATTTGGTGAATTTGACTCCGTTTATAAGGAGTTATTGGCAGATACGTAGCATAGGGTTATGAAGATGAGACTCGCTCCAGGCATTCCCAAACAATCAGACTATCTAAGACTTTTAAAAAATAATATTTTCATCCAAATAGAGCAATTTTCTAATGACTTTTTAAGAATTAATAAAAAAAAGCTTGAAAACTATCACCTAATTAAAGACCCCTTACACCAAATCTTTAGGCAGTGGGAATATCCATTCTGTTATTCTTACATAGAAGAATATCTTAAACATGTGGGATGTGATGAAAAGATAAAGCAGCGCGCGGTCATTCTTGATGCAGGTTCTGGATGTACCTTCTTCCCCTATTATCTTTACCGTAAGTTTCCGAATGCAAGAGTATATTGCTGCGACGTAGATGCATATTTAGCCTCTTTCTTTTATGATATCAATATCAAGATGAACATGAATATAGACTTTAAAGTATGCAATATTCAAAACTTAGATTATAAGCGTAATTTTTTTAATGTAATATATTGCATTTCGGTTTTAGAACATACTAGTAATTATAAGCAAATAATTGGAGAGTTCAAACGGATTCTGAAACCTAATGGCTTATTGATTATCACATTTGACATTTCATTAGATGGCAAAAAAAACATCCCCATCAATCTAGCTCAAGATCTACTAAAGGAGTTGAGTAACCAGTTTGGAATAATAGGAGTTCATGACCTCAAAGAATTAGACTTGTTAAAGAAAATACACGAACCTAATATTCTAACGACACGATTTGGGGGAAGATTAAATAAAAAGCTATTACCTTGGAAATTAAATTGGAAACAAGTTATATATGAGATAATTAGGTTAAAGATACCGAAAAGACCATTTTGGGATCTGACAGTTTTCTGTGGTGCATGGAGAAATGAAGTATGAATTTTAATCGCGTGCGCATGACTACATTGTTAAAGTTTATGAAAATGTGATGAAAAGAAAAATGACTTCTTCAGGTAGGTAGCCGCGCAAATGAAATTCAATGTGAAAGAGTATTGGGAAAAGAGGTTGAGTGGTTACTTCTCTTTAGAAGGCGTAGGCTGTTTAGGAATGGGTGAACGTTTTAATTGGTACCTCTATAAATTGAAGAATAGAGTAATGAATAGGACTCTTAGGAAACTTCATTTGTCAACAAAGAATAAAACTATCTTAGACGTGGGAAGTGGAACTGGTTTTTGGATCAATTACTATTTAAAAAAGGGCATTAAGTATATTTATGGATGCGACATTTCTAGCACCGCTGTACGCAACCTGAAAACTATATACAGCAAATATGACAATGTTTTCGTCTTTGAGGCTGATTTTGGATCTAAGTCTATTCCATTTGATATGGAATTTGATATTGTGAACGCTATGGACGTAGCCTACCATATCGTTGATGATGATGATTTTAACGCCTTTATTGATAACGTTTCCAGATGTTTACGTTCAAAAGGATATGTTTTCTTAACAGATGCTTTTCCAGAAAGACCGCGGGATACGCGATATCTTCATGTAAAGAATAGAACATTAAACGAATATAATGAAAGAATGAAAAGGAACGGCATAAAAATCATCATGGTTTATCCCATATATTGTTTCTTACACCCACCAACGGATGAAAAACCTTTGTCAACTTTGATAAGGTTTCTTTACAAAATAAGTCAACCATTATATAGAAGAAAGCGTTTAGGAATGCTTTATCTAAGTGCGCTTTATATTCTTGATTCCATTCTAACCGCTTTTCAAAATCTCGGTTTCTCCGTGAAATTGTTGGTAGGTAGGAAAATATAATGCGCGCATTTCTTCAGCGACATTTTGCAGTAAACATTTTACCAATCTACTAGTTAAAACTTAAAATCAAACTGATACGTCATTAAACACCGAATCCTATTCCATAGTACATAAAGCCTTGCTTCTTCGCTTCAATAGGATTCACAAACCGTTTTCCATCAACTAGTGCCGGGTTTTCATTCATCAACGCTTTGATCCTTCCCAAATCTAACTCTCTAAACAGCTTATGGTCTGTTGCCATCACTATGCAATCTG
>JAEOSF010000004.1 GCA_016840515.1 Candidatus Borrarchaeum yapensis | reverse complement strand
GACTTTTGAAAATCTAAAAACTGCAATTTCTTTTTATTCGAAGAGTCAATATTGGTAAAATCAGAAAGAGATGGTGGGTCCGGCGGGATTCGAACCCGCGATTCGGAGCTCTTCCTCATTGAGGGAGAACTTATCCGGCTCCGCAGGCATACGCCTTAGACTAGTTTAATCTAAGTCGGCGCCCGATCCAGGCTAGACTACGGACCCTTGAAATGTGTAATATAGTTTAATTGAGTGCAAATATAAGTTTTTCAGTAGGATTTTATTGAAGGAGTGCCTTACACTTTTCAACACCTTGCGTGGCATCGACAGCATAACCGTCTACCTCTACTTCTTTAGCAAAATCTTCTGTTACAGCAGCTCCTCCGATTATCACTTTTACCTGATCTCTGAGGCCTTCCTTTTTTAATTCTACGATTACATTTTTGATCTGATCCACTGTTGAGGTTAAGAGTGAAGACATTGCCAAAATGTCTGCCTTTTTTTCCTTGAGGGCTTCGATAAACTTAGCTGCAGGTACGTCAACTCCAAGGTCAATAACCTCGAATCCTGCTACCTTTAACAGAGAGATCATGATGTTTTTACCGATGTCGTGGATGTCGTCTTTGACTGTACCGAAAACTATTTTGCCATAGGTCGTTGGAGTTTCGTCTTCCGCAAGATAAGGTTTGAGGACTTCTATATTCTGACTCATAATCTCTCCAGCTATTAATAATTCAGTGACAAAGTAAACTCTTTCTTCATATAGTCGGCCAACTTCTGCCATACCTTCGGTCATACAGTTAATAATTGCCAGTGGATTCATTGATTTAAGTGCCTCTTTAACAACTTCTTTGGCAGGTTCGGGGTCTACATCAATGATTGCTTGTTTTACTTTTTCACATAATTCGGGATTTGGCTTTTCCATTAATTGTCCTCCTAAACTTACTCTTTTGAATAATGTCGAGCTACTTCTGTTATTGCTTTCAAATTATCATTTTTTACCCTAGTCGGAATTGCGCATTCTGGGGCGAGAATTTCAACACCTGCCTTAGCAGCATAGAGTGCTTCTCTTTTTACATCTTCAGGACTTTTGTATAGCAGAGTTTCAGGATTGTTAACATTTCCCATAAGTGAAATCTTATTACCTACAATCTCTTTTGCCTCAACTGCATCTACTTTAGAGTCAAAATGAAAACAATCGAATCCAGATTGCGCAATATGATGAAGACGATCGGTGGTATCGCCACATATATGAAGTACAATCGGCGCTCCAATGCGTTTTGTGATTTCTTGATGAACATGCAATAAGAACTTACGATAGGTTTCAGCGCTCACGAGGTCACCAGTAGCATGGTCAGCCAGCATTATTACGTCTGCTCCAGCATCCACCTGTGCTTTTCCGAATTCTACTGTTAACTCTTTTAGAACCTCCATGAAGCCGTGTAAGCGCTCTGGATTTAGACGGACTGCCATCAGAATATTCTTGGTGTCTGCGACATGATATGAGAGTGTCCATGGTCCCATTACTTTACCAACAATCGCAACTCTATCACCATATTCATGATGTAGCATGTTAATTGCATCGAGCAAAGCTCTTGGTGCTGTTCTTTCGAGGAAATCATCGGGGATAGTCACCTGATCGGGTTCTTCCCAGAACTTAATATTTTTACCATCTGGCATTCGATCTACGTTCCCCCAGTCCATCTCCCCCGGCATTGGATCGCCATTTTCTATAAATGCAGCGCCTTCAACCCAGACGGAAAAGTACGGTAGAATGCAATCGTAACCTAGCATAGTATGCGCAGTAGCAGCTAATTTTGCCATTTTTTCTGCATCATAGTGTGCTTCAGGGAAGTACATTCCTGTTGCTTCCATACATTCCACAGTCACAACGCTAGTTACTGAGCCGACTGGCAATCTATCAACTCTTCCACCAAATAAACCAGATAGAAATCGCCTTTTTGGTGTCATCCATTCGCTCATTTTATGTCCCTCTTAAATCATTAATGGAAATAATCAGGTACAGAAATAGAAATCATTATTTGAATGAATAAAGAAGTAATACCTCAATGCGTTTTTAAAATTATATTGAAGATAAATTTCAGAATGATTTTCATAACACCTCTGAGGTTCAAAAATGGGAAATGATATTTTAGAAGTGTTTGCTAACACATTGGGCAATCTTGAGAATGGTGAAAAACTGAAAGAACTTTTGATGAACGCTATTGACGCTAAAATACCTGTGACAGAAATTATTGAAAAAGGGCTTCGAAAAGGATTGGAGACTATCGGCAACAAATATGAAGGCGGGGAGTATTTTCTTTCCGAACTTCTTTATGGTTCCGACCTTACTAATGCAGTTTTTGAAATATTGAAACCGTATTTGCAGCAGCTTGAAGCAGATGTAAAAGGCACAATCGTTGTTGGAACAGTAAGAGGAGACATGCATGATATCGGAAAAAACGTTTTCAAAATGTTTGCAGAGGCATCTGGTTTCAAAGTAGTTGATCTCGGTGTAGATGTAGATCCCGAATTATTTATCAACGCTGTTGAAGAGAAAAAAGCAGAAATACTCGGATTATCTGCTTTACTGACTACAACTATTTCAGAGATGGAAATGGTGTTAGAAAAACTAAACTCAGCGGGAATAAGGAATAAAGTTCGAGTGATACTTGGGGGTAATGCTGTGTCAGCAGAATTTGCTGAAGAGATTGGCGCTGATGCCGCAGTTTTAGATGCCGTGCAAGGAGTTCAACTTTGTAAGGAGTGGATGGGCGAATGAGTACAAATAGAGAGCGGTTTAAACAAGTACTACATCATAGGAAACCAGATATTCTTCCATGGGTCGAGATAATCTTCGAGGAGACCCTTATGAGATGGTTTCGGGAAGGACTTCCTGCGGATGAAGTTTCAGTCATAGGGTACGAGATTGGTCGTGGCGGGACTTTTTTTACAAACTGGCCAATCTTTAAAGGGTTTGGCAAAGTTTACGACCGTTTCGGCTGCCAGTCTTTCTTCGGTTCAATGCCACTAATAGATGTGGGCCCAGTCCCGCGGTTTAAACAGAGAAAGCTTTCTGAAACTGAGAAACATGCTGACTATCTAACCGAAACTGGTGCGATTGTAAGACGACCGAAAAGAGGTGATTTTGAGTTTTATGCAATGCCACAGTTCATTGAATTCCCTGTAAAAGATAAAAAAACATGGGAAGAATATAAGACGCGTTTAAATCCAGAAGACCCTCGAAGGTATCCTAAAGACTGGGAAAGAGAAGGCTACATTGAACGATTTGAAACCTACCAAAAGGGACCCACACTGCTCCGATTCAACGGTTTTTACGGTTTCGGCGCAGAGTTAATGAGCATCCCTAGATTTGTTACAGCTTTTTACAAAGATCCCGAGTTAATCCGTGAAATGCTTGAGTATTGGGAATATTTCACCATAGAGACGATTAGAGAAGTGGTTGAGACGTTAAAGAACAGGATAGACGTGATCTACTGGTGGGAAGACATGGCGGAAAGACACGGCCCTTGTATCTCACCGAAACTTTTTAGAGAATTCTTATTGCCGCACTATAAGCGAGTTACAGGATTCCTAAAGAAGAACGGAATCGATCGAATAATGTTTGATAGCGACGGAAATCTTAATCCACTGCTCGATGAAATCATTGAGGCTGGATGTACTGGTCTTTGGCCGCTAGAAGTTAATTCAGGAATGGTTGCGCTCGAAATTAAGCAAAAATACGGCGATAAATTTTTCCTAATTGGCAATCTTGATAAAAGAGAATTGGCAAAGGGTGGGGAAGCAATGAGGAAAGAAGTGGATTCTAAAGTTCCGATATTGAAAGAACTGGGGGGTTACATTCCCAGCGCCGACCATGTGATTCATGTCGAGTTTTCTTTGGACTGCTTTAGGGAGTACAGCGAATACATGAAATCCATCTTGCCATACTAGTTCCAATTTTCTTTTAAACTAGAAAATATTTACAACGTTTTGAGGGGTTTCACCCTGAATTATTCGAACTGCTGCTTTTGCAATACCCATAGAAACATTATAAATTGCCTGATCAGTTAGAAATGCAATATGAGGCGTTGCAACTACATTTTTTAAACGAAGTAAGGGGTTTTCGGGTTCCACAGGCTCGTTTGTAAACACGTCCAATGCGGCGCCTGCTATCTTTTTTTCCTGTAATGCACTAATGAGTGCTAATTCATCTATTACTGCTCCCCTTGATGCATTAATCAAATAAGCTGTCTCTTTCATCATTTCAAGTTCGTTTTCACCAATAAAATGCTTCGTTGCAGGAATTAATGGAACATGAAGTGTTATAAAGTCGCTTTCTCTAAGAAGTGTCTCTTTGTTCACATATTGGACTGCCAATTCTTTTTCTAGGTTCTCAAATCTTATGACATCATAGTATACTACTTTCATCCCAAAACCTTTTGCTATTGCTGCTACAAGTCTTCCAATGTTTCCAAGCCCGATGATTCCAAGTGTTTTTCCGTGAAGTTCTAACCCTATAAAGTCCAGAGGATTCCAGTTTCCTTTTCTCGTATCGAAATCAGCTCTTGTAATCCTTTTCGTCACGGCTAATAAAAGGGCTATAGTTAATTCAGCAACAGATCGTGCATTTGCTCCTGGCTGATTTATCACAAAGATCTTTCGTTCAGTAGCAGCCGCAACATCTATGTGATTAACACCGACACCATGAACAAAAATGCCTCGTAAATTAGGTGTCATATCCATGACCTTTGCTGTTATGGACACGGCGTCACTAACTATGGCTTTTATGGAATCTTTGTCGATGACTTCCTGCAATGCTTTCATCAGTTCTTCCTCGTTACGTGCATTTCCTTGCAGAACGCCAGTAACAGATTTCATTAATGCAATGGATTCATCACTTATAGCACATGAATCAGCGATTAAGATTTCATTTTTCATTTAATGCACCATTCTCGCCTTATGAGAGCAAATAGTTTCCAAAAAAAATGAAGCTGCTCAAAAAGCAGCTAAGATCAGCAATAAATGTTCAATCATCTAGTTGATGAGACTATCAGAACCGTCACATTCTCGTCATCTGTAATAGTTTTAGTGTACTTTCTTTATAAAAAACACGGAATAGAAGTTAAAGAAAAATCAAAGGTGATGTGTAAATGCCATTAGCGCAAATTTCCTTATGGGCGGGTCGATCTTTAGATGAGAGACGAAAATTAGTGGAAGAAGTAACAGACGCGATATCTAGAGCACTTGACTATCCAAAGGACAACATTCGAGTAATATTATACGAACTTCCGAAGGAAAATTGGGGAATAGGCGGGAAACTTGCAACAGAGAGGTAATTAGAATTTGTTCAGTTAAACTTCTTCCCATATCCTTTTCTACTTTTTTCTACAAATGAAATGAGCTTTTAAACTTTAAAAGAGAGAATATATTCTATACATGTTTATCTACTTGTTAAATATCTATCAGTTCTCAAAATCTAGATGATGGATGGAGGAAGTCTAATGACTGATTTATCTGATGTTAAACAAAGGATTCTTGTAAAAATTGATGAAGAAAAAGAAAACATAATCGATTTATTAAGAAACATGGTACAGATCCCTAGTGTTGTTGGTGAAGAGAAGGCAGTCCAAGAATTCATGGCAAAGAAATTTGAGGAAATGGGTCTCACGGTTGATAAATGGGTTCCGGATTACGACGAATTGAAGAATCATCCTGGATTCGCATCTCCAAATACTACATTTGAAAATCGCCCGAATGTGGTGGGAGTATTAAAGGGCACAGGAGGGGGCAGATCGCTCATATTAAATGGTCATATGGATGTTGTTAGTCCTTATGATGAAAGCGTTTGGGAACAAGCGCCATGGTCCGCAGCTATTGTAGGCAATCGGATGTATGGGCGTGGCAGCTCAGATATGAAAGGTGGAGTCGCAGCGATGACAATGGCTGTGGACTGCATTAAAAAAGCAGGGATTCAACTGAAAGGTGATGTTATCATAGAAACTGTCATTGAAGAAGAAGCTGGTGGCGTAGGTACGCTAGCTTGTGTAGTAAGGGGATACAAAGCTGATGCAGCACTTATCACAGAACCCACGGTTGTTGAAGAAGGCGGTGTGCCTATGGTATGCCCTGCTCAAGGAGGCTCGATGTGGTTTAAAGTGCACGTGCAAGGAAAGTCGGCTCATGCAGGATTACGTTATGAAGGCGTTTCAGCAATAAAGCTAGCACTGAAAATATGTAATGCGCTCTGGGATCTTGAAAAATTCCGAAATGAGAAACTCAAACACCCACTCTACCAAAGATACAAAATTCCGATACCCCTTAACATTGGCATCTTAAACTCAGGTGTGTGGCCATCTTCAGTTCCAGAAGAGGCAACACTCCAATGTCGTATCGGGGTGGCGCCTGGAGAGAGCATAGAATCTGTCAGAACACAAGTTAAAGATTATATACAAAAATTTGCAGAACTTGACTCATGGTTAGTTGACCACCCGCCAAAGGTGGAGTTCTTTGGTGGGACATGGATTCCCACGGAATTGCCTCTTGACCATCCATTTGTTAAAATAGTCACGGAAAGTTACACAAAGGTTTTTAATCAAGAACCCGAACTTGCAGGTACCCCTTGGGGGGCAGATGGCGGTCTTTTAGTTCATCACGGAGATACACCAGTAGTAATATTTGGACCGGGTGACATGAGAGTCATACATTTCCCAAACGAGTTTATCGAAATTGATAAACTTGTTGCCGCCACGAAAGTGATCGCACTTGCCATATTGGACTGGTGTGGGTTTGTAGCTTAATCAAAACAAAGTTTAATAAATCAAAGCGGGAGTTTTACCGGTTTTCTTGTTTCCTGTGATTCATAGGCTGCAAGTACCATCTCCAACGCCTTTTTTCCATCTTCACCAGTTACTTGTGGTTGTTTGTTTTTTTGTATACATTCAACGAAATGCTCAATTTCTCTAATCCAGCCGCTCTTCATTTGCTTGAAGTTTGTTTTGACGGATCTGGATCCATAGCGGACATCCATAGTGTTCTTAAATAGATCACAAATAATGCGTCCTCTTTTACCAATAACTTCAATCCAATGCTCCTCATATGGAAAGTAACCGAATGAGAGATCACCTATGACCCCATTTTCAAATCTAAGGAGAATATTAGCCCTGTCGTGAACTTGAATGTCTGGCTTAGCGCCATATATACCAGTATTTGCGAAAATTTCATCAACATCGCCACTCAGCCATTGTACTAAATCTGTGACATGCGTTCCATAGTTAAGTAACACATCTCCACCAAGTTGCCTTTCTTTATAATAGTCCGATTGGCTTTTCCAACCACCAAAGAGTGCACTTTTACCTAGCCAGTGGCTCTTAACCATTACTATTTCTCCAAGGCTCTTATCGTCGACATGTTCTTTTAATTTAATTAAATTATCTTGAAAGCGGAGATGATGCCCTATCATAAGGATCCTATTGTTTTTTTTCACGATTTGAATCATTTGGTTTGCATCATCTAACGTTATTGAGATTGGCTTTTCACAAAGGATATGCATGTTCCGTTCAGCCGCTTTAACAGCGATATCTGCATGAAAAGTAGGAGGTGTACAAATACTGATGGCATCAATATCGTCACGATCCAGCAAATGGTTATAGTCAGTGTATGGTTCCGCATTAAATTGTCGTGCTATCTGTTTTACCTTTTTTTCATCGATATCCGATACTGCAATCAATTGAGTATCCGGAAGAGATCTGTAAGTTGGCAAATGAGCCCTATTTGCGATTGCGCCACAGCCAATCACACCGACACCTATCTTTCCCATATTTGATCGCCATAAAACTTCTATTATTGTTCCAATTCGTGATACATCTTAAAGCATATAAGTCATCCGAATCCCAGAATGTATTGGATGACAAAGATGAAACAATCAGTTGTCTCAACATATAGTTTAAAGAATAAGAGTCGAGCACAAGTCATGGAGAAATGTTTCAGATATTTTGACAAGTTCGAGGATGGCATGGAGGTAAAAGTCTTAATTAAACCGAACTTATGTCGCGCTATGGCATCTGAAACTGGTGCGACAACTGACACCACACTTGTTGAGGATGTTATCAAGCATCTGCATACAAGAGGTATAACCAATATAAGCATAGTTGAATCAGATACCCATCATAGGAATGCAGAAGAAGTTTTTGACCGAAATGGATATAGAGATTTAGAGGAGAAGTATGATATCACCTGTATAAATCTTAGTAAGGACGAAACCTTCACTATGGAAGCCAATAACTTACCGAGAAAACTAAGAATTCCAAAAAGTCTTATCCTCTGCGATTATTTCATCTCAATGGCCAAACTCAAAACTCATGCCGAAGAAAAGATCTCGTGTGTTTTGAAAAACCAATTCGGTTGTCTTCCTTCAAGAATTAAATCAGTTTATCACCCATACATGTCAACAACCCTAACAGAGTTAAACAGAATTATAAAACCTGATGTATGTTTGATTGATGGAATTGTGGGAATGGAAGGACTTGGCCCAACAAAAGGTACACCCAAGAAAACAGATCTTATTATTTGTGGAAACGATCCTGTTGCAACGGACTCAGTTGCAGCGAAAATAATGGGCTTTGATCCATATTCTGTTCCACATCTCCAATTTGCCGCCAGAAACCGACTTGGTAATATTGACAATATCAAACTTCTTGGAGACAACATAGCTCCTATACCCTTCTCGTTCATTCCTAACGATGTCTACAGACTATATAGGCTTGAATTTCAGTTTGAAAAAGTTGGGCAGAAAATTCATAACAAATTCTCCCGATTATCTCAAATATCAAGAAGAATCGGAGATTTAGTCAGAGAAGGCGGTTGGTCTTATGTTTTTACCCGATTCTGGAACAAAATTAGATGAGTCTTCTAAGAAAATCAGGCGAAAAAAGAAAAATCATCAAGACTTCATAGCATTCCGTATTGCGTTTTTAACAGCAGCTTGAATCATATACCCAGCTTTATGAAGAATCGCATCACCAAGAACATTATCGATTGCCATACTGGCGGTACATGGATATGCATGGTGATATTTGGAAATTTCCTTTTCAACATCAGAAATATGTTTTGCTTTTAGGTTGTCTATCACGTGGTATGTTGATCCGCAAGGAGCACTTCGAAGAACTCTGCAATCCTCTGTAAATAATTCATTATCGATACCTACTTCTACAAGGGGCATGCCCATCTTGGAAAGTTCTATAAATTCATTAATTGTTGGTGTGGCATCATTTGGCTTCAAACTACAAAAAGGCTTTGGGAAACTGAATTCTATATTCATTTGTTGTAAACCTTGTTCTATTTGTTTCTGTAGACCAAGCGGACACCAAGTTGGATCTTCTAGAGGGGCTATAACCGCTTTTGCACCAATATCTTCTACAATTTGCGGTAAAGACGCAAGAATATCTTGATGAACACCTATGACGATTAAAAGGTCTGAATTAGGCATATCGGGGAGATATGGAGAGACGTCTTCAATAAATGAAGGTAAATCTTTCGATAACTCCTCTATGCCAATAATAGATGCGGCTAGGGAAGGCGAATGATTTGCAAGGGTCTCCACAAAACGATTTACGTATTCTCCATAACTATGAAGGACGTAGATTCTCAAGAATTTGACCTCCTAAAAACTGATGCACTTCAACATGGCGTTCGATTTGAATTAAATTTTAATGTCGTAAAATCAAGTTTCAGAATTACTCCAATTCCTCAGCTTCGTTATATACCTCTTCACAAGTGGAACACTGGTAAAATGTGCTCTTTTTTGTCTCGATTTCTTCAACCGTCTTATTACCACATTTTTTGCAAATAAAATCAGTAGGTCTTTTTGCCAAAATCCTTTGCATTCCCGCTTTTTTAGACATAAATCTTGCCTCCAAATAACTCTTCTAAGCTTCTACATTTATATTTTAAAAAAAATTTCTTTTTTTTGTTGACTTACCGTTTATCAACCGAGAAAATCAGGAATAAAAGGATTACGACAGTGACATATTAAAAAAATTATCTGAACATAGAAAAGAAATTAATGTGTTCTCGTGCAAAAAAGAAAAATATAGTGGACGCCACAGAGTTCTTATGCGTGTTCTCCAGTTAGACTATCAGCAATTTCAGTAACTTTTCTCAGGGCTTTATCTTTAATCCGACCGTTTTGGTATAATGCCTCTAGACCTTTTTTTAATTCTGGTACAAATTCTTCTTTTGAAAGCAAGTTCTGCATGCTTACCGCTTTTTTTACAAACTCGTTTAATTGTTTCTTTGAAACGATCAATTTTTCTAATTTCTCTTTCAGGTCATAAAAAGAATCCGTTGCATAAACTTTCAAGTTTTTGTTGATTAGCATTTCAGAGGTTCCGGTGGCCATTGAAATAAACTGCATAGGCGGATAGACCAAAAGGCGTGATGTATCCTGAGTAGGATCTAAGAATTGTGCAAGATAAATTGGAACGTCAACCTTCTGTGCCTGTTTAAATTTTAAAAGATTAGAGAGAATAAATTTCTTAAATTGTTCTTCTTCTTCAAGAAGCGTTTCTTTTTTGCTGTTAATAAACTCGATAAGGTGATTAGATTTCTCTGCAATCTTTTTTGTTATATCAACCAACTCGACAATTCGGCTATCTCTTTCAGCCTCTATCTCAGAGAGTTGTTTTTGTTGTTCGCTCGTCAGTTTTGTTATTGTCTTGTTTCTATCGAATTCTGTTTTTTCTATAACTTCTCTTTGTTCTTTCATTAGACGTTCAATATTTTCATTTTGTTCCTTTGTTACACGCTCAACATTTTCATTCAAATCATTTATCTTATTTTTTGCCTCGTCTTCGATTGCGTTTATCTTCGATTTGGCGTCATTCTCAATAGAAGATAATTCTTTATTGCCTTCCTTTATGCGGGATTTTAATTCTTTTATCTCGCTTCTGCTAGCATCTTTCATATGAGACTCCATTGAATTGGCGAGACCACTTATCTGAATTTCGAGGATGTCCTTTACGTCGGCAAATTGAAAGTTTTTAGTTTTTATATCATCGAGTTGTCCCTGAACTGAACTGGTCATATCGCTAAAGCGGTTTAATAAAGTCTCTAACGTACTGCCAATACTAGTTTTTAGGAAATTATTTGCATCTAGATTCCTTGCAGTATTTGTATCAGCGATCTTTTTTTCTTTTTGTTCCAAAACGACAGTAATTTGTTTGTCAGTATCCTCTCTTAATCGCCTGATGGTTTCTTTATATTCAATTCTAGTTTCATCTAAATGACGGGTCGTACTTGATCTAACTTCTATAATTTTTTCATCCCATTCCTGCTTCTTAGCATCAATTTTCATGTCTGTGTTTTCTTTTGTTCTCTGAAGTATAGCACCGTACTTATTGTTCAGTTTTTCGATCTCTTGCTCAATTTTATTTGTGAATTCGCTTCTTTTTCTCGAAATGAGCGCTTGGATAGTGGGTAAAGTCTTCATATTTTCCTCAATTGTATGAAAGGCCTCATCAAAGGTTACAGTGACCTGAGATAATTCATCTTTTGAAAGTTCGAATGGTACCTCCGTAAATTGAGGTATTGAACGTGGTTTACTAAGCCAGTGAAGTTCTGTAATATCCTCTAAATATTTGAGAGTGCTAAGGGTATATACAAGATACTTCTCAGCACTCAGATCTGCTAAGAAATTTTCAACACGTGTAAATGCACTAAGGTAGTCTGAAGTTTCGGAAACCGATAACATACTTTCAAAATCAGTTAAAATAAGTGAAGTTGTGGTCGTTACGGTTGTTGGGACTGTGAACGTGTCCACCAGCAACGCGCCAGTCCTATAAGGTAATACCCACATTGGAACATGAAATACTAAAAGAGATTCAAGGGCTTCTCTTTTCTTTCTCTCGTCTTCACATAGAATGAATATCGTTGCAAGCTCGGTGTTAAGATCTACTTCCGTATACTTTTGTTCTTTTTGTTCTAAATATGGAAATTTTTCAATTAAAAATGGAATTCGTGTTTCAATTGTGAAGAGTTCTGAAGATGGAACCTTTTCGGTTATGGTGGTGGTAGTTGATACCTTATCTATTTGACTTGTGTATGCTCTCCTTATGTTATGATCAGGATCAACATCTATCGTCAGAATATGATCATCATGTACAATTGTCTTACTTAAAATGAACATACCTGGAGGTAATTTTGAAAATTCGTCATCTAAAATCTCGATGGTTTCAGTTTTGGAACACCTTGGACATGTTACTTTGAGGTCATTCGTCATATCCACGCCTCCATAATTGACACGTGACTTTGAGATTGTCTGTTATCTTTCATCTTTAATCAGAAGGTGATCGTGCGTATAATCTACTGTTTATATTAATCTTTCCACTATAATAAGAAGGTACCACAATTCACCTTGATATACTCTTTTCACTGACTATAAAAAATGTATGATGTGATATTTTAAACCTAGAGATTCTATTTGTCTTAAATGATAAGATTACATGATGAAAACTGGAGACGCGCTTACACTTCTGAGACTCTCCCGCTCAACGCCCTACCGTTGGGTCGAAGAAGGAGTCATTCGGCGTAAAACGATGGGAAAATGATATGACTAGTGTGATGATGAAGATGTTTGCCAGTCATTTACATTGGTTAAGGAAGATAGTCCATTCCTTAAAGGGTTGAATAACTTGCGGTAGCTCATGTTCACATGCATCACTTTCCTAAGGGTCTCCCTTACACTTAAATAGCGTTTTGTCAGCCTTACTTATTTGATGACTAGCGAGCGGCAGGCAGGGATAACTATATCATCCAGACTCCCCGTGGGGTCATGGAACTGACTAAGCCATGCCGGGGGTATAATTACTCAGTCCATGGTACCCGCCGCATTCAGATAATGAAAATTCACTTTCCTTTTTGTTAAAAAGATAATCCACAAAATACAAATAAGAGTTTTAAGAGTTTTAAACTACGAGTTTTAAAGCCTTCAGATTATCGTTATGGCAAATAAAACTCGCTTTAAGAGGCGAAATTTATGTATAAATGGAAGAAAATTCTATTGGTAACTGTTTCATTAATAATTTTGCTCCTTTATATCTCCCCGACTGTCGCTCAAAGACAAACTGAAACTAAGAGCGAATACTATGATTATTCCGATTCAAATGGCTTTCTTACCACCGTACGAGTCAGTTTAACAGGATTTCCAACGATCGAAAACCGAAAGGAAACATATACAGCAAGATTCACTGTTCAGAGTCTTGACACAACTTCAAATGTTGAAATAAAATTAAAAAGATATTCATGGGAAATTGATACTGATGAAGGCTTTATTTCAGGTGAAGAAGACTTAGATGTGCTACTAAGTGCAGTAGGTGATTCTTACGAATTCGATTTTAATGTGAAGTCAATTTCTGATGAGTACTCAGGTAATGCAATATTTAATGTAGAATTTAGACATGATGTTTATCGTGATGGTAGTAAAAAACTACACGATGAAAAACCATCCATTACCGCTAATCTAGCTGTTTTTACTGTAGGAGAAAGCCCGAGCACTGCTGATCCCAGTGAAGGAAGTACAGGAGGTAATCCCACATTTGGTGGTGTAAGCCGATTCTTGCCTGGATTAATAGTTCTTATTCTCATAGTTGTAATAATGGGTATTATTGTTAGTAGAAGAAAACCTAGGTATGAAGATACTACAATATCAACTATGAGTTCAACACAAATTGGCAGAATGAATTATGACGAACTATTAGGACGAAGAGATGTCCTAGAAGAAGGGCTAAGAAAAATTGAAACTCAATTGAGTTCAGGTTTACTATCACCTGCAGCTTACATGGAAGCCTACACAAAGTACAGGTCCGAATGGATTCAAATTAACAATAAACTTTCTGCCGTGGGAGTAAGCGAAGGCGAAGATGAAGGTGAGATAATACCTCCCACAACAGAAGAAGTCGCATGCTCTTCGTGTAGTACTCCGTACTCTAGTGATGCGGCATTTTGTCCCAGCTGTGGATCTGAACGTGAAAAATGCACTGTTTGTCTATTACCTATGGCACCTGGAAGTGAGATTGCCAAATGTCCCCATTGCTCAGGCATTGCGCACAAGGATCATCTGCAAGAATGGGTAAAAATAAAAGCATTTTGCCCAAAATGTAAAAACAAACTAACAGAATACGATTTGGTCCAATAATTCTATTTTCTGCTTCCAATATCTCTTTTTTTGTTAATATTCAGATTCTTTTACTATCAATAAAAAAATAGTATAAAAAAATTGCATGTCGTTGAATATGATACGTACAGCGTCATTTGGGCAATAAAGTGCGTCTAAAACTTTATCATCTATCAATGTAAAGTTGACCTGCGATTGCGTAGTTTTCTTTAGGCATATCGTTGATTATGATACGTACGGCGTCTTTTGGACAATCAAGTGCGTCTACAACCGCTTGTGTAACCATTTCAACTAGTTTGCGCTTTTTTTCTATAGGTCTTTCGAACAAAGTAATTTGTAAGATTGGTATTTTGATCACCTTCTAATTTTTTCTTGATCTTATATAACAATAACCTCACTTTTAAAAATCAATACAGATTCATAATGGAAAAAGGTGATTGAATGAATACTGAAAGGCATATTGATGAACTTCGAGCTCAATTCCCGGTCATAAAACGTTATACCTATTTGAATCACGCAGCGGTGGGCCCTCTTCCGCAGCGTGTGCTTGATGAAGTGAGCAGGATAAATCAAGATAAGGGGTACAGCGGAGGACTTCACTGGATGGATTGGGAGGACGAAGCAGAAAAAACTCGAAAGATCATTGCTAGATTCATTAACGCTCATCCCGAAGAAATTGCCTTCACACAAAATACATCCGCAGGACTTTCAATCATAGCAAATGGATTAAATTGGGAAAAAACAGACAATATAGTTGTAAATGATTTAGAATTCCCTTCAAATTTGTTTCCCTGGCAAATTCAAGCAAAAAGACATGGACTTGTAACAAAAACTGTACAACAACGGAACGAAGAACTAGCTATGGATGCTTTCGAACAAGAAATCGATAGTCATACGAAAATCGTGGCTGTAAGTCACGTACAGTTTAGCAATGGATTTAAAGTAGATTTACAACATTTATCTAAGTTGGCTCACGAAAATGGTGGATATGTTATAACAGACGCTGTACAAAGCCTCGGTCAAATGCCTATAAATGTTAAAAAATTAGACGTTGATTTCCTTGCAACAAGTGGATATAAGTGGCTGCTGTCGCCTATAGCTACAGGTTTTCTGTATATCAAAAAGGAATTAATTGACGAAATTGAGCCATCTATTGTAGGTTATCGAACTGACGAGAATCATCACGAGTTTTCCTATCGAACTATAACTCCTGCCAAAAATGCACGCCGATTTGAACATGGGCAGATTAATTTTCCTGGGATCGCTGGGATGCAAGCAGCAATTGAACTTCTTGAGGGCTATGGCATTCTCAATATCGAAAGACGAATTCGAGAACTGGTAGATGTTCTCATAGCAGGTATATCTGAATTAAGAGGACTTAAAGTGCTTTCATCATTGAAACAAGAACACAGAAACGGCTTAGTCAAAGTCGGTGGTTTAGAAAACCCTGAAGAAATGGTAGCAAAGCTCAAAGAGGATAATATTGTCATTTCTTCACGTGCGGGAGGACTCAGAATTTCACCGCATTTTTATAATACTGAAGAAGAAATCAAGAAATTACTTGAAACATTATCCTTGCTCACTCAAAGTTGATGCAAATCGGTCAGTATGCCAATCGGATTTTCGTGAGTGAGCTATTTTACCCTTCTTGCAGTATCCCTCAATTGTATCTCCTTGCAAACGCATTAACCGTTTTAGTATATTAATTACGGATCTTACCTCAAAAGTATTTGCTTGAAAGCCTACTTGGTTGGAGATGTATTTCCAAAGTTCTTCTTCTGATACTGCTATATTTTCGCATACTGAGGAGTTTTCAATTATTTGAACAAATTGCGTAAGACGTTCAAATTTGTCTAAGGTTTTCAATATCCTTTCGCCTTTCCCTGTAAGCTGATAATAGAGGACAAAAAAATCTTCCGGTAAAGGGTTTGGTCCTGCCTTTACTATGACGCCACGTCGAGAAAGTTCTGAGAGGCGAGCCTGAACGCTTTTTTCGGCTAAACCAGTTATGTCGGCGATTTCTTCGGATGTCAGTTTAAATCTTTCTGGATTTCCTTTAGTAAGGGCATTTATAATTTCCGAATAGTATGTGGGTAGTTTGTCTAATTCCGCTGCTGTTGTGATCTCTCTAATTTTGTATCTTATTCTTTCTGTTTGTACTATTTCGGCTTCTTTCAGTTGTCGTAACAATATAGATGCAAATGTACGTGAAACATCTAAGATTTTTTGCAACTGTTTGTTAGTTTTTGGTTCTTGAAGAGCATTAATGCACTGTATTTTACCATTGACTTCCGAAATTTTTAATTTACCTAAAAAATCTACTGCTAAAACGCCTATTGGTGTCGGTACACATGAATCGCCGGTTATTTCGACTAAATCTTGTCCTTGAAGTCTTAAAAGATATCTTGACAAAAATTTGCTTCGGTATCGAGGAGCGTAATCAACAGTTTTCATAATGGTATCGATATCAGTGGATCCATGTTTGTAGAGTCGATATAACACCTTTGCGCAAATATTATTTCCCAGAGCTCGTATTGCTTTTTCAGCAGAGATCAGGAAAAGACCTCCTTTAAATCAAACCTGAGTAAGACCAAATGTGCAAAACATCTCGCATTTAGAAAAACTTTTTGCGTTATTCGTCTTATTGTTCGCGATATTCGATATATTGCACTACAGTAATATATATTCATACTTTTATATCGATTTCCGTCAATGCATGATGTGCTGGCGATTCGTATAAATACAAGATGTAGAACACAACGAATGAAGTATAATATAGTATTTCCGAGGATATCAAATGCTTGATGACATAAATCAAAAAATTATTGAACAATTACAAAAAGATGCTCGGCAAAAAAATACTGCCATAGCAGAAAAAATCGGTATTGCAGAATCAACTGTAAGAAAAAGAATCAAGGAAATGATGCAGAATGGAATCATTTCGAGTTTTTCCGTGCAGTTGGATCCTGCTGCTATGGGTTATACAGTCGCTATTGTCGGAGTCGATACAATAGCAGCAAAGTTACTTGAAGTAGCAGAAAAGTTAACTGCATTTGAAGAAATACACTCCGTACAACTTAGTACAGGAGATCATCATATAATGTGCGAAATTTGGGCAAAAGAAAAAAAATTATCTGAATATCTCGAAGAAATAGGCACTCTTAAAGGTGTAGAGAGAGTGTGTCCCGCAATCGTTATGGAACGATTGAAACCATAATTTATGGACTCATAGAGATGTCAAAGGTTGCAGAAATCAATACATCCCCATACAAATTTCATTAAAGACTTCTTTCAAGCATGATAATCGTGAAATTTCATCTTTCAAGCTAGAGGAAACTTCGTTAATAATTTTGTAATCATTTGTAAAACAAAGTTCCGAATAATGAACATTATAAAGTAATAATCCCCCGGCTGGTGCTGGAGGGATTCCCTTTTTAGGAATACTACTCGGATCTAGAAGTTTTTTGAACTCACTCAAGGTCATTAAACTTTTACCAACTAAGGTTAGCACAGAAACAATCTTGCGTATCTGTTGCCAAAGGAAACTCTTTCCTATGAACTCAAAATGAAGAACCTCATTTATCTTTTTGAATTTTAATAGAGTTATTTCTCTTATCGGATTAACATGGTGATTGATTTTTGAAAGGTTCTTAAAATTATGAGTACCGACTAGGTAGTCTGCAGCATTTCTCATTTCTTCTATATTTAGAGTCTCCTCATAAGGCAAGAAATACATGTAATGCTTAGAGAGTGCATCAAATCTAGGATTAAACTCCTCTGGGACATGTGCAATCGCCCAACAGCGTATATCTTCAGGTAAATATGCATTCAATTGGCCTAATATTGTTTTTCTAGAAGTCGAAAAGGCAATTAACTGCCCTAAAGCATGGACTCCTCTGTCTGTTCTCCCAGCAGCCCCATACCGAAATGTTTGGGAGTCATCAATAAGTTCCGCCTTTTGAAATGCTTTAAAAAGGCATCCTTCAATTGTTTTGAACTTCGTTGTCTGCCGCTGAAATCCGTAATAATTCGTTCCAATATAAAAGACCCTTAGTGCATAGCGAGCCACTCAGAAACACCAAGCGAGGCGATTCAATCAAGTCGAATTTGAAGACTAATCTCTCGACTTTTTTCGGGAACTTCTTTTAATTCCTTAACAACTCCCATAACTACTGCTTTGAACAAATCTTGAACAAACCCTTTCATCACAATGGTCTTTCCATCTATTGCCAAGTCAACTTTGGTGAACATTGTTATACATTGTCTAACATCTGCCTCACCTGCACGGACAGCTTTAGCAAGATCTGCACAAGTATCATAACCACACGATTTACAGTCTATGCCTGGTAACTGATTTACAAAAATAGCCTGTGCACGGGATTCAAGAAGATTTACTAATTTTTCACTTTCATTTATCTTAACTACCGGAGCATCAAGATCTAATTTCTTGAGTTCCTCCGGCTTTTCAACTATCCTTCCAGATATGGCGACAGTGTTACTAAGATTAATACTTTCTAAATCTTCAGCAACGTCAGCAACTATAATTTTCGGATACTCCGAATGGCGGAATCCCTCAACTATAACATAATCTAAATTCTTTGGAAGTTTGTCTAATACAGTTTCTGGAATTATAGGAAGTTCTGATGAATTCCAAATAGTAAGGAGCTCCGAATCGGTTATTACACCCGTAGCAGTTGCCCCAGCTTTAATATGTTTCCAAGTATCTTTCTGCGGTGTGTCGAATGTGCCATGAATGTGCTTGACAGTGCCAACACGGAGACCCTTTTGTAAAGTCAAGTTTTTTATTAGTCCTTCCACTAGGGTTGTTTTACCGACGTTTCTCTTTGGACCGACAACACAGATTGTGAAGGGATGCATTTAATCTCACCTAGATTTCATAATTGAATAAAGCACGATATCTATTGTCGTCATAGATTAAAGGTTTTTGATGATGTCATCCTTGTCCATAACGGTATGGCAGTAATGGCAGCGTATGCGAAGTGGTTTCTCGCTTCTAAGTATGAAGTGAGGCTCTACTGGCTCATTCGTATTAGTGACACAGTTGGGATTAATACAACGTGGATAACCTTTAACGGTCGTAGGAAGTTTCACTCTATTTTTTTCTATAACTTTTAAGTCTCGGATGATGTTAATTGTTGCATTAGGAGCAATTAGCGCAATAATATCAACTTCCTGCGGCTCTAATTCACGATCTTCAATTTTTACAATGTCTTTCCGACCAGCTTTGCCACTTGGTACATTTATAGCAATGGATATGGTGTTACCTTCTCCTCCGGATATCCCTAAAATCTTTAGAACAGTTAAGGCATTTCCAGCTCGGATATGATCTATTACAGTTCCATTGCGTATTTTTCTAACTCTTAACTCGTCTTCTATGGAAAGTCCCCCAAGTTATCAGTTTCTATAAACTGATTAATGTTCGAATTAATTCTTTAAAATGTTTTACTAATTCAGAGTTTTTTTCTAATGATTTGACTGCTCTAAAGCATCCCTTTGTCAAATGAAATATATAGCAGATTACGAAGAATATGAATTTGAAAATCTAGGAAATTAAAAATAAAAAGATTAAACTATCAAAATAATTACAAAGATCATTTGAAATCACATATTTTTGAAGAGGCGAAAAGATATGGATTTTTCAGGGCGCAATATTATGTCCATTCAGGACTTTTCACGAGACGAACTTGAACATATTTTCAAAATAGCAAGTGATATGGAAAAGTTTGTCAAAACAGGAAGTGATATTCTCAAAAACAAAATTCTAGCAAATCTTTTTTTTGAACCATCAACTAGAACTAGGTTGTCGTTCGTTTCTGCGATGTATCGCCTTGGTGGAAAGGTATTAGGCTTTGATGATCCGAAGATGAGCTCAAAGGCGAAAGGCGAAACTCTTGTTGATACTATCCGTGTCATCGAATCTTATGCAGATGCAATCGTGATCAGGCATACTATTGAGGGTAGCGTGACGCTGGCAGCAGAATATTCAAACGTACCGATCATCAATGCCGGTTCTGGAACACTTGGTCATCCCACACAAGCTATGCTGGATCTATTTTCGATTCTCAGGGAAAAAAATACGATTGATGGACTTACGGTTGGTATATTGGGGGATCTAAAATACGGAAGAACCGTGAAATCACTTGCGTATGGTTTAGCAAATTATGATGTGAAATTGGTATTTGTAGCGCCGGAACAGCTGAGAATGCGCCGAGATGTCTTAGAAGATTTAAGCGAAGAAGGAAAATCCATTCGTGAGGTATCAGATCTCGATGAGGTAATATCAGATCTTGATGTATTATATGTAACACGAATACAAGAAGAGAGATTCCCGGATCCTTCAGAATACGAAAAGGTTAAAGGTTATTTCCGCATAAATCGACGTACCCTAAAATCTGCAAAAGACGATCTAATCGTATTCCATCCACTGCCACGAGTAGGCGAAATCTCAACAGATATTGACTCAACAAGACATGCAAGATACTTTAAACAAAGTTCTTACGGTTTATTGGTTAGAATGGCACTACTCTCATTAATTTTATCCTAATAATGTTTCTTTTCTAAACTGGCAACTCTATTTTTTATTATTAGAAGAAGAAAAAGAGAAATACTATAGAAACCAGATAAAGCACAAAAAAAATAATTGGGAACGTCGTTTTAGCGATATGAGCAGCACTTGCGACTCCCTCTAAAAGGTTCTCAAACCCTCTGTCACCAATCACTTTTACATTTTCTAAATTCCCTTTAATGATTCCTACTTCGACTTCTTCTATATTCTTGCTCGCTTGCGAAATGACCTCCTGAACATATGAGATAATTTTTTGATGATCAATTACTTCTCCAATAGGATGATAGCCGCTCCTACTTGGACCTAATGCATTCACTGTGTGTGTATCCGATGTCATTACCTCCATTTCGTCCACTTCTTGTATGTTTTGAATGATTTTTTCTCTGAGACCAGTAATCATATTATTACTATCGAAAAGAACATAAGCGGTCCTTTGTTCAGCGACCTCTACAAGCAATACTGCAATTCCACATTCGCCCATTCCTTCTTCTTTCTTAATGTCAGGATATATACGATGAATTCCTATTTTCAGTTCAGAACTCTTTTTTTCTTGGATTTCTTCTATTGCTTTTTCTCCGTCTATCAGTAATTGACTGGCAAGTTTGGATCCTGGGACAATAAAGGGAGAATCTTCACCCAAGCAATTATGGCCATCAATTACGGTTATCTCTGTTCCAAAGCGATTCTTTATAGCATCAATTAAAGATAAACTAACTTCAAGCGAAATGTCCTCCATTGTTTTAGGAGACCTTGTGGCTATCAAAACAATCTTCTCATTGAATTTCTGGCAACCTATCTGGAATTCTTCACCTATTATTCTTACAAAGGGAGTCGCTGATGATTCGAACGTAATATTTTTCTTGAGAAGATTCTGTATTTGTGATAGTGCATTTTCATTTTCTCTTTGACTTACAAGGTTCAGCGCGTGCGTTGAAGGGCCGTGAAATACTAATATTTCACAATTGAATTGTTCTTTTAACTTCCGGCATAAATAGAATGGTAAAATACTACTTCCAACATCTTTAAATGGGCCTGGATGGAAGGAAGGGATAATAAATATAGCTTTTAGCTCTTTTTCTCGACGAAAGAGAAGTAAAGTGATTGGGAGGTTCGTTACTTCCCCTATATCTTCAAGAAGAGCCTCTAAGTCATCACTTTTTCCTCCAAACCAATCCTTAATAAATGCACGAAAGAGAGCATCTCCTTTCACTCCAACAATCTTTTTTACAGAATTACTAACCTTTTTGAGGTAGAGGTACATTCCAAGCAGTAAAACAACTGAAACTATACTAAAAGCTAAAAAAATACGGATTGAATTATTGTCAAACTTCAGCCAAGTGAATGCTACCAGACTAAGTATTGGATGAATAAACGTGTGGAGTAGCGTATTACTTATTGTCTGTGGTGAGAGAAACGTAAAGCCGAGGTATCTCAAAATGACTATAGTTGCTACTCCAAGAATAGCCGATGTAAGAAGAATTCTGTCGGATTGGAAAACTGCCACGCTAAGCCTTCCAAAAAGGAGTATTATTCCTAAGAAGACGTTACTAATGACACCTATCGCAATCAGGCGACGAAATGTTAAAACTTGGCGATCCTCGCCGAGAAGTGAATATGAAACGATGCTAGAGAAAACTATGGGGATAAGAAAAATTGTTAACCCAAATACTAGTAAATCAGTTATTATGCCCAAAAGAGAGGTAACAGGGAATTCTAATAGGATCAAACCATAGAAAAAACTTGAGATAATGGCAATTAAGACCAATTTACTGCTTGAGGGGACTGAGAAAAGCCCCTTGTACAGCCCCACAACCCTCGATACATTTTTGGTATGATATGACTGTTCTTCCATGTTCCGGACCTCGTCTTTTGTTTGAACTCGTGTATACTAGTTAATTTTTGTATTTTCTCTGCTCATTTTTCGCAAAAAGCATTTGGATCGATTAACTGCAATCAAACTCAAAAGATATGGTATGAATTCAGTGAATTTCTTTAGTATTTTCAAAGCGTTTAAAAAACTTCACATAAACACCATCAATTGAGAGAAGGAAAGGCGATGTGCTATATTGTTTGATAAAGAGGACCATTGTAAGTCACTATATTCAATAGAAACGGTGAAAAAGTATGAGTGAAAAATATCTCTCTGTGTCCGATGGAGAGAGATGTCCTGTATGTAACAATCAAACTATGAAAGTTACCGCAAGAGAGATCAACGTCCCACATTTTGGGCAAACCTTACTATATTCGAGTCTCTGTCGCAACTGCGGATTTCGACAAAGTTGGTCATATCCGCTTGAAGAAAGTTCACCTCATAGATATACGTTATCTGTTTCGGATCCTTCTGATCTAACTTCACGGGTAATTAAGTCAAACACAGCATCGATAAAAATCCCAGAACTCGGTTTCAGTCTGGAGTCTAGAATGTCATCTGATCCATTCATTACAAATGTTGAAGGTGTACTTCAAAGGGCTAAATCTGCTATGCAAACGTTAAACTCATGGGCTGATTCTAAAGAGGAAAAAGAAAAAATTAAAAAGCTATTATTGGATATAGATCGAGCTATAGCAGGAGAACTTCATTTTACACTTATTATAGAAGATCCGCTTGGAATAAGCACTATCGAAGCTCAAGATCCGAAAAAACTAAAAATAGAAGAAATAAGTTTATCAGAGGATGCTAAGTAGTTTTTGAACTTAGTTGGCGAGGAATCTAAAATTTTATATTCCAATTTTTCAGTTTAAGTCATTTAACTTCGATTTCTCCGTGAAGGATATATATAAAAGTAATAGTGGTTTTTCAATATACTTGAAGAGACCCTTTGAAGAGATATCTCTGACAATATTCAACAGTTTTTAAGATGCAAATATTTACAATTCTTCATATATTGACTGCTTATGCACGAAATCAAATCTAGAAAAAAGAGGTAACACTATATGGACGAAAAAACATTTAGCGAAGAATTAGACATTGATTTTAAAACTACAAAAGATTTAACCGTATCCAGACTTTTGATCGACCAAGTAATCGGACAGGACCGTGGCGTGTCGGTAATTCGCAAAGCCGCCGCAAAGAAACGAAACGTCCTTTTGATAGGTCCGCCTGGTACTGGCAAGAGTCTTTTAGGTCAGGCAATGTCACAACTCATTCCGAAGGAGCAGATGGAAGATATCCTCGCCATTCCAAACAGGAAAGATCCAAACACGCCGAAAATCGTTGTGGTACCTGCTGGGAGCGGAGAACAAATAGTTCAATACCACCTACAAAGAGCTAACAAATCAAAAGGTCTTCGAAATTTCATTTCGATCATCCTTCCTACAATTATTATTATTTTAGCCTTTATGACTGGACAATGGCTTATGGGCATATTTGTAGCCCTTGTAGCATTCCTGATCATAAATCAGGTGAAGATAAGATCTGAACAGCTCGTTCCAAAGCTGTTAGTGGATAATTGCAGAAAAGAATACGCACCCTTTCTTGAAGCAACAGGGGCACATGCAGGTGCTATGCTTGGGGATGTTCGCCACGACCCATTCCAGTCTGGAGGACTAGGAACTCCTGCTCATGAACGCGTTGAAGCAGGCTTAATTCATAAGGCACACAAAGGAGTTTTGTTCATTGACGAAATTGCAACTCTTAAACTAAGAACCCAACACGACCTTTTAACGGCAATGCAAGAGAAAAAGTTCCAAATAACGGGTCAGAGCGAATTAAGTAGCGGTGCTATGGTTCGAACAGAGCCCGTTCCATGCGATTTCATACTAATTGCCGCTGGCAATTTAGATACTGTCAAAAATATGCATCCGGCTCTACGTTCAAGAATACGCGGGTACGGATATGAAGTTTACATCAACGAGACGTTACCAGACACCTTAGAAAATCGGAGGGCATACGCGCAATTTGTCGCGCAAGAAGTGACCAAGGACGGCAAAATTCCACACTTCACTAAAGAGGCAGTTATCGAGATCATCCGCGAGGGAAGAAGAAGAGCCGGTAGAAAAGGACATCTAACGTTGATGTTAAGAGATCTTGGAGGTTTGATCAGGGCAGCTGGTGATCTTGCAAGTGAGCAAGGCGCTATAAACGTTACTGCGGAGCATATCATTAATGCGAAAACAATGGCACGAAGTCTAGAACAACAAATCGGCGATAAATACATTGAGCAGAAACGAGAATATGAGGTCATTCGAGTAACAGGGGAAATTGTTGGAAGAGTTAATGGGCTAGCGATTATTGGAGATCCACGAATAGGTGCAAGCGGGATTGTACTACCACTGGAAGCAGAGGTTGTGCCTGCTCTAAGCTCAGATGAAGGAAGAATTATAGCTACTGGTAAATTGGGCGATATAGCTAATGAGGCGGTTCAGAACGTCAGCGCATTAATTAAGAAATACAGCGGAGAGGATGTCACGAAGTATGACATACATATTCAATTCCTCCAAACCCACGAAGGTGTTGAAGGCGATAGCGCTTCTATTTCAGTTGCAACTGCTGTTTTTTCCTCGATAAGAGGAATACCAATTGATCAATCGGTAGCCATGACTGGGTCAATTAGTGTGCGTGGAGATGTTCTCCCTGTTGGAGGCGTGACACCGAAAATAGAAGCAGCATGCGAGGCGGGACTCAAAAAAGTTCTTATTCCTTTGGCAAATAAGAAAGATGTCATCCTTGAGGCAAAATACATGGATAAAATTGAAATCGTTCCTGTTGAACGAATCGAGGAAGTACTTCAACATGCATTGGTGTTCGATAGTGAGGACGAGATGGATTTTTTAAAAATAGTAAGTAGTACTAAAATAATTACTGATGAAAAGAAAAAGTTCACAATTGACTTCAACGCGCCAGTTCCCTCATAGTTCTGAGACGATTTATTCGTCTCTTTAGTTTTGAAAAAGACTTAAAAGGATACATGTGTGATTAGACTGCAAGAGCGAAAAAGAAAAATATTCGATTTAGGTGACACTAATGGTTAAATTTCCATCAATTATACGTGCGTACTGCCCCTTCTGTCGTAGACATACTACACACAACGTTTCCGAAGTCAAAGGTAAAGCCAGAAGAACCCTTTCTAAAGGACAACGTCGAGCTGAACGACATAAAAAAGGATATGGAAACAAAGGTAAATACTCAAAGAAAGCGATTACACAAGCGAAAATGGCTTCAAAAACATCAAAGAAAGTGGATTTACGCCTTAAATGTAAGGACTGTGACAAAATGCATCCTAGGAGTTATCCTAGAACTAGGAAGTTTGAAATAATAAAAATGGCTTAAAAATCTCGCTCTATAAAGAACTCTTAATTTCTTTTTAATTTCTAACTTACGGGTTTCCAGATGATGCCTAACTTATCTGCAAATTTGTAGGCTTTGTCCATTTCTGCCGAAGTAGGTCTTCGATTAATACTACTATATTTTTTATTGCTTCCAACTAAGTGTGTTGGACGATATTGCGCCATTATATTCACAAGTGCCTTTGGGCAGTTTTCAGCAATCCATTCTAGAATTGGAAGTGTACAGCAATCGACATGATTCGGCATTACTAGATGTCGGATTATTATTTCACCATGATCTAATCCACCATAATCGTAAGCCATCTTAAGATTTCTTGAGACGACCTTCCAGTATTTAGGAACAATGGAAAACTCTTTAGCGCACTCATCAGAATAGTATTTCATATCCGGTAACCAAAAGTCCATGATATCGAGTAAAATCTTCATGGTTTCTTCAGAACAGTAAAGATTTGAATTCCAGAGTTGCGTCACATTTACACTATTGTATTCTTTCACACTATTATGTTTTAGAGATTCTACGATTACATGAAGGTTAGGGGTCGGATCTCCTCCAACATAATTTATATTTCGCGCACCTTCGCGTTTTAGGTTTCTCGCTATTGATGCAAGTTTTTCAGGAGAAACTTCTACACCATTTTCTGGGTAAACTTGTGATATATCATAATTTTGGCAAAACACACAACAGAAGTTACAACTGGTAAAGAAGATTGTACCGCTCGGGACAAGTGGCGATTCCTCACCGTGATGCAAGAAAGCACTACTAATACGAGCTCTTCCATCTAGTTTACACCAAGTTCCCTTTTCCCCTTTTCGCCTATTAACCCGGCATCGCCTTTCGCAGAAGATGCATTCTTCAAGCATTCTTTGAGCAAGTTCTACTTTTAGGTCTAAATAGGATACTTTGGGTGTGTTTAATAAATTGAATTCAAGTTCTCCGCTATCAATTCTCTGAATTATGTTTTTAAAATTCTTTCTAATCCGTTCATGTGCATTCCATAATTTTGGAAGTTCTTCATTCAACGCAACTTTTGCATCAATTCTTTTTGAAATAAGATATTTAGCAGGTTTTTTTTCATTTAATATATCCCAATAACGCTTGAGCAATGTCTTGACAACTGAATCATCCCATACTTTTTTCGCATCTGGGCGTAAAAGTCTCCAAACCACTATTATCGCCTTTTTTTTTTGAAATAGTCAATGAGAAAAAAATTCATTTAAAACAAGTACAATATAGCTTTTAAAGTTACAGATTATTTCATTAACATAGGGAAGAATCCTATTCTTTTTGACCCAAATACCAGTCTAGATATTCCTTCCTACTGCGTCTTTTTTCATCTTCTGTATCTTCGACCTGCGCAAACTTGCGCAGTTCAGCACGCATTTTATCGAGTTCTTCCCGAGTAACTGCTAGACCACAACGTTGGCATACCATTAATCTAACGTATCTATCATATTTCATTGTGCCTGCACATTCGGGGCATACTGTTTCTTTCTTTTTTCTAGATGATTTTGACATTTTTTGTATATACTCTCCTTACATTAACAGATTAAGTTTTGTCTTTCTATTTATTTGATTGATCCTTCGCGAAACTTTATTTAAATCTCCTTTGTGGTATATTTAAACTTGACATAAAGAACTAAGTAAGATTACAATATTTGCATTGAAGTCCTTTGGTGGTTTAGAATGGCGATTTCGAAAGCAGAACTCAGGAAAATGTTCACAAGATATCACTATGAAGTTGAGATATTTCGGGAGAAGGAATTCACACGAAAACAATGTAATGAATGTGGAAGTTTCTATTGGACACTAAATCCTGAAAAGAACTCATCATGTGGAGATACTCAATGCGTAGGGGGCTATCAGTTTATTGGAGATAGTCTAAATGGCGGTTGGGATTTCCACGAAGCAATCGCTCGCTGGAATGACTTTTTTGAGCGACATGGTCATGCAAAAATATCCGAATATCCTATAGTAGCTAGATGGAGAGATGATATTCCATTTACCATTGCTTCAATCGCCTGTTTTCAACCCTGGGTGGTTAATGGAACAGTAGATCCGCCAGCAAATCCACTCGTCATTCCACAACCCTGCTTAAGAACCATTGATATAGATAATATCGGACGTACTGGTCGTCATTTATCTTCTTTTATAATGGGAGGACAGCACGCCTTTAATTCAGATCATCTTAAAGGATATTGGATGGATCGTTGTATAGAACTAAATTTCAAATTTTTGACAGAAGAAATGCGAATACCTCAAGAAGAACTCACATATAAAGAAGATGTGTGGGCAGGTGGAGGGAATTTCGGCCCCTGTTTGGAAGCGTTCTCAAAAGGACTTGAGATCGTTAATAACGTTTTTATGCAGTACCAATTTACAAATGGTGCTCATAAACAACTTGATATCCGCGTTATAGATGTCGGATGGGGACTTGAACGTCTTGCATTCTTCACACAAGGTTCCCCAACAATATATGAGGCTACATTCGGACCTGTGTTAGAGTTTGTAAAAAAAGAAGTGGGCATTTCTACAAATCAACAACTTCTAGGTAAATATGTGATACTTGCAGGGCTATTAGATGTTGATGAAGTTAAAAATATCGATTCGGTTAGAAAGAATATTGCTCATCAACTGGAAGTTGACCCCGTAGAATTGGAACGAGAAATAGCGCCGCTCGAAGCAGTCTATGCAATTGTCGATCATATGAGAACCTTAGTTTTTGCAGTTGCAGATGGCGCTATCCCCAGCAACATTGGTGGAGGTTATAACCTTCGTATGCTTCTTAGAAGGGCAATAACTTTCAATAACCATTTTGATTTCAATTTAGATCTTATTGAGATGTGTCATAAACATATAGAATACCTACAGAAAACTTATCGGCGTGTAAAAACCGCATCAGAAATAATTGATGAGCTCTTCAGTTTAGAAAAACAACGATACAATAAAACCATTGAAAGTGGACGTGCTTTGGTAAAACGTCACCTCAAAAAGAAGAAAAAAATCGATCGTAAGATTCTAACAGAGTGGTACACAGCTAATGGAATTCTTCCTGAAATAGTTTCTGAGGAAGCACAAAAATTAGGAACCACCGTGGACATCCCCGCAGATTTCTTCAAGGAACTTAGTGAAAAAAGGATTATAGACAAACCCAAACTAATTGAAGAGGGTCTTGAACAAAAAGTAAAAACTTTAGATGCCACAGATAGACTATATTACTCCAATGGTCCATACAAAACTGAGTTTAATGCACGAATACTGAAGATTATAGACGGCAACCAATTGGTACTTGACAAGACTATGTTTTATCCTACCAGCGGAGGACAATTGTTCGACACAGGAACCTTAGATAAGTTCAAAGTTATAGACGTATTAAACGTAGGGAAAGTGATAGTCCATAAGATTGATGCTATCATCCCGCAAGAGTATGAAGGACGAACAATACAAGGGCATATTAACTGGGGGCGTCGAATTGAACTTATGAGACATCACACTGCCACACATATAATTAATGCGGCTGCAAGAACCCTTTTAGGATCGCACGTCTGGCAAGTGGGTGCTGAGAAGTCACCAGAAAGAGCAAGACTAGACATTTCACATTTTAAATCATTATCTGCCGATGAATTGAGAGAAATCGAGGCTAAGGCGAATTTTGCCGTTATGCAAAATAAACCGATTCAAACAGAATGGAAATTAAGAAACGAAGCGGAACGAGAGTATGGCTTTACAATTTATCAAGGAGGAGCAGCAGGCGGAGGTAGAGAACTCAGGATTATCAAGATAGAAGACTGGGATGCTGAGGCGTGTGGAGGCCTTCACCTTAGTTTAACTGGAGAGGCTGGTGTAATCAAAATAATTAGTTCTGAACGAATCCAAGATGGGGTTGTCAGGCTAGAATTTACAGCAGGAGAAGCGGCAATAAGATATATGCAACAAAGAGACCAACTACTTGAAAAAACCGCTCAAATCCTTCGAGTACCAATAGATCAAGTACCAAGAACTGCTACTAAGTTCTTTGAAGAATGGAAAGAACGAGGAAAACTTATTGAAAAATTGACAGATGAGTTAATTCTTGAAAAGATACCAAAACTCATCGAAAACGCCATTACTATTAATGACATTTCATTAGTATTGGCCGAAATTCCAGGAACGCGAGAAGAATTAATAAAATTAAGTAAGAAGATAACTGACGAAAATCCATCAACTATAGCTATCTTAGTAAATAAAAACCAGAAAGTTACCATAGTTGGGTCATCTGGCAATGCAATTCTGATTAATCTAATGCCAATTATACAAGAAACCTGCGCTATAGCTGGGGGAGGAGCTGGAGGAAACAAAAAGGAGCGATTAGTAATAGGTGGAGGTCCTAATACTTCAAAATTTGAGGAAATAATGATTAACCTAAAAAAACTTGTTATAGAAGCTCTAGAAAATCTCTAGAAAACCTTCGTCAATAAAAATCTTCATTAAGGACAGTTTAAATCATTTATAATAGTAGGTTGAACTGATTCAATAACTAGAATAAAGTGAGAGCATTATGACTGTAATTGCGAAACATCTTCGTTGCGATGCACAAAAGATGTGTATACAGTGTAGCGATTATTTATGGTCTCCTGAGAAAAAAGGGGAACATGGTGCGATGAATATTTACTATTATTGTCCCTTTTGCAAAATGGATATACTATGCGAGAGAGGTGTCGGAATGCGCTTCACACATGATCGACAGGGACAAATAGGCAAGATATATGTATGCGTAAAATGCGGAGGAAAACTAGTAGAGCGTATTTGGCCTTTTGGAAAGGATCTAGAATAGGATTTCCTATCGAGTAATTGTATCAAAGAGATACTTGAACTGTCCAATTTTTTAATGAGTCTAAGAATGAACTAAAACAAAATGTAATCCACCTTAATCAATTAAGATACTCAAGAGTGCAGCATTTTAATGACTGTTTAATAAAACGCCTCTGATCATATGCAAAGTTAGTGAGTAGTTAATCAATCACAGTATAAATTGAGCATATATACATGATCATGTTAATTTTCAATGAAAATCTATCGGAAGATTTACACCAAAACAAAAAATATATAAAGGACTTTGAATAACGGGTTTATTGACGACCTCTCTTACACTTCACTTTTATGCGGATCTTAGATCCCCACTCCTTTTTCTAAAATTTTTTATCACTTCAAAAATTATATGTAAGATGTTTTTTTAACTAAAACAATATAATGTCTCATATTCTCTAACGTAGAAAAAACAATTTTTGAAGCATCAAAAATTACTCTTTTAGAGATAAAGGAAAGGCGATTAAAAATGACTGTCAAGAATTACTGTGTCACTTTAAGGAACACAACGTTCAAGAAAATCGACGAGATGTTAAAAAAGATGGGTTTCGTTGAATATGAAGAAATCTCGCGTGATGCAAAAGCCGAGTACCATTTCTATTGGAATGATAGACAGCTGCATTTAAGGCTTTTCTCGCTTTCTGAATCAGAAGAAATATTTGGGATCAGAGCTCATACAGAACCTTCTATAAAAACTAACCCTCAATGGCATATGGAACGTTTGCTTGAACGACAAGCGGGTGATTTGCGAGAAAAATCATTTTATGGGTCAGGATGTAGAAAGTTCAAAGCTATGTTGAAACATTATAGACGTTCTCATAAATAATATTTTAACTAAAAGGGAAATGGCGGGTCCGGTGGGAATTTCAGAACTAAGCGCTTGCACAGTTCCTTTGAACCCACGATCGCCAAGCAAAATCGATATGATGGTTGCAATCAGGCTTAGGAGGCCTGTGCCCTGTCCTGGCTAGGCCACGGACCCGTATTAAGAGTTTTTTCAAGGTTCTTTGCTAACAACTTGAAAAATTATTGCATTTGTGAAATAAATAAAATCCTTTTCAAAATGGTGGGTCCGGAGGGATTTTCAGATTAGAGGGTAACTCTATCTCCTTTGAACCCACGAGACGAAGCAGTCCTCCGGATTGAGGGAAAGCATTTCCGGCTTCGAAGGCTTACGCCCTAGACAAATTTTGTCAAGGTCGGCGCCTCATCCAGGCTAGGCCACGGACCCATTTTAATTGGAGTATTTAGACTAACAATTTACAAAGGAATCGTTGTCAGAAGTATAGTATATCTTGAGTTTTTAACTTTATCGGCAGGAACGCCTCTTCTGTTAAGCGAGAGTTACTCGCAGCTCTTTCGTTGCAGAATAAGATGAAAAAAAGGGTGTAATGGAACCGTATTTTCTGTGTTGAATCACTAGACGCAAGGAAGTTACATCATGCGAGGAGAAGATAAATTGCGTATCCGATTGCGATGAAGCCTAGAGGCACACTGATGAGTGGGAACGTTAAAACTTTTGCAATGAACTCTAAGAGTTCCTCGATCCACTTAAAGAGGAAAAAGATTATCCCACCGAAGACTATGAAGATTATTGCAATGATCAGCCAGTTACCAGCCAAAGATACGCCTAATGCAGCCATTATGAAGACAGCGGCTCCAGCAGCGATAAGTCCACCCACTAAGCCCAGCAGAGCCGCCCATGGTACTACAGTCCAGGGTTTCATTATTTGAGCAATACCGATCACTAACAACAAGACTATTGTGATCGTATCTCCAAGCCATGATGGGGCTTGGCCTGGGGGGAACGCTGTTGCAGGAGTTACCCACACTACAATACCAGTAATGACACATAATATGCCGATAAAGAATCCAAGAGCAGCAAAGATCTTGATGAAAATAGTAAAAACCTCTCCTACTTTTCCCATACGTTCAGCGATTTTTTCACTTAGCCACGCAATAGCAAGAAGTCCTGCGATAATAAGAATAGCAGGTGCAAATTGAGCAAGAACTGTAACCATAATTCATCACCGATCGTTTTCATTCATTTATTTTTTGATTTGAGAGACGAGAATTCTTCTTATAAGAGGAAACGGCACGGTGGTTAAAATATGTTTTGCCTTTATCTGAAACTTCTTTATTCAGGTCTTTAATTTGTTCTTTGAAGATAGATTTTCGAATTTAGCGAAAAAACATTTTTAAATTCGCGCACAAAAAATCACCATATAATTTAACATGTTGAAAGCACTAAATTATACTAAGCTGATATTTCATAGTTAAGCGAGAGGAAATCCTCTGGCAATATTGATAACGTTAATGAATGAGCGTGTATTTCTTTGAACAAAGAAGCCCCTGAAGAAGCCATTTCTTTGAAAATGAGTGTTGAAAAAACAATGCTTAGCCCCGGAGAACTATTTAACGTATTCTTTACTATAGAATCTCATATTTCCCACAGTTTTAAACGATTTCAGCATCTGCCAAAGGTATTCAAACTTGCACAAGTTGAAGAATTTCCGAGAAAATTCAAAAAAGGGGATGAAACGCATCAGAAAGTCAGTTTCGTGGCACCAAGTGGTCAAGTTCCTAGTGATTTTGAACTCTTTTTTGAATTTATATTTGAGAAAGAGGATACAAGTTTGCTTATTACTACTGTACCTCTCCTGATAAGGATAATGAAGCCCGAAGAAATTCCCTCTGATCAATTAAGTATCATTGCAGACCATAAAATTGATATAAATGGCAATTTGACCACGGCATTGCAGGAATTTCCAAAAATGAAAGGAAAACACACCGTTCTTTCAGAAGAAATTGAATTAGTCGAAATAGAAACCAAAGTCGTGGATACTGATGGAGTTGATGAACTATCTCCTCCTGAGATAGAGAGTTTTGATACGCTAATTGAAGAACAAGTGGAGACAAGTGAATTACTGTTGGAACCTGAAGATACACCTGCAAACAATATTTTATCAGAAGATAAAACAGAAATGTTAACAGACAAGATTTCGGAATATACTCGAAAAATTGTCTCTCTAGAAGATCAACTTCAGAAGCAAACTAGAGACCTAAAGCTCAAAGAAGAAGATCTAAAAAATCGAGAAGAAGAAATAATGATCTTGAAAAGTGAAAACACCCGCTTAGATGATGCTATCGGAAAATATCGTGCAAATATAAATGATCTTGAGAGAACTTTAGAGGAAATTACCCCTCGCCTAAATGAACTTGAAACCAAGTTCTCAGAGCGTGGCAAAAAGATCAATCAACAAGAGGAAATTAACGCAAATTTGCGGATAGACATTGATGAAAAGGATAAGGAATTAAAACAGCAAAAAGATATAATTAGGAAATTATCAGAGCACAAATCACAAACTGAAAAACAAATTGCTTTGTTAAAAACAAAAACTGATGAATTAGAGTTACTTGCTTCAGAACAAGCAGCGAAAGTAATAGCTCTCGAAGAAACTCGTAAAGAATTAAATGATCATCTCGATGAAAAAACAGAAGAAATCATGAACATTAAAAAAGAAAGGGACCAACTTCAAGTAAAACAACGCGAACTAAAACGTCAGGTGACACACTTAGAACAACAGATAGAAGAAGAACTCAAACCAAATATTGAACAACTTCAAGATGCGATTACTGAACGTGATACTAAAATTAATCGATACAAAAGGAGACTTAATGACGCTGAAAGTCAGTTGAACGACAAAGACACCAAAATTGAGCAACTAAATAAGGAACTCGGAATTCTAAAAGAACAATTTATTATAGAGCCCGAAGATAAGATAATCGAATACTATGGTCCTACTGAAGAAATAATTACTACCGAAGAGCCATACACACCACCTAGAGAACCAGAAGTTGAAGAACGAATTGATGCGCCTGAATCTGTAACTCTTTCTGAGAACCTTCTTGCGTCATCTGAAGAAGATGGGCTTATGGATGAAAGTACTGTTAGTGAGACAAAAGAAACTTCTAGAGAAAAAGAAATCGAAGAGTTCATTGTAAAAGGGGGAGAATTCGGCTCAGAAGAGATTGAACTGCCTATCATAGACGAAACCAAAGAATTTTATGAAGAAGAGATTGAAGAAAAAGAAATATTAATCCCGGATGCTCCGAAATGCGAGATTTGTGGAGCCACATCATGTCCTACCTGTGGATCTTCGTTATCATACTGCAAAGTTCGTTGCACTCATTGTAGATCCATTATGCATCGACACTGTGCAGAAGGGATGAGATCTTCCGAAAATGATGTTTTTATAAGCTGCCCAACTTGTAATGAGAAAGTTGTTTTATAACACAGACAGAAATTTTCATTATTTAACACTAATTTAAACTCTCAAAAAGAGATAAAGCTTGAAAATAAGCATGTAGCGAACCTCAAATTAGTTTTAAGTTTCTGAAATATTTGTATAAGACGTTAATGTTTTAAGTGAATTAATGGATGATACTTTGTCCTTTTATGAAAGAATAACAAAAGGACTCTAATCCAATTTCAAAAATCCAACCATTTTACTGATTATCGAACTCAAAAACTGGCAAGTAGGCTGCACTCTAAGAAAAAGAATTAACATTTACTTGTTACGGTCAGTAGGAGGAAAGAGTAAATTGAAAATGTCAAGGAAATTTACCCCAGTATCTATTGAAGAAACGATTTTGAAATTCTGGGAGGATAACAGTACCTATCAAAAAACGAAAGACTTCAGGAAAGGAAAAAAGAAGTTCTACTTTACAGACGGGCCCCCGTACACCACGGGTTCCATCCATCTCGGTACGGCTTGGAATAAAGTGCTCAAAGACCTATTCCTTAGATACAGACGTATGCGAGGTTATGATGTCTATGACCGTCCGGGCTATGATATGCACGGATTACCAATTGAGGTCGCTATTGAAAAGAAGTTTGGTATTGAAACAAAAAAGGACATTGAAGAAAAGTTTGGCGTTGAACATTTCATTGAGGAATGCCGAAATTTCGCCATCGACAATCTTAACAAAATGACAGAGCAGTTTAAGCGCTTAGCTGTGTGGATGGATTGGGAGGATCCCTACATGACGATCAAGGATTCATACATCGAGGGTGCGTGGTGGGCACTTAAGAAAGCTTATGAAAAAGATCTACTTTACAAAGGCACAAGGGTATTGAACTCTTGCCCTAGATGTGAAACGGTTCTCGCTAAGCATGAATATGAATATAAGACAGTTAGTGATCCTTCAATATTTGTTAAATTTCAACTTCGAGACAAACCTAGCGAGTATTTCATCGTATGGACAACGACACCTTGGACCCTCCCAAGCGACTTAGCAGTTATGGTGCATCCAGAGTTCGAGTATGTTCGTGCTCAAGTGGATGATGAAATCTGGATCATTGGAAAGTTTGTTTCAGTAGGTATCATATCAGCAATGCTTGAAAAAAAATTTAAGGTAATCGAAGAAGTCACAGGTGAAATACTGCGGGAAAGAGGGCTCCGTTATATTCATCCGCTCATTGAAGAAGTTCCTATTATGCAGGAATTTTATGAAAAATATCCGGAAGCACATGCTGTATTATTGAGCAGTGAATTTGTAACGAAACTGCAAGGTACAGGTATCGTTCATAGTTCTCCTGGCGCTGGGCCTGAGGACTTCGAGGTAGGTACAAGATATGGACTTCCTCCATTTTCGCCACTTGATGAAGCTGGGCGTTTTACAGAAGAGGCAGGAAAATACGCTGGATTATTTGTTAAAGATGCAGATCCTATCATAATTGAGGATTTAAAGAGAAAAGGTCTGCTTCTTGCAACCCATCGAGTTGAACACGAATATGCTCATTGCTGGAGATGTAAGAGTCCCTTAATATTTCAAGCTACAAGCCAATGGATGTTGAATTTAACGAAAGAAAAGGAAAAGATTCTTGCAGAAAATGACAAAGTTAAATGGTCTCCAGATTGGGCAGGTAGTCAGAGTTTTAGGAGTTGGCTAGAAAACCTGCAAGATTGGTGCATTAGTCGACAAAGATATTGGGGTATACCTCTACCACTCTGGATTTGCGATGCATGTGAGTCTATTGAGGTTATCGGATCACGAAAAGAACTATTAAGAATGTATGGAAAACCTGTTGATGATTTTCACCGACCTTGGATTGACGAAGTAACATGGGTTTGTGCCTGTGGAGGTACCTTTCGAAGAGTACCTGATGTATTAGACGTTTGGCTGGACAGCGGCGCAGCAACATGGGCTATCCTACCTTATCCTGAAGATCCAAAACCTTTTGATTACTGGTGGCCTGCTGACTTCATTTTGGAAGGTAAGGATCAAGTTAGAGGCTGGTTCAACTCACAAATCTGTCTAAGTGTTGTCGCGATCGATCGTAGACCTTACGAGGCAGTTTATATGCATGGTTTTGTTGCAGATACCGAAGGACGGAAAATGAGCAAATCTTTAGGCAATGCAATTTCACCTGATGAGGTTATTGAGAAATATGGCTCTGAAGCATTTAGATTCTATTCTTTAGCTACACCTCCAGGCGAAGATATGAAATTTGACTTTAAAACCCAGCAAGACTATTTTAAGATCTTGAATATTCTTTGGAACACTTATATGTTCGCGTTATCACGAGTTAAAGAATCCGATTTCAGTGTCAAGGACCACCCAATCGATGCGCTTGAACTCCAAGTAGAAGATAAATGGCTTCTTTCCCGGCTACAATCTGCCATTAGCAAGATGACCCAAGCCTTCGAAGCAATGCGTCCAGGAGATACAATTCCGATTGTACAGGAATTAATTGTTGAAGACATAAGTAGATGGTATATTCGCCTTATTCGGGAACGCACATGGATTTCTGAGTCTGGATCAAGCAAAGAAGCAGCACTCGCCACCCTTATAACGGTGCTCACAGAAACTGCAAAGATATTTGCTCCAATTCTACCAATAATTGCCGAATCGGTCTACCAGGATTTAATTCGTGAACAATATCCCGATTTGCCTGAAACTATCCATATGTGCGATTGGCCTGTAGTTAACGAATCTTTCCGTGATGAAAAATTAGAAAATGCAATGAGGGACGCAAGAAAAATTGTTGAACTTACTCTGGCACTTCGAGACGAGCACAATATAAAATTAAGGTGGCCTTGTAAAAGACTGGTTATCATACCGAAAGAAGGTTTTGATGATATATCTGAAGTAATTCCAGCAATCGTTCACGAAGCAAATGTAAAAAATGTGCTTGTAACTGAAACGTTACCTAGTTCAACAAAACATTTAGTTGGTACGTCAAGCGATTCATTTGATCTTTATCTTGACTTAGAAGTCACTGAGGAAATTGCCTCAGAAAGACTTGGTAGAGAATTCATGAGAAATGTTCAATTTACTCGAAAGAAAAATAAACTTAATGTGAAAGAGCGTATAGACATCATCGTAGTAAGTCAAGATACCAAATTCATTCAATCTTTAATCGCACAAAAGGATGATATCAGATCAAAAATTGGAGCACTAAAGTTTGCGTTACAAGCGGAGGATTTAACAGATGATATCAAAGAAGACTACCCAATATTCAGTGTATTGCCGTTTGAGAATGATGAAATCAAAATTTATATGAAAAAACTGTCTCCATCTTCTTAATAACAGAGATCCGAAGAAATTTCAAGTAACGTAAATAGACAGGTTATCGAAAGATTTTAAATAACTCACACAATAATTCGTTAAATGAGGGTCCGTGGCCTAGCCCGGTTAGCAGCGCTTCATTGTGCTGACCGAGGGGCGCCGGCCTTATATGGCCTCGTCCCATACAAATCGGCCCTAAGATAGCCGGAGACTGCCGGTTTCTTGCTATTATCGGCAGCCGAAGATCGCGGGTTCGAATGTTCTGAGCAAACCGCTCTTTTCGAAAAGCCCGCCGGACCCACCACTTTCTTCTTTTTTCTGAATGATTTTTCTTTCTATTTGACTCATCTTTCAAGAAATATTGAAAAAGCAGATGTTCAGATGTAATAATTATGTCTCCCTATAGGCAATTCGCAGGAGAGTGTATAACACTTACACAGAAAACTCTTCAAGCTCTCTTTCCAGAAGTATCAGTTACACTCAATCATGAAATTCCGGCCAAATTAGAGTTTGGAGAATTGGCAATTCCTGTTTTTCATGTCGCAAAGAAAATAAACAAAAAACCAAGAGAACTTGCAGAGATTCTCATTGAAAATATCGACCTTTCAAACTCACGTTTTATAAACGAAGTGGTAATAGGAGGGGCAGGTTATCTCAATTTCTTTGTAAATTATGATTCCTTTGCAGATCTGGTTATCAGCTCAATTAAGACTCTTGATACAACTTATGGAGAGAGTGAGACTGAAAAAACGGAAAAAATTATTGTAGAGTACTTGAGTCCAAACCCGAATTCCCCTTTGCACATTGGTCATGCACGAAATGCAATTCTAGGCAGTTCACTTGTCAAAGTTTTGAAAACACAATCCCATGATGTTCTTTCTCACATATATATCGATGATGTTGGTCGCCAGGTTGCCATATGTGTACAAGGTCTAAAGATGGTAGATACTCAGCCTTCAGACATGAAGTCAGACGAATTTGTAGGAACTATTTACACAATAACAAATGCACTAACTGAAATTCAGAAGGCAAAAAAAGAACAAAATGACTTAACTGAGTGGGAATCAATCGCAGAAGAATTAAAAAAGGCGCAGCCTAGTATTTTCGAGCAGATTAGTAATAAATCAGAAAATATCGACTTAGATGCGGAAATATCGACTCTTATATCTCTTTATGAAAATCGTGATGAAAAAACTGTTCAACTTTTCAGAAGTCTTGTAGATTTAGTTCTCGGAGGGTTTAAGGAGACTTTCAAGAAGATTGATATTGCCTTCGAAAGTTATGATTGGGAAAGTTCGTTCATCTGGGATGGAAGTGTCAAAAAGATTCTGAACGAACTAAAAAAGACGCCTTTTGTTACAGAGATCGATAGTGCATTGGTATTCGACTGTGAGAAGGCTGCAACTGCACTTAATTTAAAAACTAGTCTTGGTGTCAAAGAAGACCATGAAATCCCTCCCTTGACTTTGATGAGATCTGATGGCACTACACTTTATACTACACGGGACATAGCGTACAGTTCTTGGAAACTTGGTCAATCAGATCGCGTAATTAACGTTATCGGGAAGGAACAGACGCTCCCCCAGCTTCAGATAAGAATAGCACTATATGTATTAGGTGAAGACGGTAGTCGGCAAATTCACTATGCTTATGAACTCGTTAAACTTCCAGAATTCAAAATGTCAAGTCGACGGGGACGTTATATTGGTTTTGACGAACTGATAGATGAGGCAACAGCTCGAGCTTTAGATGAAGTAAACACTCGTTCACCAAATTTAGCTGAAGATGAGAAAAGAAGCATTGCCGAACAAGTTGGGATTGGAGCTGTTAAATATTCGTTACTAAACGCAGTGCCTACAAAATTGGTAACATTCACTTGGAACAAAGTGCTTGATTTCGAGCAAAATAGCGGCCCATTCATTCAGTATGCTCATGCAAGAGCATGCAATATCCTTAAGAAAGCAGGAGCACTTCCTAAAACAGCCAAATATAATCTAGTAGAAAAAGAATTAGAAAAACTTCTCTTTCAAAAACTAGCAATCTTTCCAGAACTTATATCAAAAGCTGCTGAAGAATTGCGACCAGACCTTGTATGTGAGTACGCAAATAACCTCGCAGCAGTATTTAACTCATTTTATGCCTCTATACCGGTATTAGCAGCCGAAACCGATGAATTGAGGAATTTACGTTTATTATTTGTTAATAGTGTTAGAATCGTGCTAAGAAATGCCTTGCAACTGATGGGAATTGTTGCCCCATCGAGAATGTAACTTCAAAAATAACATAGTGATTTTTTGATAAAAACTCGCGAATACTGTTATGATCCTGCAATGGAATGTACGGGAAAAGACAAATTAAGCAAATACCCTGTCATCGCTAATGAATTTCTAGAGAAATTCTGGGAGTCCTAGCATGAATCAAAAAAGAATTCGAATTTTACAGAAGAATAAAAAGAAGGTAGGTCCAGTTGTTTATTGGATGTGCCGCGACCAACGTGTAAATGATAACTGGGCGTTATTATTCTCCCAAGAGTTAGCATTAAAACAACCCTTGGTAGTCGTTTTTTGCTTAGTGCCTCAATTTCTAGGGGCGACTATTAGACAATATGATTTCATGCTTAAAGGTTTGAAAGAACTAGAGAAAAACTTGACAGAAAAAAATATCCCTTTTTACATGCTTACAGGGTCTCCAGAAGAAGAAATCCCCAAATTTGTGTCAGAATATGAAATTGGCGCACTAATCACAGATTTTTGTCCTCTGCACATTAAAAGAATTTGGAATAGCAGTGTTAGAAATAAAATTGACATCCCTTTTTATGAAGTTGACGCCCATAACATAGTTCCTTGTTGGATAGCATCGCCAAAACAGGAATATGCCGCCTACACATTTCGACCGAAGATTCATCGTGCATTACAAGAATGGTTAGAAGAAATGCCGAAACTCCAAAAACATCCTATTTCTTGGAAAGCAGAAATCATAAAAAATGACTGGAAAGATATTTTAAAAACACCAAGAGTGGATCGAACTGTTTCAGAGATCGACTGGATTAAGCCTGGGGAAAAATCGGCTTTACAAGTCCTTTATGATTTCTTGGAGAACAAATTATCAGTTTATAATCAGATAAGAAATGATCCTACAAAAAAAGGACACTCCAATCTTTCACCATATCTCCATTTCGGTCAAATATCTGCACAAAGAATAGCTCTTGAAGTCCAACAGAACAGTATAGATAAAGAATCGAAAGACGCGTTTTTAGAGGAACTTATTGTACGACGCGAACTTTCAGATAATTTCTGTTTCTATAATCCAAATTATGATTCGTTCGAGGGCTTTCCTAACTGGGCAACAAAAACCCTCAATGAACATCAAAATGACCCAAGAGATTATATCTACTCTTTGGATGAATTTGAAAATGCCCGAACTCATGATGATGCCTGGAATACTGCACAAATAGAAATGGTTCAAACAGGGAAAATGCATGGTTATATGAGAATGTATTGGGCAAAAAAAATATTGGAGTGGACAGAATCACCTGAAAAAGCCTTAGAGATTGCTATTTACCTTAATGACAAATATGAACTTGACGGGCGAGACCCCAATGGATATGTAGGAATTGCATGGAGCATTGGAGGGGTGCATGACAGGGCTTGGAAATCGCGCAAAGTCTTTGGAAAAATTCGGTACATGAGTTATAATGGACTTAAATCGAAATTCAACATTAAGGCTTAGGTTATCAATTTGGTTAACAAGGTACGCAAGTTGCGCCAGTTGCGCCAGTTGTGTTAACAAATTGTTGGTGCGAAGTGTGGATCAAGTCCCTTATTCGCACAGGCTGAAACCAGCAGCCCCTATCGACTAGCTTTCGGATGAAATCATCACCGATTACTTTTCTGAGGATGTTGAGTGCACCATTCACATCAGCATTTAAGAGATAGTGTGATCCTCTAAACAAACCGCGTGTGATACGCCGCCCTAAGTATTTTTTGTGTTTTTTAATTGCTTCTAAATCGAGGGCACTACATTTGGAGGTATAGGCCTCATTCAACTCATGTGTTTTAATGCCCGCCAGCGATGCTTTGTACATAATTAACTGCTTGAACTTCTGCAAGGGAATATTCACGAAATTTTGGTTATTCTTTTTACCCAAATTCACACCGTCCTTGATGTGTTTTAATTCGCCCACGCAAATGTTCCCGATGCCGTTTGCCAAGCAGTACTGGATGATAAATCTTGCGGCTTTGTGCAGATAGTCATATACCAGACTATTTCTGTTGGTAGTGATGTCATCAAGTTGATGTGTATACCTATGTTGTTGTTTATCCTTTACAGATTGTAGCTTGGTTTTCTTTTTGTTCCAGAACTGGTTCACCGACTTTAAAAGTCGTCCTGAAATGATAAATGGCTTTACATTTCTGTTTTCAACAGCAGTTACTAGATTGTTAACGCCTAGATCAATCGCAAGGTAGCAGTCTTTATCTAAGTTTGGATTTGCTACTTCTTTTTCGTGATACACAATCTCAATTTCAAAATACTTTCGCCTTGATAAAATTCTGACTTGCTGATAAGATGAAGAGAAGTCTTTGTTGGGGTAGTGTGGGATCGCAATACGGAGAGGCTCTTTACACTGTGGGTAGGCGTCTTTAAAACTGCGTGACATAGTTATGACGAGCTCGCAATTATTATTTATGATTTTAGAATTCTGGTTTGTGAAAATCAGCATGAAATAACCGTCTTTATCCTGGTAGCGAGGTATGCGTGGTCGCCCCTTATATTTTTCTGGATGCTGTTTCCAGTCTTTGATCGCCTTAAAAAACAACGCCCAATTCTTGTCCACTACTTTAAGAATCTGTTGTGAGGTTTGTGCTTTTAGTAACTTGTAGTTACGAGAAGACGCTTTCAACAACATATTTAATTGGTAGTAGCGAATCCAGATACCATTGGCGAAAAATTCTTGCCTGACGATGTAATTAGCTTCGTTATAGAGATTTTTAGAGATATGAGCTAGCAAATCCAGGTGTTTAGATCGTGGATAGCGAAACTTATAGACTAGTCGCATGTTCAAACGCCGCGATCATTTTTGTAGTGAATGATTTTCATTTTTGTGAGTACCTTGACTAAAATTAATATTAACAATAGATAAATAGCAGCGCTTAGTTATTTAAGCAAGAGGGAGACCCTTGTAAAAGTGAAACAATTCATCGCAAACTATCCCTCATGTGTTGGGGGTCTTCTTGCGAATGGTTATAAACATCCTCACTCTATTACTCATACGCGTTAACAATTTTCTTATTAATAAACATCAATATTTAATACCACCTTACTATTATTCGTGCTTATATTGACAAATACCTATATGAGTTTGAGAGGTGATCCAAAACATTTTTCATTTGATTAAGGGTGCGGTATCACCTTAGCAACCATACGCTGATGTTGGTGACCAAATGGGTGCGCAATCGGCAAAAATCCACTATACAGCATTTGTTGATAAGAAGGTACAATACGATGATGAAGTAACCATTGGTCCTTTTTGTGTTCTCATAGGCAAAATCAAGTTAAACAAAAAGGTTCGCCTATGTCAGAATGTTGTGATTTACGAAAAAACCGAAATTGGAGATGCCACTTATATTGGCGATAACGTCGTCATCGGTCATCCTGACATAGCACAGTTAGATTTGATTATGAGATCAAGTGAAGTTTTCCATCGTGTTATGGGCGAAAAAGTTCAGATCGGAAAAAACGTCATAATTCGTTCTGGAGTTGTTATTTACTGCAGTGTGACGATCGGAGATTATACTAAATTGGGTCATAATGTAATGCTTAGAGAAGAAACAGAAGTAGGTGAACATAGCCTAATCGGGACAGGGACTATTGTTGACGGAAACGTAAAAATTGGAGATCGTGTTTCCATACAAAGTGGCGTGTATATCCCTAAATACACCACTATTGAAGATAATGTATTCTTAGGTCCTCGTTGTACGCTTACTAATGATAAATACGTCATGAGAAAGGAATATGATCTAACGGGGCCTACTATTGAAGCAGGTTCGAGTATAGGCGCCAACGCTACAATTCTCCCTGGGGTCAGGGTAGGTAAAGGAGCTATTGTTGGTGCTGGTGCTGTTGTTACAAGAGATGTACCACCAAGGACGATTGTGACGGGTGTTCCAGCTAAGATATTCAAAGAAGTTCCTGATGACTTCAAAATTCCAAAGGGATAGTTTTGCAACTGCGTTTTTTATAAATCAGATGATGTGAGTGTTATTTCATTATGTTACGAAATGTTTTTAATTACAAAACTGAGAACTAATCCACTAATTAAACCTAAAGCGGACGTGTAAATGGGTGAGACTGAGAAGAATTCTCATTATGTTAATCTTAGTGACTTTCATTTTTTCAATCATCAGCACTCTTCCATCAACGGCATCTCCTGTAACAAAAGAGGTTTCTATTGCCGCCAGCGAAGATTTAATCAATAAAAATGTTGAGCGGGAAGTCACAATCACACAATACGGTTTAATTGTTATAAAGGATAATTATACGATAGAGGCAAAGAAGGCAATCAACGGGAGTGAAATTGTCTTTTTAAATGAAGATTCTAACAAAATATTTCATTTATCAGCTTATGATGCAAACCGCACAGCTTTAGCTATGGGAAATAGGACAACCGAAGGAAATTTCATTTATCAGCCGCTCATCTATACTAAATCTGTTGAATCCTCCGAGTCATATTCTTTTATAGTTGTAACTGCGCTCGCTAATTCGATTAAGCCAGACAAAATAGGAAGTACTGCTACGACCCAGTATCTCCAAACTACATTTCGTCTTTACCCTATTTCACCCTATTTCACAGAAGAAGCAACGATAAATGTCAAGTTTTTCGATGGTATTAATGTGCCTGGTACTCTCGAATTTAATCCAATGCCTGACGAAATTACAGGTGGTAAAATTATTTATTCAAAGGAAGACATAAAGGAGCTTGCTTTAAGTGAACTATTCTTTGTGAGATATCAAAGCAACAATCCACTATTAAAATTCATTACTGCTCAAAGAGAATTAGAAATCGATCCGTGGGGCTATATCTACGTAAGAGAGGCACAAACTCTAAAAAATGTGGGTTTAAATCAAACGAATGTAAAGGGAATCAAAATCTCACTCCCACCAGGCGCTGATCAGATTCGTGCTTACGATTCTGTAGGTAACCTTTCAATTAGTACAGTTGAATCTGTTGATCTTGAAAAGCCTGTAAACATTACATTAAACCTGAGATATCGTGTAGGTGGAGGAGGAGAGGAATATTCGTTCTGGTTGAATTATCGCGTTGGTCTTGAGAATTACACCCAAATTGAGAACGGAAGGTATGTTCTCAAAACATGGAGTTATTCGGCTAGTGATATTCCTGTGGATTCATTCAAGTTAACAGTTATTCTTCCACAAGGCAGTTCCTTTAAAACCGCTCGACCTTATAATATCAATTCAACCTATCAAACTAACGGTAAAACAGCATATGTTTTACAAGCAAGCGGGCAAAACGCGGCGATCGCATTCGGATATATATATGTCGAGTATACTTTCCCTGAGATATTCATGTATTCACGCGGTCTTCTTCTCTCTTTTGTTGTAGGAATTATTGCTTTGCTTTATGTAATAAGTAGTAGGTATATACGACCTTTTCTATTGCCAAGTACCCGGCCTGAAGTGCTCCCTGCACCTGCGATACCTATTGTTAAAACATTTTGTTCGCTCTACGATGAAAAGACGGCACTTCAATTGGAATTAAGGCAGCTGGCTCAAGATTTGAAGCGAAAGAAGATTAAAAAATTCGATTATGCCAAACGTAAGAAACTCTATGAAGATAAACTTGCAGATATTACAAAGAAATTGCTAAACTCTAAGCGTGAAATGATTAATCTTGGCGGACGATATGCTGAGTCGATCAACAAAATTGAAGTGAAAGAAACTGAAATTGATAGTGTACGCGAAAACACAAAGCGTTTAATTGAAAGATATAGGCGCAAGAAAATTACACGAACTACTTATGAGCGTCTTAGAAAGGATTATGCCCACGATTTGCAAAAGTCAATGCGAGAAATAGACCGAATAATTCTAGAACTACGTGAAGAAATACGATAAATTCTTACGCAACATATTTTACTGCGAAACTTCCTTTTTTGAATTCAATATGGATCAATCGCACTCTTAATAATTCGGGAGTTTAGTTTTTCCATGTACACTTGTATCTTAATTCAGGAAATGACACCTTACTTGCTTGTAGATTGATATAACTTCCTCATTGTAAGTAGGTTTTTTAAGTCGTCTTGTTCGTTTCTCCGGGGCGTTTCCAGAATAAATGGAAGGCTTCTTAGAACAGGATTATCTAAGATAGCTTTGAAACCTTTTATTCCGATATGGCCTTCACCTATATGTTCATGTCGATCACGATGGGATCCTCTTTTATATTTCGCATCGTTAGCATGAATCAATTTCAAACGATCTTGGCCTAACGTTTCTAAAATTTCAAAAACGAGTTTATTAACTTCGTTAGATTCTCTTAATTCGTAACCTGTAACAAAAGCATGACAAGTATCAAAACATAAACCAATCATCTGACTAGTCGGATTGCTTAAAGATTCGACAATCCTTCTTAATTCATCAAAATTGTTACCCATGCTTGCTTTGCTGCTGCCTGTGTTTTCCAGTAGAAGTTGTGTTTTACTCTTACTTTGTTCATATGCAGCTTCAATTGCGTTGCAGATTTGTCGTAGACCAATCTCAAAACCTTTTCCTTTATGGCTGCCACAATGAGTTACAAGATAGGGAATATTAAGAGCGTCACAGCGCTTAAGTTCATCTATTAAAGCTTGGACTGATTTTTGATAAATTTCATCTTCTGGACTGCTTATATTAGGTAGATATGGCATGTGAGCAAACTTAAGGTCAATGTTAGCGTCTTTACATCTATTAACAAAGGCTTTTGAAACATTGGTATCTAATTCTTTGAAGATCCATGACCGGGGATTACGAGTGAAAATCTGGAAAGTCGAACAACCTATCTTTAAAGCGCGATCAACTGACTTATCAATACCACCCGCAATGCTTACATGGAATCCTATTTTGAAAGACATTGTTATAACATCAAACTCACATTCTCTTAATTTTTCGCTTCTATGAGAACTATATTAAGATGAAACTATGACCTTTCACAACATTTTTAAATAACTGTAAAAGAAGAAAAATCTTACACTGCCTTTTTATAATACGAATAGCCCGGTGGTGTAGCGATGTGGATGATTTTTATCCCATCGCAGATTGGCCAAGCATAGTGGGCTTTGGACTCGCTGAGAATTATCTAACTGTGTTACGATAGTTCGCGGAAACCCCAGTTCGAATCTGGGCCGGGCTATCACTTTTTCAAACAATTTAAAACCATATCAATAAATTAAAAAAAGTTATCTAAATCACAATAGAAATCCGCATCTCAGAAAGACTACAATTATTATATGAGTGACACGAAACGCTCTAAATATGGAAGGGCTTTCCTTTTTCAAGCGTTTCCTTTGGAATTTTGTCCTTAAATTTCTTCATAAATTCAAGATCGTCTTTTTCCTCGCGTAAATCGTCTGGAAGCATGTGAGGAATAGTTTCAATTATAGGGTACCATCTACTGCAATTGGAACAAATAAGAACTCCCTCTTCAATTTCATCCTTTTCTTCGAATACATGCAAATCAAGTGGATGATGTTTGCATATCGGACAGGCGAGGATCTCCATAAGTTTTCTTCTCATCATAGAACCTCCTAATACTTACAAGAATAGTCTACTGAAATCCTTTAAAAATTATACGTGCGTGTAATTATTAGTTAGGAATAACAAATTTGTGTGGTAGTTCAATGAATTTATCAGTTTGGGTCGACTATCTTACGCCAAAACAAGTATTATTTTTCAGAAGCATTACTGAAAAACTCGAAAAAAATGGTTTTGAAATAATAAGAACAACGCGTGAATATAGCGAAGTTATTCGAATGCTTGAATTAACTGGCACTGAGGCACGAATTATAGGACGACATGGCGGTCGTTCTCTAAAAGGAAAACTTATTGCAAGTGCAGAACGCATTATTGAATTGGCTAAATACATTTCAACTAGAAAAATTGCATGCGCATTAGGTTTTGCCTCACCTGAATTGTCTCGTGTGGCTTTAGGCCTAGCAATTCCTCATTTCACGGTGAATGACTCACCTCATTCTATTGCAGTAGCACGGCTTACAAGTCCACCTTTATCAGAACGATTGTTTACTCCAGAACAAATTCCAATAAGTGCATGGTTAAAAATAGGTGTACCACAAGATCAAATAACTCAATACAATGGACTTGACCCAATTGCATGGTTAAAAGGATTTTCGCCCAATAATCATATTATTGAAGAACTAGGCCTCAACCAAGATCGACCCATTATAGTCGCTAGAACCGAAGAAAAAAAAGCGTCGTACTTGCTTGATTTGGACCCCCGCCAAATCTCAATTATTGTCCCAATTATAAAGAAGATTTCTCAGGAATATCCTGGATTTCAGATTGTGGTAATTCCACGTTATGACAAGCAATATTTAGAATTAAGAAAAGTGTTGGGCGGAGAAATTGTGGTTTTGGATAAAGCAATAGATGGTGCAAGTTTACTTACATTTTCATCACTTTTTATTGGTGCGGGAGGTACCATGAATGCTGAAGCAGCGCTTTTGGGCGTCCCTACAATCTCATGTTATCCAAAAGAAACGACTCATGTAGAACAGTTTTTGATACAAGAAGGAGTTATTCATAGGGTAATGAACGAGAATGAAGCAATTGAAAAATCAAAGGAGATCCTCACGTCCCTAGGAGAATTTAGACAACGACATAAGCGAATAGCTAAAAAACTTTCAGATAACATGGAAAACCCTTCTGAAGTGATCGTAAAATATATTGAAAACTTTTTGACAAAACCAGTCTAAGTGTGTGCAGTTGAAAATTGAAGATTTGCTTGTAGAGAATAAAACCACAATTTTTCAACACATTCTTTTTCTGATTTTGCAGGTCATAGTAGTATATTTCGCATTAACTATGGGATATGAAGGAAAAGGAGTTCTTTCTCCTGACGAAAATGGGTATTCAACATGGGACTTCTCTCAGAATTTGTTATATACGCTAATAGCATCTTCTTTACGATCAGAGAATATAATTCTGGGATACTTGCTTAATATTGTAGCTTTTCACGTTTTATTAGTTCTTATTAGGCAAATGTACGGGACGAAAGGAGTCTGGTATATATCTCCTGCTTTAGTATGGTTAGCAGGGACTTATTTCTCTGAAATATTATTTGGATTGATTCTCGCGCTATCTCTATACTTTTACAAACAAAATATGTACAATTTAAGTATTATTTTTGCTTTTGTATCTTATTTTATCAGACATATCGGGCTTGTTGCAATTTTAGTGTTCGCTTTATGGTTTTTATATAATGGATATAGAGCTGGGCTTATTGGAATTGGAGTTTTAGGATTCATTATTAGTATTTCGATATTCCAGTTGGATCCTTCGATTGCAAACACCGCCGGTTATTTAGATCTAATGATTTTTTTCTCCAATCCACAATGGGAATCCTTCCTGGTTCAAACCATTTTTGCGTTTATTTACTCGGGATTTTTTCTAATTGAGTGGCTTTTTGTTATTTTTGTGAAAAGGAATAAGGTTTCACATATCGAATATTGGCTTTTGTGGGGCTTTATTATTCTTATTGGTGGATACTGGATACCCCAGGGTTTGGCCGGTTGGACAGGAAGTCATTTTGCAAGACGAGTCGCTCCGGTAGCGATTTTATGTTTTTACAAAAATGAGGAGGGAGTTGCAGACGACTTGAATGAACTAGCTGCACCAAGATGGCTGCTGTTTCTCAGAATTTTGTCATTCGCATTGATAGTTCCAATTTGGGTGGCAAGTTATACGAATATAATTTAAAGTTAAGATAAATTCCCAGATTCACGATTTTCTTCTCTCTGAATAGTGTTAATTGCTTTTTTGAAGTATTTTTTTACGATATAATTCCAAAGAAAAAGCCACAAAACGAATAATCCAACTCCTATTATAACCTTTGTAACTCCGATAATAACACGCCCCACATAATCTACAAGAGGAAGTTGAAGTGGAACAATGTAAATATCAATGAAAAGAAGCATAAATATGAATGTAAGCCATACTACAAAGAGAATACTGATTATTTCTATGATATTAAGATATTTATATCTCAATTGTAAACATCTCCGAATTTTATCGTGGAGTGATGCCAACGGATATTATTGCTAGTATTGCACAGAATAAGCTAAGAATACCGAAAATCTTTACGATTTCAACTTCTGTGAGAGGTCCTCGTGCTAGAACCAATCGAGTTAGTGTAAGTGGTGCATCTTTGTCAGGATTTGCTGCTAGTTTCCCATTTGGCAAGATAAGAATAGGTCGTTTTGGTAACGTTTTTCCTTCTTTTAATCCACCCATACTTGTTAAAATATGAAATGCGTTCATGATATGAGGCATAAGAGCAACTATTGCTGCAATTTCTAATCTTCCAATAACCGCAATGGCCCCAATTGTTGCCCCTACTGTTAAACTCCCTACGTTTCCTGAAAATACTTTGGACGGGAATTTATTGAATTTGAAAAAAGCAAGTAAGGTACCTAAAAGTGATAGGGTGAAAATTATACCTATCGGTGAGTCCAGAATTATTGCGCAGATTAATAAAGCGATAGAAGCAATTATACAAGTGACAGGCATTGATCCATTAAACACATCTAGCATATTTACAGCATTTGCAGGTACGGCAATAGCGATAAGGAGTACAATCCAATATATAATTGTTAAACGAGTTCTACCTATAATTGGGAGCAGAGGGCGTGGCGTGACTACTCCAAATAATAATAACGGAAAGACAGTAAACATCGACAGCAGTGTTAAAAGAAGAGGCTTTTTTTTAGGTCCAAGCCCTTTTAGATCGTCATAAATTCCAATAAATCCTGTAAGAAGAATCACAGAAATGAATGCAAGGATTTCATAAGTATACTCATTTAAAAGAAATAGTAAAAGAACTTGAGTTGAAATTAATCCGACTAAGATGGCAAGCCCACCCATTTCGGGAATCTCTGGTTTGCTTGGCTTATGAATGTCGGTTCCAATAATACCCCTTTTCTTTAAGTATTTGATTAAAGATGGCAAAATGGCGTACGTTATCCCAAGTGAGACAATAAAAGATAAGGCAGGATATAAGAATTCGGGGTAATTAAATTGCATATGTTCTAACATCCTTTTGAGAAGATAGATGTTAAAGTTGACCATTTAATCGGAATTTTTAGCCTTGTACAGCTTTATAAGTTGTTTCATATTTTAAACAAATTTCATGAGTTAAAAAGTTAGTTAGTCACTCTGAACAATTCAACAGTATATGGATGGTTTGTTGCAATAATGGAGTGCAGGCTGTATCTTTCAGTTAGCAATTGTAAAATAATGTCATGGATATTACTTTCGACGTATGGATCGTCAATAAAATAAACTGTTTTATCATTTAGCCAGTTATCTACGAAAGGTATCAATTCTTCAGTCATCTTATCTTCAGATATAGAATTATAGCGGAGATAATATCTCTCGCCATAAGTTCGTGAAAAATATGGGTGAAACAATTTATCCCATGTATCATCTCCAATTATTAGAGAGTCGGGTTGAGTATTTGTATAGAATAGGTCTCTATAGTACACTAACTTGCATTTGAATGAATTATATTCTGAAATCATCACGATATTTATGATCACAAAAGTAATTAACGTCCCTACAAGCAGACCATAAAAAAGGTTTCTTGTTTTAATACGTTCATAAAACCATGTAACAGTATTAATACACAAATAAGGCAAAATCACAAGCACAAATCTAGTTGCTTCAATAAATAGATGTTCTATTTCGAAAGGGAGGAATACATAACCGCTATAGAAGAGCAGAAATGACAAGACAGTAACAAGACTAATAAAATGCGCATCTTCAGCTAGTTTCTTCCTAGTATATAGAACTGTAGTGATTAGACCAATTGGTGGAAAAAAATTAAGAACCAAGAAATATTGCGGCAAATGAATAACAATATTTTCGAAACCAAAATTGAATGCTTCTCCAGTTAAATGGTATCCCGTTGTAAAGAAATTCCCAAAGAAATATGCATTATATAGTCCATTTACGCAGAAGAAGGGGATTAAAGGAATATAATAAAGATATGTAACTAATACGCCTAATTTTTTTGTTCTAATTTGGTTTAGAAGAACAGGAAACAAGAATATAATATTTACATTCCTTAAAAGTGTTGCAAAACCAAGTGAAAAGGACGAAATTAGGTAAAAAAGATATTTGTTTTTTTTAGATGCCTTTATGTAGAAAAAATACGAACAAAGTAGAAATGTCGTTGACGGAAGATCGCTTAAAAGAGTCCTTGAATAGAAAACCATTGGGGGGACGATTCCAAGAAGCAATGCACTTGTTATACTGCACATTCTATCCTTTGAAATTTCGAAAGCAATAAAATAAGTCAACAGTACGGCAAATATTGAGAAAATCCCATTCATGTAAAATATGAAGGGATATCCTCCTATTGCGTAAAAGACTGCTATTAATAATGATTGTCCGATAGGATATTTTGAAATATACAAATTTGGCTTTGTTGTAGGTACTAAATCGACACTCAACAGTGAAGAATCAAGTCTAACTGTGATGGGGTTTCCTTCAGCGAGTTGCATCGCAGTTAGAATATAATAATATTCATCAGGAGAGGTATAGAAATAGATCGTGTTAACAAAATAGAAGAGAGCAACTATCAAAGTTAATAAAAAAGTATCCTTTACTTGGAAATCAATCTTTGATAACGATCTCAAAGTCAACCCTCTCATTTCCTAGATACTCTACAAACATATTAATTTTGAGGAAATAGATATATTAAGTAAGGTATTTCGTGCGAAAAACAGGTTGTTAATGAGAGCTTCGTGTTATATTTTTTCCGAGAGTGATTTTGAATGAATATTGAAATCATCACAGCAAATCTTGGGCGTATTGGAGGTGAACAGAGAGTAGCAATCGAAGAGATCAAAGGATTGAGAAATAGAGGATACAATGTCCGAGGTTACAGTTTCCTAGGCTCAAAAAACTTCTGGATTCTTAAGGGTATACCTCACATCCTTTATCCAAATCTAAAACTTCCTCTCCTCAAACAATCGTTTAATTGTTGGCTCTCATGGTATATTCCTTCAAAGATAAATGGTGATCTGTTAATATGTCATGGTGATGCTACATTTCCTTTGGGTCATAAACTAAAAAAACAATCAAAAACAATCAAATATATACCCTATTTTCATACTTTATATGGTTTCGCTCATCCCCTCTCTTTATTTCAACCATTAAGACAATTTTCTTTTCGTAATTACGAAAAAAACATGATAATGAAGTATATTAAGAATGCAGATCACATAATTACAAATTCTACTTTTATGACAGAACTGTTGCTTGATGCACATCCGAATGTAAACGCTGAAATTACCGTTATACATCCTGGAATATCAAAACCTAAAAAAAACAATCTTATACAGCAACGAAAGGAATTTGGTCTAACTTTAACTCGTATTCACAGAGGGAAAAGACTTGAATTTTTACTTGAAGTCCTCAACGAAATACCTGATATCAAGTGGATAATTGCAGGAGCAATAACTCCTCATATAAAACACATACAGCAAAAAATCTTAGATTTAAAATTAGAAAAACGTGTTAAAATAATCTCTTCAGTTACTGAAACACAACTTGAACAACTTTATAATAATGCATCAATTTTTGTTCATGCAAATGAAGAAACGTTTGGAATGCCTGCATTAGAGGCACTTGTACATGGTTGCCCAATTATTCATCCCTATCCTTCGGGTGTATGGGATATTGCCCAAGATGGGAAACATGGATATCAAGTAGAAAGAGACAATCTGGAAGATTTTATTAATAAAACAAATAAACTACTAAATGATCCACGTCGTAGAGCGAGAATGGGTGAAAATGGAAAAGCTTTAATTAATAAAGTGTCTTGGAACGTACATCTGGATGCTCTTGAAAAATTAGTAAATTCAGTAAATTCAAGTTCTTCTTGACGATATTGGAAAGGATGGTAAGATCGTGTGGCGTGTGCTCCGCCAATTTATCTTTGGTTCGACAAGTAATATCCTCAATCGTGTTATTGGACTCATTGGGGCAATTATTACTGCACGACTTTTGGGACCAGAAGGTTATGGACTCCTTGGAATTGTTTTCGCCCTAACTCTTACCCTCAATATGTTTGCAGATACAGGTGTTGAAAAAGCAATAGTTCATTATGCAGCAGGTGAAACAGATGATCTAAACATTGTATGGTCAGGCTTTGTAATTGACTTATTACTGACGGTATCTGTATTCATAATAAACGTTTTACTTGCAGGCTGGTTTGAAGCACAAACTAATAAACCTGTGAAGGTTCTTTCGATTCTAGCAGCACTCTACTTAATCCCAAGTGCCTTCGACACATGGAAATCTAGATTACAAGCCAGAAAGAGAATTGAATTGCTGTGCATTATTTCAGTCATCAGTACACTGATGCAAACATCTTTTTCTATTAGCCTAATTATTATTGGATTTGGTGTTCAGGGAGCAGTAACAGGCTTTGTGATTGCAAGAATAGGCCACACGCTACTTTATATGAGATATGGATTCGGTAAAGGAGAATTTAATCCCAAGGTCGTTGTGAAATTACTAAAATATGGCATTCCAAGCGGCTTGAAAGGGTTATCTTCATATCTAGTACTTCGCGCAGATCGACTCATACTTGCATTTTTTGTCACAGCATCGGATATTGCGATCTATGGAATTGCAAATATGATCGGCAGTATGATCCAATTACTGCCTGCAAGTTTTTCCCTAATTATGCTTCCTTATATCTCTGAAGCGTATAAGAATAAAGAATCTCAAAAAATTCATGGAAGTTATACTGCAGGTTTAGTAATTTATGGTATATGGGGTATTATTTCTGCTTTGTTCATCTTGATTATAGCAGAGCCTTTGGTTCTGATCATTTTAGGACAGGAATATCTTCCATCTGTAAACATTCTGAGGATTTGTATATTTGCGGACGTTGCATATTGCTTCTTTCATATTATGACAACTACCCTAGATGGAATTCATCAAACGACAAAAAATTTAATTATCGCTGTGGTACAAGCGTTAATAACACTCGCATTACTTTTCATCTTTATTCCTTTTTATGGAATAACAGGTGCGGCGTATATTGATGTGATTGTAAGTATAATTGGCGTCATTCTTGGATTTATCTATATGAAAAGAATAACAGGTCTTAAACTAACACAAAATTTAAGTTATGTAAGAGAATTATTGACAATTCTGAAAAGGGGTATGAAACAAGCTATTGTCTTAACAAAGGAGAATGAATAATGCAGTCTTATCCTTTTATAACTATTGGTATTCCTACTAAGAACGCAATAAAATATATCCCTCGATTTTTAGATGCATTATATGCTATTTCATATCCTAAAAAATCACAAAGAATTGTTTTTATTGATGCTTCTGATGACGAAACATATTCATTCATAACGGAATTTAAGGAAGAGCATAACAATGAATATGAATCTATTCTAGTAATTCGAGAAGTTGAGTTCCCAACTTACAGATTGTATCCTTTAGCGTTGCAAAGGCTTTCACAAGCACGTAATATATGTATAGCAAACGCGATTGGCGATTTTTTTCTCAGCTTGGATTGCGATGTCATTATAGAACCAGATGTCATTACAAAGTTACTTAACTATTTTAAAACCTCAACGAAAATTGGCGCAATAGGCATTTCATATTACCGAACTAAGCGATCCTTTTTTGACAAAGTAATGTTAAGTCAAGGAAAGCAAGGACTTAGAAGAGTAAACTCAACAGGTCTAGGCTGCACGATGTTTAAAATGGATATTCTCAAACTAGTTGGGAATTTTGATGAGAGTAGATGGGGTATAGATACTGAAATATATCAAAGAATTAAGAGACAAGGATATGAAACATACCTTGATTTTGCTACCATTTATGAACATATTAGTAGCCCAGGAGACGATAAAGGAAACATCTTTCAGAGATTATTGAAGCATTCTGGACAGAGATATGCTGAGATAAAGAAAAATAGACCTTTGGGTTATATTCGCCAAATAATCTTCTTTTCAGCTTATCTCGTTTCAATTGTATTCGTGATCGTATCATACATCCCCCTTTTAATACTCACAATAATTGGTTTCATTTTTTATTTCATAAAGGCACGTGGTATAAACCGATTGATCAACCCAGCATATTTTTTTGTGGTAGGAATCCTAATGACTCTCTCATTTTATTACCATTTTTTGAGGGATTTGTTCAGTTTAGAAGAATATTAAGAGGTCTGCAAATAAATGGAAAACTCTACACAGAACCTTCCTTTAGTAACAATAGCCATGCCTATAAAAAATCGTGAATGGTGCATAAATCAGGTATTAGAGGCTATAGTGAAAGATGATTACCCAAAACACAGAATACGCTTCGTTTTTGTTGATAACATGAGTTCTGATAGTACCTATGAGAAATTAATTGAATTTAAAAACAAATATGCTCAAGAATATGAAGATATTGTTGTTTTAAGAGAGGATGGCAACCTTCCTCAACTTCGAAACATTTGTGTTGATCGTAGTGCCGGTTCAGAATTTATTCTTTTTCTTGATTCAGATGTAATCGTTGAAGGAACAGATACAATATACAGAATGATTGCTCAATTTGAAGATGAAACGGTTGGAATGGTTTTTGTTCCATATCTACCTAAAGGTGGAATTACAGAATTACATGATAAAATCTGGACTCTAAAAGAAAAAACAATTCAAGATGTTCAGGAGGTTGGAATGGGCCTCACCTTGATCAAGACCTCAATCCTTCCTTATGTAGGATACTTTGACGAAAATTATCATATGAAAGAAGACTGCGAATTATCATCACGAGTTATTAAGAGAGGTTACAAGATAATTAAACTTTCAGAAACCCCTGCAGTCCATCTCCATGTTGAACCAATTAATTATTTTAAAAAACTCTTCACTAATATGGCCCCGTTTAGATGGCGAGTCATCAAGAAAACGCGTCCAAAGAGATATATTTATAGAGTATTATTATACACCCTGCTAATCGTAAGTGTGGCTATCGTGCCTCTACGCTTGCCTCTCACAATTATTCCTTTTATTATCATATTTTGCGCAATATATGTCTTTCACTTAGTCAGAATGAGAACTCTATATGGTAAATTAATTGGACCTCCTTTTTTCATTCTTTCAGGTATAATCTTAACTCTAGGTATTTATTTTGCAATGATTATTGATCTTAAAAATAAGATTACAGGACGGGCTAGTCATTCTTGAAGATCTACTTATTAAAGCGAAAATCCCTTTTCGCAGAACACTTACATCCATGATGCTAAATTTTTACTATAAACCCCAAGCGAAAAAAGCTGTAAAGCAATTGCCTCTAATTCGAAAGAGTAAATGGGATGTCCTAATTATATTAGATGCGTGTAGATTTGATTATTTTTCCCAGGAATACAAGGACAGTTTGGATGGTGATTTGACTAAAGCATGGTCACCAGCGAGTAATACTTTTAATTGGCTAAAATTGGTCTTTCCAGCTTTCCACAATCTTACGTACGTTTCTGCAAATCCAGGAATAAATTCTGTAGGAATTTCGGTCTACGGATATAATGCAATCAAACATTTTAAACGTATAATAGATGTTTGGGACTTCGGTTGGGACGATAAGTTAGGGACAATTCCCCCTTGGAATGTCAACGAAGCAACATTGAAAAATTTAGATGATCGGATGGTTATACATTACATGCAGCCTCATGGTCCATATATCGGAGCTACAAGGCTACCTTTACCAGATTTTCTATCTCAAGCTACTCCTCGCAATACCCACCAACTTCAAGCAGATGCGTTTATAGCTAGGCAAGTCAAGAGTGGAAAAATATCAATTGAACAGTATCAAAAAGCCTACAGGGATAACTTAACATTTACTCTTGGCTATGTTAGAAAGATATTGGATAAGCTTCCTCATAGACACATCATAATTACAAGTGACCACGGCGAATTATTAGGCGAATTTGGAATGTTTCTACATCCTGTAAATGTTTGTGCACCAATTTTACGACAAGTACCTTGGCTAGAGCTCCAAACTTAGTTCAAAGAGGATTCCATTAGGTCGAAAATTTCTTTTCTAAATATTGCCTCATCATATAGTTTTGCTCGTTTTACAACAGATCTACACATTTTTCCAAAGAAATCTTCATCGCTTATAGCCTTATCAATAAAATCAGATATTTCTGATACATCTTTAAATAGGAATCCGTATTGTCCTTTATTTAATATTTCAATTGAGCCTCCTGAATTATGATTTATCGGTATACAACCACTTGCCATTGCTTCTACCGTACTAATGCCGAAATGTTCATTTTGCATCGGATGTACAAATACCTTAGATTGTCCTAATATTCTTTTCACAGTTTCAAAGGGTGCATTAGGATAGAATCGAACTCTATCTTCGATTCCAAGTTCTTTACATAGCCTTTTTAGTCTTAGAAAATAAGTATTCATGGCGGGAATTAATCCCCCTATCAGATTTAATCTCACTTTCGTTTCGCATTCACTTATTGCTTGTATTGCCAGTTCAAACCTTTTTTCTGGTGTAAACCTTCCTAAAGAAACTACTATATCTTCTTTACTAGATCCTGGAGAATACTCAGAGACAGAAACTGGTGGATACACAACCTTGACATCTTTTCTATTCCAAACTTTTTCGACAAATCTTTTTGTAAACATACTATTTGCACACACTATATCTGAGAAATCATCTTCAGCAGGTAATACAACTCTTCTTTGAAACAGAAGGTAAAGTTTCCAGTATAAATTATATGGAAAACGAAAATATTTCTCAGGAAGAAGTTCTTTTATAGATGTTTCTGCGACGGTGGGAAAATGAACGTATCTTAAAACTTTAGCATTGTATTTTTTAACATCGCTCTGTAATGGTTTGATAAATTCCATATCTAGAAAGACACTTTCCGGATGAAATTTCTTTATAGCCTTTCTTATAGGTAAATATGTAATAAGTCGGTGAAAGATCCCGAAGAGGTTTATATATTTTTTAAGAAGATAAAATTGTTGCGGCTCTTCAATTAAACTTATGCCAAAATTCTTTTCGAAAGTTGCTTTCGCATTGAATTGAGATGTTGTAGCAATCGCTACGTTATGCGCTTTTTGTAAGGCTTCATCGACAACAATTGCACATAACCTTTCTCCTCCACCTTTCGATTCGAAAAGATGATGTGCCACCAATATTCTCAGCTAATAATGCCTCCTTAATTAGGAATATTCCATTAATGCTTATTCAAAATTCCTACTTAAGATAATTAAAGTATTTCTAAGAGAATTTGAGGTTAAAAGAGAAACTTTAAATAGTCAACTACATTAAGTATTCTCCCTTACTTTCTGGGATAAATATCCCATCAGAAATGTTTTATGAACACTTATGGCTAATCAAATAAAAAAGGAACTAGGTGTCGTTATTGTCATCGTCTTTCAGGCATATTATTCGTATTATAGGTACAGATATCGATGGAAATAAACGGTTAGACATGGGCTTAACGGATATTCCAGGTGTTGATATTCGGCTGGCTCAAGCAATATTACATATAGCTGATATGGACCAAACTTCAAGAGTTGGTTTTCTTGGCGATCGTGATGTGAAAAAACTTGAAGATATCATTACAGATCCCTCAAATAATGGTGTTCCTAAATGGTTGTTAAATCGTCAAAAGGATCCACACACTGGCGAAGATTTACATTTATTAGGCGCTCGACTAAAATTGATGACAAAGACTGATATTGATTTACTGATGAAACTCAAAACATATAAAGGTATACGCCATTCGCAAGGACTAAAAGTGAGAGGACAAAGAACAAGGACTACTGGGCGGAAAGGCAGAGTTGTTGGAGTGCGCTTGAAGAAAAGAAGCGGCAGATAAAGGTGATGTCAAATGGGTGATCCTAAAAAACCTAAGAAAAAGTATAAGAAACCCTTTCAGCCGTGGGAAAAAAATCGAATGGCTATAGAGCTCGAATTAATCGGTAAATATGGTCTTCGTAATAAGAAGGAATACTTACGGCATGAGGCGTATCTGAGGAAGATTAGAGAACAAACTAGGCAAATTTTAGCTATTCTAGAAACAGACAAAAGAGAGAAAGTAGAAAAGGAAATATTATCAAGATTAGAACGCCTTGGATTGATTCAAAAAGAGGCAGTTATTGATGATGTCCTTAGTTTAACAACTGAAGATCTTTTAAAACGTCGACTTCAAACTATAGTTTTTAGACAAGGCTTTGCAAAATCTATTCATCATGCGAGACAACTTCTTATTCATGGTCACATAGCACTACGAGGTCAAAAAGTAACTTCCCCAAGTCGTTTATTGCTTAAGGAAGAAGCAAAAGAGTTAACGTATGTATCTTCGAGTCCATATATGGAAGATAATCACCCAGAACGTCCATCTACACCAATTCTTGAATCAGTTGAATAAAAATAGTTATTCTTGAGGTTAATTTTATGAGTCAAAGAAAAGAACAGAAATGGGGAGTTGCCCATATTTATTCTTCTTATAATGACACGATTGTTCATATAACGGACCTTACTGGTGCTGAAACCATTGCGCGATATAGCGGAGGTATGATCGTTAAGGCAGACCGAGAAGAAAGCAGTCCTTACGCTGCCATGCAAGCCGCTTTTAGGGCTGCAAATGAAGCAAGAGATAGGGGTATTTCAGCTCTTCATATAACTGTAAGAGCACCAGGTGGTCATGGCGCAAAAACACCAGGCCCAGGTGCACAAGCAGCAATCCGTGCTCTAGCTCGTGCAGGTTTGCGGATTGGTAGAATTGAAGAAGTCACACCAGTTCCTCATGATGGAACTAGACGCCCAGGCGGTCGTCGTGGAAGACGCGTTTAAGAATTTTGTGTTTTCTAATTACTATAACGCTGTAAACACTCTCGAAAATAGAAATACAATTTCCATTCTTGTGTTTTGCAAAATGACAATAGTTAATGTAACAACTTTTTAATTCTTTAAAGAAAATTAGAATGGCGCCGGGGGAGGGATTTGAACCCTCGAGCTCCAATGGAGCACAGGCTCTCAGATCTGGTTTCCAGGCATGAACTGCAATGAATGACGCTTGCATCTGCTCCCTACCAGGCTAAGATACCCCGGCATATTTAGCATTGGATACCCAAAATCGATTGGTTTCTAGAAGGCACCTTTGTTTAAATATTTATAGGCTAAGTGCTAAAGCCCCCTGTACGAATTAAAAATTGTATAACTACATCAATGACTTATATACATGATATCCTGCCTTTTTTCCAATTTCTAAGACCGTATTAAACACGGTATTCAATTTTTCATTAACTCTGTTGTGTCCCCTTCTTATGACTAGCTGAAGAGAGCCTTGTGATGTAAGATAAAGAGGCGCCTCTTCAATAATTTGGAAGACAGTTTTCATGCCGCTTGAAACTGGAGGATTTGTGATAATAACATCGAATGTTCCCTTATCTCCTTTTACAGGCTCATAAAGGTCGCCCCATCTAGTCTCTGCATTTTTAATGTAATTTTTTTTGAGATTACTCTTCGTAAGATTAATAGCTCGTCTATTAATGTCTGTTAGAACTACTTGACTGTTAGGAGATATTATTATTGAAGCTGCTACAATACCAATTACTCCTATTCCGCAACCAAGATCTAAAACCCTGTCCGAGTTGGTTAAATCCATTGTTTCAATAAGCAATTGCGTGCCTTTGTCAATTTTAGATTGTGAAAAAACATCTGGAGCAGAAACGAACTCAAACAATTTACCTCGTAGATACACCGAAATTGTTTTCGTTTTTAACGAGGACGTGGGCATTTTAGACGAATATGGCTTTGGCATTTTTCTCAGGAATCTTATCTTCCACTATTTTTTAAAGGATTTCCATTCTGGATACATAGAGCGTGGCATTATGACTTTCTTGGTATTAGCAACTACACCATGATCTATTTCAAGAATCTCTTTACTTAACATAACTGCCTCAGCAATACCAACTGCTTCGCCTTTCTGAGTCAATATAGCTACAGTAGCACCTGGCTTGATATCATCACTTAACTTTAATACACCGGGCGCCGTTAATTTTGCCCCATGGCATATTGCATCAACTGCAGAATCTCGAATCACCAACTTTGGAAGGTGAACTAAGCCTTCTTCCACAGGTTGTATTACCTTACGCAGATACTGTTCATTTCCATCTTCTTTCCAATAGTGATATGCATCGTTTACTTCAAGAAGTGTAACAAAAGTGTCATCCTCCTTGAATGGACCTGCACGCGTTCTTCTTAGCTCTAACATATGAGCTCCTGTACCCAACACTTCGCCAATATCATGTACCAACTTCCTCATGTAGAATCCCGCTTCGCAACCGACTCGAATGAGGACATCCGATCCAAAAATTTCTAATACATTTGTATAATATACTCTACGGATTCTTAAGCGTCTTTTTACAGAAGATCTTAGTGGAGGACGTTGATAAAGTGGGCCTGTAAACTCTTGACATATTGCCTCAATTTTTTCGTGATCTACTTCTTTGTGAAGACGCATTATGCAGATGTACTCCTTCCCAGCAGGAAGCCAACTTTGAACAACTTTTGTAGCACGTTCCAAGGCGATCGGGAGAATGCCAGTCACTCCGGGATTACTCTGTTCCTTACTTTGTTTAACAGAACTCTAGAGTCCCTCCGTGACCTGCTTTCTTTAATTCCAGAATTCTTTTGACCCATGCTACAACTTCATGACTTGTCGGTCCAGCAGGTTTATCTAAATTGATTATTCCAAAGGCTAAATGCTCTTTAATAGGACGTTCAGCAGGCTTATAACCCCATTCAGGATTTGTCGCCTCCTGTGCTTTAGTGATTAATTCTCCCCGCACGTCACTAGGTAGGCGGCCTCTTTCCATTTTTTCACCTTCTCATTTTTGGAAATCCCAAAAAGTTATTTACATTACAATAAAATAAGTAAAATTAAAAATTAGGGCAGAACGATTTTAACCCGTTCTTTTAATGCATCAGTCATCCCTGCAGCCTCAATTGCTTTAAGGACTGCATCATCATCTGATCCTCGTCCGATTTCAATTCTTTCCATTGTTGGTTCGATGTGTCGTATTGATGCACGTCGTCTTTTTACACCATTTAATTCTTTAGGACCCGTTATTTCAACAGTTTTTGGATCAACAATATCTATGATCACACATTTTCTTCCGACTTCTCTCCCAGCCGTTTTTACGCAAATTCGTCCAATTTCTATCGCAGGCATTTCATTTTTCACCTCCTATGAATTCTTGTATTGCTGTTTTTAAGATATTTGTTATTGAGTCAATTGACCATTTGTCAGTATTAAGGATGATATCAAAGATGCTGAGGTCTTGAATGTCAATATTATAAATTTTTTTGTACCTCTTTCTTTCGCTTGTTTCACGCTTTGTCGTTTCGATCAAAGCGTATTCATAAGGATCTCCGTCTCTTTGTGCAATTCTTTCAACACGTACTTCTAATGGTGCGGTCACAAAGATGTTAAGATCAACAAAATCTTTACACATCCACGCAGTCAAATGTCCATCTAACACAACATTTCCTTTTTTGGCTGCTTCTATACTTCTTTCATCAATTTCTTTGTCAATATGAATATTATTCTCTGCAAATGTGCTAAAAGTGCTTAAATCCATTTCTCTTTGTTGAGCCATTTGCCTAAAGATTTTTCCCGCAGAGACATGTTCTAATTCAAAGGCTTCCGCAATGTGTTTGGCAAAAGTGGATTTTCCAGCGCCAGCTGTTCCAGAAATCGCTATTGTAAGACCCTTATTTTGGGGCACACTATTCACCAATATAGAAAAAGAATATTGCTTAAAAAAATGTTGTTAAATTCTTGTCGCCTGTTTTGTGAGTTCTTGCAGGCATTGAGGACAAAGATGTCCGCCATAAGGTCTTTCTGGACGGCGTTGTGTCTTTGGCAATTTTCTTATTTCTGAGGTGGACAGTCGAGGAACACCTGATAAAAGTCGTCCGCAGTTCGCACACTTACTCTTTTTCACTTTTTTCTTCTTATAATGTGTTGTTGTTCGACCACCTGGCAATTTCATTTTTCGTTTTTTAATTAACCGAGTACGATAACGTGGTGCTGGCATCTCGTTTTTCACCTACTTTTAACTGCTTTTAGTTACATTTAACTCGTCAATAACCATTAATTCACTTTGTCTGGAATGCAGACAACCCACCCATACCTATATTTATACCAAAGATCCTCTGGACTATTGCACCAAATGCAAAACTGGTCATGGCGTACCACCACACGAACAAGAGATGATAAAGGTTTTCTGCCCCTAAATTCGACCCAAAGAACTCAATTGGAAAAGTAAACGGAAGTACTACTACGTATTTAGCTTGTTCACCCGCAATAAGTGGTAAGTAACCATTGAAGAATCCATTTATTACCCAGAAAAGCGCAAAGAACCCTGGCATGTAAATAAACATTGGTTTAAACCTTTCCATCATTACTTTGCTTTGAATCTTCTGTATATAACTTTCTTTACGTTTCACCTTTCGATAGAGTCGTTTGTTAGCGGTTCTTTGAGCCTCAGCCTTTGCCTTATTCCAAGTTGCGATTTCCTTCTGGTAGCGATTAAGCCTGTCCATGTCCATTACTAAGCGACTAACAAGGCTAATCACTACGGAGAGTAGAATGGACAACGATAGAATAAATAGAGTGGAGCCTGGACGCTGTCCTATACCAACGTTATATAACCACTGATAAAATGGAATTAGGAAATCCCACCATGCCATTTTTTAATTCACACCCTTCAATACGACTGCTAATTCTTCTGCAGTATTATCAACCATACCTTCCTTATTTGTAACAATTTTAACAGTAGCTCCAGTAAGAGTACTGCATGCAATTGCTGCTGCCCGACATAGGTTCTGATGAGTACTTATTTCCAATTCAGAGTCTTTATCACGAAGTCTGCTTTCATCTTTTGAACGTCTACTAAATATAGACTCTGATTCTGCTTCAACAAGTACTATTACATCTGGTTTAAGTGTAGTGATAACCCATTCAGGTAATCCCGCTAGATAACCTTCCAAAGTTGCGATCAACATATGAGTATCGACTATTAATAGCTTTCCCTGTGCTGCTTTTTTTGCTATGATCTCTGCCGCATTCTTTTGAATTTCCCGTTGTTTTTCAGGGGGAAGTAATCGCAATTGATCTCTGTTTTCCACAAATCCTGAATTTACTGCGGCGTCAAACATCACTGATCCGTAATTTACGATCTCTACAGTATACTCTTGTCTAGCAATATCCGCCGCTTTATTCAAGACTGTTGTTTTACCAACTCCGGGGATTCCCGTAACGATGATGATACGTTTACTAGCCACACTCATGACTTATCGCTCCGTTAAATCATCCAAATCCTAAGAAGTCTCTGAGGGATGGATGTATATCTGCTAATCGCTCTTTAGCTATGATCTCATAATATTGTGATATTATCATAGTAGCTAACAGTATCCCCATGCCTGTACCAAGTGCTCCAAGATAATCTGCAAAAGCGGCTATTAGTGCAATTGCTACACCACCCCATATAGAGACGGGACCGATGTATCGTTGCAGTAATTTTTCGAGTATTTTAGGTGAACGGCGAAACCCGGGAACCATCATACCTGCATTGATCAGCTGCTTTGCCACATCCTTTGGAGCCATACCGCCTACCTCGATCCAAGTAACGCTGAAAATGGCGCATGCAACAATCAATACTAATAGATAAACCACCGCCCTCAAGGGGTCCGCTGTCACCACTTCAATGCCTCGTGGAGGCGTTAAATAGTAGACAAGACCTCCTATAGGGTTCAATCCTGCATCTGTCGACTCGAAAGTACCAATTAGATTATACCAGAAGTTAGAGTTGCTCTTATTGTAACGTGACCATAATAACTGCCCAATGAGGTAAACATTAGCGAAGAAAGCTGCAGCAAGAATCACAGGAATATTCGAAGCGTAAAAGAACTTGATAGGATATCTTCCTTTAAAACCACGATATTTGGCATACGTAAGTGGTACTTCTATGCGAATAGCCTGCATGTAAATAACGATAACAAACACAACTGCTGTGGCAATGAATCCTGTCATGTCTGGAAGGCTGCCTGGACGATCAAATGCGGTCATGGCATCTCCTTCAGCAATATATTGTCCAAGAGCTATGAGCGCACCATGATATTTACCGTCATCTGAAATTACAAGTCCTAAAGAGTTCCATGCTACCTGTTCGGCTACACCAGCAGCAATAAAGAGAGAAATTCCTGAGCCAAGACCCCATCCTTTCTGCAATAATTCGTCCATGAGCATGAGGACTATACCGGCAGCTATAAGTTGAATAAATATAAGAATTGTGATATCGACGGATAAGGTTCCAAACGCACCTCCGATAAGATATGCTAACGCTTGAAACACTGTCATTATAACACTTAACACTTTTTGAGCAGCAGTAAAGAGAGAACGGTCTTCTGGATCCGAGAAGTCTACATCAATGATCTGACTGCCAGATAATAACTGCATAACCAGCCCTGCAGTTACTATTGGGCCGATCCCCAACTCCATGAGTGTTCCTCTAGAACTCGCAAGAATAGTCCTCATCCAGAAAAACGGATCCGGTCCGATATTCTGTGGAAGTCCATATAGAGGAATTTGAGCCATAATGAGATAAAGGAGAAGACAAAGTACAGTATATACCGCCTTTTCTTTGAAAGAAACATCCCGATCTGGTTTTCCAACCTCGGGTATGACTCTCGATAGCGGAGAGAAAATACGCAAAAATGTACCTGCCAACGATTTTCACCTAATATTTACGAATTGTTTTGCTTTATTCTTCTACAATAGGGACGACTTTACCCCCAATTGCCTCTATTTTTTCCATTGCTTTTTCTGAAAAACTGTAAGCCTTTACATTCATTACTTTCGTAATTTTGCCCCCACCCAGAATTTTATCATATCCAAATTTTGTCACATCAATGTTTACCGTTTGATCGCTAAACTCAACGCCTTCGGTATCTTCTGGAAGAGTCTCAATTAATTCTTCTAATTTACTAATATTGATAGATTTGTCAGGTTTTCTCAATTTATCCGGTCTCTTGAAACCAAAAGAACCTATTGTTGCTCTTTCAGCTTCAGTTAAACCTGACTTAAGATGTTTGTCTTTGCCTGCCCATCCCTTGCCGCCACGCATTCCGCTCTTTCTATGCTGACCAACCCTTCCAAATCCATGGACGCGTGATCCTCGGTATTTTCTTGTTTTTCGCCTTTTTCGAATCAATTTTAGTTCTTCCTATTAGAATTATATCATCTTCTGTATAAGTCTGACAATATCATGGCCTCTATATCCCAGATCTCCTCCTTCTGTAAAGGACGCTTTAATGCCCTTAAGTCCTTTTCTCGGAGGGTGTAACCTAAATACTTTTTTTAACGCAGGTAAATCTGAAAAATCGGCTTTGAAATCGTGAACAGATTGTGCGAATTCTGAAATGGATGAAAAAGATGTTTTTCTTTTGATAAGGTCGTCTGTAATCCTGTTTTTGGTTTCAGACATTTCACCTCTTTTTGTTAATAGAAGTTCAATCGTGTCTGAATCAATTTCACCCCATGTTGCCCAATCTTTAATTTTTTGTAACATGCCTTGATATGAAGGGCGGTCATCTATGATAACGCAGTTAAACCTACGAAACAGTTTAAGCATTTGTAGTGTGTCCTCTGTTGTTTTTCTTACATTTACCCTGCCTCTCATCCGAATAACTGCTAATCGTTTTCTTTCTTCCACTTACATCAGCCTCAAGCCCAATCTTGTGGAGTCATAATCTTGTTTGTTTCTCGTAAAGCATCATAAACTGCATATGCATAATTGACTGTCGTGCGAGTGTTACCTCGTGCTTTACACCAAACATCTTCTATGCCTCCCAATCGCAACATAGTTTTTCCAACTTCACCAATTGCCAATCCGGTACCTTTGGGTGCTGGAAACAAATTTACTTGAACACTTCCAGCCTTTCCCGTCACTTTAAAGGGAATAGTATGGCCTAACCCACATGCACATTCCCAACTCCCACATGAACGCCTTATTGGGATGATATTAAGTTTTGCTACAAGGATAGCCTTTCGTATGGCAGGACCAATTTCTTTAGCTTTTGCAGTGCCTATTCCAACATATCCATCTTTATTCCCAACAACAACTGTAGCTTTGAATCGACTTTTTTCACCAGCATCTGTTTGTTTTTGAACGAGGTTAATATCAAGGACTTCCTCTTGTAGATTAGGAAGTAGAGTATCGATTATTTGAGACTCTTTGATGGGTAAACTCAGTTTAAATAACTCATCAACTGATGTTATTCTTCCTTCCTGTACCCATCGCCCTACTCGTGTTCTTGGTATCCAGCCTTCGGTAGGATCTTTTTCCTGTCTTCTAGGTTTTCTACGTCTACCTTTGGACATAACTAATTGGCCTCCTTGTCAAAAGAATTTACTATTTTATTCTTAATTTCATCAAAATGTTCTGGAAGATTTGTGGGTTGTAATCCTCTTTTTGCTACTAATATGAAAACCTGAGTCTGTTTTTTGTCTTTATCTTCCTCAGCCTCCGATAGTAGCTTTGCGTAGTTTGCTATGTCTTCTCCTCGTATACGCGATTCATCTGGTAAGACATCTTCGCTATGTGGTATTGAAAATCCAGCGTCTAATGCACCTTTCAACGCAGCAAAGATTTTAGCACCTTTAATTGGGGCCACAATCCCAATATCTAAAACAGCATTCTTTAATCCCGCTTTTAATGCGCGAAAACCCGCCAGTAATCCTGTAAGATATGTTGCAGGTATATTTCCACAATTACCTTTCCAATCAAATTTTTCCTGCAATTCTTTAGAATGAGCGGAAACAATAACACGATCCCCATCCAGATGAGGTTTAAGAATTTGAACTGTAATATAACGATTAGATCTTCTAATTACGAAACGAAGCCGATCAGAAAGTAATAATTTTCGTCGAAGAAGATAATTTGTTTTCCCTTCTCTTCGTCTTCGGAAATTTACTCTATATCTTGGTCCGTGACCTCTCATTTAATTCACCGCCGATATAAATCATGATCTTCTATCCATGTGTCCAGATGTGCTTTACTGCGAAAAATGTTGCCTTTTGCTTTTCGGTACAACAAGCGATACGTTGAAGATGTAATCATCCTCCGAGCACGCAACTTTTTGAGGTGTCGCCTGATTGGTCGAATCTTTTGGATCCATCTACGTTTTCTAGGCAATCTTGCAGTTTTTCTACCCGCACGACTTCCGTATCCACGTTTGCGACCGAGTTTCTTTTTTTTATGCGTCTTTTTAGCTCGACCATGACTTATACCTGTCTCTGGCTTCTTTTTAATAAAGCCGTCGTGAATCAATCTCCTTATATCTTCACGACGGATTGCCATTGAAACTTCTTCAAGGCGTGTTGGGTCGATCCAGACTCTTGAGATACCTACTTTAAGTATGTCCGCTGCAAGTTCTTTTTGATTTTTCAGATCCATTTTCAGCACATCCGTGAATTAGGTTTTTCACGGTTCATAATTTGGAAATATTGTAAGTACTACACAGATAACCTCTTTAATTCTGATCTTGAGGAATAGTGTTTCTAATTCTAGATTTCTTCCTCAAAATCTTCTAATTCGAAATCTTCTAATTCTATATCTTCAAGTCTTTCCGTTTCTGAAAGTTCAGCAAGTTCTAAAGGTACTTGTGGGTTTATTATAGTTATACCTAGGGTTTCAGCGTTATCTATAATTTGTGATCTTTTTCTTGCACCAACTGTATGGGCTAGTCTTACAATTTCCTCATCAGGATTAATCATACCTAATTCATTTAGATTGTGAACAAGAACTTCCCTGTATCCTAAAGGATGAAGATTTCGAGTTTCCTTTGGTCCTTTGTAGCCTACATTCACAGATTTTGGAAGTCCATTCTTTTTTTGACGCATTCTTGAGTCAATTCCACGAGGTCTCCTCCAAGGTTTTTTAACTCGTTTATAGCGCCAACTTTCCTGCCTTCGGAACTTAGGTTTTTTTAATTTCTTCTTTTTACGTTCCCGAAGGAGTTTTCCATCAATCATTACTTCTCCTCCAATTAACTGGATGATTTGAATGTCTAATTTATCTAAACCTATTTTAAGCATCATTTAGCTTAGTAATTGGAATTAAAAACGGGGCAGCATAGAGAAGGATAGTATATTTTTTAAGTTTATCTCTATCGCAAGAAGACCCCTTAACTTGTTGGGGGGATGAATTGCGGTTTCACTTTCACCAAAGTGTCTCTAATCTTTAAATAGGTTTTTGCGTCTAGTACATCCCATAAAATGAATCGCAGGGGGAACACAGGGATAGGTGTGATGAGACGGACTTACCAATATCGCCTGTACCCCACCACACAACAAGCGACCACGTTAACGCAATGGCTTGCTACCTGTCGTCTGTTGTACAACATGCGAATTAATCTTTCAATATTCCAAAAAAAATTAGTGAAAAAAGAAAAGATGCAATTAACTGTGCTGGCGTTCCATATTGATCATTTTGACTACTTGTTCTGCTAAGTCTCTGGGAAGTCCTGGTGCGCTTAAGATTTCTTCGTCTGTTAACTCTTCCAGTTTTCGTCCATTTTTTAATGCCCATTCTGTAATATAAACAAGTCCTTTTGTTGCGACTAGAGTGTCTGGATTTAGTGACATACTGTTGATTCCAGCCTCAACGATGAAGGCCGCAATGCTTGGAAAGTCTGAAGGTGCTTGACCACATATGCCTATTTTGCGTCCCTTTTCATTGGCGATTTTTATCACTTGCGCTAACATACGCTTGACCGCTTCGTCTCGTTCGTCGAAAATGTGTGCTACTAATTCGCTATCCCTATCTAAGCCAAGTGTTAACTGAGTTAAATCATTAGACCCAATGCTAAATCCGTCAAATACGTCTGCGAACTCCTCGGCCAAAATCACATTGCTTGGGATTTCAGCCATAACGTAGATCTCCAATCCGTCTTCTCCCTGTATTAGGCCGTTTTCGCTCATCACCTTTATGACATTTCGCCCTTCTTCAGGAGTACGACAGAATGGAACCATTGCTTTGACATTTTTGAGTCCCATTACCTTTCTGACTTTAACGAGGGCTTTACATTCAAGAGCAAACGCATCTTTAAAATCAGGAGCGTAGTAGCGGCTTGCACCTCGCCAACCGATCATCGGGTTACTTTCATACGGCTCATAAAATTCGCCGCCAATAAGATTGGCATATTCGTTAGTTTTAAAATCAGATAAACGAACGATAACATCATAAGGGTAGAAAGCTGCGCCTATTCGAGCAATCCCTTGGGCTAATTTATCGACGAAATAATCTGCTTTGTTTTCATAGTTAACTGTCTTTTCCTCGATGAGCCGAACTAATTCGCGTAAATCTTTCAGTTTCTCTCTGCCTACCTCTCCTTTATACATACCATCGATAAGTTCAACAGTTTGTTTATATTTCGGGTAATCAAGAAGTGCTTTTGGGTGGAACTGGATATGGTCGTTGATGATAAACTCTAATCGTGCCAGACCAACTCCATGATGAGGCAATTGTCCATATACAAAAGCTGAATCTGGAACTCCTAAATTCAGCATTATCTGTGTTTTAGTCTCTGGGAGTTCAGCTAAGTCTATTTCTTCTATTTCAAATTTTTTAAGACCTCTTAGGATGCGTCCGATTCCTTCACTACAGTCGACAGTTACCTCATCATCGTCTTTCAGTAACTTTGTTGCAGTGAGTGTGCCGATAATACAGGGAAGACCGAGTTCGCGTGATACAATAGCTGCGTGGCTTGTTCGTCCTCCGCGTTCAGTGATGAGAGCAGCGGCAATTCGCATAGCAGGTTCCCAATCAGGGTTTGTTTGTTCTGTGATGAGGACTTCACCCGGTTTAAATTCACTGAGACGTGATACATCTTCTATAACATTTGCGATTCCTTGACCTATCATACTGCCTACGGGTTCACCGGTAAGTATAATATCGTCTTCTGAGACAGATTCAGCCAACTTATACGTTCTTAATACATTGCCAACTTTTATTTCGTGGACAGTTTCCGGACGCGCCTGAACGATGTATAGATTACCAGTAACGCCATCTTTTGCCCATTCGATATCCATCGCACGTCCATAGTGCTCTTCGATTTGAATTGACCATCTAGCTAATTGAACTACTTCCTCATCTGAAAGAACGAATTTAACCTGCTCTTCTGGGAGAATTTGTTGTTCGACAGTGCCTCCACGTTTGCTATACACCAATTTTACGTCTTTATTGCCAGCCTTTTTATCGATAACTGCATTGTAGCCCATTTTTGCAGTAGGTTTAAAGACATAGAACTGATCAGGGTTTACGGTGCCCTGTACGACATATTCGCCTAGACCCCAGGCTCCTGTGATGTAAACCACGTCTCTGAAACCAGAATCCGTGTCTAATGTAAAAATAACTCCACTGGAAGCAAGATCAGAACGTGCCATCTGTTGTACACCGACCGATAGAGCTACGGAAAAGTGATCAACGGCATTTATAATATGTTTATGATATTCTGCCTTTTCAACATTGCCTTGTCTTTCGGCTTCTAAAGCTTTAAGGCGCTGTAAATGCATTTGGTCTTCTCGGTAAGAGATCGCCCGATTGGTAAAAAGACTAGCGACACATTCTTTTACCTTTTCAAGGATATTATCTTCTTTTGAGACGTTAAGGAATGTTTCCTGTTGGCCAGCGAATGAAGCCTCTGGCAGATCTTCAGCAGTTGCAGATGATCGTACCGCGCAATCTACGTCGTTAGTTCCCAATCGTGCGTTTAATTTTTTATAAGCCTCAGCTATAGCGTGTTGAATGTCACCAGGTATTTTTGACTGAATGATTCTCAGGCGGATATTATGTCCAACCTCTTGAAGTGTTTCGACGAATACCCTTTGTTTTTCTTGAAAAACAGTTGTGAGTAGTTTAACCTCACCAAAATCTTCATCGGTTTCAGCCTGTTTGATTTTCGCTTCCACATCGTCTTTAGCTTCGAGTGCTACTTGAACTTTTTTTATTTCTGAGGCAATGAAATCTTTAAGTCCCGGGACGGATGCAATAAAGGTTCGATATGCATGTGAAGTAACTGCAAAGCCCGGAGGTATAGGGACATTAACTTTTTGAATCATTTCTCCAAGGCTAGCATTTTTGCCACCTACAAGGGCGAGGTCTTCATTTGTTATTTCATCGAAAAAGAGAATATAACGTTTCTGTCTATCCATCTCGATAGTTTCAGTCATAAGATTTTCCTCCGAGAAGTGATGAAAGTGAAATAGATAAAGAAGGACTTCAATGATATATATATTTTATAGAAAGAAGATGATGAGACTTTCTGCTTTAAATCTCTTTCGAGAAGGTGTCTGTATACGTTAAAAATTATGACTAAGTATAGTTGGCTTTCTTTACTTTAGACAATCCTCGTTAAAAGTAAAACTTTTTGAAGTAACTTTGTGAATTTTAAAGAGGTGATTCGTTGAATAAAACGAGCAACCTTGATTTTGAAACCAAGTATTTGTCCACAAGGTATGATATAATAGCACCTGATAGATCAGAAATTCGACTTTTACTAGAAACAAGTGGCGGGAGTATGGTGCACTGCACACTCCCACCAAATAAAATCTCACAAGCTGTTATCCACAAAACGGTTGAAGAAATCTGGTATTTCATCGAAGGTCAGGGTCAAGTCTGGCGTAAACAAGGCGACCGAGAGGAAATTGTTAAAGTCAAAAGTGGTGTCTGTATTACTATTCCAACTGGGACCTACTTTCAGTTCCGCAACACAGGAAATGAGCCGCTAAGATTCGTAATAGCAACTATGCCGCCGTGGCCTGGAGAAAATGAAGCCGTTAGAGTTCAAGATTACTGGAAGTAAGTGATTTTTTGACAAGGGATGAATTATATAACCTATGTACGGATACCACCAATAATACATAATTCACATCTTCCTATTTCTGAAACAGTAATTCCGGACACTGGAACTCTGCGAAGGTCGAGACGTAATTTAGACAAATCAGGATGTTGTTGAAATATCGGTCCAAGGTCTATTGGGTCTTCCCATTTGTTATAGCTAAGGTCAAGTCTTACCAATGGCTTGCCCGCCAATACGTTTGTGTCGATTGATGATAAGCAGTTATGACTTAAGTCGACTATTTGCAGGATATCTGATGTCAAAAGTGAAGTGTCGAAAACTTCGATGCAGACACCTTGCATTATTAGCGTCCGAAGATTTGAACAATATTTCAGCCAACTCAAGTCTATCTCTCTCATATCACCCGTTTTGGTGAAATTTATCTCTTCGAGGGTCGAGAGTGACTCTTTATTTTTAATTACTATATCTTTAACTTCGATCTTCTCGTCTTTCATGCTTACTAAATCAATTTTGTTGTTTTTATTGATCTCTACTTCGTTTTCGGTACCGTTTATGGTTATTAGTATTTTATTTTCCATGAAAACCATCCCTCTAGCTTCCCCTGACTCATTTATTTGCCAATTAAATTGGCAATACTTCAAATTAAATCAAAATAATATTAATTAACTAATATTATATAATAATATAATATACATAGAGTGATCATCAAGATATAATCGTATTGTATATTATGAGTATACCATTACAGTGTCATATTACTCCAAGCTATTATGACAATCTTCATCTCCGTATAATTCCTCAAGACATACGCTTTAAAGGAGGGGAAGCCACTGGAGAATAATAAAATACGTTTAGAAGGGGGATGGACACTTGCAAACCATATATTAGTCAGTTTTCATATCGCTTTTATCCTTAGCTTATTCAATCTACCTTTAGAAATCGTAGGGACCTGGTCTGTGCTTTGTTTTGTCTTTGCATCTTACGAAACTGCAATATCTGCCTTTTTCTGGTTTTCAGTAGCAATAATTGCAATCGGTATTCATGAGAGAGGTCATTTTATAGCTGCCGTAAAGCAGAAAGTACTCAATCCTAAATACCTTCCTGAAGCAGAAAAGAAATTAAATGGATCCTTCATCCAACGCCTTCTATACAACATCAGCATGATGTTTAAGATCTCCTTTGGAAAATTTGATGGTATAAAGCGCGAGGGATTAACATACTATCCAGATAATCCTTTCAATTTGGCAGTAGCAGCTTCTGGACCACGTGCGAGTCGTAATGCCGCCCGAATAGCACTCCCCTTTTCAATAATCTTCCTAGTTTTAGGACTAATAATATTCTGTAATATTTTTCCATCATTCGCAGCCTTAACTATTTATTTAGGGCGTTGGTTTTTTGGAATTGGTGCAGTAACTTTTTTGGATTATAAGGTTGCAGATCCTGGCAAATTCAAAGAATTTGAAGAAAGAGAAAAAGTAGCTAAGGAATTAGCAGATAAAATAACTATATCTTCTCCCTGGGCTACAATTGCTAGCGAGATCAAAACGCAAATGGTTAAAAATCGACTCCAAGAAATTCAATACGATGATATAATCCTGAAAGCACCTTGGCAGTTTCGTAACTGTGGTATGGGAGGACGACACACGGAGAAACAATATCCAGAATCGAATATTTCACTTCAAGAAATGATGTTTGTTCCTCTCACTGCAAGAAATTACGAAGAAGCACAAGAGATAACTGTTACACTTCAAACACGTCTACAACAACTTATTGATTCGACAGAGGGCTGTCGAGTGATGGGTATAGGACTTGAGGGCGGTATAGCTCCATATATCTCTAAGAATCCTGATGACGAGGTCCCTTCGTTGACTCTTTGGAGAATGGCATTAAAAACCATCGAGCAATGTGGCTATCGTCCTGGCATCGATGTTGCAATAGCACTTGATCCTGCCGCTAGCGAATTGTCCATAGCATATAGGAAAGATTATAATCAGCCTGCCGCGATCGGTATATATCTATTCTGGAGAGATCCAGAGCGTATAGTAATGACTAACGACGAACTCCTAGAGATCTATATCAAAGCTATTGCGGAAGGGATTCCCATTATAAGTATTGAAGATCCCTTCGATGAACACGACAAAGAAGCTTGGAGAAAGATGATGCATCGTCTTAACGATATAATCTTCATTATAGGGGATGACAATATCACCACGAATGACACAAGCATCGAGGCTGCTGCGGACAGAAAAGAGATTAACTCTGCGCTGATTAAAATCAACCAAATCGGCACCCTTTCTGAATGTATCCTTGCAATAATGGTAGCTCTGGGAAAAGGATTGTACGTGGTGCCTTCTCATCGTTCAAAATCTCCGAATGATGATATTGAAGCCCATATAGCACTTTCATGTTCAGCAATTGGCCTTAAAGCCGGCGGTGGAGCGAATACAGAGAGATTATTCAAATATAACGCAATAACTAAACTCTTTACGAAGTATGCGAAGATAAGCAGGGCCTTAAAAGACAAGAATTCTACAAATATGAATACTTTGGCAAAAGAATTCTTTTCAGAATTAACTATTATGGACATAGATCCATATGAGGAGCCAACAAACGCAGGTGTACCCACAGTGGGTGTCACGAGCGCTATGGCAATACCAGGTGATATTCGAAAATACACAGCAACAGGTGCAACCCCACTTGGAACCAGTGCAGGAACGGGTGAGGCAATTCATCTTGTTGATGAAACTATACCTACCTCAAGCATCGCTGAAAACTATCCTGAACTCTTTAAGCCTACTAGTGACGGTAACTTTGTGTTTAAAGACAAAATTAGTCTCCAAGAAATAGAAAGCAAACAAAACCTAAATCTTCTTAAGACTTACGAAAGATCGAAGCGTTTCGAAGGAAAAGGCTGTCTAAACGCAGTAGAAAACGTAGAAAAGATTATAGCACCTGTATTTATCGGGAAAAAAGTCCTCGATCTCTCTCTATTAGATATTGATCGTACTTTGCTTCGTTTAGAACTAGAAACAGCAACAAAACGAGGTAAAATCCGCGAAAATGCATTAGATTCACAAAAAATTGCTATCATGCAAAGAAAGGGCCAGTTAGGTATGAATGCAATTCTTTCTGTATCTCTATCTCTTGCGAGATTACTAGCCGTTGCTCAAGGAAAAGAACTATGGATGCTACTTCGGGAGATGCTTGTAACGACGATGGCGAAAACAATTTCGGCTAATGGTGGTATGCTTTTATTACCTAACAATGTTGCTCAAAAAATAAAAATCGACGATGATCAAGAGCTTTGGGAAATTATTGCTGATCATTTAACGTTTGAGGAACTTGTTCAAGGTTTACAGGCCGTCAATCGTGAAAAAGAACCAGATATTAAACTCTATAGTCTCTTAAGAACACAACTCCCAGTTTATGAAGTCTAATTTTTTCGTTAACAGAAAAATAAAAAGATTTACTTGTTGAACGATTCGTAAAATGACTTAAGAACTCTATACGCCTTAAAAAAATACTCGAAGATTGTATTGAGTTGATGATGTTCAGCCATCCAGAACACTGTTTGCCACGCTAAAACTACTTCATGAAGTGTAAGTTCAGGAAATTTCGACCTATACTTTGCGACGTTTTCAAAAAGCGGGTAGAGTTTAAGGATAGGGAATTTAACGGAAAAAGACTTACGTTCAGATGTTGTACATCGTGCAGGCGATGTGAGTTGTTTTTTTACGCGTTCAACTGCGGAATAGAATCGTGATAGGGCCACACACAATTCTTGATGGTCTAAGCCAAAACTATGGTTTCCTAACATTTGAGAGTCTATCATCTTCTATCATTACCATTATTTGTTTTCATTCGTTGAAAACCTGATTTCCAAAAATTTATGTTTTCGTTTTGATATTTTAACACTTCAAAATACCTATCTGATTTCTTTTATTCTTAAGATACGAAATCGATCGATGCAATATATATATTTCCTTCTTTTTTTCTATAGAGGTGTATCGATCTAAAAGAAAACCTAAACGCTTAGATAGCGAAAACTAGTGATACTTTTCATAGGCTGTCCTATAATTTTGACCTGCGTATTCGCCGTTATTGTTGAGGTCATCTTCGATACGCAGCAATTGATTGTACTTAGAAGTCCGATCTGTTCTGCCTGGTGCACCTGTTTTGATTTGACCGCACGAGAGCGCAACAGCGAGATCAGCGATGAAAGAATCTTCTGTTTCTCCAGAACGATGGCTAACAACAACGCCCCAGTTATTCTTAAATGCCAGTTTAGCTGCAGCAATAGCCTCAGAAAGTGTTCCAATTTGATTTACTTTCAAGAGGAGGCAATTTCCAGCAGCAAGATCTATAGCATTTTGAAGACGCTCTAAATTTGTAACAGTGAGATCATCGGTAACAACTTGAAGAGAAGGTGTTACTCTAGTAAGTGTACTAAAACTATTGTAGTCATTTTCCTCGAAAGGATCTTCGAGGCTAGCTATAGGATATGCTTGCATAAGCTCTGAATAATAATCGAGGAGCTCCATGGTCGTAAGTTCTTTTTCATCGATGTGATATACATTATCTCTAAAGAATTCGCTTGCCGCTGCATCCATAGCTAAGCGAAAATCAGATTTAAGGCTATAACCCGCTTCTTCGATCGCAATAACAAGGGAATCCATTGCTTCTGTGGTAAAAGTCATGGGCGGTGCCATACCACCTTCATCTCCTACGTTTCGGGCTATTGGGCCGTATTTTTTTGTGAGTACAGCTTTAAGTTTATGATATATTTCGCTTACAGCTTGAATTGCTCTTCTGAACGTTTTGAAGTTGATGGGCATGATCATAAATTCTTGAATTGCTAACTTATTACCAGCATGGTCTCCCCCATTGATAATATTAGAGAGTGGTGTAGGTAATAAGAATTTATCCTTGTTTTTGGAGCTAGAAGGCTGGATGAGTTCTCTGAGGTAGGCATAGAGTGGTTTAGAGGATATTTGTGCTGCAACGCGGCTGATTGCAATAGAAATGGCGAGTATTGCATTCGCGCCCAGATTTCCTTTGTTTTCGGATCCATCTAGCTCTATCATTTTTTGATCGATAATATTCTGCTCTCTCACGTCCATACCTTCAAGTTTAGGTGCTATAATTTCTTTGATGTTGTTTACTGCCTTCCGAACCCCTTTTCCACCGAACGCTTGCTCTTGATCACGTAATTCAACTGCCTCGTATTGACCGGTGGAGGCTCCCGAGGGAACTGCGCCCCTTCCGAATGATCCATTCTGTGTAATCACATCAACTTCAACGGTAGGGTTTCCTCGTGAGTCAAGAATCCATCTTGCTTTAATTTTGTCAATTGAAAACGCATCCAACGTATTCACCTATACACAAATACCAAATAAAGATGAGGAAATGATATTAAGTGAGGCACGGAAGGCTTTAAGGCTTTATATGTGTATTGAAAAAGTCTTTTTTAATTCTAAATTCAGATTACGCTTTCTCTTTTTCGCGAGCCTGGGATATTTTGCGTCATTTATTATTTGATACTCTTCTTTACGTTATATTACACAGCGATAATCTAGAAGTGCTTCGCGGTGAATGTCCTATAGAATTCGAGAATGATGTACAGTTTGATACAGGAAATATGACCGAGAACTTTAAGTAATTATGCTTATAGGATTTTTTAGAGAACGATTTGTTCGCTAGGTCATGATCTACTTGGCATATAAAATGTGTTTTATTGAGTAACTATCTTTAGAACAAAACGTTGAAGACAAGATTTACGCTGAAAGACTACTAGAAACGATTAAACGAGTAGAAACAGAGTCCTATAAATTCGTGTGCATGTATTTAAAGGGGTTTGCTAATAAATATGAATCTAATACAAAGGGATGGGAATGACGCAGCTGAGTCAAAACTTAATGATGGCTCTATACTACTCATACGACGATACCGTGAAGAAGATCTCGCTTCAATTTATGAAATTGAAGAATTATGTTTTTCATCGGATGAAAGGTATACTGCGCAACATTTAGACTTGTTAGGGCAGTTTCAAAATTATTGTTTTTTAGTCGCACAAGAAACTGTTGAGGACGCTGTTGTCGGGTACTGTATTGGAGTTATCAAATTGACTAAAGAAGGCCCCATGGGACATATAATCTCCGTTGCGGTTCATCCAAATAATAGACGTCTAGGTATAGGTTTAGAACTTATTAAAGAACTTATTAAACAATTAAAAAATGCTGGTGCTACAAATTTTCGATTAGAAGTGAAAATGACAAATAAGGCTGCAAGGGAAATGTATCGTAAACTAGGTTTCAACTATGTACACATTCTGCGAAACTATTATGGAGACGGAAAAGACGCTATTGTAATGACGATGATAGAATAAAGGTTGATAAGAATGAACATTGAGATAAAACAGGCGGATGATGACGATAGAATAGGCCTAAGAGCAATTTTAAAAAACTCATTTGATACTTTGAGTTCATTAGACACCTTAGAAATAGATTGTTATATCGATGGTCAACAGCGTCCTTGTCAGTGGTTTGTAGCACGATCAAGTCAGGGACACATAATTGGATGTATAAATGCATCGACAAGATCCAATGAGGGTTATATTAACTCACTTTCCGTTAGAGAGGGATTTAGAGGACATGGTATTGGTTCAATGCTTGTGCAGGAAGCATGTGAATTTTTGAAAACGAATGGATGCAGTTCTGTTTTTCTTTATGTTCGTCCAACAAATGAAGGTGCTCAAGTTTTCTATGAAAAGCTCGGGTTCACTAATTGTGGCGTGACAAAAAGTCAGACTCTTGAAGATGTGGTAATGTTACGTAAGATGATTTAATGTATATTTTCATACAAAATCAAAAAGTGTTGTTTTTTTCCCCTTCCCTCGTATCTCATCAAGACTAACTTCAACTCCAAATTTTGATGCCGCACCTAAAACTTCATTTATATATTGTTCTCTGTCTATTTCTGCACCATCTATCAGTTTCGGATGTCTAGCGCGCTTATATTGAGGCCCATCGCCCTTGAGAACGATATAAGGAAATTTTGAAATCTTTCGCCACTCTTTTTCAGGATCAAGGCCATATGTATTACAATAATGCAAAAATGCGCCAACAGCTGGTGTGATTGATTTATAATTTTTTGGCGCTTTACTAATAGGAGCGTATTGAATCAGATCATTTTTTATAACTTCGATTGGGCTTTCTAAAAGGGTACGACACTCTTTCAAAACAAATTGTTTTGCTTTCTCCAAAGCCTCGGTCTCACTACTACGAAGGAGAATATCAATCACATTAAGTTGAACTCTTTTCGCGAATTCTGTCCAATCTCCTCGAATCGCTTCAAAACCTTTGACCTTCAGTTCACCGCTTAGAGCACTTACATAGCCATAAGCTTTTTTTCGTTCAGCCTGAAATGCAATCCGAAATGCTATATCATCAAGTTCGAGTTGCATTCCTTCAGGCAATTTAGAACCAAGAAAGTCTAGCAAATGATCAATACTTGTATAGGTATCTTTTTCTACAGATTTTAGTTCCTTGTGAGATATTTTTTCTTTTTTTGATCGCATTGTAAGGTTATAAAGCTGTTCAAATGATTTATCGTTGCTAAAATCAACGAAAATGCTATCAGTGTCTCCATAAACGACATCAAAATGAGTTCCATTTTTTTCGTTGTATTGCTTAATAAGTTCTACAAGATTTGTAAGATGTTGACGTCCGAGCGAAGTAATGGCCTTAGCAACATGGAGTATGTAAAATCTGCCGAAAATTGATCCGATAGTACCATATAATGCATTTGCAACTAGTTTAAGCATAGATTGCCGGCGATCAATATTCTTAAGATCTTCTTGTAAATTACGATATTCATCAGTCTTAGCCTTCTTTTCAAGTTTCATTTCATTAAGTTTTTTTTCTAACTCCTTTTTCTTTTCTTTTAGTTCGAATCTGTAAGAAAGAATATATTCTTCCATCTCAGCGATTGTTGACTTTAATTTCTTTGTGAATTCGAACGTGCCATCAGGTTTGCTTCGGAATGTTTCGCCTCCTACGTTGTAAGAAATTATGATCGAAGGATACAGAGATCGAAAATCGAGAATCACCACATCTTTGAAAAAAGTTCCCTTGGGGTCTATTACCATACCGCCCTTTAGGCCGTCTTCTTCTTTCATTTTTTGTCTTTGACGCGTTTCATCAGGTACAGAACTGTTAGGAATGAGAACATTTCTCTGAACACATTTACGCATGAGTTCAAGTTCACCTTGGTTTCTTTCGGTTGCGTACATAGCTTCTGCAGGTGGAAATCCGACAATTCGAGTAAGCTCTAAAATATTTTCTAGTTCTAACTCCCACCAGAGTTTATAGGCAAGTATTGAATCTGTTTCAGAATAGTTGGTAAAGGTCTTCAAGGACTCTTTATCGTTTTCTAAAACACTTTTTGTCCATAGTTGTCCAACAGATTCTTTAAGTTCAATTTTAGATGTTCCAAGTATTTTTTGAGCAACATCCCCAAGACCTCTACGTCCCGATTCAGTAGTGATTCTGCCAATTTTCTTTATTATATCACAAATAATACGCCCTCTCATTCGGTGAGCTCTTAATCTCCCGGAATAACGGAATGTATCATTATCAAGCAAAGACAGAGGGGTAGTAGATATTTTTAATTTCTTTGCGCGGTCAATGATGTATGGAAAATCAAAGGCATCGGTATTATAGCCAATTACAACATCTGGTTGAATTTCCCTAAAAATGGTGAAAAATTCATTTAATAGTCGTTTCTCATCGTTATCTGAGTCTTCCTTCAAATAAATGACACGGGTCTCATAATTATCTTGGCTTATGCCCCAACACACCGAAATTGCAATGATCCGGCGCTGTAATTTCTTTAGTTCTTCAACTTCAACAACACCACGATCATCGACCTCAATATCAAGAGCCAGATGCATGAGTTTTCTGAAACGCAATGGGTCGATATCTGAAGGATGGATATGTTCTGTTTGAGATTTGAGGATATAACCTCCAGCCTTTTCCTGGTCTTGAGTTGCGGAACTGACATGAAGCACATTAAGTCCGCGGAGTCCAGTGTCGATTAAGAAGCGTTTGACGAAAGGAATATCTGACTCAAAATGCTCGATGTCATTTTTTTCAAGAAGTTCACGAATTTTTGGTACTTCCCATGGGAACTTGCCGGTGCACTTGAGCAGTGCAATTTTTTCGCCACCGTCATACTTAATTTTGTAGAGTTTCTCAGTTGAAATCAGCCATTCCTTAAGTAGTTGATTTTCCTGAACGCATTTTTCCAATTGTTTTTTCTTCTCAAGAGGTATGAAGATGTAAGGCAGAAAATCATCAATTTGGAGCAATATAGGAACGCCTTCAGATGTTCTGCCAAAAATTCGAACTATGGGCTTTTCAGCCTTTACATAATCAATATCTGTCATATAAAGGTCAAAATCTTTCGTTTCCATATTGAACAGCCTCTTGAAATCAAGCAAATGGTTTCGCATTTATTATATGAGTTATATACACAATAGATAAAAGCTATGGAATCCTCATCGGAAGTATTAGAAATCCCCTCCTGTCACTAATTTATTCTCATTTTCGTTTAAAAACTAAATTATGATCTCACAAACTTGCAAAAATAGTTCCAGAGAAACACTCTCTCGAAACAGCAGATCACAAATAGGTACCTTTTTAGTAGAATTTAATGTTCCTAATACAAAAATAAAAAAGGAAACCTTTCCTGGATATTAAGCATTGCTTGAGGTTTAAGAATTTTCTATGACCTGCCAAGGCTTTCAGTTAGCATGAACTATGCTTAATAGCCTCGTTTGGACAGGATACGACACAAGTGCAACACTCCGTGCACTCATCGATATTAGTTGCAACAGCCTTTCCATCAATTAATTCATATACCTCGACAGGACAGTTGTCAACGCACTCACCAACACCAGTACACAGGTTGTAATCAATTGTAATGGTTACACCTATTTCTTCGCTTTTCCATTCGGGCATATATTCTCACCCACTTGATTTCAACAGAAACACATATGTCGCGTATATCTATATATAACTATTCAGAAACCATATTCCCACAAATATACTATAGTTAAAGAGAGACCAGCTTTCGGAATACACCGAGCAAAGTGTGGCATTCTCTTCCAGAAATAAAAGCCCTTCCGATTATATTTCTGAATATTCTTTCTGCTATCGGACGTTTAGCTTCCATAAATCCAATTTTCTCCAATAACATTGAGAAATACTCAAAGAGTTTATCTTTTTCAATTTGGCTTGCTGCCCGAAATCGTGCGTGCTTTCGTCCTTTTTTTACTCGAAAAATAGAATATAAAATAATAGCGGCGGCTTGTGCGATATTCAGTGTTGGATATTCACTATCCGATGGAATTGTGACAACTACATCGCAATTGTTTAGTTCTTCATTAGTAAGTCCTGTTCCCTCGCGCCCAAATATGATTGCTGTCTTTCCACTCAGGTCAATCATATTTTCAAGTTCTTCAGGAGGAATCGGAACTCTTAATGGGTTCGAAATTGCACTGGCAACAATTGCAGTGGTTCCGATGATTGTCTCAACATTAGCGCATGCTTCTTCTAGACTTGTTACAACCTTGATATCTTTAAGTAGTTCTTTTGCGTGCATTGCAAATCCATATGCAGTTGATAATTTATCCAAATCTAATTGAGGGTTTACTAAATAAAGTTCGTCAAAACCAAAATTCTTCATTAGACGACAAATTGAGCCTAGATTTATCTCACCTGTGATTTCGACGATCACAATTCTAATTTGCATGAACTCTCACTTTATATATACTTGGATGACATCCGCATCCTCTAGCGTGTGTGTAAGTCCTACTTGTGCGCCTGAATGTTTTACCGACGTGCCCCAGACCTTAGCATGCTTGAAGTGTTGAAAAAAATCTTTGTGAAGCATTTTCGTTAAATCTTGAACTGTGACGCCTCGCCGAAGCACCATGGGTCTTCTGGCTACACCTTTTTCATCCTTCGTATAGACTCTAATCAAGCCTAGGGAGTGAAATATTCTTGGAGGGAGAGTCTTTACATTTTTCATGCCTTCTTCATTCATAACGCTAGTGGGTACAATCAACGGGAATCGTTTTGCAATCGGACTGTTTTGCAATCTATCAAAATTCTCCGCAGATCCCTTTACATCACCCTTTGTACAAATAATAATACCATTCAAGTAAATGATGCTTCTATCAAGTGCTTCGGCGATATCTTCAAGTTTAATCTTTCCAGAGATCGTTACAACGGCATTGTGGATTCCGTGCTCAAAGAGAAGCTGCACAACATCCTGTCTTTCATTCCTGAGATGTATATCGCCTATAATTTGGATGCCGCCTGAACCTGTTTTCTTGATTTCCACAGGGGGAGGGGTTTTGTTTAGTTTTATTCCAGTGCGTTCAAATTCATTCAATATGAGTTTAAGTTGCCTAAGAGGGTCTCTCATTAGATCAATAACCAAAATAATTAGATCCGCATTTCTAACTGCACCAAGAGCTTGTCGCCCCATTACACTTTGATTAGCATCTTTGAAAATTGCTGGAACTTCAACAACTTGAATTTGTACGCCTTCGTAGTCAATCATTCCTGGTGTCAACTTTTGTGTTGGAACTCCGATGTCAGGTTTGGCCGACGTCAAGACAGCAAGCAATGAACTTTTGCCCGAGGAAGCTAATCCGACTAACACTATTTGCGCGTCGCCTTCCTTCTTTAAATGAAATTGAACACCTGTACCTTTCCTTCTAAGACGTGCTTCTTCTGATTCTGCTTTCAATTTTGAAAGTTTTGTCTTGAGCATAGCTCTAAGTTTTTCTGTCCCCTTGTGATCGGGAATCAGTGCTATATACTCCTGCAGTGTACGAATTTTTTCAGGAAGTGTTGTTGCGTTTTCATATTTCTCTTTTGCTTGCATTGCTTCATGGCTTAAGTTTATCGGCATTTTGATCAGCAGACTTATGGTTTTCAATTTGTGGATGTTATTTTAACTTATTAATTCAAAAATGAAATATTTTCTTAAAATTTCTTAGAAGATGTCTTTTAGTTTCTTATAGGCTGAAAAAAATTTAAAATATTGGGATGTTAGAGCGAGATTATTACCTTATTGGCCTTTTTTCCGGACATGTACTCGATGTCGATTCTTCCGACTCCGACTCTTGCTACTGATTTGTCTGTGATCTGTTCAGCCATTAATTTCTCTGGATTGTTGTCCAACGCTCTGATCATAGTTTTTAGAGCATGTACTTTTTCTTCATTATCTTCGATAAAAGTTACTCTACCCTTGAACTGTGTTGTTGCGTATAGATGATCGCAAGCTCCTTGAACATAGCCTTTATCAATTAACGCCTGTCCCCACACCAAATTGTTGCTAGAGAGGATATCTATCTTTTTTCCATCAGTAGCGCAATGAAAATAAATACAGTGACGATCCCTGTCATAGCCATGACTAAGCATCGCAAGGTATGGTTCATTATCTTCGCACATCGCGATTGTAATGTATTGAGCGGTTTCAAGAATTTTAATCATTTCTTCTTTTTCAATGATCTCCTTTTCCTTTCTTCTGATGCCTCTCATTTATTATAACTTCCATTGGGTAATAAGACCACCATTTGATTTTATCCTTCAAAATGTTTTACTTAGATTCCATGAAAGGATATCTATAATCTTTTGGTGGTAGAAGATTTTCCTTAATAGATCTTGTGCTAACCCATCTGATAAGATTAAGCCAACTACCCGCTTTATCATTTGTTCCCGAAGCACGACCGCCCCCGAAGGGTTGCTGTCCAACTACTGCCCCTGTTGTTTTGTCATTGATGTAAAAGTTCCCTGCAGCATGACGAAGAATTTTTCTTGCTAAAACAATTGCATCTCTATTGCGGGCGAAAACTGATCCTGTAAGGCCATATGGCGAAGTTTCATTGCATAAAAATAGCGTTTCTATATATTGATCAGCTGGATAGACGTATACGGTAAGAATGGGTCCGAATAATTCGTCGCACATTAAGAAGTGCCCTGGATCATTTGTACGAACGATTGTAGGTTGGATAAAATATCCCTTAGAATCGTCATAGTTGCCACCTGCTATGATTTCAACTACAGGGGAATTTTTAACAGCTTCAATATATCCTTTGAGTCTATCAAATGAATCTTTGTCAATTACTGCATTCATAAAGTTTCGGAAGTCTTCAACGCCTCCCATGGACATACTGTTGACTCCTTCAATTAATTTTTCCTTTACTTCTTCCCATATAGTATCAGGGATGTACGCACGCGAAGTTGCACTGCATTTCTGCCCTTGGTATTCGAAAGAGCCTCGGAGAAGTGCCACTATCAGTTCTTGGAGATCAGTACTTTCGTGAGCGACAACGAAATCTTTTCCTCCTGTCTCGCCTACGATGCGTGGGTAACTTTTGTAGTTTTCAATATTTTCTCCTATAGTGCGCCACATCGATTGAAAAGTGCTTGTACTTCCCGTAAAATGGACACCTGCAAGATCCGGATCTTTCAAAACGATAGGGCCTATTTTTGACCCCCTTCCAGGAATGAAATTGATTACTCCAGCAGGAAGTCCCGCTTCTTCTAAAATTTCCATTAAGAAGTATGCGGAATAGACTGCGGTAGAAGCTGGTTTAAACACAACAACATTACCCATAAGGGCTGGAGCTGTCGGTAAGTTCGCGTTAATTGAAGTAAAGTTGAAAGGGCTCACTGCGAAGATAAATCCTTCTAAGGGACGATATTCCACTTGTGTCAACTGATTTGGAGCTGTAAATGGCTGTTGATCATATATAAATTGCATATAATATGGATTGAATCGGAAAAAGTCAGCAACTTCACATGCCGAATCGATTTCAGCCTGAAAAACGTTTTTACTTTGCCCGAGCATTGTGCTCGCGTTTATTAAAGAGCGATGAGGTCCTGATATCAAGTCAGCAGCTTTTAAAAAAACAGCAGCCCTATCTTCCCATGGTAATTCACTCCATTCCCTCCACGCTTCCAAGGTTGCTTCTATAGCTTGTTTTGCTTCTGGTTCTCCCGCTTGGTGATAGTGTCCCAAGATATGTTGATGATCATGGGGTGGTCTAATCTCAACTAAATTACCAGTTTTGATTCGTTCTCCACCAATGATTAATGGAATCTCTATTTCTTTGCTCCTAAGCTCTTGGATTTTCTTTTTCAATTCTTCGCGTTCTGGTGTTCCTGGTGCATGACTATAAACGGGCTCATTAACAGGTGTTGGTATTCTATAAGACCCTGACATTGAAACCCTCCTTTATTTATTGGCAAACTACAATAGTGTGTACAAAGTTACTTAGAACTATTCAAATTTTTGATAGCAGCATTCGAATAAATCCAATAGAACATCTCAAGTAAAGCAATTCTGCAAAAGGTATGGATCAACACTACTGAGAGGATTAAGTGAAAAAGAACATTGAGAAGTTCAATCGATTTGGTGATACCTGGATACCCAAAGTAATGTTGGGAGACATTAAAAAAGTCGCCAAAATCTTACCAGAGAATTTCATTGATTGTATAATAACCTCTCCGCCCTACTGGATGCAAAGAGACTATCCTCATCCAGATCAAATAGGTCGAGAGGAAACTCCAGAAGAATATGTTAATGAAATCGCTACAGTATTTGAGTTACTAAGGCTTAAACTGAAGAAGACAGGTACAATCTTCCTTAATGTAGGATATAAGTATCTAAACGGAGAATTTATTCTTATACCTGAAATGATAGCGTTAGAGATGAAAGAAAGAGGCTTTATGCTAAAGAATAAGCTTATCTGGTACAAACCGAATGCTATGCCAACACCTGCTAGAGATAGATTCAACGATGTATATGAGCCCATACTCTACTTCATTAGATCAGAGGGGAAGGATGTTCACTATTTTGATCTTGAACAAATCTCTGAAAAAGCTAAGACATTTAGTGAGTATGAAAATCTACTGAAAATCCAACCTGATGAATTGATTGGGGCAAAGATTATTGATTCTCTCTCCATGCGTAAAAGTATAGAAGGCAAAGTCATTGGTGTGCGCCATGTGTCAGATAACCCTACTAAAGTTCTCGTCTTATGGGAAAATGACTCTCAAGAATGGATATCCTTTGGTAAAACGCTAAAAAATTACCCAGAAGCAGTGAATTTTAGTTGTCCTGAATGTGGGGAAGTTATCGATTCTTGGAAAATAAGGCTCTCCTTCGCAAATTTTGGAAAAATGGTCTGTCCAGAATGTAAATCAATCCTTTGTAAGAGTTCAGAAACCTTTCCAATACCAGAACTTAAAAATTCGGATAAATCAAAAGCTAAAACGCGGGAAATAATTGATCATCAAGCTGATAAAAAGAAATACATTACAAAAAGTCCAAAAAGTAGTAAATTCTTGAAGGCAAAGATGGAAAAAACCACTATGGCTTCGCCAGCAGGAAGGCTAGCTATTGAAGGAGAATATCTGACAATAAAACGCAGATGGGATGTTCCTCAACTTCTCATAGCAAAATATCTGAAAACTTGGAGACAACAAAGTGGTATTACTATTGGAGATGTCGATAAAAATTTAGGTTATGCTCATACAGCAGGGCATTGGTTTAGACTAGATTTTGGATGGTGGGGGAGAGGAGGTTCTATACCTAGACCTACAGACTGGAAAAGTCTAAAAAATCTACTAAAATATGATGACATTTATGATAGGTTAGTAACTGAGAAAGTGGCTGTCCTTCAAACGGTCAAACCCCATGAGGAAGGAAAAAACCCCGGTGATGTCTGGGAAATAATGCTTGAACAGTATCCTGAGACTCATTTCTCAATTTTTCCAACTAAATTGGTTGAAACTGCTATGAAAGCAGGTTGTCCACCTGGAGGCGTTGTGTTAGATCCATTTGCTGGCTCTGGAACTGTGGGAGAAGTAGCTATGAAACTGGGGAGAAAAGCAATATTGATAGAATTGGTTTCTCAATTTTTAGAATTAATGAAGAAAAGATTTCAAGAACAAATTGAAGTTATTAACTTGGATAGTTAGTGTAAATTCGTTTTTTTTCAATCTTCTATTTTCCAAACGTATTCACAATACGGATTCCCAGCACACATGGCTTTGGGTCGTTCAACAGTTGCCTTTAGATTTATGGTCTTGGTGACAATATTTTCGTACCGTAAGGAATGATCGTTGATATCTTTGGGCGCTAGTTTAAACGGACATTTAGTAATTTTAATTCTAGCGATTGATTTAGACCGCTCAAGCCAATTATATTCATACCCACAGAGTTCATGCCAGATATCATGCCATTTCGCTATTGTTTCAGCATCTTGGCCTTCAATGTTGAATACGTCTTTAAGTGCATTTGTCATATTCTTAACTCTATCATCTCTTTTACAGAGCCTTTCATACATTTCAATTGCTTCCGCTTCACCGTATTTCTCTCGGATCTCATACATGAATCCTTTAAAAATGGACGTCCATCCTCCCAAAGCATATTTGTATTTTAATTCCCAAGGTATAGCCATTTTTTTAGACAATTCTCCTCCTCCTTAATTTGAGTTTTAAGCCCAAAGGTTTACTCTTCCTTAATAAGTAGTTAACTACTAAAATATGATTAAACTTTTTCCAAAAAAAGAGTTTGAATAGAAACATACTCCTCTATCATAAAGGAAAATTAACCTCATAGGCTTTTCATCACCACAAAACGACCCTTTAAAAAAAGAGAACATATACTTGATAGGGATAGTTTCTTAACTGACGAGGAAGTAGAACTTTTAAAAGAGACAGAAAAAGAATTTAAAGAGGGAAAAACAATTAAGTTTGACGTTAAAAGAGAGAACGTTTAATGTATTAATGCATAGCAATTTTGATGAAGGTGACAAGATGGATATAACAACTGTAGAAATCCCAAAGGATTTGGCTCACTTACTCAGGATACGCGAGAAGGATTTATCAAAAAAAATCAAAGAAATTCTAGCGGTAGAGTTATACAGAGAAGGAACTGTATCCCTAGGTAAGGCTGCTGAAATATCTGGACTTACAAAGTGGGAAATGCTTGAACTGTTAGCAATGAAAAAAATACCACTTCAGTATTATCCGGAGGATTTAGATGAAGACATCGAAACATTAAGGAAGCTACGTAAATGATCGTGGTTTCAAACGCTGGGCCACTAATAGCACTATCAAAATTGGGACTGCTTTCAGTTCTTCAGGATCTCTTTGGAGAGATAATAGTCCCTGAAGAAGTATGGAATGAAGTTGTTGAAAGGGGTAAAGGTAAGCCTGGCTCGGATTTAATCAAAAAAGCAAAATGGATTCATATTAAAAAAATTGAGGAGTTAAGTGTTGAGCTATTGTCTAAAGAGATAGAAAAAGGTGAGGCAGAGGCAATAGTGTTGGCTAAAAGAAACAATGCTGACCTCCTACTCATGGATGAGAAAATTCCGAGAGAGATTGCAAAATCAATTGGTTTAAACGTTATTGGAACACTTGCGTTGCTTTATGAGGCAATCTCAAGGGGAATCGTAAGACGAAATTTTGTTGAAATTGTAGAGAGTATGAGAAAGCACGGAATATGGATCAGCGATGAAATTATTGAGGAAATAAAAAGAAAATTTAAAGACTAAAGACATCAAGAGTTGTATGTAGGCGAGAATTTCAACAATGAATTCATAATCTTGGTTTGAATCTCCTTTTTGAATCCTTTTTCAAAAATCAATGACGCTTTCTCAACATTTTGATGATTCCAAAAAACTCAATCCTTTAAGTTCTGCTTCTTTAGCAAGATTTTTCGTGCGATATGAACTTGCTGTAAAGCGGGATCGTTTGGGAACTCCTCTTCCACAATCTTTTTTATTTTTTTAATATCATTTTCTTTGAATTCCCCCATATTTTAGCCTCCTATAGTAATTCCGCAGGTGTCATAATTTCTATTTGCCTGAGATTGTTTAAAGTGTGTACCATCCTTACAATATCTCTTGTTCTTCTTCTCACTATACGTTTAAAATTCCAACTTAAAAATAATCTAAATCATTTATAATAGCGATAGCAATATGATAAGCATCTTCTAAACAACTTTAGAAGCACAAGAACTAATTTTTACTCTTCGTTAAACTCGAAGACTTCCTCACAATAAGGATCTCCTCTGGGTAGTGCCTTTGTGAGCTTATAAGATATCTTAGGATTAATTATCTTGAACGCCTCTTCGATCATTATAGGATGCCCAGGGTCACAAGCTCTAAGTTCAGATTGTACTTCAAATTCTTCATAACTCTCCCACCACGGACACTCTGTTATTTTGAGTACGGCTCTTTCTGGGGTTGCTGTGACTAATTTATGCTTGATCAAACCGCCACCCATTAGTTTTTCACCTACTATGACTAAGTTAACTGCTCCGGTTGCATCCTCGACTGATATGTTGAAAGCTTCTTTAAGCCATGGATAAAGTTGCTTACCGCCTTCGCCAAATACCTTCTCGTTTATCTCTAACCATTTTTCCTTACCCATAACAGGTGCAATGACCCCCTCACCTCTTCCTAAAAGAGAGGCAATGATTTTATCGCCTTGTAATACTATAAGTCTGATGAGCGCTTTAGCGGTTAATTCCCAACACTTTTCACACGGGATTTTATTCAATAATTCCGCCAATCGTGTTCACCTTGTAACTCTATACAGTTTACTCTTCTTTAAACTCGATAACTGCTTCGCAGTAAGGGTCGCCTCTTGGCATTGCTTTCAAGAGCGTATAAGTTAACTTGGGGCTAATTGCCTTGACGCCCTCCTCGCCCCATGCTTGATGGGCGTTAACACAAGGGACAAATTCAGGCTTTACCTCATTCTCTTTGTACCTCTCCCACCATGCACACTTATGTATTCTCCATACAGCTCTTTCTGGTGTTGCCTCAACGATTTCAGATTCAAACTCTGGACCCTGAAGTAATTGCGCAACGACGGTGGCCAATTTAATCGCTCCTACGGCATCCTCGACTGGTATGCCGAACATATCTTTAAACAATGGAAACGTTATCTTACCGCTATCACCCCATATCTTCGTATTTATCTCTAGATACTTTTCTAAACCCAATACTGGTGCAATGATCCCCTCCCCTATACTCAAGAGAGATGGCATCATCTTATCCCCCCTAAGAACAACCATATTGGTGAGGGTTTTCCCGGTTATATCCCAGCATCTCTCAGCTGGAATCTTCTTTAATAACTCCTCAACCATCAGATTCCTCCCCTAATCTGTGGATAATATAGACGTGTATAGCAATACTAGCATAAATAGTTTAATCGTAGAATCGTATGATCATCCTCTTTTTCATTACCTTTTTTTTAGATGCGAAATAAAAACAGTTTTCCTAATTTCATTGAATTCCCTTTAAGATTTCATTGCGTGAAAGGTGTCTAACCTCCGTTTTAAATTCTGTGGAGAGAAAAATCTCACAGTACAACGCTGTAAAATTTCTATCTTACACTATTTCTGTGTAATTTCGAAATTATGTGGAGAACTTAAAGAATTTCAATAATAGAGATTAGGTAAGAAAAAATGAGGGGCCGATCTTGGACAGTTGAAGAAGAGGAAAAATTAATCGAGTTATGGAATAACACTTCACTCTCCTATGAACAAATTGGTAGCGAATTAGGGCGAAGTTTTAACTCAGTTGAATGCAGAATTAGGCAATTACGAAAAGCAGGAATATTAGGCTACAGAAATCCCAATAAGATCAAGAATCAATATGAAAAAGACTTAACTGCTGTGAGTACGCTGACTCCTAGTGGCGCGTATTTTATAACTTCAGTGTTAGGTGACGGTCATCTTAGAACAAGAAAAGTGGAATTTGTTTTTGGAAAACGAGATTGCGATGAATTTAGAGCAATCATATGTCATATACTGCGTATAACTCCACCGTTAAATATATACTGGTTCAAAGCGAGACGTATAAATTGGAAAAAATGGAAGCGTAAAAGAAGACAGTATGGTTATGCGGGCAAATTTGTTGTATATTCAGTAGAATTAGCCGAACTGTTAGCTTACACCTATGGAATACCGACAGGAGCGAAAAGCGGACTGGTGAGAATACCACGACCCATAATGAAATCCACTAATCCAGAAATACACGGTGCTATAATGCGGGCTGCGTATGAATGTGAAGGCGGTGTTAATTTACATGAGAAAGCTCTTGGTGTAACTATTAGTAATTCTTCAATTTTATTCCTCCAAGATCTATCGGAAATCCTTGATAATTATGCTATCGAGGACAACATTTACGATATTAGATTACGCATTACTTCTCAGGAATCGGTGCTCAAGTTTTATGAACTGGCATATTGCATATTTGATTTCAAATCCCATGTAACTGCCAAAAAGGCGGGTTTAGAAGCATTAATTAAGCTAAAATCTAAAAAACGTCCATATAAAAGAAGAAATGGACGATAAGCTGTTTTTCTACGCTTTGAAACTGAAGTCATGATTCTTTTCAATTACAGAAAAGATACGATTTACGCAATTCATATTTCCTAACCAACAGTTCACATAATACTCACCCGTTCATAATACATTTGAAATAAAAGTATAAAAGCAATAAGAGTACATAAATCTATTTTTGAATAACTGAAGGGGGAGTTCTAGTTAACGTAGTTTTTTCTAGAGTTCTTCCTTCTTTCAAAGCGCCGAGGAGGGGCGTCATACAAGTACCCAAATTGAAGGAGAGGATGGGAATATGGCTGCAAAGATGACGGATGCTGAGAAGTTAGCTATGCTACGACTTTCTGCGCTGATGCTTTTATGGGGTCCGTTAAACACCCTAAAGAAGGAGGTTGCGGAGGAAGCGGTTTCTTTCACAGGTAGACAAATCGGAAAACTTTATGCAACATATCCAGGTGAGACCCCGGTAGAAAAACTTCTCAATAGATATGCTGCGCTTGCACAGATATATGGTCACGAATACGAAAGTACTGTGGGAAAAGATAAGTCAATTCACCATGTAAAAAAATGTACAACAAAGCTGGAAGATATGCCAAAGATTGTGAAAATTTTCGGTGAACCAGTTCTAGGATCGATGTGTGAATTCTGCAAAATTATGTTTCCTATGACTGCTTCAGTAAATGACTGTAACCTCGACATTGACCCGACGGAAAACGGTTGTAAGTTCACGATAACGAGCAAATAAATAACTCTATTTCTTCCTTTTTTTATTAAGCAGAGAGGTGATGGGGAGTTGTGTATCCCTATCACAAGAAAATGGAAACGGCAGTATAAAACTTCACTTTTCTTTTTTTTCTATTGCTGTTAATTATATCATTTTTATTACGTATTGCAATTCATCTTTATAAAACAACAGAACTCAAATGTTTTACAATGGCAGACGGAGTGTCCTCAGATCGTTTAGACACGCTCCCAGATCAGATGGGCAGTCTGCTGTATGCCAGCCGCCAGAAAAGGGGGTGTACTTAACGATAATCTATCCCCTTTAAACTCAAAGAAACGGATCTGATCCATACCACTCCAGTTAGGAAAGAAACTGACTTCAATGTTATGAATAACTTTGTCTCCCTGAACTTCATACTTTCCACAATAGGAGATATAGGTATCGGTGGCTGCTACCTTCTCTTCAGTTGTACCTCCCCAGAGGTCTCCAGAAGCAAATTTGGGACGTTTTGTACTCATGATGGCTACGGACATATATCCGTCATCACTATACATGATGTACCCAACAAAGTCTCGGCCGAAAGGGTTGCTAACTTGGCCATCCGCGCTTCTGTATTCCCATGATATGAGTCTCCAAGTTCCGACAAAAGGATTTTGTGTCATTCTCTCACCTACTTCAATTTGAATATTTGTTATTCAAAAAAATAATTTATATATTTATAATTGAATTTTTAAAAAATAATAAAGGTAAAATAAACGTCACTTCTCGGTAATATATAATATCCGTAAACGCCGATATGAAGCACTATATAAAACATATACCCCAATGATACCTTTTTTGAGACACTCACAAAGTTCCTTACAATATCACTCGCGATGGAATTAAATGGACTTCAGATGGAATTGAGTTTGAGAAATTCGCAGATCTAGTCGATGCATTCACGGTATAGCAAATTATGTGTATTATCAAGTTTTAACAAACAATAATTATCATCAAAAAGAGGGATTTTTAATGCTAATAAGAGTAATTTTGCACAACAAACAAAGTATTTAGCGATGGATGATTCTCGTCATCTTTTCAAAACTTTTTGGATATGTTTCTCAAGGAATGGTAAGGATAACCCTATCACAACTAAAATATCAATGATTATGAACCAAAAAAGGAACTGTGACATTCTAGTCAACATAATTAATTGCTGATAAATAATAACAGCAAAGAGCACTAATGTGACAATTGGAACTATTGTTTTCAGTCTCTTGTCACTCAACAAGTGCTCGATCTTCATGGCAAAATTTCTGGTTTTTGAATCATCTTCGGGGGGCTCTGCCATAATACTCACTTGCAAATTCTTAACTATTCTTTGGATTCATATTGTGATTCAAATCTTGCTTTGAGTAATAAGCACGAATATAAGAAACCGAGCATTCTTCATTATATTGTGTGTCGAACGTTAAATTAAAATTCTTTCCTATAGAATTCTTAGAAAATCACTTCATTGCATTTAGAGTGGATAAAATGTCAACGATAAAAGTGAAATTCTTTGCACGTGTTAGAGAGATCGTCAAAACACCAAGAACCGAGATAAACGTAAATGGTAAGATCAAATTAATCGATTTTATGAACCTATTAGCTAATAAATATGGATCCGAGTTTAGAGACTACGTATTTAAGGCAGATCAAATTGCTAGTCATATTATGCTAATGATTAATGGAGATGCGGCCAACGATCACAACGTGTTCCTTGAAGAAAATGATACTTTGGCAATCCTTCCCCCGGTTGGTGGTGGGAACATCTTAATACTCACTTAGTTTTTGGAAGTCTGTGAACTATTTGAAAATTTATATGGATACATACGGGTGTAGTGCAAACCAAGCAGTATCTGAGATTATGCTAGGTCTACTTTCGAATAACTTCCAAATAATTTCAAAGATAGATGAAGCAGATGTAATAATCATTAATTCGTGTATTGTGAAATCACCTACAGAAGCAAAAATTCTTTTTCGAATTAAAAAAATCGTGCAAGAATACCCTCACAAAAAACTAATCGTTGCAGGATGCATGCCTGAGGTATATTCCACAAAAATAAGAAAAGTTGCGCCAAATGCGAGTATGATTGGAATACATCATCTTTCAGAAATTGAGAATGTCGTTGAGGACACTTTACGAGGAAAACAAAGAATTGAAATTGGGCATAATTCCATTCCAAAGTTAGGATATCCTCGAAGAAGGATTAATGATAGGATTGGAATTGTACAGATTGCCCAGGGTTGTATTTCAAATTGTTCTTATTGTATTGTAAAACGAGTTATGGGCCCATTAGTATCATATCCTGAAGAACTGATACTTGACGAAGTAAAAAGGTGCGTTCTTCAAGGATGTAAAGAAATCTGGCTAACTGCACAAGATACAACCGCATATGGGTTAGATAGAGGCAGCACACTCCCGTCTCTTCTGCAATCGATTATACGGATCGAAGGCGACTTCATGGTCAGAGTCGGTATGATGAATCCTGCTACTGCATATCCTTTAGTAGATGACTTGATTGAGGTTTTTAAGAATTCTAAACTCTACAAATTCATACATCTACCTCTTCAATCTGGTAGTAATGCGATTTTACGTCAAATGAAAAGAGATTATTCAGTCGAAGAGTTTCTTGATATTGTAAAAAGAATTAGATCAGTCTTCCAAGACATTACGTTATCTACGGACATTATTGTTGGTTTTCCTTCTGAAACCGACACACAATTCAATGAATCGCTTGATATAATTGAATTAATTCAGCCCAGTTTAACTAATGTTTCAAAATACGGTCCAAGAGAGCAAACGCCGGCTGCTAAGTTATCTCCTCTTTTATCACAAACGATAAAGGCCCGTTCAAGAAAAATAACGGAACTCTGCCGAAAGATAACACGTGAGAAAAACAATGAATGGATAGGGAGAGAAGAAACCATTTTGATTGTAAGCAGGGGAAAAAAAAGCGGTTTAGAAGGACGAACAAATACATATAAACCAGTTATCATTAATTCACAAAACCATGAATTTATTGGTAAATTCGTAAGAGTGATCATAATCGATGCAAAATATAGTCATCTACATGGAAAACTCATTTAAGAATTCATTCGTTGATGACCGAATAAACTAATTTTCTAATGCGTATTAGTGGAATCATATGAGGGTAACATGAGCGTAGTAAGAAGCTTTTTTAAAATAAAAACGACTTTTTTCATTTTACCTGAAATTATTTCGACATAATCCCCCTTACTGACCTGTCTTGAAATATAAAGTTTCTATGACACTGTCCTAAAATCCCCGAAATCTATAGGATCTATAACAGGACATGAAGATTTCGTAAACTTGACAAGTTAGCTCAGCGGGAAAGGAAACTGATAGGAGGCGATAAGAATCAAACTTGTAACGGTACATCTACCCGAAGGGTTTATCTCTGGATTAGATCAGCTAGTAGATGATCAAAAATATCCAAATCGATCGGAAGTAATCCGAATAGCTATCCGTGATCTATTGAAAAAGGAATTATGGGAAAGTCTAGGTTTTCCAGGTTTTCCGAGACCTACCCCAGTAGAAATAAGATGAATTTTTATTGAAATTGAGGAGACATGGAGATCGAATGCCAATGAAATTATTAATTGAGAATGCAAAGAAGCATATACTTGAAACAAAAGACCTAAACAATGGTTTAAGAGAGCCTGGTCGTGCAAGGATTGTAGTTATGGGATGTGGAGGCGGAGGATGTAATACCGTAGATCGTTTAATGAAATTAGGTATTGAAGGTGCAGAATGTATTGCTGTGAATACAGATCAACAACATCTTAGTCAAGTGAAAGCGGATCAACATATTCTCATTGGGAGGCATATTACACGCGGCTTAGGTGCAGGAGGATATCCTGAAATTGGAGCTGCGTCTGCAGAAGAGTCTAGAAGAGAATTAACGGAATTTTTAAGAGATGCAGATTTGGTTTTTGTTTCTGCTGGTCTAGGTGGAGGTACTGGTACTGGAGCCGCACCTACTGTTGCTGAAATTGCTAAAGAAACTGATGCAATAGTAGTAGGTGTTGTTACTACACCATTTGAAGTAGAACGTGCACGGAATGAAAAAGCACGAGAAGGATTAAGAAATCTACGAAGACATGCTGATACTGTTATTGTGATTGACAATAATAAACTACTTGAAATTGCGCCTCAACTTCCAATTGATGCAGCGTTTAGCGTTGCTGATGAAGTTTTGGCTCGCTTTGTAAAGGGCATTACAGAGACTATATCATTACCGAGCCTCATTAATCTTGATTATGCTGATGTCAGAACCGTTATGACGGATGGAGGCGTCGCAATGGTCGGAGTTGGAGAATCAGGAGAAAAGAATCGAGTAGAAGACGCTGTTAATGCAGCATTAAAGTGTCCGCTGCTTGAGTTGGATATCACTGGTGCCACTGCTGCCTTGATTCACGTGAGCGGTGGGACAGATATGACGCTTGAAGAGGCAACAAAAGCTGCAGATATCGTTGCAAACAGATTAGCGAGTAATGCAATGGTGATCTGGGGTGCCCGTCAAGATCCTGAACTGAAGAATATGATTCGAGTTATGTTAATTGTAACTGGTGTACAGAGCCCTCAAGTACTTGGGCCCCAAGAAAATAATTTCTGGAATCAAAAAAGACCAAAAGATTTTTCCGATTTTGATTTGCCGGGCGATATTCCAAAACTTTAGCTAAACTCCCCCTTCTATTTTTTTTATAGATGTCTCGCAAGAAGACCCCCCAACTAGTTGGGGGATGAATTGCGTGTGTTCACTTTCACAATGATCTCCAATCCTTAAATATTTCTTTGCACCTAAAGAGTAGGTAGAATTGAGCTGAGGTCACACTCGCCAGTTCTCAAATTCCCATCAAGTTCAGGGCAGGAACTGTCCGTAGAGCCTGTTTGACATGCTCCGCTGGGAGATGAATGATTCAGGACGCCATTCAACTTGTTGGATGGTAGTTCACAATTCGATACAGGCGCTCTACAAACACTTAGTAAGATTAAGCCAATTTCTCAGGTTTATCTAAGATATAAAGCTATTTTTAAGGAAAGATATTTGAATCAAAACCTATTTGCTAAGGCGTCAGATAAGAAAACACATCTATTTTTCATATCGTACATTTTTTCAGGTAGTTTAGAAATGAAAATTGATCTTCATGTACATACGCATCTTTCGTCAGATGCTTGGATTCCTCTAAATAAAGATCTTGTACGCGTATTAAAAAAGCGAGGTATTCAAGGTATAGCAATTACGGATCATAATACCTTTAAGGGTG
>JAEOSF010000103.1 GCA_016840515.1 Candidatus Borrarchaeum yapensis | reverse complement strand
CGGCATTCGAGATGTTTTCTGCTGCTGTTGCTAACTGCAAAATTCCTACAAGTTGTTCAGCGTCTTCTTTGTCACGGGCTGCTAACATAGCCATCATCGTTATCTGGTATTTGAGTTTATCCATTTCTTCTTCTAATTCGTGGACTTCTTCCGCTAGTTCTTCGTTATTGAATAACACAGCAGAGTATGCTAAATCCACTATCAGTTCACTTATATCTTTCATCTCAGTCAAGATCTGCTTGATTCCCATTGGCTCGTATTTAACGGGTTCTTGAATATCTTCTAAATCTTCTATATCCTCGTTACTCCCTTCAGACAACTAAATCAAATTCCTCCAAATATAATGGATAAAAAGCGTTGAAAAAGTGTACCCAAAAGTAAGTAAAAAAAATATACCACTAAAATAAATTCCTCAAGGCTATATTGAAACATGTTCTATCATGTTCCTTATTGTGCTCAAATGTAGTTAACAGATACTTTTAGTATTAATTTTTTTTGGTAAATTGGGCTTCACTAATTAAGTATGAATTTTTTGAAAAACAGTTTAAAAACAAAGGGTTTAGGTAGATTAAATCTCTTTTTGTCGTTCTTTTCTTTCATAATGTTTTTTTGCCTTCTCTCTTATCAGTTGAACATATTCTTTTGCAGTTAACAGGTTTGATAAATCAAACTCTAGATTACTGGGTTTTATCTTAAGAATCCAACCCTCTTTGTACGCCGATTTATTAACAATTTCCGGCGAAGCTTCAAGTTTTTCATTTATTGCAACAATTGCTCCCCCAACAGCTGGGATTATATCGAGCACTGTCTTTACTGATTCAAGTGAGCCAATCTCTTCTCCAGGAATTGCCTCATCGCCTACTTGTTTTTCAAGTTCAAGAAACAAAATGTCGCTCAAAACCGTTTGAAAATAATCAGTTGCACCTATGACTACTATTTCATCATCTTTAGATACCCACATGTCGTCTTTAGAGTAGAATAACTCCTTTGGAAATGTTAAAATGAATTTTTCTATAGTAACCTTGAATTTATCCTCTTCTTCAACTACATTAAAAATCATAATATTCCCAACCTTATTCGTCTTTTGGCCTTATTCTCATCAAAATTTCATCCACTTTTTCAGCGGTCAATTCTGCTATTCTTCGAGCGATTTTCATTCCATTGTTTCCTAATTCAACTACTTCTTCTGGATTCAGTCTGATGTCCATTTCTTTCATGACTTTCTTTACATCTATTATAACTGTTGGTTTACCACTATATTTTTCTGTGCCAAGAGAAGAACACTTTTTTTCGCACCCATCAAGGCAAATTGTAGGAAAGAATTTTGCAAAATTTTGTTCTCCTTCATCTCCTGCAAGAAATAACGGTAAGCACATTATTACTGTACTTTCAGGTCTAAGTTCTTCAACGACAAGACGTGCAGCTATTCGTGTTAAAGTCCCCTCTGGGAGTGCTTCACCACTACAAGCGATAATCCCGACCTTTTTAGGCGTCATAGTTTCAAGAAAATCTGGCATAAACAAATAACCTCACTATTTACCATCAAGAAGTTTATCAACTTCTTCTACAACCCGTTCTGCAACTTTGCGGGCAAGTTTTTTTCCTTTTTCATCTAAGAATGTGACTTGTTTTGTACGGAGTTCTTTATTTTCTCTTAGTACGTCCATGACCATAACTGATGCGTCAGAGGTACGTCCGATAGATCGTTCTATATCCCTAAGAGAACAGGCTTTAGCACATCCGTCAATCGATAATACAAAATTAGTAGCTGATAACTCAAGTGCTTCTTGATCATCAATCTGAAGTAATGGCAAGCAAAAGGTTGAAGTTGCTTCTGGTCTTAGATCATTTACAACTATATATGTAGCATGCCTACCAACTGTTCCAAAAGGTTTTCCAATTCCACTACAAGGTAAAATTAAGACTTTTTTTTCCAACTTTTTCACCTATAGCATGTTTCATAGTTTTGCTTGAGAAATCAATTCTTGTAACTCTTCTCGTCTGGGAACTCGACCCATTGAAACAACATCACTATTAATGATAATTACAGGAGTTAGAAAAACGCTTTTTTCCTTCGCCATTTCTACATAGGGTGCAAGTTTTTCGTCAATTGCCTTGATATCGCGTTTTTCAAACAAGTTACGATAGTCAAGATCAATTCCCATTTTCTCAGCAAACACCTCTGCTTCCACAATTTTTCCATATTTTTCTGCTTCTTCGGAGCCTGCATAAATGCGTTCAATTTCCATGTCAATACCCTGTTCCTTTTTTAACTGCTTTAACATTCTGTAAACTCTATGACAACGAATGCATGGAGGATATGGTCCTATCACTTCAACTTTTAGTTGCATTGTTCATCCTTCTCCTAAGACCTTTCGTATAGCAGCTATAAATTCCTCTTTATGAGGAACTTCACCTTCAGCTATGATGAACTCCCCAACTACAATAGTTGGCGCAAGTTGTACGTCCCATTCTTCAGCTTCTTCTGTAAGGCAACTGACTCGGCGTATATTCACTTTATCGCCAAAATATTCATCTTTTATCTTCTTAGCAACCTTTGCAGCCCGATGGCAAACAGTGCATGGCGGTTCAGTTTCGAAAATAATCACATCAACTGATTCAGGCATCATATTTTTCCTCCATCATCAATTATTCCCATTCAAGTTCAATGTCAATCATTTTCTTCATTGTTTCTCTGCTAGGTGTCAATCCTATAATAAAATATGTTTCGTTGATAACTATAGCTGGCGTAAGTTCGATGTGATACTCTTCAAATTTTTCCTTTGCTGATGGTCCAATGTACTTTTCTACTTCTACTTTGTCTCCGTATTCTTTTGCAATCTCATTCACGAAATTCAAACAAATCTCACATTCTCCACATACTGGCTCTCCAGAAAAAAATTCTATGAGAACGGTCATATTACGCTACCTCCGCTTTAAGTTGTCGGAGAAATGATCGCTTTTTCCTCCTCGATATCTTTCATGGATCGCTTGTGAGCAATGTAGGCACCTATAACGGCGACTGCCAGAAGTCCAAGAAGAATTATGTCATGATATTCACCGTAAAGATTGCCTCCGACTGCTGCACCGGCTGTAGTGAACTCAATCAATATCGGGAAGAAGAGAAATCCAAGTAATATCGAAAAACTATAAACTCCGAAGGCATAGACTAACGTTCGTTCCCATTTGAGCACACGTACAACTACCATAAGCGTAGCGATACTGATTGTTGGTGCTGCTAGCAAGAATACGAGTGCTGCGCCTTGGCTCATCCCAAGTGCTAAAAATGTAGCTGCCAATGGAATTTCAACGGGAGGGATGACAAATAAAGGAATTCCTATAAATGCCGCGAGCAGATAAGCACTCAAACCTGTTGAGCCCATAGTACTTTCAATCCAGACAGGTGGTATTACGGTTCTTAATAATGCCGCTACGAACACACCTACCACAATCAGCCAGAGTATCTCTTTGACATAGTCCCAGGTATACGTCATAGCCTTTTTCATTCTCGAAACAAAAGATACCACGACTTGTGGTTTCATTCGTTGTACTTTTCGTACTTTCTTTGCCTCTTCTTGCTCTTCCTTGCCAAAAACTAGGTCCACGACGATACCAACTGCTATTGCAATAATTATTGCGCCAACAATCCGTGCAATTCCGAGACCCACCGACAACAAACTCATAGTAAGTAAAACGCCAACTGGGTTTATAGATGGTCCTGCAATGAGGAAAGTGACAGCGGGACCAACACCAGCACCTCGTCGTCTTATACCTGCGAATAATGGGAGTATTGCACAAGAACAGACACCTAATAAAGCACCCGCTGCGGTTGCTGTAACATAAGCATACCATCTTCCGCTACCTAAAAGTCGCAAAAAAGTATCTCTTGAAATAAACTCACTAAAAATTCCAGCCACAATGAATCCAACAGCTATACACCACCACGCATGGGAAAAATACTCAATAGCTATAGCCCACGTGCTAGTTAATACTTCAATAAGAATTGCCATTTTTCTAAATCCCCGTTAGATTAGTTTTAATTATCGTCATATAACGATATGACTATGCTTCTATTTAATAACTTTGTGGTCAACTTTGAATTGCAGAACCGATATATAAAAATATAGTTAATAACCGATAAATATTTAAAATTCATACTAGGCTTAATACTTAAGAAGTTTGTTAATTTCACGTTAACAGTTAATAGAAATAATTTCTTGCTCTCGTAAGTTAAAAGCGGTACGGAGGAAGTTATATGGACAAAATTCGAATAAAAATTTTTCTCCCAACGAGGTCTTGTGCTTGCTCATATGCTGATTTTATCGATAAGGTAGATAGAGTCTTGAAGAAGTATAAAGAGCATCTATATGTTCAATCAATATCTTCTTATGCGCCAGAAGCTGCCCAATATGATCTAACATACTCTAAAGGGCTTGTTATTAATGAAACAAATATACTCGGTCCATTAGCTACTGAAGCTCAAATGGACGATGCTATCGTGAAGGAATTGAAGCAGTTAAAAGCAA
>JAEOSF010000029.1 GCA_016840515.1 Candidatus Borrarchaeum yapensis | reverse complement strand
TCTCCTGAAGAATTAGTTCAATTATGTGAAGAACTTAGCAAAAAGGGTTCTAAGGGTGTTTTAATTAGTGGAGGCGCAAATACACACGGATTTGTCCCTCTTTTAAAGTATGCAAATGCTCTAAGGATAATAAAAGAACGTTTTAGATTAAAAGTCGTTGTTCACACAGGACTCATCGACAAGGAAACCGCGAAAATTCTTGCTGATGCACATATTGATGCCGCTATGCTTGATGTGATCGCCAGTCAAGACACAATTGAAACAGTGTACCATATAAATGCGACACCTGAGAAATATGAAGAATCGATTAGACTTCTTAAGGAATTTAACATTCCAATTGTACCACATGTCGTCGTTGGTCTTAACTATGGTGCTCTAGACGGAGAAATCAATGCATTAGAAATGCTGTCTAAATATGACCCTGATGCTATTGTTATTGTTGCCTTAATGCCCCTAGAAGGAACACCAATGGAGAATGTCACGCCACCATCACCCGAAACGATCGCAAAAATAATCACTATCGCACGATTGACTTTTCAGGATAAGCCAGTGATGTTAGGCTGTGCCAGACCAAAGGGATATCACAAGGAAGAAACTGACATTCTGGCAATTCGAGCTGGTATAAACGGCGTTGCTTATATCACCGATGCTGGTGTAGAAGAAGCGAAGTCACTTGATCTTAAAATAATTCATAAAGAACTTTGCTGCTCGCTTATCATCAGCGATATCTTAACTTGACTATTTAGCTGTTTTTAAAAAAAAAGGGACGTTCAAAAAAACATCCCAAAAGAAAATTGGCAACCCGCTGTGCCTCTTTGGTTTCCTCTCGCTCAGGTTACGCAATTTTTACGTTGCGCGTGCTTTCCCGACCTCTCAGCCGTTCTTTACACTTCACCGTTGTTTGATTTTTCCTCTGAAGCTCATTCTCGGTTTTTCCCTGTTCCTTCCAGAATCCTGTCCGGCCGTACACACTTACTTCATAGTTCAGGGCCGATTCTTCACCATGTTTCTTTGTGTCAGTTTTTCTTTCCGGTTAAGGTTCTTTACCGATCACGAGTTGCCATCCATACCTTATAGTTTAAACTATTTAAGCCTTTTTTTGCAAAAGAAGTGTCCACTATATTATATAGCTCATCAATACTCTATAGCTCTATTGACAGCTATATGTCAATACAATCGCGCGCGCTAATTTAAACAATGACATGTCATACTGTTGTAATACTAGGAAGATACCTTTTTGTCGGTAAAATACACCTATAACGGGCAGGATTGCTACGCTGAACAAGGTTTGTGGAATCTTTTTTTACAAAACTGCAAAACTTTAGTTTTTAATGAACTTGAATAGGAATATGATTGTCCAGAGTTATTTTAGATAAAAAGAAATATGATTACTTTCATACACATCAATTAGAGCGATCTTGCGTAAAATGATCATAATAAGTCTTGAACAAGCCTACTGCAAATCGAAGAGAGAAGCCTACAATTAAAACTAAAAGAATTCCTATTCCTATAATAAAAGAAAGACTTCCAAGAACCAGAAGAAGCATGTCAACTGCATATCCTAGTAAAACAAGTCCAAGCATTATGCTGGCGATGCTAATCACAACGCCAGGAAGAAATAACCAGCCTAAATATGTTACAAATCTGGTAAGAAGTTGATCAACAACGGGATGAAATTCATCTTCTAAAATTGCAAGTCTAAAAGCAATATTGCATAAGACAAAACCAAAAAGTAATCCCATTACAAAATAAATTTCCTTTATTCCTGGAATCGGATAGGAATGAAGGAAGAACCGCTCAAAATTCAAGATAAAGAAATAAACTGACTGAGGTAACATTAGAGGGATTGCAAATCTAAGTTGAAATAGTTGTTTTGACAGATTAGACAATCTCGGAAGGCTTGCAAAACCAATCAACGCGCCAGCATAAATTCCTAAACATCCAGAGCATACAGGTAAATAATATGCTCCAACTCTAAAAGTTGCAACTTCCCATTGGAAGCATACAAGGGAGCCGACCCAATAGATGAAATTAAGAAAATCGCTAATAGGCCCTGCTTGTGGGGGGACAACGGCTAATAAATAACACTCAAAGCACATATGCCTCACATACAACGTTGTATGATTGTGTCATAAAGTAAATAAATATTTAAAAACTCTGGTTTTATTGCACATTTGCTGGTGATACTGTGGACAATTTATTCGCAAGTGCAGAAAGGGCTCTTAGATTTGCAACAAGTAAAGTATACCAAGCAGAGATTTTTGCACAAAAGATAATTAGTCAAAGATTATTATTCGCTAAAAATGCAATAAAAACTGTAAGTAATATTGACGACAGCGGTATAGCTGTGCGAGTGTACGATAATGCAGGTCGATATGGTTTCTCATATACCTCCTCACTTAATGAGATGGATGAAATTGAAAGGATAGTTAACGCAGCCATTTCTTCAATGAAATTGGGGAGTCCAGATCCTGATTTTGAGTCATTACCTGATCCAAAACCGCTTCCAAATGTACAAGAACTATATGATGATCACATTGCGAATAGTTCAGCTGAAGAAGTAATAGATTTAGGGCAGCAGATTATAGATGCTGGGCTTTGTAATGCTAGTTCTGTTGTACTTGATGGGACTGTTAGTATGACACGGGAACAACGTGTACTAATGAATTCGCTTGGTAGTGAATGCAGTTCAGATAGCACGATTGGAATGCTTTCAGCTTCAGCAATTGCAAAAAACACCGAAGGTGAAGTGGCTACCAATTCTGATTTATCAAGCAGTCGACAGCTAAAAAATCTAAGACCACAGTGGTTAGGAGAAACCGTTGCTAAACGAGCCTGTGATATGCTTGGGGGGAAAAAAGTAGAGACGATGAGTGTTCCGGTTATCTTATTCCAAAATGCGATCTATCCGCTGTTTTTCAGCATTGTTGGAGTTGCTGCGAACGCAGATGCAGTCCAACAAAAGAGAACATACTTAGTCGATAAGAAAGGAAAACCTATTGCTTCTGAACATCTCACAGTCATTGATGATGGGCTTGTTGCAGCAGGATTTAGAAGTTTACCTTTTGATGGAGAAGGTAGCCCTAAAACGAGACAAACAATTATAGAAAAAGGTGTACTGCGTACATATCTCTATGACACATATACTGCCAAAAAAGATTCTACAAAAAGTACAGGTAACTGCATGCGACTCGGATATAATGCATTGCCACAAATTTCATGTAATAATCTAAGAATTACACCTGGTAAGCATAGCCTTGACACACTAATAAGTGAAACAAAGAAAGGAGTCTTTATTTTGGCTTTACATGATTCACCAGAACCTGTAAGTGGAAGACTCTCAGGACTCTTATCAGAGGCATTCCTTGTTGAAAATGGTGAAATAAAACATCCTATTAAAAATGCAATGATTGGAATTCATGTTTTTGATTTATTAAATGGTATTTCTGATATCTCACAGGACTATAGAGAAGAAGCAGGTGTATTAATTCCTTCTATTAAGATCAAGAACGCAAGAATAGCAGGTGCAAATTAAGGCTATCATTTGATCTGCGTTTATATCTTTAACCCCATTTCTTGATTATAATTTATTCTCCCATTTTCTTTTAGAATTTATAATAGAGGATTCGGAGCATAATCTATAATTAGCACGGAGAAAAGGTTTATGTGTCATTGTTATATGAGGAAATTAGGAGATTCAAATGCCAGATAAAATTGAGGGGAAAACCGCTTCAGAATGGTCGAGCATTGGACATGATCATGCGGAATCCGGAAATTTTCAAAAGGCTATCGAATGCTTTGAGAAAGCTGTCGAAATTAATCCTGATAGCAAAAACTGGTACTATTTAGCAGCGGCTTATGATAAAATAAGTGATTTTCAAAACGCAATTGACTGTTATGAACAAGCAGTGAAGATTGATCCTCAAAACCTTAATGCATGGATTATGTTGAGTGGAGTCTACGATGCGTTAGGGAACTATCATAGAGTCAATGAATGTTGTGAAAAAATAGCTGATATAGATCCTAATAATATCAACGCCTGGTATAACAGGGGAGTAGCGTACGGTAACTTAGGCTATCTTGAGAAGGCAATAGATTGCTACGAAAAAGCTCTTGAAATTGAACCAAACAACATCGCAGCTTTGAATAACATGGGATCTATTTACATTCACCCCCTAGAAAATTATGAAAAAGCAATTGAATACTTTGAGAAGGTTGTCGAAATCGACCCATTATACGTTATGGGGTGGTTCAACATGGGACTTGCCTACCTGAAACTTAACAATCCCCAAAAAACCATTGAATATTTCGAAAAAGGTGTCAAACTAGATCCTTCCGACGACATTAAAGCGTGGGATGTCTTGGAAAAAGCGTATAGCCAATTGGATGATATCGAAAATGTTCTTAGGTGTAACAAGAAAATAGTCGAAATTGACCCCTTGAATGTAGAAACGTGGTACAATATGGGTATCACCTATGAAGATTTAGGTGATCTACTTAAAGCAATCGAATGCTATGAAAAAACCGTAGAAATCGACCCTCAATATAAAAAAGCCTGGTACAACATGGGTATTGACTACTATAAATTAGAAGACTATCAGAACGCAGTTAAAAGTTTTGTAAGCGCAGTTAAAATTGATCCACATTATTCTAACGCATGGAATAATATGGGGGCTACTTATAATAAACTGGAAGACTATCAGAAGGCCATTAAGTGCTTTGAGAAAGCATTGGAGATAAACACTAACCACCCACAAGCTAGATCTAACATGGCATCCGCTTACCATTCACTAGGTCAAACAACTGAAGAAATTAAATGTTACGAGGAAGTTGTAAAGGAAAACCCGCAGAATATCAATGCATGGTATTACATGGGAGTTGCTCATAAGAAATTGAAAGACTATCAGAAGACCATTGATTGCTTTGAGAAAGTAGTTGAAATCGATCCCCAAGACACTGAAATCTGGTATGAATTGGCAGCTACTTATGATAAACTAAAAGATAGCCAAAAAGCCAAAAAATATGTAGAAAAAGCATTAGAATTGGATCCTAATTACCCAGAGGCATTAGGTCTTCTAAAAAAATTGAATGAACAAGGAAATTGAACCGGAAATTGAAATTGAAATATGAATTATTTTTCATTCATTTTCATTCGCATTTGCATTTACTTCAGCTTTTGTAGTTTTTTTCTCTTCGGTTTTCTTTTCCTTTTTCTCCTTTAGGATTTTTGCGGCATAAAGAGTATAGCCAATGGGATGCGCAATTTTTTTGGCTCTTTTACCGTACCTTAATTCGAAAAGTTTTGCACACGCATTTCGTGGTTCATTATTCATCAAATTTACCATTAAGTCATCTAAAACTTGACTAAATCTTGTTGGTTTATCCTTTTCTTCGAATTCAGTTTGTATCCTTTTCATAATCTCATCTGCAGCTTTTTGGGCGAATGCACAATAGTAACTTGTGATAATCGTCTCACACTTCGGAGCGTCATAATCCGTTCCACTACCTGCTTGTCCATAAAGATGATCTATAGTATAACCAACTTTGCTATCAAATTCTTCAAACGTCAACCCTATGTTATCAACAGCTTTTTGATACCAGAAGTGTTTTTGCTCTTCCATTGGCATTCCTAGTTTCTTCAGAAAAAGGCCTAGTTGCAATCGTTCTCCATGTCCTAAGTGACCCTTTTCAGTGAGGATGGAAATCAATTGGTTCATACACTCTGGAAACAGATCAAAACGTTGATATAGTTTTCCACTGGGACTTATTTCTGTTTCAAATCTCTTTACAAAAGCTATTTCATTTATTTTAATATAGTCTCTAAGTTCTCGTATAATCGGTTTAAGAGACTTGTCAGATTTAATCTGATCTTGAATTCCTTCAAGTTTAGTTTTTAAAACATTTTCAAATGCACGTTTGATAGTTCCTCGAAAGATAAAAATAGGAGCGATAGCCCATCCTTTTAGCAATAGAACCTGTCTTTTACCTACTACTCTTGGAACTTTTGTAAAATGAACACCAACGTATTTTCTTAAACCTTTTGGAAGTTTAACATTTTGGCGCTCTCTTTTTATAGTAGTACGTCCATCACGTGTTTTAATGCTTCTTTTGATGTATTTTGAATATTCTCCGATCTCAACCAATGAATATCTTTTTCTTATTTGCAGATCTACTTTTTCTTCAAGGTCTTCAAGTAGAATAACATCATCATATCCAAGGAAATAGCGCATAACTGTGATAATATCTGAGAATGACGCCTTTCTAAATCTATAATCAAAAAGATCGCCTTCAAATTCTACTAGCCAAGCGCTAAGTCGTGGATCTGTGGCAACAGCAATTCTTAGAAGGATATGTCCTGCAAGTAAATCTTCACCTTCAGTTCCTCTAACATTCCAGAATTGACGTCTTGCAAATTTATCTATCCTTCCTTTTGCAAACTCTATTGCATCTTCCGGAGAGTGTTTCATAGGTATTTTTCTTAATTGACACCAGACTGGTAACTCTTCCTCCAAGTATTACCCTCATATATGTAGAACTTAGCTTTTTAGAGCATCTTTAAAGGCATCCACAGAAAGCTCTAAGAGAAATCGGTATGGATTCCATTATTTTATTGTTTGTGGAAAATATAAATACTCTGCATTATGGAAGAAAACTATTTGTGTTATTTTTCTTATAGAATGCTAAGTAGTATAATTAACGTCCACTTTGTGGACTTGAAATTAAAAAAAAGAGGTTTTATCGGAAAGATCTTATTCAATCTTAATTTTGTAAGGCTTAATCTTCGGGAGTTTGATCTCAATCAACCCTTGTTTAAATCTGGAAGTTGCATTTTCCGGAATGACTTCCGTTGGCAATTTTCTGATTGTATAATGAAAATGCTTGAATTCTGTATCCTTCTGCACTGTTCCCCAATTTTTAAAGCGAATCGGCTCTTTAAATTTTGCGTCAATTTCTAGCGAATGTGCAGTCGCCTTAATTTCAATATCATTCTTGTCTTGAATGAAAGGAAGGTCAAATGTAACTATTATTTCTTCAGTAGTTTCAGTCATATCAACTAATGGCTCAAGACAGCATTTTTTCACATCAAAAGAGGGTTTTAAAAAGCCTGTCCTAAGAATTTCATCTAGGGATCTTTCCATTCTTTTAAATAATTCATCCATCATCTCAGTTATGGATTTTGCTTTTTCCGACATTTTTACACCCTCTTAGCCGTAAAAGGCTGGAATTTCATATTCTTGCGCTTTATCAACTTGTTGCATCGTATCCCTAGTTCGTTTCATAGTATCTCTCATTCGTAGTCTAATCTCTTCAGCCTGTGTAAGAAGAGGCTCAACATCTACTTCTACATTCAGAAATTTAGCAAGGGTTTCTAGCAGTATAGCAGCCGCTCCTGGGTCAGGATAATTCATATGAGACTGTACCAGAAACGTAATATTTGGTATAGAAGGAGTTTCTGCCATACATTCATTCAAGATTGCAGCATAAGGTCCTGCCATAAAGCCCTCTTCAAGTTTTTGAACTTGTAGCGACTCTAATTCTGAAAGCATATTCCTTGCAGGTTCTGAAGTGACTGCATATATGCTTGGTTGATCGATATCCATTCGGTTGGGTACAGGAATGCCTGCAAGAGAGAGGATTGCCGAAGGATTTAGGCTTTTAGCCCACCTTACGACGGCTTTTGAAAATGAGCGAATAAGAGTCGGAGGCAATGGAATTTCACTGACAATGAGAAGAACATTTCCTGAACCATATACTCTTAGAGGAGACATGGGTACAGATTCATGGATGACAGCAATGGGTGGCAATTGGGCGGAGTCGATTTGTCCTATTGGTTTCATGTTAAGAGATTTAATCAATTGTGATGCGCTGATAACGCCTATTAAACCAACATCAGGTAATCCAATTAGTACAAATGGTTTTTCAGCCTGTATTTCGCTTACATTAATTTTAACGTCGTTACTCGTACTCGACATAATATTTAACCTCAACAACTTTTCATTATGATATCTATTTCTTTACTTAAGGAAAGTTTCTCTTAATATAATTTTTCAACCTTACATCAACAATGGGATAGAGTTTTTTCTTAAATCAACTTTTTTTGGCACAATATTTTCACTATTATTAGCTCTAATAACTTACTAGATTGATCTTTAAGAAGATACAAAATATTAGAGTATAATAAGTTGTCCTAACGCGTCTCATTGTTTTTTATTCGTTACTACCAAAAAAAACCAACAAATCCTTTCTAAGATTGATCATTGACGTTGTTTTTAGTTTCATCCAGCTCTCTGTCAATATTTAAGCAACCGATAAAAATCTTTAAACAAGAAATAAAGGAATTAGGAACATTTGAAAACACCAGCTTATTCACAAAGAGAACCGAATTTTCGACAGATAGCGCTATCAAGCTTTCTAGAATCACAGGAAGAATTTGATCCGAATTTAATATCGAATGGTAAACTCTCGCAAAAGGATGAGATACTTTTCATCCTCTCGTTAATTGAGGGGAGAATTTTAACCAAGAACGAATTATATGAAATTGTTCAATTCGTTGAATGTATTTTAGGGGCAGAATCTATTTATGGAATTCCAAATCAAGATGCTTTTTCTAACCATTTACATTCACTGATTCATTCAAACCTGATTATTCATCACGCTAACAATTCAATTAAGATTTCTAAATCAGGAATCAACTATTTTAAGAATTCCTTTCAAAAAACTATTTTAAAAAGTCCATCACTTCGTCTTGCACGTCGTTTTCTCATATGTATTTTACCTGCACTTCTTGATAAGAATCCTGAAATCACTCAATTGCGTATCGTCTTAGAGCAAGCAGCAGAACTCTACGGCGAATTATCAGGGCAAGAAGATTAGTCAATTACCCCCTAACAAGTTAGGGGGCTTGTTCCGTGAGGAATAAGAGTAATTAGTTGATTAGCCTGAGAGAGGCTAGGTATATGGCGGCATCTAAGTTATCAGGAGAGTTAAAGAACACACCAAGGGATGCTTCTCTAGTCCCTTGCTCTGTAAACGGTGGTTTAAACAGAGAGGAAACTTTCAGTGATCATCGTAGAGTACTGACTGATAACCTTGGCGAAGAGAACCAACTCCCTATTAATAGCAGGGAGAAACAGGACTTGAGAGTTCCTGTTTACGTAATAAACATGAGAGGGCAACCCCTCATGCCCACCACTCCGAGAAGGGCCAAGTGGTTGTTGAAGGATGGGAAGGCGACTGTTAAAGAACGCTGCCCTTTCACCATTCAGTTAAGATATGCCACTGGCGAAAACAAACAACCCATTAAACTAGGGGTGGATATCGGCTTTAAGAACATTGGATTTAGTGCCAAGACCGCTCAGTTAGAGGTCATCAGCGGCACCTTAACCTTACGACAGGATGTCTCGAAACAGATTGATGAGAAACGTTGCTACCGCAGAAATCGTAGAGGCAGATTAGGATATCGCCCACCTCGATTTAATAACCGAACACGACCTGAAGGCTGGTTAACCCTAGTACTCAGCATAGATTTGACTCACATATTCGATTAGTCCATAAGCTCGAAACACTGCTACCGATAACCTTCAAAAAAGTCGAAGTGGGCAATTTCGATGCACACAAAATGCAGCACCCTGAAATTACGGGCGTAGAATATCAGCAAGGTACACTTCAAGGCTATGAAGTCAGAGAGTACCTGTTAGACAAATGGAAACGAAAATGCGCCTACTGTGGCAAAACAGACGTTCCCATACAAGTAGAGCATATTATCCCTAAAAGTAGAGGTGGAACAGATAGAGTCTCCAATCTTACCTTAGCCTGTAAAACCTGTAATGTAAAGAAGGGAAATCAGACCGCCGAGGAGTTTGGCTACTCTCACCTCCAGCAACAGGCAAAGAAAACTCTTAAAGCAACCGCATGTCTGAATAACATTCGTTGGAGGATAGTAGAGCAGTTAGGCGCAGAGCATACTTACGGATACGTCACCAAATACCAACGTAACAAGTTAGGTCTTGAAAAATCACATGTTAATGACGCGTTCGTAATTGCGGGCGGCACCGATCAAGAACGCTGCCGTCCTTACCAAGTCATTCAAGTGAGGCGCAATAATCGTTCGATACAGACGAATCGCAAGGGATTCAAACCGTCAATTAGGAGACAGAGGTACCAGTTGCAACCCCATGATGTGGTAAAGTATGATGGAAACTTATACCAAGTCAAAGGCGTATTCAATTATGGAACATGGGTACGATTATGTGATTCACATGGAGCTGTCGTCAACACCAATATCAAAAACGTGAAACTGTTGAAATATGGAAGAGGATTAGTATTTACCTTCAAAAACCACTAATAAAATACGAAGCAGTTAACTACTTAGCAATGGGAGGATAAATGTAAGAACAGTTTTACCATAATACTTAATTGAAATTAATACGTTAAAACAACCTGACCATTAAATAGGGCGAGAAATATGCTTCAGTTTATTGGTTTTGGTGGATTGCTGAGTTTCAGCGGTTTTAACATAACGGTAGGCATTATTGGAATTGGGGCATTTATTAGCACAATTACAATAATCGTTTATACTTTAAAACAGATTTTAGAGAGCGTTGTAGGTATTCAGCTATATGATAATGCGAGGTTCTTTTTTAATTATTTATTCCAAGAAATGAAAACGTATTATAATATAATAGTGAATTACTTCAAACCTACATCAGGCTTAGAACTAGAAAAAGAGTGAAAGACATATTTCCTCAATTTTTTTCTCATTTATTATTTTTTCAGTTCGCTACTTGTTTAGTAGAGATCAAAAAACGGTAAGGATGAAATTTTAAATGAGTTTAATAGATTCATTCTTATAGTTATAAGATGTATTCAGGACAGTATCTATCTACTGATCTTTATTATGTTTAGGAGAAAACTCTGATGGTTGAAAATGTTAAAAACAGACTAATTCTAGAACTCAACTATATTCTTGCAGAGATTAAATCGTTAATACTTCTTTTATTTGATTTATCAAAACGATATAAATTTTCGACATTGTTATTGCTTATATGGCTCGTTTCAATTCCTATTCTTTTCTATTTTTTCAATATCGGAATAGAAGTCTCTAACGAACTTTTGCTCATTGAGTTACCAGTTGTTTTTTCATGGGGACCCATTATACTATGTTTTTATCATGGTTTGATATGCCGTGTTGACGAATAGAATTGAGGACCTAAAGAATGGCACAACAAAGTAACTCTACTGACCTGCATGCTAAATTGAAAACAACTATAGTAGATTCAATGCCTTTAGATAACACTCAAGCTAATATGGAACAAATTCTTTTTGATCAAATATCTTTAGAAATTGACTTTCCGATAGTACCCCAACTAGAAGATATGAGCATGATGTTTTTGGAGCCTTTAGCAGAGCAAAATTGTGGAATCGAAATAAAAAACGGAATTACACAGGTTATAGGAGATCTTATCCCTCCTCGTGAACCTATAGTTCTTCCTGAGTTAATATGGACTAAAAGTTATATTGAGAACGCTGGATTTCAAGCCAAAATCGATGGAATAAAAGTCTATGTTACTGGTCCCTTTACCCTGGCATATTTTATTAAAATAGCAGATATGCCCGCACTTTTAATGCCAGATATTGTGGAGAGATTAGCTCATATAATCAAAAAAATTGTTTATGATATTGATAAAGAAGGAGTCGCAATAATCACTATTTACGAACATATTTTGAACTTTGCCATTGCGCAGTTTGCAATAGAGGAAGATTTTGCACTTAAATGTCTAGATATTGTTTTTAAAGGAGTTTCAAAGGCAATTGGTGCTCTGCACGTTTGTGAAGATGTATTTTCGGTAGCAAAACTCCTTCTTCAACTGGATAATGTTGTATATCTCGATCATGATTTTGTAAGTAGCCCTGAGAATCTTATGGCATATAAGAAACAAGACTTGGAAAAACATGATATGCTGATAGGATATGGTTGTCTCGCCTCAGTTCTTGATCCGCTTTTATTGGAGGAAATCCGCCGAGGAAAAGTTCCTTGGCAAGAAGCGGTTGAGACAGAAAAAGAAGTTAAGGCTAGAATAATGAAAGCTATAGACCGCTATGGGGTAGAAAATCTCATAATTGACCCAGACTGCGCGTTTGGAAATCTAAAGTTTGCTATTCCATCTGAAATTGCCTACAATATAACGTTAGCAAAATTAAAAAACATGATGGGAGCCGTAAAAAACCTTCGAAAAGAATTTCGGTTAGAAGTTCCTTAATGGTTGAGTTGTGAGGTTTTCTTATGATTCTAGCATTTTTATATGCGTGTCGATTATGGTAATCGCATCCTTTAAATCATCCACTTTGGATCCTTCTCCACTCAGTTTTTTCTTTAGCGTCATTGAGCGTTCATATAACTCAGCTAGTCTGTGTGGTGTAATAACTCCAAAAGGACTTTCAATTCCGCTTTCTTTTACGAATTTAAAATATTCCCATTCCAAATCGGAAATAAAATCATCATCTAGACTAAAATAATCACTAATACAAATAAAGGCTCTTTTAAACGCAAGTGGAGGAACGCCCAATAGGTTTAGACCATTCTCTTCATCGAATTCTCGAATGAGTAAATCTACTAAATGAGCGAGTGAATCTATAAGAATATGCATTTCTTCTCTATTTCTTTTAATCAATACAGATACAGGACAATGCATCCTCAACGTTCTACTCCCTATTTCCGGGAGATTAATTGACCATTGTAGTGTACTTCCGGGGAATTTCTTGTAAACCATAGAATAACCTCTCTTTAGCGAAATATTCCCTTATTTTTCTTGTGCATCTTCATCTTCACTTTCTAGCTGTTCCATTGCTTCTTCTAAAACTTCATCAGTAGTAGCCTTTGTTGCGTATAGTTTGCTCTTTAACTGTGAAGATCTTTCATAGATTTCTTTTATTTCACGAGTTGTGATGATGGGTCTCTCACCAGTCGGACTAGAGAGCCCTTCCTCCTTGATAAATCTGTAATACTCGTATTCGACGTCCGAACAAAAATCATCGCCAAGATTAAAGTAGTCAGCTATAGTTTTTACAGCCCTCTTTGTCGTTAAAGGTGGTATACCAATGAAATTAAGTCCATTCTCTTGATCAAATTCTCGAACCAATAAATCTACTAAAAGAGTTAGAGAGTCTAGAAATATTTGTTTTTCATCTCCATCCTTTCTTATTCCTACATAAATAGGAGAGTGAAGACTACCAGGTTTCGCTTCTAGAACATCAATGAACCATTTTGTTGTTGTTCCAGGTACATTTTTGAAGATCATATAAAAAAACCTCTATTCGAGCCGCATTCATTGTTTAAGGCCTAGTATTCGTTTATTACGTCTTTCATTTCATTTAACAGCCATTATTACTATAGCCTGAATAGTAATACATCAATGTTTTGGAACAATTTTTGAATATACAAAAATAGACCTTTATAGTGAGTGTTTGTTTTTTGGTGCAACATATATCTTATTTCAGGTCGTTTTATGGTATTTGGACTCTAATCATTAGTTTAAAATGTGTTTAATTTTTATATGTAGTTTAATAAAAAACTTAGGACAAAACAGAAATTTGAAACTCATTAAAGACTCATTACCATAAGAAAAATATATGAAACACCATTACGATTTTTATCACAAGACAACATAAAAGAGTGTGTAAAGATGTCGAGAGGGCATAAATTCATCTTCAAGGTAATCGTCGTTGGCGATGCTGCAGTTGGTAAAACTTCACTTATGTTCCGTTTTGTGCACGGTACCTTTGCTAAGGACTACAAAATGACCATTGGGGTCAATTTTGCGACAAAGATGGTCACTTTAGACGGAGGCACAAAAGTCAAGCTCTCCATTTGGGACACTGCCGGTCAGGAGAGGTTTCATTTTTTGCTTCCAAGCTACTATGACGGCAGTTCTGGAGGACTGATCGTTTTTGACGTAACCCGGCGCGAAAGCTTCACAAATCTCGCTAAATGGCTCGAACAGGTTCGAGGAAAAACTGGCAACATCCCGCTCCTAATCATTGGTAATAAAGCAGATCTTGAAGATTTACGTGCTGTAACTCTTGAAGAAGCCAAACAATTTGCACAGCAAAATGGCGTTGTTTATACAGAAACAAGTGCGAAAACCGGGGACAATGTGAACGATGTATTCGCTGCATTGACACAATTTATGACTGAACTTCATGATTGATATTCCCTTGGATAATATCCTAAAATATAAACTGGTTCTATGATAAGCGGGTTCTTTTCTACAATAATTCCCCCTATTTCACAGATATGACCTAAGAAGTCATCATAATAACATATTTCTGCATTCTTTGTAAGTTTACAGATAATATCATAATTGTCATTTTCTTGAATAAATTCTAAGTTTTTGTGATGACAATGATGAGAAAACGATCCAATAAGTTCTGAGGCGTCGTCTCTCAGATGATGATGGAAACTACCATAAATTTTGATTGATGTACCTAACCCTATCATTTCTTTCTTGAAGGCGATAGATAATTCATTCTTAGACAAAAAAATACGTATAGACTCCCTAAGATCCTCCAAGATAAATTCGGATATAGGATCGCTGATTATACCTGGCTCCAGAGGAATTTTTAATTGAATTTTTTCGTTTATTCTACTACTATCTAGTTGATTCATACTTTCGTTAAGCATCTGCTGGTTGAAATAAAGTAGACGAGGAGTGACGGTTTTACGAAATATATCATAACTCTCTGAGACGATTTCTTCGGTATTCTTTTCTTTATATATGTCAATGAATCTTCTATAACTCTTATATAGTTCCATGTTATTTGTAAGCCATTGTTGCATCATTTCTCTCCCTAATTCTGTCAAAGAATAGTTTCTGAGAGTTGGACTCTTTTGGTCTTTTCTATACCGAATTGTTTGAATAAGACCTTCTTTTCTTAATGCTGGAAGAATTTCATTTGAAAGTTCAATACAAAACGGGCCGTACAAAAAAGGTGCATAAACTAAATTTGAGGGAAGATCAGATTTATACTGAGCGAGAAATAACAATTTCTGAAGTTTTATCGAACTAATTGGGGAAAAATCATTTACTAATGCAAGAATGAGATTTTGTGTATCCCATATCTGATTAAGTGATGATTCCACTATTTTACTCCCTACCTACATTTTGTTACTGGAGAGTTTACCGAATGTATTCGAGCATTCAATTTCATTTTTATTAATAAGCACCACAACTCACCCTTACTTGTAATAATTACAAGTGAAACCCTAACTTATAAATCAGAAACTGGTTCTCTTATTGTTAAAATTATTATTTCGAGTGTATTTTTTTCGAGAAGCAGTATATGTTAAAATACAGAAAAAAACCAAGAAAATATAAAGAGATCTTTATTGAATGCTGATGACAAAGAGACATCTCTGTTCTAAGAGTCTATTGATATAAAGAAAAGATATTTTACTCAATGTTTTTTCCTGTGCTGGAATTCTTGGTAGATTGATTTCAGATCTACTCCTCGATGTGCGAGCATGACCAATAAATGGAATAGGAGATCAGTTACTTCGTGGTTTATGTGATCTAGATCATTAGTTTTAACTGCGTCCATTAATTCTTCAAATTCTTCTTTGGTCTTGCTGTATATTGCCTCTATACCTTTTTTAATTAATCCAGAAACATAGGAATCTGGTCTAGGGGATGAAATACGTCCTTTTATGATCTCATAGACTTCATCTAAGACTTTGCTGGTAGCATATGTTTCTTCTGAATCAAATACCTTTTCTTCTATTTGCTTTAGTCCTGTGGTATCTATTTGTCTGTAGAAACAGCTAAAAAACCCTTTGTGGCAGCTTGCCCCTAGAGGCTCAACAAGAAAGACGAGTGCATCATTGTCACAATCGACAAACATTTCTTTAACTATTTGTCTATTACCTGATTGTTCTCCCTTTTTCCATAGAATACCGCGACTACGCGACCAATAGGTCATATATCCTGTTTTTAGAGTTTCTCTAAGGGCTGTTTCGTTCATGTATGCTAGCATAAGTACTTTCTTGGATTTGTAATCCTGTGCAATCGCAGGAATTATTCCATTTCCTTTTTCAAAATCGACCTCTTTGAGGATTTCATCAATTTCTTTGTTTTTAAATTCAGGCACTACAACACACCAAAAAAATTCAAGTAAATGTATTATAAACGTACAGGAACGCCTTTTTCTTTTAGATATTCTTTGATTTCGCGAATGGAGTAGATCCCGTAATGTACGATCGACGCGATTAGAGCTGCATCTGCTTTTCCGTCTACTAGTGCTTCATACATGTGTTTAGGATTTCCTGCGCCTCCACTAGCAATTATAGGAAGATTTGTCAGTTCTGCCATTGCTTTAGTTACTGGGATGTCATAGCCGATTTTTGTGCCATCCCTGTCCATGCTTGTCACAAGGATTTCTCCAGCGCCTAATTCTTCTACTTGTTGTGCCCACTTTAGTGCATCATTGCCAGTTGGCTTTCGACCACCGTAGGTTACAACTTCAAACCAACAGAGTCGTCCATCTTCTGTCTCTCTTATAATACGACCCTCTGCTTCTGCTTCAGATTTGATTAATCTTCTTTTTGCATCAATAGCTATTACGATGCACTGGGTGCCAAAGATTTCAGCAGCTTCAGCAATGAGTTCAGGTTTCTCAACGGCGGCAGTATTGAGAGAGATTTTATCTGCTCCACTTTCTAGGATACCTCTTATGTCTTCTATAGTGCGCATGCCTCCCCCAACAGTGAAGGGGATGAAGACTACATCAGCTACCCTCTTCACCATATCCTTCATGATCTCACGTTTTTCATGCGAAGCAGTAATATCTAAAAAGACAAGTTCATCTGCTTCTTGATCAGAATATGATTTACCCTGCTCTACAGGATCTCCTGCATCTCTAAGTTGAACAAAATTTATCCCTTTTACAACTCTTCCTTCGAGGACATCAAGGCAAGGAACAATTCGTTTAGTTAATCCCATCATATTACCTCTCCTAAAGATTAAGTGACAATTAAGTCGAGTGCATCATGTTCGATCGCTCTTTTCACCTCAAGGCACGTTCGTCTTCCTGAAGACATTCTCTTTCTCCAGAGGATGTTTCCATACGGATGCCCCATATACATATGGATGTTCGTTCCACCACCAATTCTCACTGCAATATCGTACGTTGTTGGTCTCATATCTTCTTCAATTGTGGTCTGAATGGTAAAAGCTCCGATTATTCCTGGATTAAAGTGTTCTTTTGTTGCCTTAACAAATTTTTCAGCCTCGGGGAACACATATCTAAGCAAACTTTCTCTTAATGTACAGGAATTATGACCAACCACATTGTAAACTGGGTCCTTTTGAAAATCCTGCAAAGTAAGTTGTTGTGCTGCAGGAAGCCGTACAAAACCATCCAATGATGACTCAAACCTCCAATCAATCCCACAAAGCTCTAGTGGCTCTTCTCGCAATTTCTCACTGACTGGGCTGTAGAAGAAATTAAAGTTGTAAACAGGACCAATAGCATAGCGTTCAATTCGTGCCTCCTCAAGACCTTCCTTAGTAATTACTCCCCGTTTCAATAATCTTTCCGAAGTCTCCTGGTATTCCTTAAAACTAGCGGCTGTAAAGAATCCCCGTTCTAGGCGATGCTTCGCATGCTTCAGTTTAACCATTACTAGTCCTACTTCATCGATTTCTTCCGGTGAATTTAGCTTCTCTGGTATTCGCAGGCCTGCCTTTTCTGCTAGGGTATAGTAATTGAACTCCTCTGACTCACGATCTTCGATACGCAAGATATTGCGTGTGCCAATGATAGGAGCACAAAATCTGTTTTCGATATCATCTTTTCCGCAGTAAACAACAAATGAACGGTTTGGTATGAACACGATATTGTTATTGTAAATAAATTGAAGCCATTTATCGTCATAAGGATCGACAAGTTCTTTAAAACTGTCGAGTACAACGGGATAGTCTATGACGCCTTTTACTAAACGATCTTCGTGATACAGCGCTTTAAAATATTTTGTGTAGGGTTTTTCTCTGCCCTTCTCACAAAATGCATAAAACTCAAAACCTTCATCTTTTGCCCCATCAGCAACATCAAGAGCGGAATGTGAGGCTACGCATCCAATTGCGATATTTTCTGGGTCATATTTCTCTAAAAAACCAAGGATTTCTTTTCGATCAATCATATAAATTCACCACACGATTAATAACAGATTTTCATATTAAGTGACAATTTGTGCGATTTTTTTCTTCGTGATGGCTGTTTTTATCTCTTTAGCGATTCTTTTACCCATATACATCATTTCCTCGCCATGCTTTACATAAGCATAAGGAGAAACGCCTATACCGACATTTGTTCCTGCAACAATTCGGGCTGAAATTTCAAACGTAAATATTTCAGGAACATCGTTTACTATTGTTTCTAAACAGAACGGTCCTATAATGCCTGGAGGTGCAATTTCCTCAGAGATTTTAGCCACGTTATCGCCCATTCGGATATACTCTGATAATAAAGATTCCCTTATAGTTATTGGGATATTGCCAACAACCGTATATGTTGGCGTGAGATTATTCATATCTAGTTGTTCTTTTGCAGAAATTCGCCCTAAGCTATCTATACTAGATTCATATCTTCGATCCACACATAATAATTCAACTTCATGGTTAAGCTGCGAATTAAAATAAGAAGGATAGATTGTCACACCGAAAATATACTCCTGTAAGTAAATCTGATCCAAATCTTCTTTTTTCATGAATCCTTTCTCAATCATGTCTTTCACGCTTGTATGGAAGGCTTTTGGTGTATTTATTAGAAAATAGCCTTTTCCGCCTTTTGCGCCTGGAAACTTTGCAATAGTTAACCCATTTATGTCTTGAGGAGAGGTAAAAGTTCTAGGCTGTTTTAATCCAGCTTTTTGAAGCCATATTTTCTGTTTTTCTCGGTTAGTTTCCCAGGGTAGAAGATATCTGTTTCCAAACATAGGGACATGTAAGTTGTTAATAACCTCGTCTAGATCTAGATAGGCATTGAACGAGCCGTGGGGCACAAGAATTGTGTTTAGGCGTCTCAATTTTTCCTGAACTTCACGGTTTAATAGTTCTTTAAAGTCATCTAAAATTATTATTTCGTTAGCTACCGGAAATCTTTGATACGTAATTTGATCTTCTTCTTTACAAAGACAAATAGTACGGAAGCCTTCTTCTTTTGCCCCTTTAAAAATGTTCAGGGCTGAATGAGAGCCAATCGTACCGATAGTGATCTTATTTAGATCATAATCTTGAATGATTTCATTAATTTCGTTCTGCATTAATTCACCGCATCCAGTACACACTATTTTCACAGAAATTGGTTCTCTTCTAAAAAAAACAGGTATATCAAATGATTTATTTAGATTTTCATCAAATCAAAAAGAGAATAAGAAAAAAAGAAGGTTTCTTTTTGTGTTATTTTTAATCTTGCAACGTATCCGTTCCTTCACCGCAATAGGGACAGAACTGATATGAATTCAAGAGACTAGAGCCACACTTTCTACAAAAACTTAACCCTTTTTTTCGAGCCTGTGACAAGCCTATTAAGGCGGATAGTAAAAAGAATATTCCTCCGACGAGACTTACGAAGGGTCCTGGACCAATGAATGGTGTGTAATAGTAGTAGTAATCATAATACATGAAGAACATTGCCAGAATCGACCCCACATTGTAAAAGATCATTAAACTACTGACTGACAGAAATCCTGGGCGTCGTTTTGTTTCCGTAAAGAGTGCGTATGCAGCGATCAGTGTCGCTATTGAGGTTTGCCATCCAGCGCCTGTGATTCCTAATTCCCAGATTGTATAGTATGGGTAAATAGACGCCGCTGTTGCAGCATATACTTGTTCTCTGAGAGCATAGTAAGGTGTTGGCCAGACCATCCAAGGCAGGAAAAGCCCAATCACCGTTATACAGAGACCTATTAAACCAATTGATCTGTCTGAAATACGAAATACGAATTGATGACCCATATAATTGTCCACCATTTAGGTTTGATTGCCCTGATTTAGGGCGCTATTGATGATATTACTCTGTTAAGTAATGTATATACTTGTGCGATGATGAACAAATCTGCATACACAGCTTATATAGATTACAGAAAAACGAGAAGTTTCAATTTCAAAAAACCACACGTTAGAACAATTATGTGATCTTATTTGATTCTATTGAAAAATGTGTAATAAATCACACATTCAAGTTAGAGAAATAGTCAAAAACAAATGAAAAGAAGATACCAAGTTTATGAGTTTTCTTGGAAATACATATGAATACCTTGTGCCGCTCTTTTTCCATCGGCTAATGCCTCTACAACTACAGAAGCACCATTTACAACATCACCGCCAGCAAACACACCTGGTCGTGACGTGGCACCGAATTCATTAACAGGGATGGTACCCCATTCGCTTAGTTGAATACCATTTAGCCAATCGATATTCGTACCTCTACCTACTGCTGGCATAAACACATCCGTTTCAATTAAAAATTCAGAGTGTTCAATTGGAATTGGACGTCGCCGTCCGCTTTCATCAGCTTCCACAAGTTTCATGCGAATGCACTCGACCATTTCAAGTTTATCTTCTCCAATGAGATTCAAGGGTGCGGCGAGGAAAAATAAAAGGACACCTTCAGCTTCTGCATCACTAATTTCGTGACTATGACCCGGCATTTGTTGCCTCCTTCTTCGATAAACAATAGATACTTGTTTTGCACCAAGACGTAGTGATGTTCTTGCGGAATCGAGTGCGGTATTTCCTCCTCCAACTATCACTACCTTTTTGCCGGTAAAATCAATATATTTTCCAAGATTTACGTCTTTCAAGAAATCTTCGCCGGGATATACACCAAGCAAATCTTCGCCTGGAAGTCCTAGACTTTTAGACATAGGGGCGCCCACACCGATAAAAATGGCGTCGTAGCCTTCTGCAAAAAGATTATCAATATTTTTAATACGCGTATTTGTCCGTATCTCAATGCCGAGACTCAAGATGTTGTTAATCTCCTTCAGGAGCACGCTTTTTGGTAAGCGATAATCGGGGACCGCCCACCTTAACATGCCTCCAAGAACCTCAAGCTCCTCAAAGATTGTTATATTATAGCCTAACCCTGCGAGATCAAATGTAACTTGTAAGCCTGCAGGTCCTGAGCCAATAACAGCAACTCGTTGTTTTTTCTTTTCTACTCCACTAATGAATTCGCGGAAGATATCACGTGTAGTATAGGCGAGATGTTTTTCCTGTTCATACATATAGTCCGCAACGAATCGTTTAAGTCGACATATAGAAATAGGTTCACCCCTATGACCTAATACGCATAAGTCCTCACAAGGATGATGACATACACGCCCCAGAGTCGCGGGTATTGGGGAAGTTGTGAGGATTAAGCGATATGCCTCTTCAAACTGCCCGCTAGCTATTAATCCCAAATAGCCACGAGCATCTACATCCTCACGATATGAAGAAACGGGCATACCTAGTGGACAGCCAGTTTCGCAAAATGGCTTCGGGCATTGAACGCAACGGCTTGCTTCTTCGATGGCTTCTTCTTTTAGATATCCTTTTATAACTTCGGCAAAGCTCACAATACGTTCTTCAGGTGATAGCTTTTCTATATCGATACGCGTTGTTTCATATTTTTTCTTTAGCGTCCGAACTCTTGGATATTTTACTACTTCCGCGAAGTCCATCATTTTTAAGCTTTCGACAAATGTATTGACTTCTTTGGCACCTCTCCCTTTAATTTTCATTAAAATATCGTAAGGTCCCTGAATGATAGATAGTTCATCAACCATATCTAAATTGCTTAAGTCTTCGAGAACTTCCTCACTTGTATCAGGGCAGAGTTTAGCGAGAACATATGCGAGTATCGTCAAGAATGATCACCATTTTGCATTTTCTTGATTTAAGTAGAAAAATAAAGCCCTTGAGTTAATAGATGAGCGATATCTACTATTATAATCTGATTATAGGATTCTTGTAAGCCTAAACGCCTTTGAGTATTTAAATGTTTAAAAATTTTTTAAACATTGTTTTCTAAACATTTTTTTTAAACATGCAATGTCTTGTTGTTGAAAATTCAATTATACAAAATTAAATGTTGCAAGATAAATCCTCAACCAAGAACTCATATAAACATTCAAGTTACAATATGTTTAGAGAATGTCCTTTATTATCCGAAAAGGTTGATCAGGATGACAAAAAGCCTCCAAGATTATCTTAACACTCTTAAAACAACATGGAACAAACTTCGCACCAAAGTCGAAGAGATTAAGAGTGCTATGGAATCATCAGAAACATCTACACCACAAAACCTTTCTGCAATCAATCAAGAATTGAATGCGCATCTTGAATACTTGAATAATACAACCCAGTTGTTACAGACTCTTATTGAATATACTAAAACTCTTGAAAAAAGGATATCCATTTTAGAAGAAAGATTGAAATAATTATCACACTTAACTTAGAAACGTAAATTCTTGTTAATCTATGCCTACTTAAATAAGATAAAAAACGGAGTTAACGCTCTACTTCTTCTACGTCTTTCCACCATTGTTTGTTTTCGCCTTTTTTTGCGCGTTTTTGCCAATTCTTTGTTTTTGGCTCATTTTTAATGATTTCTAGAATGGTGTTAACTTTGTTCAATACATCAGTCATATCTTCCTGGCTAATTAATTCTTCCTTCCAATATCTCTCTGAAAATTTTTTAACCTTGTCAAGGTTTTCAGTTGCGTCTTTCCAGAATCCCCAGTCGTTAGCCAACACTTCTGCGATATATTTGATATTTATTAGATTGGTTTCATCTGTATTATCGGTTTCAATGAGGTCATGTGCTCTCAACAATATGATGAGATCTTTAATATCCTTCTCATTGATTCGATGGATTTGTGTTTTTTGTAGGACTATATCCGCAAGTGGGATTGTTGGAGAGTCAAGATGAAGACGACCCATTTCAGGATCCTTGCCAAAATGAACTTTGTGCGAAAACTCAAGTTTATCAAAAAACACATCTACATGATAGGTATTATTTTTTTCATAGTAAATCAAACGTCCTCGATCCCGCAAGTACTGGAGCATCATGCGGTCAACAATAAATCCTAAATCGTTTTCAAGGACTTTCCTGAGGCTTTTTAGTTGTTTTTTGTAAGCAACGACATCAATATCTGTGAATTTCTTGTCTGCATCCAAACCAAGACGACTCAATTTATCATATAGATCCATGAACTCTGTATCTTGAATGTGCATTCGTATTGCCATAGCCCCTAGAAGCCTTAAGTATACACCTTGCTTTTCAGCGGCTTCAATTATATCTAGAGCATGTTTAAACATTTCATCGTCATCTAGTGTTGCTCGAACCATATCGTTCACCATAATAGTCTACGAATTATCCAGAGGTAAACATGAAATCTTTTACTCCCTTTTTTATATCAATATCTACAATCAAACCCCGTAGTATACCTTCAGTATATTCGCTGCCTGGATTGAAGCATTTTGTTTTACCAAGTTCGAAATATCCCTTAGATTCGTGAATGTGACCGTGAAGCCCTAACAGCGGTTGATATTTCTCAATCGCTTCCCTTACTGCTTTACTTCCAACTGGAGCAGAAATTGTACCGCCTCCTGGAGCAAGTTTTGGTTTTAGGTTCTCATCCAACTCGGGTGCCTCGTCTATACCAGTTCCGAAGGGTGGGACGTGAATATTGAAAATACATTTTTTTAAGTCGTTTACTTGACTCACTAATTCTTCAATATGCTTTGCTAACTTATCTTCAGGGACATCGCGAGGACACTCCCATGGTGTCATATTGCTTTTTCCAGTAGAGAGCATCTCGTGTTCAAGTTCATCAATCATTACTACTTTTTCATCTGGATGTATGACAACATCTGAACTACCTAGAACCGAATCAATGTCAAGGATGTCATCATTTCCTGCAGAAATAAAGCACTTAACTTCTGAACCTCTTAATCTTTCTTCTGCCATTTTCATCCATCGGTTCATTGACTCAAGCATCAGTTCCTTAAACAACTGTTCCAATTTTTCTGGCTTGGCATTTAGTTCTTCAACTTCTTGCTTGTTTGTACGGTGAGGATAAAAACCAGCAGCGCGAACCCTTTTTTCAACTTCTTCAAGTTCATCATTATTTGATGCAGTATGAGATGAACCCGCGAAAACTGTCTTCCACGCACCATTACCTTGATCAACGATGGGGACTACCATCTTTCCTGTTATATCGCCACCCATAATCAATACATCGGTTTTATAAAATTCACCGGCTTTAATAAATTTCTTAAAGCACCTTTCTGATCCGTGGATGTCTGTAGCAAAAAAAATCCGCGTTTTCTTTTTCGTTTTGCCCATTTTCCTTTTACTCCTAATTGAAGGTTGATGATTCTGCTTCTTTGAGTTTTGTGACTCAAAGAAAGCAGTAAGTTCTATAATAAATATGTTACTCTTTATGAATATGCAATATTACGTCTTGGGAAACGCCCCGAATTATTTCTAAAAAAGAAACAGGATACATCCCTACGAATATAGCAGTTGTCAGTTTCAGTAATTATTTTAAAATATCTTCATTACGGCACGCAACGCAGAAAACCACCGACTTCTTCTATATTTTTCTCTGTCTGCGAAAGAATTCAAAAAGATTGTTTTTGGATGTGTGTTCGTAAAGGGGGTATACCGCTAATTTTAAATATCATCTTCATAGCAGTACGTGTATCATCATTACTTTATTTAATTGAATTGTTGTCTTGAATCTCGTGATCTCTTAAAAAAATATATGTAGGAACTATACTAATGTTATTTAAACATGAACTTGCATAATGCCGAATTGTGCCATCATGATTTCGATCATGCTTTATTGCCAAAAAAGATTGAAAATTTGAGGGATTTGGGGTATATGAGTTGGACTAAAGAGAAAGAAAAATTGGGAAAGAGTATAATTCTACAATTATACGAAGAAGGCATGATTAAGACTTGGTACAAAGATAATCACCAAGGTTGGACCTTGTCATCAGGTATTTGGAGCCCATTTTATATCCAACTACGTCCATTAACTTCGCACCCTAAAATATTGAAATTGGTAGGCAAAGCACTAGGGAAGTTAATAAAGAAAGAATGTAATGAAGTAAATCGCATAGTCGGTGTTGCTATGGCAGGTATACCTATCGTTACTGCGATTTCTTTGTCAGAAAACATTCCATCTTGTTTTACGAGAAAGTTAGAGCGTACAAAATCTTTGGATGATCTCTATAATTTCGCACAAGAATATGGTGAACATTCACTTGTAGAAGGAGTATTAAGTGATGGGGATAACATCGCAATAGTTGATGATTTAGTGACATCGTTTAACAGCACATTATTTGCAATCAAACAACTGAAAATAGAAACAGAAGTAAGGAAATTGAAGAATGTTGTATATAGATATGCGGTAGTTTTATTGGATCGAGAACAGGGTGCTTCTAAAATTGCAAAACAAAAAAATATTGTTCTTCGTTCATTGATTCCATTTAAATCGAAAGGAATTGGCTGGCTCTCTAATAAAATGCTTTCTGATGAACGCTCCATTATTGAAGATTATCTTGAGAACACTCACAAATATCAAGATGTTAAAATTCAAAAGGAATTATACAAACAGGCAGTAAAAACATGAAGCTAGATTGTTTACTGCATCTTTTAAAAAAATATTGATTCTAATATAATCGATTTGCTTTACCATTAATTCGATTATACTTTTTTCAAAGAATTAACTATAAAGATCCTGTGAGATATGCTTTCTTAACGGATATTTGCTTTGTTGGATTTCGGGCATTTGTCTTCTGAAATTGTTGATCTGTTCCTCTGAAAGAGTAGGCTCAATTTTTGCTAATGCTTCGAGAAAATCGTTCATAGAAATAGTTATTCTTCCTTTTGCCTGTTTTGTGAATGAAATACGTAATGCTTCCCTACATAATTTCTCAAGATCTGCTCCGGTGAAGTATTTTGTTTGTTTAGCTAGTTCAACAAAATCAACATCTTTTTCAAGATTAAGTCTTTTTGTCTTGATCTCCAATATCTCTTTTCGAGCATCAGCATTAGGAGCAGGAACAGGTAAGATATATTCAATTCTATTAAGGTTCTTCAATACCTCTGGAATGCCTGCTAGATCAATTGTTTCACATAGTACCACGAGTGGGGTTTCTTTTGGTACTTTTTCTAATTCAGCTGCTATAAACATTGCAATATCTTGTGTAGTGAGTGATTTTGTTGATTCCAAGTCATCTAGAGCAACGATGCTGGGTGCTACTTTTTCGGCGTCACGAAGCATATCGCTAAATTTGTTGAACCCACCAGTGATCCTCAATTCAAGTGCTGAAAACTTAAAGAAGTTTACATTCGCATCTCTAACAGCCGCTTTGATCAATACAGTCTTTCCACAACCTGGTGGTCCGAATAAAATCATACCACCTCCTGATGAGAGTCCAGAAGTTCGGACAGTATCGAAATGCTTAACCAGAAAACCAACATAATCCTTTAAAAACTCCTTAACTTCTGATAAGCCACCTATTTCGTCAAAAGTAACATCTTCCCAGACCTTCTGCTTGCTTATGGATATTAATTGTCTTTCAAATCGTTCCTGTGCTTCTTCAAATAGTCGAATGTCTTCTTGTGACAAGCCTGATTTTGTAACTGTAAGCTGCTTAAGAAAATCTTCCATCTTTACTTCTCTAAAACCTGATTTTAGGGCTTCTATAGCAACCTTTCTTCTGGTTTGATTGCAAATATACTCAATTTCCGCTCCTGTGTATTTTTCCGTCTTTAACGCCAAAAAATCAAAATCTACATCCTTAGCCAAAGGCATACCTCTCGCATGGACATCAAAAATTGCTTTCCGTGCTTTTAAGTCAGGAGGTCCTATTCCAATCCTTTCATCAAAACGTCCTGGTCTTAGAAAGGCAGGGTCTATATCTTGAGGTCTATTAGTTGCGCCTATAACTAATACACGATCTTCTGGTTTTAATTCGCTCAGTTCGGTAAGTAGTGTAGAGACTGCTGTTTTATGACCTGAAAAACCTGTTCCTATAGCTTCTCTTCGCACAAAAAGACCTTCTAACTCGTCAAAAAATAGAATTGTTGGTGGGTTTCTTCGTGCCTGAACGAATAAGTCATGGATTTGTTTCTCTGTTTCACCATAAAACTTACTCATCATTATACCTGCTGAAATAACCTTAAAATTAGCTTCCGTTTCTGCGGCTAAAACTTTTGAAAGGTAACTCTTCCCGCAGCCAGGAGGTCCATATAAAAGTAAGCCTTTCGGTGGCTTGAGGCTGTATCTTTCTAACAATTCCTCAGATTCAAGGATCTTTACAAGGTTTTTCATATACTCTTTTACGTCATCGTAACCGCCAACATCTTTCCAACTCAGTTCTTTTTCCTTTTCAGCAAATTTCTTCTTTGGAGCATATTTTCGCCTGCCAAACCTTTCTTGTGCTTCATTAAACAGCCTAACATCGTCTTCAGTTAATCCCGGCTTAGATTGAATGATCTGCTGGACGAAATCCTCCATGCTTATTTTTCGAAATCCTGATTTCATTGCTTCCTTAGCAACCGCTTTTCGTGCGGTATCACAAATAAATGCAATTTCAGCTCCTGTAAACATCTCTGTTTTCTCTGCTAACATATTGAGGTCAATATCATCAGTTAAAGGCATATCCTTAGTATGAACTTTGAAAATCGCCTTCCTTGCTTCAAGATCTGGAAGTCCTATGCCAATCAATTCATCAAACCGTCCAGGACGTAAAAACGCCATGTCCACGTCTTGTGGTCTATTGGTAGCGCCAATCACAATAACCCTATCTTCTGGGGTTAGGTTTGAGAGTTCTTGAAGGAAAACAGAAACGATTCTACTGTGAACTGGGGATGCCTCACCTCTAGTTTGAAACAGACCCTCAAGTTCGTCAAAGAAAATGATTGATGGAGGATCTACCTTTGCCGTCGCAAATAATTCGCTGATATTTTGCTCAGCCTCTCCGTACCATTTGCTGAGAAGAGAGCCAGCCGTTACAGTGTGAAAGTTCGCCTTTGTGACAGATGCTAATACGTTAGCTATATACGTTTTTCCGCAACCAGGTGGTCCATAAAGAATGATTCCAGAGGGGGGTTTCAAATTATATTGAGAAATAGTTTCGTTTGCTTCCTCTAATACAGCAACGATATCTTTTAGTTGTTCTTTGACTTCAATATAACCTCCGACGTCTTCCCACGTCAATTTTTTCTCTCGTTTTCTCCGTAATGCGTCTTCCATAGCACCCCAACGTTTTGCTGCTTGCTCATATTGAGAAATTAGCGCATTAGATAGCGAAGGGACAACGTCTTTAATCTGTCGCATGAGCTGTTCCATTGTTATTTCGACAGGTTGAGGTTCTTTAAATGAGCGTTCCAGCCATTCAAGTTCCAAATTTCTGACAAACTTCTTGATATCTAAAACTGAAAAATCTTTTGTACGCTCTGCTAATCTTCTAAAATCAACGTCTGCTGCAAGAGGGCGACTTTGTAAGAACTTACGAATGATCTTTTCACGTTCCCCTAAGGTGGGAGGAGGTACATACATAATCTCCGGTATGTAATCTTGTTTAAGTAAAGTTCGTAAAATCAACTTTGGGTGGTCTGTTGCCATTATTAGTGCGACAGGGTTATTAATTTCCTCTAATGTTTCTATACTGTCCATCAGGACCAATACAGGATCACGTGCTAGTGGTAAGGATCTCTGCTGAAAGTATTCGACTGGTTGTGCAACCATATCAACTTCATCCAAAAATATTATCGTAGGCTCTTTAGCTTCTTCAATAAGTGTTTTTAATCGATCTATTTCTCTTGGAATAAGCGTTTCTAAATGAGCCCCACTTTCATGGGCTAATACCTTGGATAAACTAGCTTTGCCACAACCATCTGGACCAAACAGCAGGATAACCTTTTGGGGCAACACACCTGTTGTTGAATATTTTTTGTGAAATAGAAGCGGGTGCTGAACTTTTTGAACCAACTCCTTCTTCACAACATCAAGCCCAACTACGTCACGCCACTTACCTTCTCGATGAGCTCGCGTAGGATCATAAATATACTCACATTTTCTCCAAATCTTCGTTTGGCAAAGTCCATCAACCCTCTCTGAAGGTAACAGCTCGTGAATAACTCCGCACTTGAAAAAATCTTCATTAATGTAAGGTTTGTCTTGTAAATGAACACATTGCGCAGATTCAAAACTAGCGCTTCTTTCGTCAACTCCCATTTTTAATCCTCAAAAAATTATATTGTCTATTCTCTACTCTATTAGATGTAGTCTCTATACTGCTTAAAAAAAGTTCTTTTAATGGATTCAAAAACAAATGAATTAACTATAATAAAAAAATAAGGGTAATTTAGATTAACCTGGAGGTTTATCGGGCTTTTTACTTAGAGTTTCCATTGTCTTTTTAATACCAGCCATAATCTCTTCCAGCGTTTTTGCAGCTTCTTTACGAGCTACATCTGCTAAATCTTTTGCTATTTCTCCACTGAGCCCCACTATCTCTTTGGAGAGGCCCATTAACTTCTTCAATTTTTCATTCAATTCTTGCTCGGACAATTATTCCACCTCAATTTTCTTCTTTTCAAGAAATTCTTTTGGTAGTTCGATTTTTTGACCTGTTAGAATTTTAGTGGCAATTCCTATTCCGTCTAATACTTCAGAAAACTTTTGAAGAACATTCTGAGGGATGATTACATCCCGAAATATCTCTGAACTAAGACTCATAGCTTCTCGTGATAGTTTTAGTAGACGTTTTATCTTCTCTTCTAGAACTAAAGGTTTTTCTGTCATCTCTTTCATCTTGATAATTTTTAAGATTTAATTTCGTTAAACCTAAATAAATCTATGCCTCAACCACTGCTAGGCAAATTTTTGAGATGATAGATTATTTTTTCACATTTTTCAACTTCTTGAGTCCATTCAAGTCGATTAAAAATAAGTTTTGCAATTTCAATCCATTCCATTGACGCTTCAACCCATTTTGCTTCAGAAATTTTACTCATCTCATACCAGTCATTTCCTTCCTCAAGAAAATATTCTGCTACTTCTGGACTTGCATAGTGCACTTCTTTTAAAAGTTCACTAAAGTCTCGGTTAATCTCGTATCTCGCACCGAGATTAGTTTTAGAATTTTCTTTAAGGGCTTTAGAAGTTTGTAAAAGACGTTGTACCGTTTCTTCTTGTTGATATAACTCTTGTTTCTTCTGATGATTTTTCAAGTCTACGAGGGTTTTTACGGCGGTATCATCTAATTGAGTTTCAACAAGAATAAAGTAGTAGACTTTTTGTACTTCCTTTATCAAAGAGTTTCTGAGGGTATTACTTATCTTTTTTCCCGGATATGCATCTAACGCATTGATGAAAATGCAAACACGTAGCTTATGGGAGTCAAATTTGCCTAATTCAGCCTCATTTTTTTTACGTAGTGCTTTCTCCTGATCTCTTAAAAAATTCAACACTTTTGATGGCTTCATTGACTTATAAACCGTTTTCCATTCATCCTGAAAGGTTTTATGATTAACAACATTATTAACTGCCTCATCATGGAGGCAATCATCATAGGCATCACACAGTTCGCACCCATCAATTTTACCCATCGTTCTGCAACTCTTGAAACAAATTTTCTTATGTTTGTTTTTTTCTTTCGGTTTAATTTAAAAGTTCACTTAGCCACTATAATTAGATACAGTAATCTACTTTTTATCAAGATATTGCGAATATCTTAGATTAGAGGAAACATGTAACTAAACTAAACTGTTTTATACTAATCTAATGCTCTTTGTCCTTGATAGCTAATGTTCATTTTACTTTATGAAATTTGTGAATTTTTAGATATATCTATCTACTGGTGGTATTATGTCAAGGAAGGTCTATAGTGTAAATTATGAAATTGAAGGTGCTCTTTCATCGATAGCGCCTCCATTTTTGCAAATTATTGAGGATTTTAAAAATACTACACAGGCAAAAGCGACAGCGAAAGTACATGTATCTGTCATAATGGAAGTTGTTGAAGAGTAAATGGGTTAACTTACAGCATAATTCGCAAAATTATTAGATACAATCGATTTCTAAAATTCCATTAAAATGATTGAAAAATCATTTATAAAAAAACACTGCGTTCATGAAAGTCATTTGTCTCTAAACGCTATTCAATTGTCGCTATTTTTTAGTTTGGAAGTTCATCAACAATTGTCTGCCTAGAATTTCTTCTGGACTTAAACCTTCATTTCGTATTTTCGATTCATATGTTTCTGGATCGTATTGTAATGCTTTAGTAAAAGCATCTTCTGCATTCTTGTCCTCACTTAATTTTTTAAAGCACATTCCAAGATTATAATGTGCCTCTGCATCTTCGGGCCAAAGATTTATAATCTTTTGATAAGATTCTGCTGCCTTATTCAATTCTCCAAGACTTTCATAGGAAAGAGCCAGATTTTTTATGACCAATCTGGGAGGAATCTTACCTTTAGCTTCCTTGAGATCGATAAGTTTTGAATAATAGTCAATCGATTTTGAATATTCGCCGAGCCGACTATGGACAACACCCATGTTAATCAATCCGTCTTCATCTTCTGGATTATTGTCGAGAAGTCTCTGATAGTTTTCGCTTGCCCTCTTATATTCACCGAGCTCAAGGTACGTGTTTCCTAAGCCATTAATCGCAAATGCGTAGTCAGGATCTATTTCTATTGCCTTTTTAAAGTAGTCTACGGCTTCTGTATAGTTGCCTTGCGCGTAAAGGAGATTGCCTATGTTAGCCATCGCAAATTTGTAATCTGGTTCTATTGCCAAAGCTTTTTCATAGATTTCTTTTGCTTTTGAAAACTCATCTAAACCGTAATAACAATTAGCTAAAGAATTCAGAATGACTACATCATCTGGGTCAATTGCTAATACTCTATCATAATAACCAATTGCTTGTTGATATGATCCTTCATCATACAAGAGATCGCCAAGGTTTCGTAACGCAAACTTATAATTTGGATCTATGTCTAACGCTTTATCATACGCTTTTCTAGCGTTTTCAAAATCTCCAAGATTGTAATAAGAATTGCCTAGCCCATTTAAAGCTGAGATATAACTAGAATCCAAATCCAGAGTCTTCAAGTAATACTCAACTGCGTCATCATTTTTGCCGAGTTCAACGAGTAAATCACCCATGTTCTTCCATGCAAATTTAAAAGTTGGATCGAGTTCTATTGCCTTATTATACGCTTTTTTTGCTTCTTCGTGATTATTCTGGTTCCATAATGCGTTTCCAAGACCATTCCAAGCTGAAACATACTCTGCATCAATTTCTAGTGCCTTTTTATAATACTGTTCAGCAAGTTCATACTCTGCATTATCTATGTATACGTCTGCGATATTACGATATGGAAAGTTAAAACCAGGATCTAATTCTATTGCCTTTTTATAGGCATCTTCGGCGTTCTTGAAATCGTTAACGTTGTGATAAGCTATCCCTAAGTTATTCCAAGCATTAGCTGCATTTGGGAGTCGTTTTTCAATGGCTTCCTTGTGACAACGGATCGATTCCTCATACTCGCCAATCTTGTTGAAGACGTAGCCTAGGTTATCAAAAGCTGCACCGTCCGTGGGATCTAATTCTATTGCCTTTTTGTAGCATTCAATTGACTCGTCATATTCCGCCAGGTTGCTATACATTAACCCCATGTTAAACCAGGCGGCTTGATAATCTGGTTTTGCCTCGATCACTTTCTTATAGAGTTCAATCGCCCCGCGATAGTTCCCAAGTTCTCCTTTGTCGAAAGCCTCATTAAACCATAATTCATAATCTTCAGACATGATAAAACCCTCTAAAGAGTAAAGAATTAATTTGGTATCTTAATACCTTATTGGTATTCATTCAGTACTTTCTTTTTTATCTTTCTTTTTTTCGTCATCGGAAGAGAAAGGTATTTCTATAGAATTTTCTTTGAATTTAGTATCATCTTCATTTGTGCTAGAAGAGGAAGTTTCATCTTTGGGTTCGGGTTCTGTCTGAATTGATTGGTCAAACATACTTTTCATCATCATCGCAAATGGATTTGGCATACCTTGATTCGTGTCATCAGCATCAATATTTTGTAATCCTTCAATACTTTCAGTTAGAGTCTTCATCAACTGCTCCATCATATTTCCAAACATCATACTTGGATCCACTTCTTTATCATCTTCTGTGTCAGAAGACATATCACTTTTTCCGCTAAACATATCAGCAAAAAAGCTGCCTAATCCCTTCATTAAGGTATTCATAAAGTCTGGATCTATTTCAATGCCATGTTCTTTAACATGCGCCATTAATTCCTCAGGAGAGTTGAATTTCGACCCACAAATTGGACATAACAAATTTTTTCACCACACCAAAATAGGAACCATTTTTTATTAGTGTTTGTTACGTCAACTTTTAATTTGTTATCAAAAAAACCATAAATAGGATCTTTATTTATCTTTGGTGACCTTTCAAAGATCAAGCAAGTCTTATGATTACAAACCAATTTATGCGTCTTTACATTTGCAAACTTTCTTTTTTTTTGCCGTAACAATCCTATTTAAATATAATTGTTCGGTAATGACCGAATAATTAATACACTGTCATATCACTCTAAATAACCGAAATTGAAATTGTTGAAACTATAAGATGATTTCAATTATGAAGGGATATTAAATGAAAGTTGTTATTATTGGCGCGGGATTTGGGGGACTTTCAGCCGCGGCTCTACTGGCGAAAGATGGATTCGAGGTTACAGTAGTTGAAAAGAATGAGCAACCAGGAGGACGCGCTAGTATCCACAAAGACAAAGGTTTCACTTTTGATATGGGTCCTTCATGGTATTTGATGCCAGATGTCTATGAAAACTTTTTTGCAGAATTTGACAAAAAACCTGAAGATGTTTTTGATGATTTACACCGTCTTGATCCAGCTTATAGGATTTTCTTTGGCAAAGAGAAAGTTATCGATATTTTTGCAGACTTGGAAAAGAATTTTGAACTGTTCGATCAACTTGAAGAGAACGGCGGGGAAAAACTTCGAAAATACCTTGATCACGCCGAGAAGAATTATGAGGCTGCACTACAAGATTTGATCTATAGAGACTACCATTCCATCTTTGACATCTTTAGCTGGAAAATGATGAAAGCTGGCTTAAAATTCAGTATTTTTAGTAATCTTGATTCCTTTGTACGAAAGAGATTCGAAAGCGATGAAGCGAGGAAAATTTTGGAATATTCCATTGGTTTTCTAGGCGGTGCCCCCACAAATACACCTGCGATGTACTACATTATGAATCATATTGACCTCAATATGGGTGTATGGTTTCCCGAAGGCGGCATGGGAGGAGTCGTTGACGTTATCTACAAACTAGCACAATCTTATGGAGCAAAGTTCAAATTCAATCAACCTGCCACAAAAATCGAAGTCGAAAATAAGCATGCAAAACGTGTAGTTACTGAAAAGGAGACTCTTGACGCAGACATAGTTTTAGTGAATGCAGATTATGCACACTCAGAACTAGAACTGCTAGATAAACGTTATCGAACCTATTCTGAAAAATATTGGGATACACGTGTTTTAGCGCCATCTGCAATGGTAGCATATGTTGGCGTCAATAAAAAGGTCGAGAATTTGGCACACCATACACTATTTCTCGATGAAGATTGGGATAAAGGTTTTGACGTACTTTTCGATCCAAAAAAAGCCGCATGGCCTGAAACTCCATCATATTACGTGAACGTTCCTTCAAAATCGAGTAGTGGATTTGCACCTGAACATGGTGAAACACTCTTTATATTGATCCCTCTCGCTCCAGGACTCGAAGATACTGAAGCACTCAGAGAAAATTTCTTCAATAAAATCTTTCTTGACCTTGAAGAAAAGTTAGGTGAACCTTTACGAGATTTTGTTGTTACAAAAAGAATATTTTGTATCAATGACTTTGCTGAGCGATATAATGCATATAAAGGAACTGCACTCGGCCTATCACATACGATGCGACAGACAGCATGGTGGAGACCATCACATAGGAGCAAGAAAGTGAAGAATTTGTATTATACTGGTGCATACACACACCCAGGTATTGGCGTCCCCATGACTCTAATATCGTCCCAAATCGTTAGAGAAGAACTCCAAAAAAAATACCTTAAATGATAAGATGAGATTTAATGAAATTATGATACCTTAAGAAGGTGAAAAAACTGGTAAATAAAACAATCTATTCTATCTTTAAAAACGGAAGTAAGACATACTTCTATAGTAGTGTATTCTTTCCAAAGAAAGTAAAAGAGGATGTTTTCGTACTCTATAGCTTTGTTAGAAAGGCTGACGACTATGTCGACTCAATACCTCAACAAAAAACGGAATTCTTTGAATTTACAGATAAGTATGAACGCGCAAGAAATGGTGCTTTGGTTAATGATGTTGTTATTGATTCATTCGTGGATCTTTTGGAACGTAAGAACATTAAATATGAGTGGGTAGATGCCTTTTTACACTCAATGGAAATGGATCTTTCAATATCCACATATGATACTATAGAAGACCTTAAAGAGTATCTTTACGGTTCAGCGGAAGTCGTTGGACTGATGATGGCGAAAATATTGGGTCTTCCGAAAGAAGCGTATCCAGCTGCAAGATATCTTGGAAGAGCAATGCAATTCATCAACTTTATTCGTGATATCGACGAGGACATCTTACTGGGAAGAACATATTTTCCACAAGTAGATCTCGAAAAATTTAATCTTTCAAGTTTAGAATACAAATACACTCGTCAATATCCCCTTGAATTTAAGGGATTTATTAAAACACAAATTGACCGTTACCTAACTTGGCAAGAGAAGGCAGAAAATGGATTCAGATTCATACCAATGCGGTATCTAATACCGATTAAAACAGCCTCAGACATGTATAAATGGACTGCAAATCAAATCTGTGAAAAACCCTTTGTTATCTACAACAAGAAAGTCAAACCATCAATTAAGAAGATAGTCTCTCAGGTCGTGACTAACGGCTTGACGATTAAAAAAGCATATAAGGTACCAAAAAAAGAACAGCAAGAACAAATGATCCTTTGTTCAACTTTTAAAGGTCCGATTAAGATGTTGTATCGGTGAAGATATTGAAAAATATCTTTTCATTAGCATTTAAAGTATCTCGCTTTCGTTTTTGGATGTATACTGCTGGGACTTACGTTGTAGGCTACGCTCTTGGTATGACATCTTGGCTCGATTTTTTTAATCTGGAATACTTTATCTATCTAATTTACTTCATATTTCCAGCCAATGTTTTTCTATACGGTATTAATGATTACTGGGACTTAGAAACAGATAAATTAAATCCAAAGAAAGAAGAGAAAGAATATTTGGTAATTGAAAGAGATAGGAGAAAACTTCGTCTTCTATTAAGTACCGTAATTGTTTTTAGTGTGATCTTGCTTATTTTCCAGAAAAATATACTTGAACGAGTTATTTTTATAACATTCCTATTCCTGTCATACTTCTATAGCGCTAAACCACTTAGATTTAAAACTGTGCCATTTTTAGACTTCTCTTCTAATATTCTTTATATAATGCCAGGAATCTTTGCATACATCCAAATAACTGGAGTATTCCCTCCCCTTCTTGTAATTCTTGCTGGTTTTTTGCATACATCCGCCATGCACCTCTTCTCCGCAATTCCAGATATAGAACCAGATAAGGCAGTTGGCATAAATACCACAGCAGTATTCCTCAATAAGAAACCATCTTTGCTTCTCTGTTTCTCGTTCTGGTCCGTATTTTCATTAATTTTTCTGTTTTATGCCGCCTTTAGTCCATTGAGTTTTCTAGTATACTTCTATTCTGGCTTCAGGATATTGAGTGTGCTGACATTGCTTTATCCTGCACTACCACTAGCACTCTTGCTAAAAACAGAACTAAACATAGAGAAAATTTATTGGTTTTATCCTTACATAAACACATTTTTAGGCGGTCTTCTGTTTACTCTATTGTCAATTAGTAAACTATACATATTATAATTGCAGTTGTAGTTATTCTAATTGCCAGTTAGTTTTTCTTATAATATCAAGATCAGCCTCTGTAATGTACAGCTTCAGCAGGGTTCATTCTCAGTGTTTTATAAGCAGGAATTGCAGTACCTGCCACTGCTATAATGAGTCCTAGAATAACAATAAAAATTGTCTGGAACCATGGAAATATGAATTTAGCATCATAGGGGGTAAAACCTATGCTCTTAAACAAGGGAAGATATGATGCAGCTAGGATATAGCCATTAATTATACCGACACTAAGCCCTAAAACTGCCAAGAGAAGTGATTCCCCAAGTAACAATTTAAGGAGTTCAGATTTATAGAATCCCACAGAACGAAGTAATCCAAGTTCCCGTCTTCTTTCTTGGACAACTCTTATCATTGTGGTAGCGAGAGTAAGGAGCGCAATCAGAGTTGAAGTGGATGCCAGTGTAGCCATAAATTTTGTAGTATTGGTTACATTTTCCTGCCACTCTGATACAATTTCTTTTGTTTGTGTAACATGCAAATTGTATTCATCACCATACAAATCAAGAATCTGCTGCGTGACTTTATCTTGATCGACCACAGTTCCATTCCAATGGTGATTTCGAAGTTTTATATAAAATATATGTACATCATCATCAAATCCGAAATCATAATATTTCTCAAGGTCGATTATAGCGAAGTAACCACCCTTTGGATACCCAATTAGGTCATTATGTACAATACCTACAACTCTAAATTCTGTAGAATTACCATGAGCTGATATCTCAAGTCTTGTTTTCTGACCTACTTGTACATGAAGTTTTTCAGCAAGTCTGTCACTTATAATACATTTATTATCTGCATCTCCCAATTGTTCAACGAGTTTTATAGGATCCGTACTATTTGGATCAGGCTGAACTATATCTTGCTCAATAGCAATAGCAAATGTTGATGAGTTAACAGCCATCAACAGGGATGTTTCTTCTTCATCCCAGAGTTCAAATTTTGCTCCAGTCATTTCAGCTACGCTAACACCAGGTCTCCATTCTCCGCTTGGTGTTTCATTAGTCCAGTGGACTCCGTCAATTCGTGATAAGTTTCCAGAGAGAGTAGCTGGAGCACCTGTATTTGTTGTGACAATTAAGTCCATATTAAGTCCTTCTGAGATGTAATTAACTACTCCTGCATCTACGGCTGTGTTAATTGAACTGAAGAGTATGCTCAAGGTGATCGTAATAGTAAAAATACCAAATGTAAGCGTTGAACGAACTGAATGACGCATAACATTTCTACTAGCTATCTTAGCTATCGTCTTAAAAGCGGGAATAGTATTAATAATTCTATGAAAGCCCTTTGAGATTATACTGAGAAGCGCACCACAGAGCACAATACTTCCAATCATTAAAACAATTTCACTTAAATATGAAATAGCAGTTATTGTGATGAAAGCTCCGATAGCGGTGAGCCCCAGCCCTCCGACAAGTCCAGCTGCTTTTTTACTATACTTTGCAACCACAATAGCTATTCCAATAACAAATAAGAAGAGTGCCCCTGATAGAAAATCTGATAAGAGGCCAGAAGGTATACTTGGGACAATCAAAAGACTACCTAGACCTACAACAGCTAGTATAATACCACCAACTACAGCTATAAGAGGCAATTTCTTTTTCGCATCACTATCGGAGACTCCACGTAACGCATGGATTACCTTCATACTAGCTACTGAAAAAAGCGGAACCAAAGCTCCTACGATTGTAAAAAAAAGACCCATGAGAAAACCATTGAACATAATTGACGGATCTATTTCCACAGAGTCTATTACAACTTTAAATCCGTATACGTATGTATTTGAAACATACGTGGTTATTGCATGTGCAACCAATATGCCTCCGAATGCTCCTAAAAGAGATCCTATTCCACCTAAGAGGAGGATTTCGTAAAAGATCAGACGGAACACTTGAAACTTTGACATTCCAATAGAGCGCATTACACCTAATTCATATCTTCGTTCAGAGATTGTCATGATTATGCTGTTAAATACTAGAAAGACAGAAGCCAATAAAGTAATTAGACCTGACCACCTTAATGCTTCGTCAAAACCCGCTACAGCGCCTTCTGCTATTGCTAGTAGACTTTCTCTGACCGCTTCAACTATAAAATCCTTACCAAATTTATCTTGGATCGCTTCCATAACCGCTTTATAGTCTTTCCTGCTTTCTTCTGTTAGATTTATGACAATTTTATCAATTTTGCCACTCATATTTGGCATTAATTTTCGTGCTTTGCCTAATGTTACTACAACTACTCGGCCATAGCCAACCTGTGCGATTTTTCCTTTACTTTCTGCAAAGGCAGCAATATCAAACCTTTTTGATTTAGATTGTGGATAATCATAATAGTGTTTAATATTGAGACTGTCTCCAACTGATGCATTCACTATTTTACCATCTTGTTCTCCAGATATGCCATCCATTAATGATTCTGAGACAATTACATTCGAATCTTTTACAAGATAATCAATTGGTTTGGATCCATTTATATCATAAAGTTCCCCAAAAGCAGTATCTAAGATAGGGTCTACTCCAAGTACCGTTGCCGTTGTGGAATTCCATGATGCATGAAGAAAGATAACGCTATAACGTTGTATTCTTGGTGCATAGGCCTCAATTCCCTCTACATCATCAAGAATGTGCATTAAATCTTCCGAAAATGCTTCACCATCCGCTCTAGTAACCTCCAAATCCAATTTACCAGTGGCAAGCTCTATCGTCTCATAAAAAGTATTACTAACGTTAACTCGTGTAATGTTAAACCCTACTAACATTGCAACGCTGAATAACACACCAATAACAGTCAGTGTATTTCTGACTTTTTTTCGTTTGAAATTTCTAAATGCCATTCCAATTATCCATTTTTCCTTCCAAACAATGATCACAGCAAGTATCACTAAAATGATAACGAATAAAGTTGTATACTGAGCAAGATTTGCGCTAATTTGCATTAATTCTAGCCCTCAATTTTTTTATGGGAGAGTATAGTCATAGGATTAAATATAAAAATTGAATGGTGATTGTACTCCTTTGGTAGAGACAAATATTGACTTCTACCTGTAATTATTGCAAAAGATTTCTACCCAAATGATAATACTATCATACTTATTGAAGTTTTTGCCAATATCACAGTGCCTTATAGCACTATATTTTCTGAAATCGCATTATTTCGGAATATATATATACTTGTAATGGTATGAAATAGAAAAAGATTCTTAAACAAAAGTTAAAGATACGACTGCTAAAATATAAATCAAATTGTTTTAGAACCAAAGAATTTCACGTAAATTTAATACAAATTAGAAAATGCAATTGTGTACTAAAATGATCGTTAACTATTTTATAGAATCCAATCTATTTATTCAGAACTATGACGAAACTTTTTCGTCTTAAGGGGCAGGTGAATTTACATGGCACATGCAGAAATTGTATTAACCTCAGACCTATCGCTAACAAGCGATTATAACGGTATTCCCTATGTTGGCTTTGGTGCATGCCTACCGCAAAATATATGTCCACACTGGATTTACTTCAAGTTCTTTTGCCCACTTGAACCAGCTTATCCTGATGGAACGTTAGTTCGGGCAACTCTCGGTCTTAGGACAATTGAAGCAACATGTATACAAAGTGGTTTTTCCAGAGAACAAGTAAAAGTTGCACATTCGCTTCATTTGGATACGTTGATAAACAAAAACACGAAAATCGTTGGTATTTCAGCAGAAGATCCATTGGGCATCGGTCCTGCAACTTCAACCTGGAGCACCATTTTCAAGGGCATCCCACACAATCGCATCGAATATTTTCGATTAATGCGAAAAGTTAAGGAACTAAAGAATAAATATGGATTTAAAGTTGTTATGGGTGGCCCAGGTGCCTGGGAAGTACAAGAACACATGGATAAATTTGGTATAGATCATTTAGTAATCGGTGAAGGGGAATATGTAATTTCAGAGATTTTTCCTGAAATAATGGAAAACAATGGCGGCCTTGACGAAAGAGTGTTTTACGGAAAACCTGTAAAACCAGAAGATGTACCTCTATTACAGGGTCCAGCTCTTGGCAATTATACAGAGATATCACGAGGATGCGGGAGAGGATGTAAATTCTGTGCCCCGAACACTGCTGGAAAAATGAGAGATTTCCCTCTCGAAAAAATTGTGCATGATGCAAAAATAAATGCAGAGGGAAGCAGTGATAATTCAATGTGTCTACAGTCTGAGGACGTGTTCTTATATGGTTCAAACTCCAAGCATTTCTACCCGGACGAAGATGCGATTATGAATTTATATAAAACCCTCTTCGAGGACGTTGGCATTAGCCGAGTGTTTGTAACGCATTCGACTTTAGCACCAATGGCTTTCGACCCAGACTTTTTTGAACGACTGACAAAATACCTCCGAAGCAAAGGGCACATGTACTATGGTTGTCAACCAGGAATCGAAACAGGATGTACCAAAACAATTGGAGAAATAATGCATGGTAAAGCCCTTCCTTTCTCATCAGAAGAATATCCAGACATGATATACGATGCCCTACGAACGTGTGCCAATTTGGGTTGGACAAATGCCTGTACATTAGTCGCAGGCCTTCCTAGTGAAGGACCAGATGAAATGAAGGAGACCCTTGAACTAATAAAAAGACTAGACGCATTTCCTCACTTGTATATTCCACTTTTCTTCGTTCCGATGCAAGTTACCTCAATGAGAGATTCCAGAGCCTTCATAGCTGATAATATGAACCAATATCATTTTCGCATTCTCTTAGACTGCTGGAAACACAATATCAAGCATATGGACAAAAATTACAGAGTGGTTGCCAGCGATATGGGTCATAAAGCTATAGTCAAAATGGGAATCCGTGCAATGATTGAAGTTCTAAAAGCATATATCCGCTATTATGAGCGACGTCATCCCGAGTTAGTTATAATCCAATAGAGAAGCGCTCTTCATAAAGACTTATCCAAAAATCCCTTTTTCTTTTCTAATGAACTCACCAAATATTTCAATATGTTCTCCACAGTTAGGACACCTTTTTTCAAAATCAATTCTATCATCTATTCTTTTTTTAACATCAAAAAAGATCTGTGAGTCAAAAATAAATCGTTTAATCAATAATGCATTGCAAGAAGGACAATATGTGTTTTCATAAGGATGATTTGGTACATTTCCCAAGTACACAAACCGCAAACCAGCATCTTTTCCAATTTCATGTGCTTTTTCCAGTGTAGCAATAGGCGTTCTCGCTTTGAGTCCTAGATCCCTAGATTTATATGCGGAATGAAAACGAGTGCAATGCCAAGGCGTATCTTTACCTAAGTCATCGTGGATACGAGTTGCAATCTCGCTTAGGATTTGCTCATCATCATTAATCCTTGGTATCACAAGCGTAATTACTTCGATATGTGATCCCATTTCCTTTGCTATTTTTAGATTTCTCCATACGAGTTCTACGTCTGCACTACAGTGCTTTTTGACAACTTGTGCATCACCTTTCATATTAGCGGCAAATGCATCGCATTTATGTTCTATGAGTAATTTCAAAGCCTCTTCTGTCATATGCATGTTTGTAATAAAGCAATTATAGAATGTCCCAGCTTCTTTTACTCTATCAAAGACGTCAAGAGAGTATTCTAAAAGAAGGGTAGGTTCATTAAAACTAATCGATGATCCAATACAATCATTTGCTTTCATCGTTTTTTCAAATTCTTCTGGACTCATATAGTTTGTTCGACGTGGATTTGGTTCGGTTTTGCTAATTCCACAATTCTGACACCAAGGGCATGTAAAATTGCAGCTCCATGAGCCGACAGTTAGTGCATAACTTCCAGGCCAAAAATGGAATAATGGCTTTTTTTCAATGGGATTTGCTGAAATTGATGAAATGTCACCATAAATCAATGTAAACAATTTACCATCCATATTTTCACGTGTTTTACAAAATCCTCGCTCTCCGTTGAGGATTACACATCTTCGTTCACATACGCCACAGCGTACCTTCTTGTTTGGTAAGTCTTCATAAAGAATAGTTTCACGAACACAAGGATTTTTAGTTTTGATTAGAATACCCTCCAACAAGTATTCACTCTAATCCTTAAATATATACAGCTAAAGAACCAGAAAACTTCCCCTATAAGAAAAGAGTCTTTGTGAGGTAGTTGTATGATATTCATGGTGATTGAGAATTTCAAGAAAAGCAGTGCTAAAGCGGTATACGATCGATATGAGAAGAATGGCAGGATGATGCCAGAAGGCTTGAGTTATATAAATAGCTGGGTAGACATAAAATTTGAGAAATGTTATCAAGTTGTTGAGTGCGATGACATAAATAAGTTACAGGAGTGGATTTCAAACTGGCAAGATTTAGTGGATTTCGAAATCATACCTGTAATGACCTCAAATGAAGCGTACGAAAAATATAGGCGATCTGAAATTTTAGAATGAAAAATGGTGAAAGAAATGAATTGCATTGAAAAAATGTTGACCCGTAAAAGTATCAGAAAGTATAAGAAGGAACACGTCTCTGAAAGCGTATTAAATAACATCTTAGAAGCTGGAAGGCGTTCTCCTTCAGCAGTAAACACGCAGCCTTGGCACTTCGTCGTTATAAGGGATCAGGAAGCCAAAAAAGCTTGTTCCTTTGGAGGATATAATGAATTTACTAGTGAAGCCGACTTCATTGTAGTGGGGTTATACAAACCTTCTGAGGTAATTATGGAGAGGCTTACTTTGATGGATGTAACAATAGCTCTTCAGAACATGGTTACGGCTGCTTGGCTTCAAGGAGTAGGGTGCTGCTGGATAGGAGCTTGGAATGATACAAAACTCAGAGACACGCTAAACCTCCCAGCAGATTCTAAGATAGTGGGTTTGGTTACTTTTGGTATACCTGATGAGGACCCAGTTCAGCAACCCAAGAAGTCTTTGAATGAGATAGTTCACCTTGATAAGTGGTAATTGTAAGTGTGAGATAGAATCTAGTATTCTTATGAATCGCGTGAAATGATGCTTTAATGCAATTCAAATTAT
>JAEOSF010000003.1 GCA_016840515.1 Candidatus Borrarchaeum yapensis | reverse complement strand
AAAACGTTCTTTTATTATCCTTAGAGCATTTGCATACTTTAAAAGAGGGACAAATCCGTGTGTATTTGCGCCTCCACTAATTAAAACACCCTTAGAACCCTTTTTGCTAAGTTCTTCACATAATTGAACTAATTCTTCAGGAGATCGTGCGGGTTTCATTGATTCCAGAATTTTAGATTGACAGTGATCGCAATTAAGAGCACATGCAGTTCCTGTAATGCTTATAGGCACAAAGGCGTTAGGAGATTCCTGCTTAAAACTTTCGATTTCATAATGCACAATATTCGGCGCGAAATTCATCAACGTGTCTTTAAAATTTCTTTTGCGAAGTGTAAACGCTTCATTCATAAATTCCTCGAATTCAGACTTATCACTTCTCAAAATTTGCTCTGCTTTTGAAGGTGAAAAAAACGATTTCGAATCTATTAGAAACACATCCTCATCAATTTCAAAAAACAAACCACACTGATGTTGTTCAAATTCAATAAAACTATTTCCATATTGTATATGCCAATTTAATTGCCGTTTTTAATTGGCTACCGGTTTTTTCAAAAAAAAAGGAAAGAATTCACTCCTCCAACATGGATCCACAATCTACACAGTATTGTGCTGTAGGAGAATTCACGCTTCCACAGAACGGACACAGGTTTCCTGTTGTCTCTACTTCTTCTTTTGGTGGTGGTGATGGTGATGGTGGAGGACCTACTTCTTCTTTTGGTGGTGGTGATGGTGGAGGACCTACTTCTCCTGCTGGCAATACTATACGGCCTGTTTCTTCATCTTCAGGGCTTACGATCTCTACTCTTCTTTTGGTAAAGATCAATACGACAAGAATTACACTTACTATGGCAACAGTGACCACTACAAAGAGAGAAACACCCATATTGCTCATGTTTAGTTCGACATAGTTAGTAGAAGACGTTGTGAAGCTCTTCCAACTAGTCCAATCTCCATCATCTTCGTCATATTCATAGCCATCTTTGTATGTTACCGTAGAAACTCTGATTCGGAGTTGATAATCAACAACAGTGACTTTAATTGATGCTCCTCCAAGTAAGTTCGGTTTAGTATGAACTATAGCGGTTTCAGTAGGAGAATCGTGCCAAGTAATCTGATCAGGGATCAGTGAAGCGATCGCACCTGAATATTCAATCGTTCCATAAGCCCTGCCTTCAAGATGCACAAAATAATCCTTTCTCCATGAGATAGTTTCGTAATATTCGTACCAGTAATCCCATTCTTCTGTTGTCCATTCTTCTGACTTAAACTGATTATTGCCCATTTGGCCGACACCTGTATGGTAGTCATAGGTCTTGCCACTTCTTGAGAGTGTAATAGAATCTAGCAGGAGCTTCATTGTAAGTGTATCTGATGTTAAACCTGGCCAGTATCGCCAATTATCACTGCAAGTAACATCTAAACGAAAGTTGGCATCTACGTCAAAAGTAAATCCTTCATCTTTCATCTCTCCTTCGTATTCCAATGGTGCCGAAGCTGCCATACTTGGCGGGGCGGCTACTACTAATACAAAAGTTAACAAAAGAATTATGCCCAACTTATGTTTCATAAATAACACCTTCCCCCTTAAAGGTAAAATCATGTATTCCCCATTCTAAGATATAAGTATTTATAGAATGATGTTATCATTTCTACAATCTTACAAAATGATTTGAAGAACTTAAATAGAAATTATAGATCGTTAATGAGAACAGGATAAGTAACAGTATCATAAATCAGTGTAACTGAAAAAATGAATAATTACAATAAGTCTTGTCTAATTTTAAAGAAGCTGATGCCAATTGGGGGCGTCATGTAAGATTCACTAGTATATCCATACACGCTTGTCCGATAATAATACCCATAATATTTTTTAGCAGATATGAATTAATATATACTCCACAGATGAATTTGTCATCAAAACTGTATTTACATCTTCTCTTACACGAAAAGAATTGTTTTTAACAAAAGGGTTTAACTGAGGGGAAAAGAATATCTGAGAAACAAATTTATATAGAAAAAAAACCAATAAAAGCCCCTGTATTCTATAGATGTCATATTTGTGGAGCAATTGCCTCATTTTATTGTCCTCAGTGCAGTTTAATTTTCTGTGAAGCATGCACGTCAGAAAAAATCTATTATTGTTCGATATGTGGTATAGGATACAATCTTGCTAGAATTGAAAGATTGGATAGCAAATGTGGTCATGCTAAAAACTCACAATGTCCTCAATGCAGGAACCCTCTGATTATAATCTACTATACACGTGGCGGCAAGTTCTATAGATATATGCTTGAATGCTTGTCCTGTGGTTGGCATTCAGCAATGTCAAGAGAAGAAGGAGGCAGTAAATATGGCGTCAGAGAAAAAACAGAACAAAAGACTATTGAAAGTGCTATCTCAAAGGGTTATATCTCGGTAGGCCCAGGTACAGGCACAATATGTAAAGGTGACATAATAAGGAAAGGTTGTCCTCAATGTCACCATGATAGTCTGCAAATTACTGATATTCTTCCAAAAATAGATTTCGAAACAGTTGAAGCCGAAAAAGTAGGTAATGAAGTTCTGCTACTCTTTCACATAACAAATTACTATGAACCCTGTACTCTAACCTTCATGATAAAAAATCTTGCAATAGAATCAACGATTGAAATGTATGCAAATGAAAGAACAAAACACGATAATACATTTCCAGTCCCATTAGATTTTCCTCTCGGAATCTTACATTTTGATACACAATTAGAATTAAAGTTTAAACGATATCCAAATCCTGTTTTGTGTGAAATTGTGTTGGGCGACTCGTGTTTTATCCTTCCCAAAATTGATGTAGAAATGACATCGGACGAAATGCAAGCTGTTACTCCAAATCAACTTCCAATTCAAATCACAAATAATTCAGAATATGCTATAGACAACATTAGAGTTGTTGCTGAAGTGGGTGCAGATTTTAAAATTGATGATCCAGTGAAATCTATTTCACAGATTGGTTCAGGTGACACGAGGGGTATTGTATTTTATGTAACACCATTAGTAATCGGTGTCTTTGATGTATCTGGCGATAATACAGCTCGAATCTCTTTCAATATGTATGAATTATATGGTGTAAAAACTTTCGTAATTAGATCCAATTCACTGCAAATTACCGTTACAGAGCCACCTGAGGGCTTAATACTCCCAACAGAACCTCCCTCGGTTCCTCCTCCAGTCATAGAAATGAATCAAGATGGTTATGATCCCGAATACGTTTTTTGCCCATATTGTAGAACCAGGATGAAAAAATGGGAGGGGATGAGGTTTTGTATTGAGTGTGGAAAAGATATTAAAGAACATATTGATTTCTAATTTCTTAGGGAGGGTAAATGTGAAATATAAATAGATGAACTACTCTACCCTCTTGGAAGAGAAGGGACTTCTCGCGGTTACAAGATGGAATTTAAGAAAAAGGTAGAAATACTCATTATGCATTTTGACACAATCACAAGATAGATGAAAATAAAGTGAGGATGAAAGAAAAAAAAAGGCAAAAATGTTCATTCATCTGAAATAACTCTTAAATAATTGACTTATCAGAATTTTTGCGTGATCAATCAATTGGTAATGTCTTTCCGCATTTTACACAGTCCCTTGAAATCGAATTGTTCTGTGCTCCGCAATATACACAGTAAACGGACTCTCCTGAGGGATATGTTTCTGTTTTTGCTATCTCTAAAGACTTGCCACATCCACGACACGCTCTCGCAACAGCAAGGTTCTCCGTTCCGCAGTTACCACAAAAAACAGTTTCTTGGTCTGTAGATAGGGTTAGTGAAGGCGGTCGATATTCAGGTTCTTCCTTTCTAAACTCACTTACTCCCCATAACAAAATTATTATTGCTAATACAATCGAACACGGCGTAATTAAAGCGATTATAAATAAAAAAAGTCCTATCACCACTAAACCTATACCTTTTTCTTTTCCCATTCATGTACCCCCCTATAATGTATCGTTTATTTTCTAATCGACTTTAAGCAAGTAATTTGGATTGCAGACTGATTTACGCTAACTCAAGTATTTATAGTTAGTCGTTCTTTTATTATTTAGCATTTTATCCAACTTTTTTAAAAGGGTGTGTAGTTGATTTAATACCTGATAATTTGAGGAGAGGTTAAAAAATGTCGGCAGAAGATCACCTGAAGAGTTGTAAAATGTGTTTAGAGCAAGGAGATAAGTACGTTGCTCAAGGATTATACAAAGACACAAAGTATCTACTAAGAACCGAATTGAGGGGAAATTTATGAAAGCCGTAAAGATTCAGTTACCGGTTAATGATCTTCCAAAAAATTGGTATAACATTATACCTGATCTTCCACAACCGCTTCCACCACCTAAAGAACCTGAAACAGGTCCTTCTCGACTTGAATTTCTCTCTAAAGTCATTGTCAAAGAATGTTTAAAACAAGAGTTTTCAGATCAAAACTGGATACCAGTACCTGAGGAATTAAGAGAGTTATATATACAGGCAGGTAGACCAAGACCATTACGTCGAGCTAAACGACTTGAAAAAGCATTGAAAACTCCTGCACATCTCTATTGGAAGAGAGAAGATTTATCCCCCACAGGAAGTCATAAAGTCAACACCGCACTAGCACAGCTGTATTATGCTGTACAAGAAGGTGTCGAAGGTGTAGTTACTGAAACTGGTGCTGGACAATGGGGTACTGCATTATCTTACGGTTCAAGTTTGATGGGATTACCTTGTGTAGTTTTTTGGGTTCGCAATGTGTATGACTGGAAGGTTGATCGAAGAACTCTAATGAAAATGTATGGTGCTGAGGTGCATCCTTCGCCAAGTCAATTAACTGAAGTTGGCAAAAGCGTTCTCAAAGAAAATCCCGAACATCCTGGCTCATTAGGCATAGCAATTTCTGAGGGATTGGAATATGCAGAGAAAAATGGGTTTGTTTATTCTCTGGGAAGCGTCCTGAATCACGTATTAATGCACCAGACAATAATTGGTTTAGAATCCATTGAGCAATTCAATATAGTAGATGAACAACCAGATCTGTTGATAGGCTGTTTCGGAGGCGGATCTAATTTTGGTGGTTTCACATTACCTTTCATTGGGGAAGTATTAAAAGGTAAACGAGAATGTGAATTTCTTGCATCACAATCCTTGGCCGCTCCAAACATAAGTCAAGGTGAATATCGTTATGATTTTGCAGATCATGCCGGAAAAACGCCCTTAATGAAAATGTATACCTTAGGGCATGATGTAGACACGCCACCGATATACGGAGATGGCCTCCGGTACTCTGGAGCATCACCAATTCTAAGTCTTTTAAGAAATCTAGGATATATTAAAACAAGAACCTACCCCATAGACGAGAAAGTGGTATTCGAGGCTACACGAATGTTCCTTCAAACAGAAGGCTTTTTACCAGCACCAGAATCATCCTACGCTATCAGAGCCATGATTGATGAAGCGCTAGAGTGTAAGAAAAACGGCGAGGAAAAAGTAATCGCTTGCAACGTCTCAGGACATGGTTTTCTTGACATCTTCGGGTATAAGAAGGTATTAAATCTTTAAATTGTTTGGTAAATCTTCTTATAGAGCTTTTTAACACATTTTAATAATAGTTCTCCATTTGCTACAGAGGTATCAAATCTACCAAGGTAGTTTAAATTGTTTTCAAAATATATGCTCTTTTTCTCTAAAATTCGCAATTCAAGAACTTCAAAAAGAATCAACTTTTCTTCAATTTTTTTGTTTTTTGCGTCGAATTAGAGTCATACGACTTATAATAATTTGCGATTTTTACCGACATAAATTCTTGAGAGTTGAGAACTTTCGCTATCTAATAAAGTTTAAAAATACGGAACTCATAAATGTTATGCAATGTGGGAGACATGAAAGAATGTCTAAAAATAGTAGTAAGATCCAACTAACCGCTAAGTATAAGCAAGCGCTCGAAGAACCAACAAAGGCAAGAAGGGCTAAAGAAATTATAGTATATTTGAATTTATTAGTAGAAGAGGCTAGAAAAATTAAAAAGTAATAAGAATTTTTCTCAGAATATTAAGAAGCAGTTTTAAAAGAGATGGCTAAGATCTGGTCATCGTAAATGAAAGATACGAGATTATTTGTTGTTTTCAAGCAAGCAAAGACGATTCATTTTTTTCCTGAAAACTTCACTAAAATATATGTATTTGATTTTGTATATTGATTGTTATTCTTTTAATGAGGGGATTAGCGGTGTCTGGAGAAGAGTACCTGAAAAAAGGGAAAGAGTATTTTGAACAAGGAGAAGAATTTTTAGCACAAGGAAAATACATGGCAGCTCTAGATGAGTACAAAAAGGCTATTGAGGAGTTCAGAAAAGCATCACGAGATGATTCAACATTCAATAGCGCTCGTTATGGTATGGGATTCTGTCATGCAAGGTTGGAGGACTACGATATTGCCATTGATTTTCTTAAAAAAGCGATGGATCGCGATCCTGAGGATCCTGATTATGCCGCGGCGTTGTATATAATGGGGGTTGCCTATAATGGTAAATATCAACTTAAACCTAAAGAAAGTGAACTTAGAAATGCGATTGATTGGTTTAAAAAAGCTGTTGAAGTAAACCCAGGCAATATCGATGCATGGAATGATCTGGGATTTGTCCAAATCAAACTAAATGAATATACTCAGGCAGGTGACGCCTTTAAAAAGGCATTAGAACTCAACCCCGAGTATTTTTATGCATTGCATGGTTTGGGGTTATATTACAAACATTCTGGTGATTACAATAAAGCTCTTGAATATATCTATAAAGCAGTAGAAATAAATGGAAGATATGCTGCAGCGTGGATAGATTTGGGTGTTTTGTACAGAATTTTAGGTAATTATGATAAGGCAATCAATTATTGTTCCAAGGCAAGAAACATGGAAGATTCAAAAGAGGTAAATGATGCTATATCGGCAGCATTTGATGAAAAGCATAAAATAATGAATTTTACAACACAAGCAAAAGCATATTTCGAACAAGGAGACTACCAAAAAGCCATTAATGAATATAAGCGTGCTTTAAAACTTAATCAAAACTTATCGAATGTATGGTATGAAATAGGGCAAGTTTATTCAATGTCTGAGAACTACGCAAATGCCATTCCTAATTATAATAAAACAGTTCAACTCGATCCAGCAAATACAGAGGCGTGGTATAAGCTAGGATACGCCTACTATTACCTTGCTTTAGGCGGGGTCGAAAAACCCTCGGAAACAACGTCAAAAAAGAAACTGGTTGGAAGTTTTAAAAAGATAATAGGTAAATCTAAAGAAGATTCTGAGGAAATCTCTGGTGGTGCTTTTGAGTATCTAAAAATGGCTTTAACAAGTTATAGAAAAACTATTGAGCAGAAACCTGATTTTATTGATGCATGGGTCGATATGGGCTTAGTCTACAGAGAATTAAGTGAGTATGATTATTCTATTCAGTGTTTCGAAAAAGTATTGGAACTATACCCTCCACATTCAAAAGCTAAAGAATATTTAAATGAAACCAGAATGCTGACATCGCAGTTAGAACCATATATTCAGAAAGGAAGGGAATATTTCGAACAAGGAGATTATGAAAAAGCCATAATAGAATTCAAACAAGTATTACAACTTGACCAAAATAACGCTAAAGCCTGGTATGAGATTGCAAACTCGTATTCAAAATTAGACGATCTTGAATCAGCGATTACAAATTACAAGATGGCAGTTAAGTACAACCCAGCTCACGGAGAGGCGTTGTACAAACTAGGTTTTGCATACTACAGTCTTGCTTTTCGTAAATCTCAAACTGGTGAAAAAGATATCGTGGCATATAAGACAGCCCTCGAAAATTTCACTAAGGCCGTACAAATAAATCCACAACATGCAGATGCCTGGAAACGTATGGGGTTAATTTATCAAGAATTACGAAATCATGACAAATCAATTCCATGCTATGAAAAGGTACTGTCAACAAATCCTAATGATTTAGATACGTGGAAGCGGAAGGCATTAGCTCACAGAGAGTTAGGCGAGACGAAAAAAGCCCTAGTCAGCTACGATAAGGCATTACAATTAGATCCCAAAAATTTAGAGCTATGGCAGTGGAAGGCGTCAGCTCACAAAAAGTTAGGCGAGACGAAAGAAGCACTTGGGAGCTATGGAAAAGTATTGGAGATAGAACCTGAAAATATCGTCACATTAAGTAACATAGCATTACTTAATCGGGAGCAAGGTCAGAATGAAAATGCACTTGTATATTATCATAAAGTAGTGGAAATCGACTCTAAGAATCTAGATGCATGGAATTACTTAGGATCAATCTATAAGGAATTAGGCAACAATGAAAATGCGCTTAAATGTTTTCAAAATGTATTATCAATCGATCCAAAGCGCGTTGATATCTGGTCTCAAATGGGATTAATCTACAAAGAATTAGGTGATCAAAACAAAGCACTGGAAAATTTCCAAAAAGCAACGCAAATTAACTCAGTGTATTCATTTGCTTGGCACAATATGGGGCTAATTTACGAAGAGTTGGGTCATTATCAGTGGGCAGTTAATTGTCTTGAGAAGGTAGTGGTAATAGAAAAAGAAAATGAGACTGCCAAAGACGATCTAAAAAGAGTCCGCTCGAAACTTGTTGATGAAACTAAAAGAAAAGAACAAGAAGCGATGAGCAGAATAAAAGAAGAAGAAGCGCGAAAAAAGGAAGATGAGAAGAAGAGAAAAGAAGAGTCTAAGAGAAAAGAACAAGAAGCACTGAATCGAATTAAAGAAGAGGAAGAGAAAAGAAAAGAAGAAGAGAAGAGAAGAAATGATTAAGGAAATATAAAGACGCTGACAAGAAAAAACAGAAGAATAATAGAGCGATAAGAGAATATTTCTAAGAGAAAGCAGAGGACTTTTGGAGAAAATAATTACTCGTCATGGAACATGTTATCAATCGCTATAACTGTCGCGACAACTAATCGTCTATCCACGTCTCCTTCAACTTGAAGTGCATATTTATCACTTTGATCCCATATTCCACTAAAGATAATATCTTGTAATCTATCAAGTTTACTTACAGTGCCCACAAGATTGCCAAATGTATCCTTTATAGTGAAGTCCCATGCTGTGAAATTACCCTTTATTTCAAGTAGTTTATTTCCATTTTGATCAAGAACAGCAAGTTTTGGGCGTAAGCTAATAAGAGCTTTTTCGATTCTGCCGATCAATTTATCAGAAGCATCTGTGATATCATAAGTTGGCTTAAGGGCTACAAGTTTCCGATGAATTTTTGCAGCTTCTATTCCATTCGCTTCTTTGAGACTAATTTCAGCTCTCAGACTAAGGATTTTTCGAGTCATAATACCTATTTTATGCCCATGTTCATCTAAAATCACGCCACTCCCCAAATCCCAGCTATTTTCATTTATAATGTAACTTGTCCTTTGGGGCGAGAATAATCCTGTAATGCGACCTTTACTCTTCAATGTCGAGTCACGAAGTTTGGGAACAGCGATTTTTGGAGGTGGTGGGATTGTTGGTGGGGGTGGTGGAAGATTAGTAATCGTTAGAGATGGTGGGATTGTTGGTGACGGTGATGAAATAAATTGAGTTGTAGTCGATTTGATAACTGCAGGTGTTCCACAAAAAGGACAGAACGTTGCTGGAGTTTCAATTTCTTTACCACAATTACTACAATAGTCCATTTTTACCAAATTCTAATTGAGGCTGTGTTTAGGTAGATACGATACGGATTTCTCAACATTATCTAATAGAAGTTCATTTACTATAAATGTAAGAAGAGCTTAAGGGATGCTGAAACAACTCAAACTCTTGAGATGATCTTAAACGTATAAATGATTTTTTTTTGTTAATAAATATTATCAGTTAAAGTATACATTCCAAAGATAATTCCTATTAAATTGAAATTAAAATATGGAAGGATTATCAGAGGTATAGATTAAATCAACCATACACTTGATTAGAGTAGAGTAAAGGATCTAATATACTAATCTACAGCTTTTGAGAGGGGCATGGTAATGTCTTTAGAAGACTACCTGAAAACGGGAAATGAACTTTTTGAACAAGGAGAGGAACTTCTAGAGCAAGGAAAGTTACTATCGGCTCAAGGTAAATACCAGAACGCATTAGAAAACTACAAGAAGGCGTTCCGTGATGATTCAAAGCGTAATAGGGCTCGATTTGGAATAGGATTCTGCTATGCTAGGTTGGGCAAGTTCGAAAATGCTATTACATTTCTTAAAACCGCATTACATAAAGATCCTGACGCTCCTGAAATTGGAAAAGCGTGGCACTTAATGGGATTTGCATATACAACAAAATATAGAACTAAATCTTACAAGAAAAAAGACCTTCGACAAGGGATTGAATGTTATCGAAAAGCGACACAATACGATCCAGAGAATTTAGAAGTATGGAACGACATGGGTATTGAGTATGGAAAGCTTGGCGACTACCCTCAGGCTATTCAATGTATGAGAAAAACGTTGGAAATAGACCCATATTATTTGTTTGCTTGGCATAACACTGGAGTCTATCTTAATAAAATGGACCAGTTTTCGCAGGCTCTTGAATATTTCCAAAGGGCAGTGGAATTAAATCCCGGACATGATAAATCTTGGATGAGTATGGGTGTTTCATACCTTAGTTTAGGCAGATATAATTGGGCAATTGAATGCTATCAAAAGGCAGTGAATATAAATCCAAATTCTGAAGCTGATAAGGCAATCAAAGATGCAAAAATGCAGAAAGATGAAATTGACAGATATCTGCAGGAAGGAAAGGCAAATATCACGCAAAAACAGTATCAAAATGCTATAAATGTATATAAAAAAGCACTGAGGCTTAATCAAAATCTTCCAACAGTTTTATACGAAATAGGATTTGCATATTCAGTTTTAGGAAAATATGAGGATGCAATTTACAACTATGATAAAGCAGTAATACTCAAACCAAATTTTGCGAATGCTTGGTATGAACTAGGATCTACTTTCTACACAAGTACACTCGATGAAGACGTGAAGGAACCAACTAAGCAACAAGCAACAAAAAAACTTATTGGAGGATTAAAAAAAGTAATTGGGAAACCCAAAACAGATTCGCTACATGCTCTAGGGACTGCCACTGAAAATTTGATAACGGCTTTAAAATGTTATCAAAAAGCAATTTCAATCAATTTCAAACAAAAAGACGCTTGGCATTCAATGGGCTTAGTATACAAAGAATTAGGAGTTTACAATTGGGCAATAGATTGCTTTAAGACGGCATTAGAAATATTCCCTAACTATGGGGACGCTAGTGATTCTTTGATAGAGACAAAAAATCTCCAGTTTCGACTAGAAACTTATTTTAAAACTGGTAAAAAGTATTATGAGCAAGGAAACTATGAACAAACTATAAACGAATTTACCCAAGCATTAGAACTTAATGAGAGGCTTTATTGGGTGTTTGACGGATTAGGACACGCTGATGCAAAATTAGGCAACTTTGAATCAGCGATATCCAACTATACAATGGCTTTAGAACTCAACCCTGCTCATGTAGAGGCGCGGAAAGAACTAGGATTCGCCTACTATAGTCTTGCTATCCATCGGTCTCAAGCGGGTCAAAAAGATATAGAGATTTACAATAGAGCTCTCAAATGTTTTTTTCAGTATTCCCAAATCAATCCAAAAGATGCAGATACGTGGAAACATATGGGATTGATTTACCACGAACTTAGAAATCACAATAAAGTAATTCCTTGCTATGAAAAGGCATTGTCAATAAATCCTAATGATTCAGAAACATGGCAACGCAAAGCATTAGTTCATAAAGAGTTAGGCGAGATGGAAAATGTACTTGCGAGTTATGAAAAGGCATTAGAAATCGATCCCACAAATGTAGATATGTGGCAACGCAAAGCATTAGTTCATAAAGAGTTAGGCGAGATGGAAAATGTACTTGCGAGTTATGAAAAAGCATTAGAGATAGATCCACAAAATGTTAGTATATTAAGCAATATAGGATCAATTTACGAAGAGTTAGGTGAGAATGAAAACGCTATTGAATTTTATCAAAAAGCGGTGGAAATTAACCCAGGGAGTATTAACATTAGGATCCTCTTAGGATCAGTTTATAAGAAGATAGGCAATTTTGAAAATGCACTTAAATGCTTTCAAAATGCATTATCAGTCGATCCTAATCGTTTTGATATTTGGTCTCAAATAGGATTAATTTACAAGGAATTAGGCGATAACAACAAAGCAATTGAAAATTTTCAAAAAGCAACGCAAATCAACTCCGATTATTCATTTGCATGGTACAATATGGGGTTAATTTACGAGGACCTGGGGTATTATCAATGGGCTATTGATTGTCTAGAGAAGGTAGTGGTAATAGAAGAAAAAAATGAGACTGCTAAAGAAGATCTAAAAAGAGTTCGAGTTAAATTCCAGGACGAGTCAAAAAGAAAAGAGCAAGATGCATTGAATCGAATAAAGGAAGAAGAAACGAGAAGAAAGGAAGAGGAAAAGCGAAGAAAAGAAGAAGAAAAATTAAGGAAACAAGAAGAAAAAAGACGAAAAAAAGAAGAGACATAGAGCAATTAATAGTTGTAATAAAAGTACATCTTTTGGGATTACAAACTTTCTTTAAAAACAGGTGATAGTAAAATAGGATCTTATTCCCACAAGTGTATAATTGATCTCATGGCAAAAATCAATTATCATCGAAAAAAGAATCACTTTTTAAAGACTCTAGTGAAAGTCGATCTGAATAATCGAGCAACTGTTGTAGAACTAGATCTATTTCTTTCGTACTGGGTTGATATGGAAAATTTCTACACTCACCAATATATGCCTGATAAGGTGTAGAATTCGCATAAGGTCTGGTACATGCAACGCGTAGAGTAGAACCTGGGCAACCGCTTGTCATAAATGGTATGCCTGTATTGATTATTTCTTTTAAAAATTGTTCTGGGATGCCAAAATCGATAAGTCGTCCCTCATTATCAAATTTCATATTTTCGATACGTGTTTTCTTCTCTTCAATAAGAAATCTTGCTAATTGCATTCTTCGATACTGTCCGATTGGGGGTTGCTCTCTATTTTCTAAAGGAGAGCCAGGTTCTGGGAAAAATGAGAAAAGGTGTATGAGAACTTCACGATCAGCAGCTTGTTGAAATATTTGTGCCATTTCTTCTTCTGTTTCCCCGAGTCCTACGATTAAGTGTATCCCAACGTTATTACTTCCAAAAACCTGAAGTCCCTCTTGAATAATCTTCCAATATGTTTCCCAGCGATGTGGGCCTCGTATATCTTTACCTCTAAATTTATTAAATAATTCGGGAGTAGCGGCATCGATTGCGATACCTATCTTATCTACACCCGCATTTTTTAAAGCCACAATCCAGTCCTTATTAACGATAGTCGGCGTGATCAAGGCAGAAATCAATAAATCTGTTTCACTTTTGATTCTTTTTGCCACGATGATAGTATCTTGGAGGGCTCTTTTATTTGTGAGCATTGAAATACAGACACGTTCTACGTGAGAACATTTCTCTTTCGAGTTTAGTTTTTGAATTATTGTATTAAGGTCATGAGTTGGCCATTCAACTCTGATAAAAGATTTATCTTTATGAAGTTCGCTTTCACATTCTCTTATGTAACTTAAACCACAGTAAGCACATCGCGCAAAACAGCCTTCTTCGTAAGTCAATAAAAGGTTCACACACGGTAATGTAGCGTCCTTATAAAATGATCCTGGTTTTAGGCCAAGTGTCATCGCTGCGGCCAGAGACATCTGTAGGTGCTCAGGTGACTCTTTTACAGTATTTTCCTCAATCTCTCGAGATTTTGCTTTATCCATAATAAAGCCCTCTTTGAAAGTACTTCACTAGATAATTCAGTTTCATTTAAAATATCTGCAGACATAAAAAGGTTTATCATTACTGCATATCAGACAAATCCTTAAGAGGCTGTGCGCTAAGACATATAAAACTTTTCACATTTCATGGCAGAACAGCGAGGTAAGAACATGGATGCAGGTGAAAACAGCAGAATTTGGCGTCTATTGGATACAGGTGTACTTACTGGTGCCGAAAACATGGCTCTGGACGCAATATTACTTCAAGAGCGAAATGAAAGTAAGAGTCCCAATATCTTCAGATTTTTACAGTTTTCACCTCCCGTAGTTTTGATCGGATACCATCAAACAGTGGCTCACGAGGTCAGAGTAAGTTATTGTAATTCAAAGGGAATTGATATCAATCGTCGAATTACAGGTGGCGGTGCTATTTTTTTTGATGAATCTCAAATAGGTTGGGAATTGGTTTTCAATAGCGATGATGTAGATGTAGGAAGAAATCTTGAGAAGATAACAAAAAAAGTCTGTGTAGGTGCAGTCAAAGGTCTTCAAAAATTAGGTTTAAAGGCAGAATTTAGACCTAGGAATGATATTGAGGTTAGTGGCAAGAAGATATCTGGAACAGGGGGCGTTTTTGAGGATAAGGCTTGTCTTTACCAAGGAACTTTGTTAATTGACACAGATATGGAAATGATGCTTAAAGCATTGAGGATTCCTATAGAAAAACTAACTAAACGAGGAATTGAATCTGCTAGGGATCGTGTGACCTGTCTTAAGGAAGAGTTAGGAACTATACCGCCTCTTGAAAAAATTAAAACAACTTTGCTGCAAGGCTTTTCTGAAGAACTAGGGATACAATTTAGAGCAGACTCATTAACTACTCGTGAACAATCTTTGCTTCAAAAGGAGCTTGCAGAAAAAGTATCAGATGAATGGATTTATTTGACAGCAGAACCTCAAAACTACAGTCAAATGTTGCGATCGATCTACAAAGTAGATGGAGGTCTGTTAAGGGTCAATCTTCATGTTGATGCAAAAATGCGATATATAAAGCAAGCTTTGATAACAGGAGACTTCTTCGTAGATCCAGCAAGGACAGTTTATGACTTAGAAGCTAGTCTTAAAAGCACTCCAATTGTAAATCTAAAGGAGAATCTCCACAAATTTTTTGTAGAAAAAAAACCGAGATTTTTAGGCATATCCGAAGATGACATTTATCGGGCAATTAACGAGGCACTTGAGAAATTAGAATATGCTGGTCTTAGCATAGATGAGGCAAATTCAATATTTGTCGTTAATGATTCATTTGGAAATCTATTGAAAAATAATACGGTTTTACTTCTGCCGTATTGTGCTAAGCTTCCAGATTGCGAGTTTAGAAACGAAGATTATTGTGCAAGATGTGGAGGTTGCAGTATAGGCGAAGCTTACGATATTGGTCAAGAAAAGAACTTGCGAGTTATAAGTATCTGCAGTTTTGAGCATCTTGTTGAGACCTTTAAACAGCTCCAAAGTGAAGGTATTCAGTCATATATAGGTTGTTGTTGCGAAGCGTTTTTCGAAAAACGGCAAAAAGCATTTCGAGAATCTGGGCTCGGCGGTTTACTAATTGATATCGATTCATCCACGTGCTATGAACTCGGTAAAGAAAAAGAAGCGTACGAGGGCGTCTTTGGTCATCAAACAGACCTGAAACTTGATCTATTAAAAAAAATCATTGAAAACGTTAGAGTTCGCTCATAATGATGGCAATTCCAACAGAATGTGAAGTATTAGTAATTGGCGCTGGACCAGCTGGAAGCACAACTGCCAGGTGTATTGCAAAAGACGGATTAGATGTTGTTCTTATTGATAAAAGAAAAGAGTTGGGTGTGCCAGTGCAATGTGCTGAACACATACCTTTCCAAGTTGCTTATTTTACTGATTCAAAAAAGGAAATAATTGCACAGAAAATTAACTACATGCATACAGTTATGCCAAACGGTGATGTAACCGTTACTGAATCCAAAGGATATATTATTCACAGAGATTTGTTTGATAAACACTTAGCTGAGAAAGCAGAGGAAATGGGAACACATATTTTTACTAAAACAGAAGCGTTAGGTATCCATAGAAATAAAGTTAAGATACGCGAAGGAAAACAGGAACAATTTATTTCTCCGAAAATAATTGTGGATGCAAGTGGTCCAAAATCTGTGACGGGAAAAACTCTAGGAATATTTAACACCACATATATATATGCAAATCAATTTTCAATGCCATTAAAAGAAAAAAGGGACTTTACAGAGGTTTATTTTCGAAAGTACATACCTGGAGGCTATGGTTGGTTATTTCCAAAAGATGATGTATGTAACGTTGGAGTTGGTGTAAGTCTTAAGTTTGGAATACCGCCACGAGAGGCTCTAAAGATATTTGTTAAAGAACTGGTAAAACAAGACATAATTTCTAATCAAAAGTTAGCGATAATGGCAGGAATGATCCCTGCTGGAGGATTGCTAACTCTTCATAAAGAAGAAATTCTATTTGTTGGAGATGCAGCCGGGCAATGTCATTCAATAACTGGTGCCGGTATACCATTTGCTCTGCTTTGTGGACAGCTTGCTGGAAAATATGTTGTGGAAGCGGTTCAAGAAGAAGATTTAGAAATTCTAAAAGAATATGAAGAGGAATGTATTGACTCTTTTGGTGATTCACTCATGCATGCAGCGCAAAAAAGAAAATTCTTTGAATCATACTGGAATAATCCCCAGCAAGATTTTAATGAAATAGTAAAAAAAACGTGGGTTGTCTTCGAAGATTATTATAAGTGACTGCTAATCCGCAAGTTTTTCAAACATGTTTTTGCCAACAAAACAAACTGGACAGAGCCAATCATCTGGAATATCTTCGAAAAGAGTGCCAGGTTCTATTGAATTTTCAGGATCGCCATTTTCTTCATCATACACATAATCACATGCTAAACAAGCCCATTTCGCCATCATATTACCTCCGTGCTTGAATGATATCTTCATGTTTTCACTTTTATTTTTCGTATGCAATTTCGATGAAAAATTTGAAAATAGTCCAAAGTTAATTCTGTATAACAATTTGCATTGAACTAAATTACATATATAGTGGATTAATGCGGATGAATTCACTATAAATTATAAAATTTATTTTTGAGTCTATTACTTGTGAAATGATACTTAGGCTTTCTAGCACTATTGTGCATTTAGAAAGGAGTTAAACGTCATTGATCCATAATATATTCCTAATTAAGGATGGCAACTGTATTTATAGCTATAGAACTGGAACTAAAAAGAGTTTAGACTCAAATCTAGTTAATGGGCTATTAGAAGCGATTTTTGGATCAGTCCAAATATTTTTTCAAAAGCAAATTAACAAAATTCTGTTCCAAGAAATTCGTACAATATTTCGAGCCTTAAGTAAAAAAATAATTCTCGGAGTTATTGAAGATATCGATACAGATAATGAAGTTGTTGAGATGTTACTTAAGAAACTCTCAGAAGCCCTGCGTCAAGTCATTCTAATTCTTGAATATGATGGAATTAATCATTTAACAATGACACAAATGCCATCCCTAAAGGATGAACTGGAATATACCCTTCGGAGAACACTTCTTAAGATTCCCTGTCCATTCTTGAAAAAAAGATGGTTTAGAAAAAGATGTACCTTTGTTGATAAACCACTTAAACGTTCATGTATCTTTTGTAATGTATACGAAGTCAAGAATTGTCCATACTTGCAAAATGACCAGTTATGGCAATTTTATAGAACTCCTTTTCAATTTAGTAATGGTGTTCAGTTAGAAGAATCGGTGAGACAATTAGGAAGATGGAAAAAAACCGAAAAATACAGCCTCCATATTCTCGAAACAAATAATGGAACCACTGCTATGGATCTTAGATCGAAACTAAAAGCATATGAAATTTTTGTTTCTCCTAGAAAAGCGCTCGAAATAATGTCTAAGTTAGAGGAAAAAGGGTTTTTAGTACGAGATTTGCCAACAACTCACGAATATCACTAGTTTAGTCTATATTTTGAGTATATCAGATTTCGAGATCCTTCTTACTTCTTTAAATCCTTTTGAAAGAAATTTTGGCGCCAGTTTCCAGTAGGCGAGATATGATGGACCCATTACAACAATTAGAACAATAGAAAAAGCAAAACTCCAGATCATATCTCCTATCCAGTAGCTTGGTACTGTAAGGTATGCATACAAAGCACCGGTATAGAAAAATATAGCGGAAAGACCTGCATAGCCTCCCAGCCAATTAACCCAGCGATAATGGACAGGTTCAATCTCTTGAAACTTTTCATTTGATTCGGGGACTTTGAAGTGAACAATACCCGAATCATGAAATGTCCATCCAATTGACCACAGTCCTACAGCGAGTGGTACAATTATCATGGCTAAGGCACCGAAGTATGCCATGACGTACCTAACAAGTTCAGGCGATTCGGCAAGACCTATTTCGATAAGTTCTTGTTCTTGGCTGGCAGTAAAAAACAAAAAGGGATCGATTAATGGAGCCAAAGATGCCTCAAGCCCCATTACAAGCAAAAAGCAAAAGACCATTCTTTTCAGGAATGTTTGCCATGTCATGACTCTTGGTTCGAACTTAATAAAGCCATTTTCATAATCTTTCCAGATTAACTGTTTTATCTTCAAAAACAGTGGGACAAAGACTCTAGGAAATATGAGTGACAAGACTATTGACATGACTAGAGGCCATATGAGAACAACCAAAAGATTATGGATTGGCATTGGCAAGCCTGTTAGGGGGACAATTTCGTTTGATTCAACTTCAGGTGTGAACATCCCGGTACTGACTATAATGATCACAAAAATAATATATGCAAAAATGATGAATGGAATGATGGTTTTTCTTGAGTCTTTACTCATTTTAATAACTTCCCACAGTTTTTTAAGCAATAATATAATTTTCAATAGAGAAATCAATTCATAACTAACTGATCATTAGAATTTGATTGTTCTAATGATCTGATGTCTCTTTATATCAAAACCTGATTCCGTTTCTTATATTTTTTTTGCATCAAAATTGTCAGAAATATGGAAAAAATGGTTAGACCAAAAAGCTGTCATTTTAGTCAGATTAATATTTATCTTGGTGTAAAACATAACGATATACTTGATAAAATAAATTCAAGGCGCCAACTTAGACTTAAATAGAAAAAGCGGGTGACACATTTGATTATAAAGAATATAGAGGCGAATCTGGGGAAAAGAGATGGAACACATAGAATGGTTGGATTATGGGATTCAATTCTCCTAGAAGGTCAGGGAACAATACCGCACTACCATGAAAATATGGAAGAGATCTATTATGTTATTTCTGGGCAGGGACTTATGACCATCGATGGAGATACCGAATTAGTCGATGAGGAAGATATCATTTATATACCGCCTAATAAGAATCATAGTATTCGACAAACAGGCGATCTACCGCTCCGCTATATCACGGTCTCGATTGATATTCGTGAAAATCCTCGTAAGTTACCGCAAAATCATTATATTTAGCGAGCGATACTTCTAATTCAGTTAAAACATGGTAATAGACAAATTTTTTTATTATTTTGATTTTTAGAATTTCGTTTTCATTTTTTGAAAATCTTTTTAAGTCAGAAAATTAGACGATGGATGAAACACTTTTAATGGTAATTCTAATCGACAAATCTTCGCAACTATGCAAAGTTAATATTCAAGACATAGGAGGAATGGATTTAATGAAATTTGCAGATTGGACTTATAAAATTCCAGAATCTGAAATTCGTCGTCTCCTGAGATATAATGTAAAATATTATTACGCGGGAGGCAAGCCAGGCGTACTTCCTACTGAGATCATAGCAAAAATCCTCATTAAAATTGGAAACAATCAAATCAAAAAAATTGAAGACGGATTTGAACAGGAAGTCGCCGATGACTACAATTATGGAGTAACAGCGGGCACAGACTTTTTTAGAAAAACTCTCGCTGAAAGACTTCGTAAAGAAGGAATTGATACTAATTGGGAACAGTTAATGATCACGACAGGATCTCAACAAGCAATTTATTTACTTCTTGATGCATTAATTGATCCTGAGGATGTAATAATTACGACTCGACCAGCATACTTAGGTTTCCTTGGACCGGCTTGTAAACTTGGCGCGAATATTGTTACGGTACCTACAGATTTGGATGGCATTGTCCCCGAATATGTTGAGAAAGCGATCGAATTATCAAAGAAAGAACTCGGCAAAAAGCCTAAAATGATCTATTTAGTTCCAGATGGTGATAATCCAAAAGGTACTAATCTCCCAGCAAAACGCAGGCAGGCGCTCTTTGATGTCGCAGAAGCACAAGATGTCCTGATTATAGAGGATAGCCCCTACAGAAGCATTCACTTCAAAGGAGAAAAAGTATTTCCGATTAAGTCATTAGACAAAGAGAATCGAAGAGTTGTCTATCTAGGAAGTACTACTAAGGAAGCTATTGCCGCACGGGTAGGCTATGCAATCGCACCAGAGGATTTAAGAGAGAATATGATAAAAGGAAAGGGCTTTTTTGATCTGTGCACACCACTGATAATGCAAAGGGTTTTGGATGAATACTACCGCAATAATATTGATGATATGCTCCCGAAGATTAACTCAATTTATAAAGCGCGAGCAAAAGCGATGATTGACGCGATTGATGCTACATTCCCTGCAGGAGAACGTACAGATCCAAAAGGTGGCTTTTTCATATGGTGGGAATCAGAGAATAAGAACTTCGATGCAAAAGAGTTCCTAGAGAGAGTCGCTATGCCTAATGAAGTTCTATTTGTACCTGGAGAAGCCTTCTATCCACTTGGAGGTATGGCATATATGCCAGACAGCAACTCTTTACAACCAACTGTTGCTGAAAAGCATGAGTTGAGATTAAGCTATTCTTTCAAAGATGAAGAAAACATCCGAGAAGGTATTCCGATTCTTGGAAAATTGCTAACTGAGGAACTTGCGTAGTCATAGTCTATTGATTATAGACACAACTAGAATCCTGCTTTACAGTTATTTCGCTCACTTGAGCTTTACTCAGTTGAAGAATATCAGCAGTTCTTAGTTTTACCATTTTTTTACGAGTACCACCACCGGCCCACATGCATGCGTGTTCTAAAACTGATGGATCTATTACAGTTTTTAATAGATTCTTGTGTCCAATTGGAGGAATCCCTCCTGTTGGATAACCTGTAATATGTTCAGCAACTTCTTGACTTGCAGTTTTAGCTTTCTTCACGTTGAGAGCCTGTTGAAGTTTTTTTCTGGATACATGTTGATCTCCACGAACAATTGCAAGAAGAGGTGAATTATTTTCATCTATAAATACAATTGATTTGATAATTCTATCCAGTGGGACACTCAGTGATTTAGCGGCTGCTTCTGCAGTATGGGTTTCTTTTTTTTCAAAGAATTCAAACGTAACTCCTGCCCGTATTAGATACGCTTTTAAATTCATTTTCAATCCCTGAGGCAATTATTCTTTAATTTAAATCTAATTAAGATGAGTATCTACCTTTGAAATTTCCATACTTATAACTTACGAAGAAATATATTGTTGCTAATTGTCATAACTAACTTATCAAATACTATGACAACAAGTACGACTAACATAGAAATCTTTATTTTACGCAAAAGATCTTATCGAAAAACTGATTTTCGTGATTATACCCAACCAACAACCGCAGTAAAATCAGTATCAAAGGCAAACTATAAAGAAGAAGGTTTCATATTGAAATTTGATAGTTATAAAAAACTAATTAACTTTGTTGACCACACGCGACTGAAAAAAGAGCATGCTATTCTCGTTATTATTTTAGCTTTAAATTTTGCATTCAGGCTTTATGGCGTCATTGTTGATGTTGACTTTATTTTTCGTGAGGCCACTTACGGTATGGCTGCATGGAGGATTGTCGATGGCGAAATGCCTTACCGTGACTTTTTTCATGCCCAGGCTCCATTGTCTCCCTTTTTGCTTGCTTTTATTTTCTTAATATTTGGGGTGGGTATCATTCAAGCGAGGTTGTTCTTGGTTGTTTTCACGACTTTTACGTGTTTCATGATCTTTTTAGTAGGAAAAAGGATCGATTACAAAACAGGCTTGCTTGGAAGTGTAATTTTTGCAGTTGTTCCGTTCTCTGCTAGGTATGGTATGATGGCAGTAAATGATTTTATCGCTATGACTTTCTGTGTGATAGGTTACTATTTTCTAACACCTGTCATCATGGGACATATAAACAAAGAAGATCAAAGTGCAAAAAGGAATAGCTTAGTTTCAGCAGGGCTTTTTGTTAGTATAGGAGTGATGATCAAAATCATAGTTGCTCCAATTTTACTTGCCTTTATCGTTATTGTATTCGTAGAAGAGCAAATTAAAAAAACTGAATTTACCGATCAAGTAAAGAACATTGCTTTCCTCGTTCTAGGATTTATAATTCCTCTCTTACTTGTGTTTTCACCTTTTTACTTATTATTTGGTGATGTATTTACTATACAAGTTTTAGGACAACATTTGGGGAAAACTGTATTGCCCTGGGAAACACGTCTAAATACATTTATGAGAGTTCTAATCACAGAAAATCTCTATTTTTTCGTTTTTTTTTCAATCAGTGCTTTTTTTGCTGCAAGAAAACCATATGGAAGGGGCTTGATTATTTGCATTCTTTTCATGGTTTTTGCAGTATTTCTCTTAGTTCCTCGACAACAAATTAATTATTACCAAGTAAATGTCATATGGATGGCCATGGTTTGCGGATTCTTTCCCTTATCAGATTTTAAATTGTTAAATTTAAGATCAGCGCTTTTGAGTATTATTATTTTTCTGGGCTTAATTATTCTAAACTTTACCATTATTATCCGATTTTATCATCCTCGTTTTTATTTTCCGGTTCTATCATTGCCTTTTTATAGTTATCCAAGTTATTATTGGATACTGATAACTTTAGCAGCGTTTTTCATTGCGTTAACTATTTTTATCATTTTCTTAATCAAAGATGGACAATTTGATGGACATAAAATAACGGCTTCGGTAAAAAATGTATTTTCTTCCCGTCACCAGATGTTAAGGAGTCTAAGAGGCCTTTTTAATTACAACGGAGTAAAGCTTGGTCTTGTAGTGTTCTTTATTCTGCTAATCACTGTAAGTAACTTAACCTATCCTCGTCTTTCCGAAAAAGATAAGAAAGCCATTGATTGGGTTAAAGCGAACACTTCCCCCGATGAATATGTTCTTGCTGATAATTTAAAAATTAATTTTAGAGCAAAAAGGAGAACTGCTTTTGCTGAAATTTCGAGAGAGCGAACGCATATTGGAGATCTTACCGGAGAAATGTTTATTCAAGCATGTTATGATTTTGATGTTAGAGTCGTTGTAAACACTGGATTTCTTTTTGGAAAAGATGATACCTATGATGTTTTCTTAGAGTTTCTTGAAGCTAATTATGTTCCAATTATAGAAGGTCACATAATCTATGTGCGCATAAGTCACTTGAAGTAAAAATAAAAAATAATGAAAAAAGTAAATTTGCAGTATATATTCAATAACACAAAAATTTCAACATCTGAAGATTAAATCAAATATAAACTTCTTAAGTAAACTGGTGAGTTAATGAAAAAAGAACATATTATTCTCACGTTTATACTTATCCTAGCTTTCATACTAAGGTTTTACGGCGTTGTTGTCGATGTTCTTCCTCATTTCCGGGAAGCAACATATGGTATGGCTGCATGGAGAATTGTAGAAGGTGAAATTCCTTATCGTGATTTTTATCATGCCCAGCCTCCTATTTCCCCTTTTTTGCTTGCGTTTGTGTTTCTACTATTTGGAGTTGGCGTCATTCAAGGAAGGTTATTCTTGGTATTCTTTACGACTTTTTCGACATTGATGATCTATTTAGTTGGAAAAAGAATTGATTATAAAACAGGTTTACTAGGAGGATTAGTCTTTGCAGTTGCTTCAGTTTCCGTCACATATGGTATGAGGGTACTAAACGATTTTATTGCTATGACATTTTGTGTAATAGGTTACTATTTTCTTACATCAGTCTTAATGAACTATAATGAAAGGGATGTTTCTGCTGAAAGGAACAATTTAGTTTTAGCAGGACTCTTTGTAGGTATTGGAATACTTGTAAAAACCATCGTTGTCCCAATATTCCTTGCTTTTATTGTAATTTTGATTATGGAAGGGAAATTTGCGAAAGTCAATCCTTTCGATCAGGTAAAAAATGCTATCGTTTTGACTATAGGGTTCATTCTGCCTTTTTTATTCATCATGTTACCCTTTTACTTAGTAATCGGCGATAGTTTTGTTGAACAAGTTCTTGGACAGCATTTAGCAAAGGAATCAGTGCCGTTACTAGAACGTTGGATATTTCCCTTAAGATATTTAATCTTGGATAACTCGTATTTCTTTGCCTTCTTTGCTTTGAGTATTCCTTTTGCAATACGGAAACCACAAGGAAGAGGTTTAATCATTTGCGTTCTTTTTATGGCTTTAACTACGCTTTTATTTGTCCCAAGACAATATGCTAATTATTATGATGTAAATATACTATGGATGTCAATATCGAGTGGTTTCTTTCCCTTACCATCTTACAAGTCGTTAAATTCAAAATTAGTGACCGTAAATTTCATTATTGTTGCAAATTTGCTATTCTACAAGGTTTACCGACACTATAATCTTGATGCGGCAAGGATGGCATATCTTGATCATTATTTGGCAACATTAGCCCTTATAACCACTTTTATTGGTCTAGCCGTTTTAACTGTCATTATAATCGTAGATAGGAGATTTAACGAAGTTGCTACTAACAATCAGCCCAAAAATTCTAAGTTATTCCATTATCAGTTTTTTAGGAGTCTAAAAAACATTTTCAGCCAAGATGGGATAAAGACAATCATTGTAATATCATTAATGTTTCTAATTGCTACAACCTATTTTTCATATTTCCCTATCTCTGAACAAGATCAGACTACTATAGATTGGGTTAAAGCAAATACATCTCCAGATGAATATATCCTATCTGATGATATGAAGATTAATTTTTGGGCAAAAAGGAGAAGCCCATTCGCCGAGATTTCAAAAGATCGAACAGATCTTGGTGAACTCACGGGAGAAATGTTCATTGAAGCGTGTTATAACTTTGATATCAAAGTTATTGTGAACGCAGGAAGAATGTTTGACTATCGCGATACCTATATCGTCTTTCTAGAGTTTCTTGAGGCAAATTATGCTCAAATCGAAGTAGGTCACACAATTTATGTACGTACAACCCCCCTTCAATAAGAATAGAACTGCAAACATATTTCTATACTGATATGCATGAAAGGGAAGATTTCACGTAATAATTTCATTCTAAAACTAGTCGATGAATATCTTACTGAAATCATTTCCTCCAAAGAAAGACTTCAAAATCTGTTTCGTATCATCCCATCCTTTATCCAAAAATAATGCACCGATCAGTGCCTCAATCGTGTCTGCAATGACTTTTTGTAATCCGTCTTTCCGAACTCCTCTCATTTGAATTATTTCATCGATTTTTTTTGACATCCCGATTTTTGCAAGAAACTCGTCTTTAACGAGATCCTTTCGCATTTCTGTAAGACTACCTTTATCTTTTTCACTAAATTTCGTATAAAGCAGTTCAGCAATTAGAAGATCGAGGACTGCATCTCCGAGAAAGGCCAGGCGTTCGTTATTTTTGTGATCATCTTTTGGACTACTTGAATGTGTTAATGCTAAATCAAATAAATCTATATCATTAAACCGAAAATTGTTTTTTTGAAGCCAAGCTATGAGTAATTCTTCTCTTGATTTCTCTAAATTCAAATTATTTTCTCCTTGTAAGATTTCTGGTAAATAATATTAATTAAAGTTTAAAAATTTTCAGAGAACTTCATTAACATCAAGTTTTGAGTTATAGAAGCTCTTATAATGAATGAAGACTTTCAATTATAAATAGAGATTGATGTAAATGCCTGAGATAATTTCAAAAATTTTATCAATCATTGAAACAAGCAGACCGATTATTTGGCTTTTTGCAGTCGGAACGGCATTTTGTGGAATGTTCATGGCATTGAAAAGCTTTCCATCTGTCTATGAGTTTCTTCTAATGTGCATAGCGATGATTTCTGCAACGTTTTCTGCTAATCTAGTTAATGCTGCAACTGATGTCGAAGTTGATAAAATTAATAAGCCTAATCGACCGCTTCCTGAAGGCCGAGTAACTGTTCGTGAGGCCTTTGTGATAGGAATCTTTTGTCTAATATTAACCTTAATTATCTCTTTTCTATTTGGAATTGTATCTTTCCTAATTGCCATAGTTGGTCTAACTTTTGCGGTAATTTATTCTGTTCCACCAATTGCTCTAAAGGAGAGGGGACTTCTAGCAAATATTTCACTGGCATTCAGTTACAGTACACTCATTTTCCTTTGGGGCTGGGCAATAGTTGCTCCGCTTATATTAGAATTAATTGTAATCATAATATTGATTTTTCTGCTTATTCAGATCAGCGCCGCAAACATAATAAAAGATTTAGTTGACTATGAAGGCGATCTTATAAATAGACGAACGGTTCCAGGTCAATTGGGATTAAAAAAGACAATAATAGTTATTGCACCATTTATGGTAGGAATCTATTTTCTTATTCCTATATTATGGTTGTTCAAAGTTTTTTCATGGCATTATTTACCAATCTCCTTAATATCGCTATGGGGTATCGCTATAATCGTTTTTTTGTATAAGCAACCATCAAAGGATCGGCGAATTAAAGCTTTTCTTCATGCTTTTTTCATGTCTTTGTTATCCGAGTTTTTATTTGCTGGCGCCTATGTCCTTAGTTAAGATTTTCCTTTAAAATCAATTTTGTGAAAACTGAATTTGGAAATAGCCTATGAAATATTAACTTACTTCTGAAACAAATTGAAGGTCAGCAATACTTGTATCCTTTGATCTACTAACCTTAATAGAATGACTGGGGCCTTCATCTGTTTGTGTATGTGTGATAAGGAAGATTTGATCAAATGCCTTATTATTCATCAATGCACTTAATACGCCTTCTCTTCTTTCCGTGTCCAAGCTTCCAAGGGGTTCATCTAGGATGATTGTCTTAAAATAAATAGGATGTAAACCCGATGAGCGAAAAGGACGTATATGCCCCATCAACTCAGAGATACCCATTCGTAATGCTAATCCGAGTGCAGCCTTATCTCCGCCACTAAGCATGTCTTTATCTTTTTCAAGTCCGTCTATTAAATCAGTAAGTGTTATTGATACACCATGAGTCTGCCCATGTTTTGTAATCAAGATTTCATTCATCTTGTATTGTCCATAGGTAAATTGTTGTAGATATTTCGAAACAACACCACGTAATGATTTGAAAAGTTTATTTTGAATAACTTCTTGAGAAATAAATTGCTCTAAATATGGTTTGATTAGTACATCATGATGTTTAATAGTTGATTCTTCTTGTCGTATTTGTCTTTCAATATCGCTTAATTTATTTATTTCATCCAATAATTTATTTAAGCGAATAGTTCCTTCATTAATATCATTTTGAAGAGAATTGTATTGATTAAGTTTCTCTTTTTTCTCTTGAAACAAAACTTGAATAGCAGTAATTATATCTTGCAACTTTGTAGCATTGAATCTCTCTAACAATCCATTAATGGTATTAACACCTAATTTATTCAAGAGATCCTGTTTCTGGTTTTCATTTTTTAATTTTTCATTTCCTATAATTTCCTGTTCCTGCAAAAGTTTCTGAATTTGATCCTCTTTTTCTTGTATTTTTAATGTTAATCTACTGATGTCTGTATTATATTCTTTCATACGATTCTTTTTTGAAGCAAATTCATTTTTGATGCGTCCAATACTCTCACTAAGTTCACTTATGTCGCTAATATTATATTTAGTTAATAAATCCTCATAAGAAGAAACTTCAAATGACTTCAAAAGTCGAGTAACTTCAGTTTCAAGATCTAATAATCTAGTGTTTATTTCTTGAGTTCGTGTTAAACATTGTGAAATATTTTCAAGTTTTAATGAATTCTGTCTAATAGTTTCTAAGTTTTCTTTTATGGCACGCATTGAAGTTTCTTTTTCTTGTTCATGCTTTACTAATCGATTGATTTCGTTGGTATAATTTAAGACATTTTCTTCGATTCTCTGAACAACTGTATCCAATTCTTCTTCATCATGGAATGGAGTGAAACAAGTAGGACAATCCCCCTTTTCTTTAAGTAACTCTATATTGGATTTTAAACTGGAGATTATACCTCTTTTAGTATTCATTGCTCCCAGGAGATCCTTTATCTCTTGTTCGATTTCTTGAAGTGATTTCTGTGCCGTCTCTTCATTCTTTTGGAGTTTTTTTCTTTGTATTTTTTCATATTCTACTCTTTGCTCTAAGGTTTGAGGAACATCAAAATCCGAACTAGATTTGATAAACTCATTATCCAGGCTTTTTATTTGCTCTGTCAGATTTACTCGCTTGCTAATAAAATTTATCAAAGCAGTAACGCTTTCCAGTGTTGGTAGACTCTTAATCTTTTTTTCAAGAGTTTGAAATTCTTTTTCGTCTTTAGAAAGAGCGTTTTTCTCTTTTTCTAATTCATTAAGATCGTCTTTTAGTATATTATTGAGTATGGAGATTTCTTTTGAGTAACCTTCAACTTGATTTGATGCATTTTTAATTTGCTCATTTAATGTCTCCATCTTTTGAATATCTTCAATTGTTGGATATTCAACAAGTTTATCATCTAGATGCTGAATAACTTGCTCTAAATTAGATTTATCTTCGTTTAATTTTTCAATATCCTTTTTAAGTTCAGGCAGCAATTCCATTTTTCCTTCAATTCTGCCTTTTTCACTCATTAAATCTTGTTGCAGAGTAATATGTTCTTCTCTCATTTCTTTTAATTCTTCTTTAATAAGATCGAATTGATCCAGTTGAAATAGTTCTTGAATTTTATTACGAAGTTCTGATCCACTTACATTTGCTAGATAATCAATTTCACCTTGACGGACAAAAAATGTACTGTCTAGTTGTTTCCCAGCACAGTTCATGATAGACTCTAACTTCTTGCAAACTGCTTTAGAACCTGAAATTGGATTGACTAATTGATTTTTTGGATTATACTCGGATATAGTGGCTATTGTCGGTTTGCCACGTGTTTTTTCGCGTTTTATTCGATATCTTGCATCCCCAACTTGAACATCTAATTGTACTTTACATTTTGTTTTATCTTTCTTAATTAATCGATCTTTTGACTCGTCAATTACTCCACAATCCCTCTTGGATCCCCACAGTCCCCATAAAATAGCTTCAATTAGGCTGGATTTTCCTGATGAATTTCGGCCTCTAATGGTGTATAAACCATTTGGCAATTCTGATACATTTGCCATTTTGTCTGGCAATTCTAACCGTGAAAATGGTTTAAAATTTTCTACTACAATCGATAAAATTTTCATGCTTCTTCTACTCGCTTTACTGCTTCAGAAAAAAGTTTTGTGAGTAGATCTATATCATAATCTTCAGGTGAGATTTTTTCAATGAATTTTCTAAAATCCTTTTCCGGATTTTCGATTAAATACTCAACTTCTTCTCCAGGTTTAAGTTCCAAGTCTTCAGTAACAGGATCGGATATCCTACCTATTGAGAACTGAAGAATATTATAATCATCCTTACGAATCATATCATTATATAATTCAGTTAGCTCTGCATTAAAGCGTGCCCAGAATGTATGAGGCATATCGCCTTTCACGCCAATTTTGACACGATAGGCAGAATCAAAATCGAATCCATTGGCTAATTTATTTGTATTAATGTATTTGTGAACTTTTTCAATTACAGCAGAAGGCGGGTCGTCAGTACTAGCTTCAATTATTGTGGAAAGCATAGGTCGCGAATCAAGGGAGACAGGATTTACTTTAGGTAATTCGCCATGTTCCGCTTGTACCTCTAAGATTATTTTTTCCTGATCTACTTCATCGAAACGCCAACGTTCTATTGCACCTGCGTTATAGGCTTTTTTACTAATTTTTTCAAAATGGTGATTATGTCCTACAGCTAAATAATCGAAATCTATGTCAAGAAGTTCTGCTGGTAAAGTTTCATCTAGTTTCATTCCATGAGTTATACCTATTTCTGTAACATCTTTAGATGAAGTATTGTAAGTTTTCAGCCAGTTTAAATACTCATCTTTAGCATCTTCGCTAAGTGAACCAAGAAATTTTTGATTAACGAATGGAAAACAATGAACTATGCATTCATGTTCTTCAAGATTATAGATCAATGGCTTTTTGTTCCCCTGTAAGATGTTTATTAAATCGTCCCAAAATGTAAAGACCTTCACATTTTCTAGTACTTCAAAACTTTGTATCGTTGAAGTCCTTCGGGAATGAAAAATGCCATGATTTCCATCTATTATGATTGTTGGAATTCCTGCACTATCTAGTCTTTTAAGCCCTTTAACTGCGATGTTCCGAGACGCCTCAGAGGGCGGATGAGGATGTCTTAAAAATGGGTAATGATAAAAATCGCCGCTATGAACAATGAAATCAATTTCATCTTTTTTTTCAAGCGCATATGTAATAATCTTCCAATAGGTCCTCGCAAAATCAAATTCTATTGGTTGGAAGTTCATATTAAGATATTTTATCGTCATAGGCCGGACATCGCTTGCAGTACATCCGAGGTGGGTGTCTGAAATATGCAAAAAGTTGACCATTATGAAGTTCCTCATTACAGTATAACTTCTGGTTCCTTAGCGTCTTTAATGGTAGTATATTTTGCACTATCCTTTTTAAAACGATCGTCAAAGAGAGGTACATGAACAACAAAAGGAAGATCACGATAACTTGCTGTTACAACAGCTTCTCCACGATCTAATACTTTAAATTCACTCTCAAAGTCTGAAATGTCTCTGCTAGCTGCTTTTATGGCTAATCGTATTTCATCAGCATTTCCGAGTGCTAAGACAATTTGTGTGTTAAGTTGACTTAATAGAGCGGGATTTATCGATGAAACTTGTTGACTTATGACTGCCAAACCGATTCCAAACTTTCTGCCTTGACGGGAAATAGCTTTATAGACATTACCTTCAAATCTCATTAGATCTGGAGTGAGAATAGAGGGTGCTTCTTCCACAGTTATGAGAATGGGAACAAGCTCTGAAGTGTCTTTTACTCTGGTTTGATCTTTTAAGTAGAACTTTTGTATCAAGTTTTTTTGTGAAATGTCTCTTCTAATGCATTCAGATAAATCACGCGTTGCAATCTGCTTCTTAAGAATATCTAGTGTATTACTGGATTTTACTGCTTTGCGCAGTTCAAAAACTGTACGCGCAATTATTGTTGTGCTGAGAAATTGCTCCCTTTGACTCGTAATGCTTGTATTGAATAATAATACTCGCCCCATCTCAAGTGCAGAAACAACATCTAATAGATTTGAACCAGCGTAGCCGTCAAGAAAAATGTTAGATCGTCTTAAGAAAGCTAAATACCGTTCGACAGCATTAACCGTTGCATCCATAAAACCTTGTGCGTCTCCAACCTTATTTATCCATTCGTCACCGTAAACTGCATGTAGTGCATACATGTAAGCTATTTGCGGTGGAGTAAATTGATGGATAGACATAAGATCAATTGGCAAGATCTCTTGTAGGGAAATTTTGAGTTTTTTGGCAAATCTCTGGACAACCCTTGATGTCGCATCGATACTAGTAGTAAGATAATAGAAATCACCAAAAAGTTCACGTCGTACTTGGCTTGAGCGACTGTCAATTTCATCTACGATATCTTGTATTCCAAACTTTCCTGTCCCTAATGCATATTCATCGTGCGGATCGATTGTTAAGAGAGTTATTCTATCTTCAATACCGTTTATATAGCATTGAAGATTGTAATCTATGAAGGATTTTGTGATAACCTGCATTAGATTAGATTTTCCAGAGCCAGTGGCTCCAAAAATACCAACATGCATTGGAATTTTTCCTTTCGGTATCATAACATCAATATTCAGGCTTTCTTCACCTACCAGTAAGTCACCTACATATATATCGCCTGAAAGTTGTGATGCTAAAATATCCTTCAAAGAATCTTCGTTTTGAACTTTCTGAACTTTATAGATTGCTGAAAAATGTTCAGGCAGTCGTCTAGCTTTTTTGAAAACGAATTTATTGTCTTTATCATGGTATTTCCCATATCCTAATAGACTTCCTTCGACAGCAATGAGTTTTTCCTCTTCCAAATTGGCAAGATATGCGTCTTTTTCGACAACTAAAGTTTCAGCAACGGTATCAATAGAGCCGAGTCGTCTTATTATATTCTCAAAATTACTTATACGGAAAATAAAATACCGAAACTCACCTCTCGATGATGGAATAAGAAATATGTCTCCTACAGAAAGATCTTCATTTTTTGTAATAACAACAAGTTTTCCTAAATGCCCTCCGGCTAAGACGCCAAATGGCATACCTAGATCTAATTCCAAGTTTGTTCATCCTCACAATCCTATTTTTTTCCTAGCTGATATTAAATGCTCTTCCTTTATACCTAATTCTTTAGCAATTTGTATTGCCCTACTAGTTAAAACCTCACGAACAATATGAGTTAGAGTACATTTTTTATGAGCGAATCCGGGTGGACAAGGATAGCCATACCAGTTTGCTTCATGGCTCATAAAGTCAAGTTCTCTAAAAAGTTGCATTTCATGGTCCTTCATTTTTTCTTTATCTTCATTGAAAATAGATTTCGTCCACCAAAAATAGTCAAAGTCGATTCTAAATATCGGAGAAGTCTCAGAAAACTTAAAAATATAAGTAACTGCCATAGCAGGAGGTATTTCTCGATTTTCATAGATAGTGAGTTTCCCTTGCGGATTCTCACGACCTGGTATTCGACAGAACCAGTGTGCATTTGATCCAAAACGCTCTTTGGCAATATCTGAAATTTGAGTGGCTCCAGGAAGTGTATGTGTTTTGCTCAATCCACAGACAATGATGTCGCGCTTTCTTGAACTTAAACATAGATCTCTAAGAAGATAATCCCCAATTGGTACTTTCTGTCTGCCTGGTGGAAAAATTGTTAATGATCCATCGAGAATAAGATATTTTATTGGTAAATCACTGAGTACAACCTGTTTTGCCAGACTATATTCAGCAATTTCTCGTACCGATTGAAGTATGTTATCCTCTTGCAGTGGACTTGGGAATAGAATATAATTTAGTAGTTCAGATGCAATTTTTTTACTTAATTTATTTTTATCACTGATTTGAAATTCCTCTGGATCCCATTCTGAATACTCTGTTAAATGTGAGAGAATTGGATCAACTAAATCTTGCATTGGGTAGACTGACTCACAAAAATCAATTAATTGTTGAATGAAAAGCGATCGATCTGCTGAAAAGTTAAAAACTTTCGTTAATAGTCCATTATTTGGAATTACGTCATCTAAAGCTATAAATTTCATTGGTTTGTTTTCATGCGTATTTGTATTGTGAATTACAGTCGCTGCTGTCACTAATTGTATAAAATTGTCTTCAAAATTACAAAGAGAAGATATACCGCTTCCGTCTACCGCTGCAACTAAAAAATCTTCATCAAATTTATGTGCAAGTGGAAATGGCTCAAATGTCATTAATAGGTTTTCTAATCTATGTAAATCTTGATTTAGTTTTTTAGCTTGAGATATGCTCCTTTCCTTAAGAAGTTTAAAAGTATCTCGCATCTCTTCGTCAAAAGTTTTCGAAAAAAAATTGTCTATGGACAAATTAACTCCTCAGTACTTATTTACTATACTGTGTATAAATTTCTTGATTTATAAACAACTACAGAGTACAATGAAAGTAATCAAAATAAGGATTTGTGAAGTACACTACCCTGAAGGGATTGAAATTTATTAGAACTCAGATTAGCACGCCAAAATGTTATTTATAACTCACATGTTTTCTTTCAAAATAGCCAATTTAGACCTAATTTTTGAACGATAATATTCAGAGGGAATCTTTTCTGATAATTCAAATGCAATTTGAACGATCTCCATATTTCTATCACGTTTAGCAGTTTTAATTAAATATCGTGTGATTTTCACTATCGCTTTTTCGCGATAATTCTTAAGATCGATTTGTTCTACTATTTTCAAAATTTCTTTGATATAAGAGATATCAGTAGTATTCTTACAAAGATCTGCAAGGCTGAATGCAATATTTCTTAAAAGCATTTTGCGATAGTCTTTATCACTAAATTTTTTGCCAATTTCTAGGGTTTCATGAAGTATAGAAGGATTTCTTGACTTCTTAACAATATTTCTCAAAATTATAGCCACTTGATGTGCAATATCGATATGAGGTTGATCTGTAATGTTATTTAGAATTTTTTCTGTAATTTCAAGAGATTCTTGAAGAATCTTAACATTCTGAATTTCGGAACTAGTCGCACTCATCGATTTGGCAATTTCAAGAAGTATTTCTAATCGAGATGCAGTGAAAACAATTTCGTTTGCAATATTTATTGCTTCATGGATAATTTGAATGGCTTCTTGCATTTTATCCAGTTTCAACATTGCTTGTGCGATTTCATTTAGGATATATGGTCTTAAATATTCGCTTTGTATTGTTTTTGCTAGATTTATTGCCTTCTCAAGTTGAATTATTGCCTCATCTTTTTTCCCTTTTCCAATAAGAAAAAAAACTTCTTTTATCACCTCTTTTGTTCGTTCAGAAGCATCCATTTTAATCAACTCGGCATCGATGGACATCCTTCCCCTAAAATTACCCCTAAGACTTCAGAAGAAAAATAAGTCCAAATTATAAATCATGACAAGCAACTATATAAAACTGAAATAATTAACTCTCTTCAGAATGCTAGGGACTAAAGATTGTGAGCAATCAAATTTATAATTCAAAAAGTAATGACATAATTTAAATGAATATAATATGGTCAAGCTTGCAAGAAACACAAGGGAGGAATTAGGACGTATAATAAAATTCTTGTCCCAGTAGACGGCACTAGGACTGCCCTAAAAGCTGCAGGCCATGCAATTAGCATCGCCAAACTAATGAATGCAGAAATAGAGATTCTTCATGTGATACCTGAAACCGAGGAAGATGCAACAGAAAAAAGATTCTTAGAAGACAAAGTTGAAGAATCAGTTACTTTATTTTCTGAACTTTTTGGACAGAGTTATATAAACCAAATAGAAGCGGTTTGTAGCACGCAAGGAGTAGCTATGAAAAAAGTAATAGAGCACGGTGATCCTGGTCCTAAAATAGTTGAGGAAGCAAAAAAGAAGGATATCGAACTGATTGTAATGGGTCGCCGAAGTGAAACAACTGAACAAAAACCACTGGGAAGTATCTCGGAATACGTGTTAAAACATTCAAGATGCCCGATTTTGATAGTCACAGTGATGGCACCCGAGTTCTGCGATTTATAAGGTGACTATGAATTTAAAGGACACAATTAAGGCAGCTGATCTACGGGAGAATTAAATTAAAGATATCTCACTCACCAACCTAAAACCGCAGAAAGTAAGACAATATAGCCTGTCGCCACAGCAAGATTAACGACAGTTATGATTCCTCCAAGTTTTATGAAGTCGAGCCATGAAATATGCGCCCCTTCTTTTTCCAAAAGACTTATAGCTACAATGTTTGCCACTCCGCCAATCGGAGTTAAGTTTGCGCCTAGATTTGCGCCGAGAATTGTAGCCCATATTATCGAAGTTTCATTAAAACCAATTGTTGCGATAGTTGGGATAACAAAAATCAGCACTGCGGCTACACTTATATTATCCATAAATCCCGAAAGAACTGCACTGAGCCAAATAATGATAATCCACAGAAGATATTTGTTGCCTCCGGCCAAGGAGCCTATAGACTCCCCAAATAGTTCTAAAAGACCTACCTTATGAGCTCCTCCAACAATAATAAAGATACCGACGAAGAAAATGGCCATTTCCCAATCAAGCTTTCTCAAGATGACTTCAATTCTTACGCCTGAGAAAAAAATAAAAAGAATGGCGCTGGTTAGTGAGACGGCATAAAAAGGTACATTTATGAAACTAGCAACCACAAATCCTGCGATCGTTCCTATTAATAAAACTGCAGATCTATAAAAGACTGCTCGATCCTTCACGACTTGCCACTCATCTAAACCTAATAATGCGCTTTTAAGATCTACAGATGCATTTGCGGCGTCTTCTTGTATTTTTTTGCCATAGAGTAATTTAAATAACATTAAATTAGTTAGGACTAGAATTGCGCCAATTGGAAGGCCAAGGACAATGAATCCTTCGTATGAAAGAAAATGTTCTGCTGCAAGTTGATATCGTGCTGCGATCAGTATGTTTACGAAAGAACTGATAACAGTAGAAACACCTGCAGAGTTAGCAACCATAATTTCAGAGATTACGAAGGGTAAGGGATCCAATTGCATGTTTCTGGTAACTACTAAAGTGAGTGCACCGACAATAATAAAAGCAGGAGCGGCACCTAATAGAGCGGCAAGACCAAAAGTGAGTAGATTCATATAAAGAAAAATTTTGGTTGGTTCGCCTTCTGTCATCTTAATTATTCTTATGGTGATAAAGTCGAACAATCCAGATGATCGTGAAACCTCAACTATCACTAAAACGCTTACGACAATCGTAATGGTTCTCCAATCAATAAGTTCGCCGAATAACTCAGCATCTGTGAAAATTTCGAAACCTGTTGTCAGGAAAGTAATTTTTACAAATAATATGACACCTATTCCCCCAAGCAATGCTGCCATTGTCTTGTTCATTTTTTCGGTTGAGATGAGGATATAGGTAGCAATCAGAATGATAGCGATTACAATCATCGCAGGGACATTATACGACAAACAAAGTCACTCCATTTGCTTGCTCTTAAAGTATTCGATACTTAAGATGCACATATGACAAAGGGTTTATTAATTTTATAGATACAGGCTAGATCCTAAAAAAGGGATTAGTCACAAATTAATTATTGGATATTTTAATTATTTTCCGAGAAGCCCTCTCAACGTGGTGGGGCAGCTCATAGTAGTATTCTCTTTTTAAAGAAACCGATAGAAACAAATTTAATAAATTAACTAATTCTATAAAAATCTAAGTTCATTAGGGAAAGGAGTGATATCCTCCCCACCCTTTCGGCTGGGGCTTCCAGCGTTCCATTGTAGTTCTAGCTCCCTCACGGGAGGAGACGCTTCGCCACTGTCACAACAGGTATGGGATTACGGAAGCTTACCAGGTTGCACACGCTGCTCAGTCTTATCCTGCCCCTTCTGTAGCAGCCTGCAGAATGCTATTGATCTATTACCTGTCTGTCCGACAGGTTAGCACACTGCAAACACTAAGGGGACTTCCCGCCGAAAATAGTTAAAGAGGTAGAAAATTGTATAAAAAAATTTTAACTCCAATAGATGGCTCTAAAATTGCTCTAAAAGCTGCAGGTCACGCAATAAATATGGCTAAACTAATAAACGCAGGAATTGAGATTCTTTATGTGATACCTGAAACCAAAGAAACTAGAAAAAGAAAACAAGTCTTTGAGGATGAGGTTCTCAAAGAAGAACTTGCCATATTTTCTGAACTTTTTGGAAAAAGTTACATAAAAGAGGTAGAGAGAATCTGTAGCACGAAAGGTGTTAAAATGAAAACTGTGATCGTATATGGTAAGCCTGGTCCAAAAATAGTCGAAGAAGCAAAAAAGGAAGATACTGATTTAATTGTAATGGGACGCAAAAGTGAGACAATTGAGACAATGCAGTTAGGACCTGCCGCGCGTTATGTTGTAGAACATTCAAAATGTCCTGTATTGCTAATCACATTGAGCGCACCTGATTTCTGTTAAGCGAGCTACTGTAAAGCAGAAAGGGCTCTTATTTTTCAAAAATCACGTTTTTTCGGGCACGCAAAACTCGTTTAAAAATGTATATTCCTACCAGCCAAATATATTTGCAAGTAGGAAAAGATAACCAGTTGCCACTGCAAGATCTACAAATGTAATAAAACTCCCAAGTTTGATGAAATCAAGCCATGAAATATGTGCGTCTTCCCTTTCTAAAAGCCCAATACCAATGATGTTCGACACGCCTCCAATGGGCGTAAGGCTCGCGCCTAGATTCGCCCCAAGAATTGTAGCCCAGATGATCGCGGTTTCGTTAAAACCCCCTGTAGTAGCAATAGTTGGAATGACGAAGATAAGAACTGCTGTAACACTGACATTATCCATAAATCCAGAAAGAATACCTGTCATCCACACGAGTATTACCCATAAAAGATATTTATTCCCCCCCGACAAGCCTCCAATGCTTTCAGCAAATATTTTTAAAATGCCAACTTTGTGAGCCCCTCCCACAAGAATGAATATCGCTATAAAGAAAATCACCATTTCCCAATCCACTTTATGAAGAAGGACTTCTATTCTTTGGTCTGCAAAGGATATAAAAAGTATCGCAGCGGTCAAAGCAACAAGGAAAAAGGGTACGTTTAAAAAACTGGCAATTGCAAATGTGGTAATTGTACTTATTAACAAAATTGCAGACCTATAGAACGCACCACGATTCTTCACGACTAACCATTCATCTAGTCCAATCAATGTTTTTTTTAAGTCTTCAGAGAGTTTTTCAGCATCTTTTTGTAACTTTTTGCCATAAATCAACTTGAATACGATTAGATTAACAACAACAAGAAGGCCACCTATAGGAACTGCCAAGGCAGCAAAAGCTCCATATGAAAGAAAGCGCGCAGGATCAAGATTGTAGTTTGAAGCGATTAATATGTTTACGAAACTACTAATGACCGTACAAAGGCCAGCCGTGTTTGCGATCATAATTTCGCTCATAAGAAAAGGCGATGGGTCTAAATCTAGGTTTTTTGTTACGACTAATGTTAACGCGCCAACGATGACGAATGCAGGGGATGAAGTCAGCGCAGAAAGAGCAAAAGTGAGTAAATTCATGTAAAGAAAAATCCTGATGGGCTCACCTTTCGTCATTTTCACAATCTTTATCGTGATCCAATCAAAAATTCCAGATTCCCGAGCAGCTTCGACAACGATAAGAATACTCACAACAATAGTGATCGTTTGCCAATCAATTAACTCACTGAATATTTCGGTATCGGTAAAAACCTCAAAACCTGTGGTTAGAAAAGTGACTTTTACGAAAATTAAAACTCCTAATCCGCCGAGCAACGCAGCCAATGTCTTATTTATTTTCTCAGTTGAAATCAGGACATATGTTGCAATTAAAATGATCGTAATTCCAATCATTGAAATTAAGCCGTTTATTGACAAATATCTGCCTCTCCAGTACTTTACAACAGTCCTTAAATAGCCGAAACTTCATTCAAAGAAGAATTCAATCATTAGATTGATTTCATAAAAATATACTAACCACATAGTATCAGAGATTTCTATTAAGAGTAGTATACTGACGTTAACTATTATAAAAACTATATGAGCAACAATTATCGATCAATCAGTTTTATTAGAGAAACCAACAAAATTCTCTTAAAAATCGAAAAATAATCTTTTTAGAAGTTATTTAGATCTTCGATTATCCATTTCTTCGGTATCTATATCTTCTATCTCTCCTAAATCTTTCAATACTCCCACATCTTCAACTTTCTCCATATCGCTAGCTTCTTCTGAAGCCTTCTTTCGATTAAAGGCACTGCGGATGCTTCCAAATAATCTTGTTGCTAATGATTGTCTCTTAGCAGGTTCCATTATTCTGAGAAGTTCAGCTTCGACATTTTGGATCTTATTTTCATATTGGCGCACTAGATCTTCGCATGATCTGTCTCCAATATCACATGCTTCTAAAGCATCATAAAGACGATCAATGGCATTCCTATATGACTCTAACTCTAATTTAAGAGCTCTTCTCCGGTTCCTTTGATCTATTTCCAAACTTTTCTTTTGCTCAGTTAAAATACGATATTCATCTTGAAATGGAGTTGCGAGTCGCGTATATTCAAGTCTTCCGATTTCCTTTTTTTCGAGAGCTTCATGTAATCTCAATATAACTGCGGCATTCGCGATTTGTTTAGCATTAATTTCCTCAAGTTCATCAATTTCAACTACTACACCAAGTTCTGCGGCAATAAAAGGTATGGTAAGGCCTTGAATAGCAGAAGTGAAAAGAAGGACTAACATTGACGCGTTTAATAATGCCGTTGCATTAGCCGCATTAGATATGTGCAGTTCTTCAAATGAAATTGCTACTAAAGCAGCAGTAGCTAGTCCACGCATTCCGGTCCATCCCACAAAAAGTGTTTCACCAATTGATAAATCAGTTCCGAGGGTACTAATAAGAACTGCAACCGGTCTTGAGACGAGAATTATTGCTGTCATAAGTAGTGCTAATGGAATAAATGCAATTGCTTCAAGAGGATTAAAGAATGCACCTATCAGAATGAAAGCTACGATCTCTCCCAGAAAGGATATGTTTCCCCAAAGTTCCAGTGTTCCTTCTTTTGGGAAGGGAGGTTTTCTAACAATATGTGGACTGCCTAGCGTAATTCCTGCAAGGAGGGCGGCAATGGCGCCGCTAGATCCCGATAGTTCCGCAAGGGAAAATGCTAATAGCCCAACGGAGAGAGTAATAAGGCTAATTTCCATTTTTCTACGAACCCGTGCGATGAGAATATTCCCTAGCCATCCGCAGACAAAGCCAATTATTATTCCACCAATAAGCGTCCAAACGATTAGCAAAACATTTAGTTGAAATTGATTTGTTTGTGCTGCAGGGAGGAAAATTCGCGTAACAATAACAATTCCCACAGCATCGTTGAAAGCTGATTCCCCGCCTAGTGTAGTTTCTAACTTTTTCTTAATTTTTGTACCGCCACCTTCGAAAAGTGCGAACGTAGCTGCAGGATCTGTTGGCGAAAAAATCGCGCCAAAAAGGAGGGCAAAAATGAGTGTCAGTTCAAAAGCAAATTGACCCAGCAGTCCTATAAGAAATGTGGTAAGCACTGTTCCAAGAGATGCTAGCAAAATAATTGGCTTGATGTTTCTTTTAAGTGCATCTACATCAAGAACCAATCCTTCGCGAAATAAAACTGCAGAAAGTGCTAGCGTTGCTACTATTTCTAGTGGAATTCCCATTCCTTGTAAATCAAACAAAGGAGTCACAAATAGCGAATTTAGAACACCAAGAGCTATTCCAGTAAGGATTAGCGGTAATGTCCTTGGAAATTTTCGATGTTCTGCTGCGCGAGCCACAAAAATTCCAATTACTACAACGATCGCGACAAGGAATAGTATTGGATCTATTGCGACTTGCACAGCTGACACCCTAACAGACGAAAAAGGTGAATGCTTTTAATATTTTTGCTATCGATGCACTCGATTAAGGATAACCAATTTTCAACTCACAGAATTAAATGCGGTAAATTGAGACAGAATTAAGCAAAAATCGCTTAAATTTTGATTTAAATTGCGATAAGCTCGAAATATTTTGAAAAATAAGCGATAAGGAAAAAGAATCAACTTGATAGAATAACAATCCCTTTATCTGATATTTCAAAGAAGAAGTTCTTTAGTGAATGCTGAGTAGACCGCATTTTGCGAATCTGCAGGTTTCTCTTTAGATTACCTGCGTCATCATTTCTTAAGAATAACTGAATCACGCCTTGGGCGAGAAATTCTTCAATCCCGAAACGGGAAATGGATGAGTTTTCTGGTGATTCAACTGTCATAAGAGATGTAACTTCTAACTCATTTAAAAAGGATGTCAACTGAAATATTATTGATCTTATCTTTCCCAGCGAATCATAACGAAAACCAAGTGCAGATAATGAATCGACTACCGCACGCTTAGCATTGATTTCTTTGTGCGTATCGTATATTTTTTTTATAATCAGTGGCAAATCTAACTCACGCAAAGAATAACGTTCATCTGAAGGTAACCCCGCTCTTGGTGTTGCTATATCAATGATCGCTAGTAAAGGTGGATTAGCCTCTTCTAATTCTTTCAAATCCCATCCAAACATAGCTGCTTCTCTTCGTAATTCAGCAGGGCTTTCATCGATCGTTATCAGCAAGCCTGGTTCATTATATGTTTTAGCCCCATTCCATAAGAACTGCAAACTTAAGATCGTTTTACCCGTTCCGACGCCCCCAGTAATAACTGTTGAAGAGTTCCTAATGAATCCACCATGAAGTAGATCGTCTAGTTCTGGAATCCCTGTTCTCACTCGTTCAACCGAATTCATAGAAATATTCCCCGAATTCATTTGAATAGTTCGCTATCGTTGCTATAATTTATACAACTTTATATACGTTAAATTGCAGTTTTTACCTAATGCATTTGGAGCGTAATACGACTACGAAATTTCCTATTATTGAATTTTTCGCAAAGAAAAAATATATTTGTTATGGTAAATTCGTTCTCAATAATACATGTGAAATGAAAAAAAATTAATTAAACAATTGGATTGCTTCACCTAATAATTATTAAAGAATTTAGTAAAAAATTATTGCAGGAACAAAGCCAGAATGCTCACCTGTCACCCACGCCTTTAAAACCCTTTGTATTATCATTTCAGTAGTTTTTTGATTCTTGTACGATTTTTAACGTTTTTAAAAAAATGATATCAAATAGTCGTCTTTCAGAAAACATTCACAATGATTTTTAGGAACTTCACAGTTTTTAGGAGCATAATATCGATACCAAAAAACTAAAAACCAAAGTACTTATTTTAGCACCTGATCACGTTAATTATACATCCAAATTGCTAGATATACTCAAATGATTTACAAATTAGGGTGACGTGGCGAATATGAACAAGGCAATTGTTATCGAGCAACTGAAAAATATTCCGCTTCCTCAACAAAGAGTTGAAATTGTGGAACGAAAAGGACTTGGACATCCTGATAACATGTGTGATGCTATTATGGATCAAATTTCTGTTAAGCTCAGTCAAGAATATCTGAAAAGATTTGGTATAATTCTTCATCACAACATCGATAAAGCGTTATTAGCCGCTGGAGAAGTAAGACATGAATTTGGAGGCGGTCATGTTATTAAGCCGATGCGATTAATAATTGGCGACAGAGCTACCAAATTTTATGGTGATGAAGTCATACTTGTTGATGAAATTGCCATACAAACCGCAAAGGACTGGCTTAAGCAAAAAATAAGGTATATTGATCCTGAAAAGCATGTAAACTATCAGATAGAACTTAAAGAGGGCTCAGAAGAACTAAAGGACATTTTCCAAAAGAAGGGAGGGCTTCTTGTCGCAAATGACACATCAGCGGCTGTTGGATATGCACCTTTAACCTATACTGAAAAGACAGTACTATCCTTAGAACGATATCTTAATTCACGACAATTTAAAAACCAATTTCCAGAAACTGGGGAAGACGTGAAGGTTATGGGTCATAGAAATGGTCAATCGCTCCATATGATTGTAGCTATGCCCATGATGGACTCTTATATAGACTCAGAAGCAACATATTTTCGAAAGAAGAATGAAGTATTAGAAACAATAAAAACTTTCGTATCACACGAACTTGTAGATGACTCACCTACCATAGATTTGTCTTTTAATGCGCTAGATAGAGAAGGAAAAGGTATTTCTGGATTATATCTGAGCACACTAGGCACAAGTGCAGAAAGCGCGGACAGTGGCCAAGTAGGGCGAGGAAATAGAGCAAATGGATTAATAACTTTAAACAGACCAGTTAGTAGTGAAGCAGCAGCAGGGAAAAACCCTGTTAGTCATGTCGGAAAGATTTATAGTTTGTTAAGCCATAAAATCGCAAACGAAATCTATACAACATTTAAAGACGAGATAGAAGAAGCATATATATGGTTGTTAAGCAAAATTGGGCAACCAATTGACAAACCAGAACTAGCAGCGGCAGAAATAATTATGAAAGAAGGCAAGGAACTCTCTTCTATTTCAGAACAGGTTAATGAACTGATAGAGTCTTCTTTTCAAAGAATAAATGAATTGTGTAATGACTTAGCACTCGGTAGATATCCTGTAGCGTGAACTACCACCCTACAAGTAGGCTGGCTTCCTGAATCATCCATTCCCCAACGGGATATGTCAAACAGGCTCAACGGGCAGTCCCTGCCCTGATGATGATCGGGAGTCTATAAAGTGGGTTGATCGGTGTAAAATCGTGATGGCAGAGTTATGATCTCTGGCTACATCAAGTTCACAGTAAGGACAGCTGTGGATGCGGGTTGCCAGTGTTTTTGGCACAAGCTTCCCACACCTACTACACAATTGTGTGGTGTTATAGGCACTCACATATTCTACCAGAGTACCAGCTTCCTCCGCTTTGTACTCACTAAAACACATCAGTTGCCCCCAGCCGGCATCACTAATCGACTTGGCTACATGAGGATTCTTCACCATATTGGTAATCCTAAGTTTCTCAAACGCAATCAGGTCATAGCTATCAACCAGTTTCCTACTGAGTTTGTGATGAAAATCCTTGCGCTGGTTGCGTATCTTCCGGTGTACCCGTGCCATCTTTGTGTTCTGCTTGTGACGGTTATGTGAGCCCTTTACTTTCCTCGCTTGCCTTCGCTGCTCTTTAGCTAATTGCTTCTCCGAGGTTCTCAACCAGCGGGGGGTGTCTATGGTGTCTCCAGTATGTAACGTCAGCAAACTCGTCAGCCCGACATCCACCCCTATTGCTTTCGTTATTCCTCTTTGCCGAGTGCCAGAAGCGGGATCAGGAAGTACTACTGCAAAACAGGCATACCAGTGGTCGACATCACGTGTAATGGTGCACGTCTTGATCACGCCGGCAGCAGGTATCGGGCGGTGGAGTTTGATGGCAATACTTCCAATTTTCGAGAGGTGGAGTTTCTTCTTTTGATAATCTATGGTGAACCCACTTTGCGGGTACGTGAAGGAGTCATACCGGTATTTGCCTTTAAATCGTGGATAACCTGCCTTTTCACCCTTCTTAATACGCCTAAAAAAGTTGGCGAAGGTTTTATCCAGTCTTCTCAGCGCGTCTTGGAGTACCTGAGAATGTACCGCCTTCAAACACAGGTTGGTCTGTTTTGCTGCTTTTAGTTTGGTGGCTTGCTCGTAATAACTAACTGAGTGTTGGTGAGTTTGCCAGGCGTCTTTTCGCTCTGCAAGCGAATTATTATACAACATACGACAGGTAGCCAGCCATTGCGTTAATGTAGCTATCTGCTGTGTGGTCGGATACACGCGAAATTGATAAGTCCGTTTCATCACACTTCTCCCTGTGATCCCCTGCGATTCATGTCACGAGAGTTACTATCCGCAAAAACCTATTTGAAGTGGGGGACACTACCGTGAAAGTGAAACAAGTAAAAACCGCAAATCATCCCCCCAACTTGTTGGGCCTTCTTGCGGAGGAATGATAAAAAAATAGCATAGATACTATTCTAAATTTCTGAAATATGTATGCAAAATTACACTGTCTGAAATGTGTGTCCAACAGCCAAAAATCGATGGAAAAAAAGATATCTAAACGTTTCGACGTCTTTTTTACCAGATCCCATGCTTACGCCATCTGGATGGAATAAAGTCCTCGATATCAACCTTTTCAGATATTTGAGGAGTGCACGATTCTTTTGATGTACGTTGTTCAAAAACTTCAATTGTTCCCATTTTTTCTTCGTCCATAGATGCTATTTACGTTTGTAAATGTTACAATTGTAAAAGGTAATAAAACTATAGATATCAATCAATAGGTTATAGTATCTTATTTAAAAAACTATCGGAAAAGTCAACAACTGACTATTTTGCATTTAAATTTAATTAAAGAATTTAGACAAGTCTATTACAAAATGATAAAAAGACAAAACAAAAATGTCTTTACATTTGTAAAGTATAAAACATTTTAAACACATTAGTATCATTTAGAAACGCTAATTTTTTTGAAACTGCAATCAGTTTGCGTCAATGAAGCATTGATCGGACTCAATTGCAATGGAGAAAGCATTGCTTTGTATTATTTAAGAATATTGAAAATTTAGTGACATATATTAACGAATGACGTGAAAAAACACTAACAACACACATTTTTAGTCCAATTATCAAGAGATGCAAGGGTAGATTGAAGTATATTAAAATATTAAGGTAATTATAAAATGTTAAAAGACTTTTATAAAAGAGCAAGAATATCATCGATAGTCTTTGATGAAACGATTTAAGTATGTTTAGAGAATTTTTGAAGTATATGTGTGAAGGGAAGATATTGGCTTGTTTTTTCTTTCCATTTCTCTGGCATAAATTTTAGAAGGTTTTTTCTTTTTTCTTCTCGAAAAGGGAAACCTAACAAACATGCTATAGCATCAAGATACATTTTTTGATTGCTTTTATATCCAAATTTATTCGCAAGAGACTTATCAAATCCATTTAATTTTGCAATTTTACCTAATGCGATAGCTGTGCCTGATCCAAATTGAGTTGCTAGTTTTTTACGTTTGTAAACTTTTTTCGGTAGATTCAAGCTTTCAGCTAATTTGCGCAAGATCCATTTTCTTACGAAAGTATTGCCTGTGTTATAAATTTTGTATGATGCTGGTATTCTCATCGCATAATTTACAATTCTTTGGTCAAGAAACGGCATTCTAAATATAGATCTATTTGCTTTACTTAGAATATCATCGCGTTCAAGGGTGACATGAGGAAATGTTTCAAACTCTGCCCACAATTGCTCATATAAGGCCTCATAACCTTTGGTTTGTGATATATCTACATGTCGAGCGTAGCCGCCAAAAATCTCATCAAGACCTTGCCCTGAAAAAAACAGATGTACATCATCTTTTTTTGCTAATAATGTTGAAAAATAGATCGGAATTGCTATATTTATCTGCATGATTTCTGGTTTTTCGATGTAGAAAAGTATCCGTGGAATCTCTGCTTCGACATCCTCTATGGACAACTCGTTTATTTTAAGGGTGGCATCAAATGTACTAAAGGCATCAATAGCGTGCTCAAGATCAAGAGAATTTTGAAGACCTGACGTATAAAGATTAAAGGATACATCATATTCAGACACATATCTCGTAAGAATAGAACTATCGAGCCCGCCAGAAAATAGAATACCAGTTTTCTCATCATAATCTGGCAGTCTTCGTTCAATCGCAAACCGAAAAGACCCATCAAGTGACTGAATTATTTTGTTGGGAGAAATATCTAACATCTGGTGTTTTTTCAATCCTTCTCCCGTAAAATTTGCAACATCACCTGATTTTGAAACGACATAGATCTTATCTTGGCGGAAATTTTGAATATCTTCATAGAAAATGTTTTCAGATGTTTGAAAGAGGAGTGGTTTTCTTTGTGATGAAAAAAGAATGCATTCAGGAGTTTCCACAAAATACAGTGGCTTAATTCCAATTGGGTCTCTTGTAATGATTATTTTGTTATGCTTATGCCACAGAATTATGAATACATATGCTCCTTCAAGCATAAAAAGCATCTTTCTAACAGCAGAAATTAGATCAAAGGAAGAAATTAGTTTCTTAAAAAGATGGGCAACCAATTTGACATCGGGATCTGTTTCTATAGAATATTCAGCGAGATATTCCTCAAGAAATGCTCTATTGTAAATTTCACCATCAAGAACGACAGTAAATCCATTCTTTTCATCTTTGAATGGCTGACTTATTTTGTTTTCAGCAGTTTTCCCAAGGTTAACTGCTCCAATCCCTAAGTTATGATCAATAACTATATACTTTGTAGGATCACTCAATTTCTGTTTATTCTGTATATCTGAAAGAATTATCATATCTGAAAGTACTTGAGAAACCGTCTCAGACTTTTTGCAATACGCTGCGATCAAACTGTGCAAATTCATACACATTCAATTCCATCATGATTAAGTTCTAAGCAAATAACTCAGCAAATTCATAGACAAATGTATTTATTAACATGGAGTTTATTAACATCATTTTCAAAATCAAATTAAGCGTGGATGCATCAATGAAACTAAAAATTTTTATCCCACCTCTTGCTATGATTTGCCTCTTACTGGTCGCAGTACCTACCTCAGCACAAAATTACAGTGCTGCTTGGTCATTCAGTGATCCTTATACTAATACCTTTTCTTGCCAGTTAGACTATTACGACTCAATGTATTACGAAGAAACATATACGTTTGTTTTAAGAATAGAAATGACACAGCAAGCCCAAAATGACTATATACGCTTTTTGTTTTGCGATCTCCTCCTCGATAATAATGATTGGCTGTCATTCTCCCTCAGTGAGACTGAATTTAACAGTGTAGGTGATACAGAAACTTTTTATCTCGGATTTACACCTCATTCGGGTACTGCCTCCAGTGGTCAACTTTCTGTAAAATTGGTTTATAGAACCTACATTGTCGGCGCGACATATGACGGCTATAGAGTAGAAGATATTGGCCAAGTTACATTTTCGGAAAAACCCGCAGAAACGACGTCGCCCGCAACGGAAGAACCTACAACGTCTCCTCCAAGAGGAATACCCGGTTATCCTATTGAGGGAATCCTCATCGGCTTGGTCTTAGGACTTATCGCAGTATTTTTCATACATCGAAATAAAAAAAGATAACTCACATAAATCAAATAAGTTCCTCAATCTCTCTTTTTTTTGAAAAGCCTAGTCGGCTTCTTCTAAAGCAACGGCTCGTATCCACGAGGAATCTAACCCTGCTATTCTGAGAGGAAAGCCTATGAAGAAAAACCTTTGCTTTGTTAACGCTTGAAGGTTATCTAATCCTTCGATTATTGGAATATCATTTCTAAGTAAGAAGTCATGTGTTGCCATGGAACCAGGTGCCTCAACAGAAATAGAGTCATCAATGCCCAGCATTTTTATTCTTTTTTCGTAAAGGTATTCAGCAGCATCAGGGGCTATGTAAGGGCGCTCTTCCATCTTGTAATTCTTAGAAGCAAATAGGAGAACTATATCTCCCTGATTGACTCCTTCTAAGTCATTAGGGCGAATAGACTCATTTGGTTTCTTATGAGTTAGAGCGATTACTAGGGCCTCACCGATGAAGTTTTCTAAAGGTAAAGATGCGATATCTTTTTCTCCTTTAAGATAATGTGAGGGGCCTTCAACGTGAGTCCCAATATGAGTTTCCGTCTCGACCCAGCACATATATGTATTATCCCCAGCGAAAATGAACTCTCTTAGTTCAAGACGCCGTAATTCAGTTCCATGCAGGTATGTTCCATCATGCTTTTCAATTCCAGGCTGTAATTTCTTTGAAAGGTCAACCAGCCTGACGTTTACTAAGTCAATCATTTTTTAACTTCCATATCTCTTGAATCTGTTACTCTAGAATGCGAGTTCCAGAAGTTATTAACATTTGCTTGAACTACTTTCATCAGACCCATAATGAATTCAGAAAACTGTGGATACACTTGTTCTGTTACAACGACTAAGAGAAATACACCAATAATTCCAAGAACCAAACTTAAAGGATAGTGAGCAAGCGTGTAAGAAAGAAGACCACTCTCGACCAGCCATATTTCAAATGCAATTCTAAAAACATTCGAAGCGTAAACAAAACCTATTATGAGTGCCAGGGATAGGATTTTTTTCTTCCAAGGTCCTCTAGGAACAAATAAGACAAGACCCACAAACACAACGATTGCTTGGATACCTGTACACTCTCTAATGATCTCGAAGTCGTTAATAAAGACTTTATTCCCGACAATTTGAGGACGATTAGGTATTAAAAACAAACGTTCTAGGAGTAAAGATGAATGAAATGCTGTTAGAACTTTTAGGTAGAAATAATCGGAAATATAATAAAATACAAGAATGAATAAGGATACAAAGACAAGATAAAGGACATATTTCCTGTTTTGTGTGAACATGCCTGCAAACCTCAGAGGTTTCTACTGTGAGATTTATTTTAGTGGTTTTAGCTATATTTGTACTTTTTCTTGGAATGCTAGCATATTATTTTGGAAACCGATTGATAGGCGAAATCATCGTACTTATTGGAACATCTCTTTTCATTATTGGGATTATTGCTGCCAAAAATTTTCAGTTGTCTGTAGAGGATAATAACCAATGACCTTATATCAAAGTAAAAGTTTAAGTTCATGTAGTAGTCGCATATGTTTCTTGTAGGGGGATTATGATTGGGCAAACTTATTGAGATTCGTTGGCATGGACGTGGTGGACAAGGTGCAGTCACAGCAGCACAGATTTTAGCTGAAGCCGCATATTTAGAGGGGTACAAAGGCGTTCAAGCGTTCCCTTACTTCGGTGCCGAACGAAGAGGCGCACCAATCATGGCATTCACAAGAATTTCTGACGAAGAAATTCGTGTTCGCTCACAAATCTACAATCCAGACTTCGTTGTAGTCTTAGATGCTACGCTAGTTGGATTGATGAAAGTGAATGAAGGGTTAAAGGAAGGAGGAACCCTCATTATCAACTCTTCAAAAAAATCAGATGAACTACGCATTAAAGGAAACTTTCGAATATATACCACGGATGTAACTACTGTAGCACAAGAATTGGGTTTAATAGTTGCTGGTATTCCTGTCCTCAACACACCAATCCTAGGGGCATTTTCAAAAATTACTGGATTAGTATCCCTTGAAACTCTAACGAAGATTATTGGGAAAAAGTGGCATGGGGAAATAGGAAAAAGAAATGCAGAAGCCGCAAAACTAACTTTCCAAAAAACGTTATGCTAACTGCAGTAAACTTCTAGTACAACCGATTTTTTCTGAAAACCTAAATAGTAGTGCAACAATAGAAACAAGATTAAATCTAAGATCCTATTTAGTCATGTGATTATTTCTTGCGATTTCTTTTTAAGAAGGTGAAAAACCTCATGGCAACTCCAAATACTTTTTCAAAAAAGAAGAAAACCAGTGAGTATGTGATACCTTTAAATGTACCGACAGAAGGTGAAGCAGGCGAAACTGGGACATGGAGAGCCCTTAGACCCGTTCTTATCCCTGAAAAATGTATAGGCTGCTTCAATTGTTGGTTATTTTGCCCTGAAATTGCGATCAAAAAAACGAATCCGATAGAAATCGATTTACGATTCTGCAAAGGTTGTGGAATTTGTGCTATGGAATGCCCAACTAAGGCTATAAAGATGGTGAAAGAGGAGGAGGAATGATGAGCCAAGAGGTAATTGCTACTGGAAATTCTGCAGCGGCATTAGCTGCAAAAATGGCCAAAGTACAAGTGATCTCAGCCTACCCCATTACACCACAAACAAGTATTGTTGAAACCCTCTCAGAGTGGGTCGAACGCGATGATTACCCTATAAGAGCACGATTCGTTAGAGTGGAATCTGAACATAGTGCATTGGCGGTAGTTACTGCGGCGAGTGCTACAGGCGTGAGAACATTTACTGCAACAAGTAGTCATGGACTTGCGTTAATGCACGAAGTCCTTCATTGGGCAGGAGGCGGAAGACTTCCTATTGTGATGGCAGTTGTTAATAGAGCCTTAGGTCCTCCTTGGAATGTATGGACGGACCACTCGGATTCACTATCTCAAAGAAACACAGGTTGGATTCAATTTTATGCTGATAATAATCAAGAAGTCTTCGATACAATAATTCAGGCGTATCGCATTTGTGAAGATCCAGAAGTGCTTTTACCCGCTATGATTTGCTTAGACGCATTTATTTTATCCCACACTGTAATGCCCTTTAGTGTCCCAAGTCAAGACGCTATAGATTCGTTTTTGCCTCCATATAAACCAGAACATGCCTATTTAGATCCCAATCGACCTGTTGGGTTATACCCGATGGTTTTCCCTGAGAGCGAACCCGGGTTTCCAGGTTATATGGATTTCCAATACTTGAGGCAAAAGGCAATGGAGAATGCGAGAAGAAAAATCTATGACGTGGATAAAGAGTTCGAAAAACTCTTCGGAAGATCGCATGGAGGCATGATACAGCCGTATAAGTGCGAAGGTGCAGAACTCGTGATACTTAGTATGGGCACGTTAGCTTCTGAATCAACCTTAGTTGTAGATAGTTTACGAGAGCAGGGATATAAAGTCGGAAGTGTGAAGATTCGCGTATTTCGCCCCTTTCCTAATGAAGAATTAAGAAATCTAGCAAAAAGTAAGCAAACACTCGTAGTATTAGATAGAAATATCTCATTTGGAAATGAAGGTTGTTTATTTACAGAAACAAAAGCGGCGCTATACAACCTTAAACAGAGGTCAGAGATCTTCGGATTTATTGTGGGGCTGGGCGGAAGAGACGTGACAAAAACACAGATAGAAGAAATCGTAAAAAGAGCAATTACTGCAACAGAATTGGGTGAAATGGGTCAAACTAAGTGGATTGGGCTGAGGTGAAAAAAATGGGTGTTATGACTCTTATTCCAGAGGAAGAATTCCTTTTTGGAGGTAATAGAGCATGTCCTGGTTGTGGTGGGGTTATTGCATTACGTACAGCCATCAAAGCCTTAGGAAACAACTGTATATTTGTTATTCCCGCTTCATGTGCGACCATAATCTCTGGTAAGTTTCCTGCAACCCCTTATAACTTCCCTGTCCTGAATATGCCTTTTGAAACCGCAGGAGCAGCAGCTTCTGGGGTTGTTGCGGCGTTAGAAGTTATGGAAAAAGACCAAGATATTACGGTAGTCGCATGGGCGGGCGACGGTGGAACTGCAGACATAGGTCTACAGGCTTTATCAGGAGCTGCTGAAAGAGGTACAAATTTTATCTATATTTGCTACGACAATGAGGCATATATGAATACAGGAAATCAGAGAAGCGGTGCAACACCCTTCGGTGCATTAACAACTACAACTCCCACAGGTAAATTTGAACTAAAAAAGGATATGCCAAGGATTATGGCAGCACACGATATTCCCTATATAGCTACAGCTTGTAGTGCATTTCCTGAAGACTTGTTTCAAAAGGTAAAGAAAGCTACAACTTTTAAAGGACCACGGTACATCCATATCTTGTCGATGTGCCCCACAGGTTGGAGATTTGACTCCAGCCTCTCCATTGCTGTCGGAAGAAAGGCTATATCAACAGGCATGTGGATTCTCTACGAGATTGAAAACGGACAACTTACACTCACAGGTAAGAGTAAATTTCTTATTGATCCAGCAAAAAGAGAACCTATTGAGGAATATCTGAAATTACAAGGCAGATTTGCACATATTTCCGATAAGGAAATCGAGTTAATTCATAAAATCAGAGAAGCAGAATGGTCTAAAATCTTATTGTGTACAGAATAAGTTGGTTAATGCAAATAGTTCGATCATAGTTCTTAACAACTATTTACTACTCCTTTGTCCTCTAATCTCCTTGGTTTTTGTTTGTGATAATAGCATAAAATTAAGATTGCCGTTAATTCTTTCAGATCAGCGCATCCATGATTCGCGAAGATATACTTGAAAATACAGCTGCAATATTTTCACCTGTTTTTGAACTCGTTTTGAAAAAAAATGACTTATCAAGACTTATAGATGATAAAAACTGATTAATTATATCATCTGGTATAATATCTTCTCCATTTTTTTTTGCAATATCATTTTTAGTTCCAATGAGCAAAATAACGGGGTTTTTAGTATGTTCTTTAATCAATTTTATCCACTCATGTAAATTGAGTAGACTTGAAATGCTTGTTAAATCGAAAGCTAGGATGACTCCATGAGCACCATTGCAATAAGTGGGGAGGAGAAAGCGAAACCTTTTTTCCCCGCCGAAATCCCAGACCTGAAGCTTAATTGTTTCATCAAACGTGTGGTTTGCTTCACATATAAGAAAACCTACACCGATGGTCATCTTTGTGTCGACATTGAACTTTCCAGTGGCATGCCTGTTTATTAAAGTAGTCTTCCCTACACCGCCTTCGCCAGCTACAATTACCTTAAAAATATAAGTACGTTTCTTGTTAACTTTCACATTTGTTTGGTGGATTTCTTTTGCGCGCGCCAATCTGGATACCCTTTGAAAATTTATTCCTAATCTTATTTGAATTAAGAATAGATAAAAAGAATCTGGTAAAACTCTCCGTTTAATTAAGAATAGATAAAAAGAATCTGGTAAAACTCTCCGCAACACAATCAGTTATTATGTCTCAATAGATTACTTTGAAAGCCTATTTTAAAAAGCAAAGAATTGTCGGGAGCTCCATTAAGGATTATTATATACAAATGCAATTGGCAGATCATGGGCAAAATATCTTAAGCACTCAAGTTTCTTTTTTAGTTCCGTGTTTTCTTTGAGCTCATTCATAATGTACAAAACCATACACCCTTTATAAATTACTTTTATCCCAGCTATAGTGACTTACTTACGCATCAAGTTCACCCCTTGAAAGTGAGATATATGACAGTTCAAGAAATCTCGATAGACGATATCTTCATAGATTCCTTTCTTATTCCTGAATCCTGCGAAATTGATGACTGGGTGATTTCTCATATCGATTTTATCACCTTTGAACTCGATGCCTTGCGTGATAAGGTTCGAAGAATGTACTAAATATGTGGAGTTTATTAATGAACCGTAATACAATGTAGGGAGAATTCGATCACCATGATTCAGACCGTCAAATTCCGAATGTATCCCGATGAGGCACAAGAACATCAGTTACACGAGATCTTTACCATCTATAACCGGATGAAACGCATCGGCTATAACCTGTTGTTTCATGGTGAGAATTACATGGCAGAACGTTTCGGCGAGGGTAAAACCATTCAGCAGTGTTTGATGCGTCTGTGTCATAACAACCCCTATGTTGGCACTATTTTGAGTAACAACATAGCAACACTGGAACAACAAAAGACCTGGTTGGAAAAACGATGCAAACGCATGACACAGCAACTAAAAGTAATTAACAAGAAAATCAATGAAATAAAGGAACAAGATACACATGACAGACGGTTAAAAGGCTTATACGCCCGCAGATCCTCGATAATGGCTAAACTACACAATTTGCACCTCGAACCCGTAGTATTCGGCACAAAGAAATTATTCAGGGAGAGAATACGCGGTAACATAACTAGAGACGAGTTCAGGATACAACGGGACTCTTCCTTCAGCTGTACCGGAAAGAAACAACATGGAGTGAAAAATCTGAATATCAAGGTATTGCCCGATAAGACAGTCAAGATACGAACCTTTTCCAAGCAAAAAGGACGCAAATGGCTGTTCATCCTTATATCCGTAAATTCCGTGCAGTTGAAGTGGTTTCAGCAAATTCTTAATGCCGACAAATATACGTTGACCGTGAAAAGGAAGCTCTTCAAGGGGAAGGTGCGCTATTTCGTTCATATATCTTATGAGATTACTGAACCCGCACCACATTACGGCTATGAACATGGTGCAATCGGGTTAGATTTTAATTATAATTTTGTGGCTTTAACCAATGTAGATCAGCACGGTAATATGCTCTCCTCTCATCGCATCTCGTTTGGCAACCTTCACAGCTATCGAACCGATAAGCGTAACGATTATATCTCTTATAAAATGGATAAAGTCGTCAATTATTGCATCAATAAGGGCAAGGGAATCGTGGTCGAGGATTTACAGTTCGATCAAGAATTTTCCTATAACAAAAAACGTAATCGAAAATTGAGCAATTTGAAGACCACCGCCTTGCAATTATTGGAGAGGAAGTGTAAAAAGCGCGGTGTGTCCTTTCGAAAAGTATTTCCAGGATACACCTCCCTCATCGGGAAATACAAATATTCAGGATTACATAATTTGACAGTACATTATCTTGCAAGTTATGTAATAGCTCGAAGAGGTCTGGGTTTCAAGGAAACAATTCCAGCCATCTACGATTGGGTGCTCTCACATGTCGGGGAGTTCATCGATCCCCGTGTGAAAAAGAGCAGTCCTTACCGTACATGGTCGATGATCCATGACCTCTTTGAGCATAGCGGGATAACTTCCTTCAAGACTGCTAAGATACTGCGAAAAACGGTATTAATGAGGCATGTCTTGCACTCGGTGACGAGCGCACAGCCCGATAACCTTAAGGCTGGTTCTTCCTTCTTGAAAGCAGGGAGAATTGATGATTATCATAAAATGTGGATTTGTGTGAAAAATCACACTTATTTATAAATAATTGTAAGGTTTTAAGCATAACATTTATCTTTGAGTTAGAAGATGTACAATAAAAATCTCTTTGGTAGCTATCGTGATCTATATGACGAAACATGACAAGCCACTTATTACAACAAATCAATTTGGAACTAGTTCATTAATTTCTTATTTGTTTGATCAAGAAATGCTAAAAGAATCTGTTAATCTACGATATGTAAAGAATGAAGAATAGATCGTTATTACTATTCATCTCATTTATAATTCATCTATTTTCATCTAATATCGTTTTATGCTATTTAGCACTTTTTTGCGACATTTCTGAGTTTTAACTAAATCGGCGGGAAGTCCCCTTCCGACAGGTGGGGTAGTTCACATTTGAAGTAATGACATAACATCTTTTAATTTTCCGCTAAGAAAAAATTAAAATCTCTAAAGAGTCCTTCGTAAACCATGAGTTATCTAGTTATTGATTTTCATGTACATCCAAAAAGAAGTTCAAAATTAATCATAAATGAGATTCTCGAAGAAATGGATATTTCAGGCGTCTCCCATAGCGTTTTATTAGGGAAAGATTTTGGAGGATCTATAAAGAGGCCGGAGATTAAGAACTGGATAAGAGACGCCTTTTTAAAGAGTGATGTGGCCTCCCATTACTGGCCAAATGGTGTATCAAGTCGGTCGTTTTCACAACTTGAGGAAGCATGGCGTGAATTGGAATATTATCTTAAGGAAAGAGCCTCTAGTTCCCCTACCTCTCTTAAAGAATTGGCAGAAATAGTTAATACCCATCCTGATAAATTTACTGGCTTTGGATCAATTAATATGCTGAAAGATGAAGAATATGTAACGCAAAAATTAAGGGAATTGAATACACTTCGCTTAAAGGGATTAAAAATTTGGCCGTTTCTCTTCAATCCTTCTGAAAATGAGAATCTGCGAATTGTCTGTGAAGATTTTGAAAAGAATGGGAAGATTCTATTAGTTCACACAGGTTGTGGTCCTGGTCCATGGGAAATACCTGAATTAGCAAAATATTGTAATCCAAAATATTTGGAACCTCTTGCTAAAGATTTTAATGATCTTCCTATTGTTTTAGCACATTCTGGATATTACAGTCGCGATAATCCTGGGATTTTCTTTAAAGATGCCCTTGAACTTTCCAGAAAACATGAAAATGTTTGGCTTGAAGTATCTGCGGTACCAGATGTTGTTACAGATCCTATATTAGCAGACAAAGTAAAAGATGCCATTGGTGGATTCGATCGAGTTCTATATGGCTCTGATTATCTTGAGTATATGCAGATAACTGTCCATGTAATTAAAAAAGCACGCCATTTGACAGATGAAGACAGGGCAAAGATACTTGGTCTAAATGCAAAACAACTTCTTGGATTATAAACATAGCGAACTTCATGACTATTCTAAAAAAGAAAAGAAGATTAGGGAATAGGTCTTGTAGTAAGTTTTTGCTTTCCAAACAAACATAGTGAAGCGATCAGTGGGACAAAAGCGATCATAATGGTACCTAAACATCGTCCTCCATCGCCATCACTACTGTAGTCCACAACTAATTGAGGGTCTCTATTGGTTTCTTTAGTACGGAAGGATACCCATGGTGACTTTGACCGTTCACTTTCATCTATTTGCAGCACGATACTAATTTTTGTATCCTTTTTTGCGATGCTTGTCACATCCCATTCATACCATTCTCCCGGTTCCGCGACAGAGACAATGTCTACAGCATCACCTGAGGTATCTGGGGCATTTTCCCATGTAATCTCTAGCTCTTCCCATGTATTATCGGGGCAATAAAAGGCTCCTATTTTAGCTGTTTCCGTGACGACCACCGAATGTAATCTCAATTTTGCTGAATTGATAGTTGAGCCGCTGGGCACCTCAGAAAGATTGAACTTTAGGTAGGCACGCCTTTCTATATCATCAAAATATGTTCTATTCTGATATGTAATACGTAAAACATCTTGGCCTCCGAAGTTACTAGTGGATTTATCTGAATTGACAAATGAATCGGCGATAGGTTCTAAAGTCTCTGTTGTTGCTTCGGCGCTAGGAGTTAGTAAAATAATACCTAATATTAATACCGCAAAAATGAGATATTTTCTTATCCTCTTCTACCTCCTTACTTAGTATTCTAATCATGAGAGTTAATACTATTTAATATTTAAACGCGGAGCAGGCTATATCACAAATATCATTATATTACTATTTTCAAATACCCTTTCAAACTTTCCTTCGAAAGACTGTAGTTTATCCTCAGGAAGTGTATCTAAGACGACAAATAAGAAACTCGAATTGTATTTTTTAATTATTAACTCAGATTTTTGATAATTCCCTTCGCCAAACACTATTAGGCTCTCATTTATCCTTCGTGCTCGTTCATCTTCTCTGGTAAGAGAGTAATAAGAAACATAACCTAGTGCAACTTTATTTCCTGATAATGCAGGTATTTTTCTTGAAACATTTTCGGGAGCATAAACAACTTGGGAATTGTCTGTATTCTCTGCTAGCCACATAATACCTTCGTATTCATCTCCATCAACAATGAAATGTATCGGTGTCTTTCGCAGATTAAAAATGAAGAAACCAACTAATTGTGAAGTGAAAAGCCCAATAAGAAGAACAAGAATAAATAGAATCCGAGCTTGAAATCTTGAAGGTTTTATTTTTTTCAATTTATTGAGGTATTTCATTTTAGATTGATTAACTGAAAACAAATCGAACTTAAGAAATAGGTATTCAAGAGCAAAAGGCGCATAGATAAAAAATGCATAGAACAAGAAATTTGTCTGACGAAATAGCACTTGGTATTCTATTCCTACCCACTGTAAATTGCCAACAACCATACCCCAGATCCCCATAACTGCAGGGATTCCAAATTTGTCTAAATTTCCTTTTTTGTACAACCAATAGACTCCTAGCACAGCTAATAGAAAAACTAGGCCATAAGCTTCAAAGATTTCCCATGGATATGGCCATGATGGTCTTCCTGAAGGAGTTCTCAATCCCCATCCAGCACCTGTTGTTTGGCTTTCTAATACCCAGCGAGTAGCCCCTCCTCCCAATAGATTCAAAAGCACTGGTATTGTGACGAATGAACCTACTAGATGCCCAAATAAGAGAATTAAGAATTCAATTGAAATTTTCTTATCTCTAATAAGCCTAATAAAAAATAAAATAAGGAATATGGCACTAAAACCTAGTGTTGAAAGATGATGTGTTATTATTGCTAATCCTAAAAAGCCAGCCGAGATGCCAAGATATTTCCAGTCGGTTAACTTCTCTATTTTCTTGTAAAACAAAAGACTAAAGAAACCAAAACTGTATGAGAGCTTTGAATTTCGTTGAGTAAAAAGATTATGTCGTAGATCCCAGTATTCAAACATCACAAAGTTTATCTTCTCTCTTACAATTGGATCAACGTTTAAATTTGTGTTTCCTGTAAGGATGCTCATTATTCCTACCTGTACTGTTCCCCAATTGAATAAGAGTATGCCTACTAAACGAATCCAGGATAATGAATACGCAAAAACAGAAAAAAATAATGCTAATCGGGCTTGTTTTTTATTATTGAATATCGCAAGGCAAAGCATGTAAAATGCATAATGAAATAAAAATTGTGCGATAATATTCATTATGTGCTGAGTCCAAAACGAAGGGAGATTAAACGCTTCGCCAATAAGCAAACAGGCCCAAAAAAATAATGGTGGTTGATGTAATAAGGGTTCTGTAATATCTGCGTTAGCAGGATCGCTGAAAGGATAAATTCTGCCAGTTCGAATCTCTTCAATTACTGCAACTTCACCCCATCCATCTCCGAGTAATCCTACAAAAACATTCCCATCTCTTGCTGCAAGTACAAGCCCAAAGATGATTAGAATGATTATTAAAAATGAATTGAACAATGAAAGAAGGACTGGATGCGTAAAAATTCTAACCCATTTGTTTCGGAAGTCATAATCATCAAAAAGCAGTTTTCCCATTCAAACACCATCATCATAAAAGAGGAACAAACACGGAATAGACTCTAAGTCTTAGATACTTTTTGAATCTAGTGCATATTAACTTAAACGAATATTTTTTTGTTGCAAGTTAAGGGAGCAGACTATTCACATGATCATAGTTGCGTGGTAAACTTGCGGTTATGAAGATTTGGATGATATCAATAAAAAGTTATTGTATCACGATTTTAAAATTAGTAGATGATGAAATAAATGATTTTTCAACCAATAATGAGTTGTTTTGTTAGATATCAATAAACCTAAAATTACAATAGAATGTCCAAATTCACGACCTTACGATTTTTTTTAAATAACTTCTCCACACTCAACTCGGTCCCTCGTGCTGTAAGCAATAGAATGGCTGGGACTGACGGAAGTAGATAAAAAATAAATTGAGTGGTTCTAGGCAAGAGAAAGAAGAAGCCATATTGTGTTATAAACCATAAAACTGGGAGCATTTCAGAGAAATTTACTTTGTTTTCTCTGTTCTTGATAGCTAAGTAAATAACGTATATACTGGTGGGAATAGCAAAAAGATAAAGATATGGATTAGCGGCAGCTATTAGTTTACAAGTATTTAGATAGAATGGAAAGGGCTTAATGTTTAAAAGCCAGCCCTCTGGTCGACTTGCAAAAGGATGTTCAACATTTAGCCCAAAACTCCATACAAGATAGAAAAGCGTATAGGCAACCCACTTCCCTATACCTTCAACTAGCATAATTGGTAAAACTGTAGCGAAAAAAACTACTATCGGAATGATAATGAACCATCGAATGAGTTTCCATTCACGTATATAGATTAGATATAATACCACACCACAAATAGAGAATATAGCAACAAATTTCACACTAGAGGCAAGCCCAAAAAATACTGCTGATATAATGTATCTTTGATATATGAAGGCAAGAAATGCACAAGTGATGAAAAAGGTAAGGTAAATGTCTAACATTGCAATGCATGACATAGCATAAGTAAGCGGATCAATAAGGATGAAAACTCCACTTAAGATGCCAACTTTTTCATGCCAAATTTTTGTACCAATTAAATAAACAAGTGGCGCAATTATACTTCCAAGAAACGCTCCTATAATTCGCCAACCAAAGGAATTATCACCAAAAATAAGAATTCCAAGCCCTATGAGATATTTCCCAAGAGGTGGATGTACAAGATTGGGGTCATTTCCTGTGTAGATAATGGATCTCGCTGCTACAACATAATATATTTCGTCAGATATAATGTGTGGCGGATGACTTACTCTAAGAATTCTCGTAATAAAAGCCGTAGAAAATAGAAGAAGAATTACAATAAAGGGCTTATGTTTTCTTATAATAGTAATGAAATAATACAATCGCAATTACATGCATCTCTTAGAAGAACTTAGTCCGTATAATATTTGATGTATTACACCTTGGATTTTAAGTTTTAGATTAATCAGTGTGTTTTTTATCCATTAGAGAGCAACTATCTGACTATTGAATCACCATGGATATGAACAAAATGGTAAGTGTAATCACTTGTGGAGCGATTAATAGCGACATTAAGCTTTTTGTAAAGAGGTTTCCTAAAACTGGAGAAGAAGTCTCGATAAAACAGATAGGGAGAGTTCCTGGAGGAAAGGCAGCAAATGTTGCAGTAGCAGCAGCACGAGTTTCTGATCCGCATGCAGTAGCAATATTTGGAGGAGTCGGTAATGACGAGATTGGAAAAGAGCAGATAAATATACTAAAAAAAGAAGGTGTAGTTACAGATGGAATCAAAATCGTAAACAACATAGAATCTGGTCAGGCATATATTGTCATAGATGAAGGTGGACAGAATGTCATACATACTTACTTTGGTGCAAATAATGAGATAGAACCACAAGATATAATGTCACCAGAACGAATAACGCTAATTAAAGAAGCGAAAATAATAGCAATTTCCGATCCTCCTTTAGAAACTGCTACAATGCTGGCCAAACTTGGGAGTGAATACAAAGCAGAAATTCTTTGGGATCCTGGTACAAAGATAAGTGAGGGGCTGTCAGGTCTCTCAAAATGTCTTAATTTTGTGGATTTTTTACTTCTTAATGAAGTAGAAGCGGAAACTCTTACTGGTTGTACTGATCTTTCAGAAGCGGTCGAATCAATCTCTAAGTTTAATAAGAATCTTAAAATAATCTTTAAACAGGGAAAAAATGGATGTATTTACACCTTCAATCAAGAAATATTGAAGATTCCAGGAATAGACTTGGAAAAAATGGGACTCAAAGTGATCTCCACAGTAGGATCTGGAGACGCGTTTTTCGGTGTTCTTGCTGCATTCCTGAGTATGAAACATTCGATAAAAGATGCTTTAATTCATGCAAATGCTGCTGGTGCATTAAATGCTACACGTCCTGAAACAAGAGGTAGCCCTACTAAGCCACAACTGAGCATATTTCTTAAGAAATTAGATTAAATAAGAACTGCTCAAGCAAAGGGTATAGAATAGCTTAGAAAACACTCTAATATATAAGAACAAAAAAAATGAAAAGAAAGGATGAAAAATTCATTGTTTATAGATAGATCTCTCTCGCCTTTACAGTATCAATCAAGTTGACAGGGATAATAAGTACTAGCATGAACAATGCTACAAGGAAAAATGTACCTTCCATGCCAAGGCTTGGAACAACAACTGCAGCAAGTCCGCGACCAACAAATGTTCCAATATTCAAAAATGCCATATAGATTGCAAACATAATACCTGCAATTTTTGGTTTCGTTATATCCATGAATATTGCAATCTGAGCAACTCTTCCAAAGCCAACAGCTAAGAATATGAACACCCAGACATAATATAACTCTGTCAAAGTGGTCACGAGTGCAGTGAGAACATATCCAGCCGCGAAACAAAGTAAGGCAACTGACAACACTTTTTTCTGACCAACTTGTCGTATTTTATCCCCTAGTAGCCAGCCAACTATTGCTCCGACTATAGCAAAGATAGAGGTCACCGCGGTAAACGCACCAACCTGATAAACAGTGGATCCGAATTTTTGGACCATCCATGGCTCGAAAAAGAAGTCTGTTATGCCAGAATCAATGTTATAGAATGCAGCAAAAATCAGTCCCCATATTACAAATCGCTGGTTAGAAAAGATATCCTTTAAGTTATCTTTGTTGAAAAATTCCTTTATATCGTCTGTTGTAACGCTCTCTGCTTTACTTACTTCTTTTTCAGGTGCGAAGATAACAAAGAGGATCGTAATAGTCGATACTAGTGCCCCGATAACGAAACCAGTGACGAAACCACCTGCCATAAGTATAGATCCGATTACAAAGCCAGCAAATAATGTACCAAGATATGAGCCGATCCATAAGACCATACTAAGTAAATTTCGTTTTGTTGTTTCATTTTCAACGCTCAAGGCATCTACACAAGTGTCTAACATAGACCAACCGAGATTTTGGAAGAACCAGACAGCAACGTAAAGCAGCCCATTAAGGGGATCAATAATCACCAGAAACGGCAATAACGCAAAATTTAAAACGCTTCCCACTACTATGTAGGGCCTTCTTCTTAAGTTTCTTCCAAATAGGGTAAATGAGTACTTGTCGCTGATAAATCCCCAGATTGGCTTTGCCAACCATGGAATAAATGCTACTGTGGAATATATCGCTACAGTGACTACATCTAACCCCATGAACACAACTAAGTAGATAGGAAGAAATGCTGAAGTTAAGATTGACGCAATACCCTCTACGAAATAAGTGCCAGAAACTAATGGATAATAGCGTATCCTTGAAATATCTTCACTCTCTCCACCCATTTTAATCAACCAGCAGAACCTTTAATGCTTTATAAGTATTATACGGTGCTTCTTTTTTTGTAGTAGAAGAAGTTAGTAGAAGAAATACCACTTCTTAATAATAAATCTATTCGTCAATTAGTATTAACTCCCATCAACTTTTTGATTTCCTTATCTGGAACGCCGATAATCAGGAAGAAAACTCCTGCAATAAAAATCGCTATAGCCGGGATTATAAAACTATATTGGGGGGCGAATCCTTCCCAAAGGATGCCAGAAACAATTGGACCTACTGCCCCACCCGCCATCTTCAGAACATTGAATACACTTACGGTCCTACCTCTGATTTCTGTTTCTGTAAGGTTCATCATATATGTTGTACTTGCGTTAAAGATCATGGCGCTTCCAATCCCAAATAAAATACTGGAAATAATTAGAAGGAGAATCGTATTTTGTGTGCCTAACAAGTAGAAGGAGAAAGCAGTCACGAGGAAACCTATGCCTAATGTATGCTTAGATGAATACACATCACATATTTTTCCAGTAGGTATTGACGAAATAGTGCTTGAAAGCATGTATGTGAACCACACAACACCGATAAAATATAGAGGAATATTATATTGGAGTATTACAAAAATTGAGAGAATTGGGAGAATTGCAGCAACACCAAAGTTGCCTACAATTACAGCAAGGAGATAAATTAAGCTCGGGCGTCTTATTCTTTTATTAAATATTTGTTTTAAGTCAAACTTCGAATTTTCAAGTGAATCGATTCTAAGAGTTTCTTTCAAAAGCAATAGCAAGACAGCTAATGAAACTATAGAGAGTAAACCACCGATCATGAAAGAAATGAAGAAACTTGTAAACCATACTACCACTATTCCGCTTAGAAGAAAGCCTACAATAATCGCTCCAGATGCCGCAGCATTATATATACCATATGCACTTCCTCGCTCATCACTAGAGACTACATCTGCGATTGCAGACTGAGCAGCTGGCTTAAAAGAAGAGTCTCCTAAGCCTTCAAGTGCAGATAAAACTCCAAATTCTTCTGGTTTTCTTGCGAATATTCGAGAAAGGTACGAAATAGCGTAGCCAAGAATCCCTAAGGCAGCAGTTGGTTTTCTACCCTTTTTATCAGAAAAAATGCCAAAAGGGATAGGGAAGACTGCAAGAGCTATGGTATAAATCGAATAAATCAGTCCAATAGTCAATATACTAAAGTTCAGATTATCATAGAGATATATTTGAAAAATCGGTGTAATGAGACCTGCTCCAAGGGCTGCAATCATTGTAGCCAAAGAAAGAACTAGAACAATTCTTTTTGATAATTTATCCATTTAATTACCCGAAATTCTATTTTTCCTGGAATCACACAAATGAATCTTTATCAAAAGAGATACACAGAACCTGTTTTTAAAATGATGTGAATTTGAAATTTCAGTTTTCATACATTTATTTCAGCCTATTGATGATATTTATATTATACGTGAACTGATCTTAATATCGATTTTTAACTTCACGTATAATTACACCATATATTTTCATTGATCAATGATTATTGCACTGGTTCTGTTAAAAAATTAAATTTAGTGTTATTTAAAAGTACAATTTTGAATTAACAAGGACTATAAAAAGGAAAATTAGCTAAAATATGATTTAAAGCTTGAGAAAAAGCTAAATAGCTTATTTTCTTAAATAAACAGGAGTCAATTAATAGTATAGAAAAATGATAAGCGGTGACTAGAAGCAAAATGGTAAATTGAAGATCACATTCGTCTTAGCTTTCAGTATCCTAATTCGTACATTCACGCTTTTTCTAATGAATTGGAGTACAGCGTCCAAATAATGATCTATAAGATCAGGATCTGCATTTTCTATGTTTAGTCTGATCCAATCTTGATCGAAATCCTCTATTTCAACCTCACCGCTCTTAACAAACTCCAATGTATCTAAACTCGCAAAGACATTCATTTATTTTTTACCTCCTGTCTTCTTTCGCAAAAAGTGTTCCAAAATAACTTACCATGGAAATGCTCCGCCAGGTCCCATGCGTATAAACCTCCTTTGCGTTTTTTATCGTTCATGTAAATCTCCCTTTTGAAAGGAACAAGTATTCCTTTTAAACTGATAGTTGATCAACTTTCTTTTTAAAATGATAGCTTAGATTGCCCAACTCCTTGAAAAAAAGCATAAATGAGAACCCGACGAATATTTTTGTCGGGTAATTCCGCAAAGCAAATCAAGAACTGATTTTATTGACAATTTTTTTTGAATATGATAAGCAAGCTATCAAAAAAGGCTCATATAAACCACAAATAAAATACATGAGTTTTACAAAGGTCACGAAAATTGCATTCATGATACCCCAATAATACTACGGAATTTCTTGATTTCGCCGATAAAAAGGAAGATCTCTCAAATCGGATTATAAGACTCTCCAAAATCAAATGTTGATTTAGTGATAATTTTGATTTTTGCAAGTTAATCTGAAAAACTTTTATAGTGATAATCTCACTAATATTATTCATGGCGCCATTTGAGGAGGAGGCATTACCAAAAGAAGATTATTACTATCTTCAAAGTGAAATAAATTCTATATCAAAATTTCTTAAGGTCTCACCAGTTATCAGAGCACCAATCAATACTGACCAATATATCTCATTAAACAAACGCGAACGATTAATTAAACTATTTTTGGAGTGTTTTCTGCCTAAAAAAGTCTTTCCAGAAATTTTTGGGGAAGATCTTGCCTACCTGACGGCATATAACTTATTAGATGTGACTGAAAAGGAGATATTAACTGAAGAGTGGTATAGGAAACGAAAACTAACCCCTACACGAACTGATAAACCCTTAATGCAATTTGAAGATGGAACGATGTATAGAAGCATACATGATCTGTTAGAAGCAGATTCATTTACTTATGGGGAATTTCTTCCTTTATTGCTAAAAAAAGTACAACGCTTGAGAAAGTTTATTCGAGAACCCTTAACTGAAAGAGAAGCGACACGTTATCTCGACAATATATTTATGATTTGGCGGCCAAAACTATCAAAAAATGATCTAAAAGTTGTACTATTTCTTGACTCATCGACTAAACGTGCTTTTTCAAAGAAAAAAGAAATTGCTGAAGAATTAGATCTACATGAGAATTCTGTCGCATACATACTCGATCGATTAAGAAAACTTTTTCGTTTTGGAGTTTATGGAAGACCAAATCTAAACAAATTAGGATTACAAACTGTATTGTTAATAATAGAAGGTAGAATACACATCGAGTTTCCCTATCTTACTAGCATTCAAGAACTACGTGCAGGAAATGTAGTAAAGCTCTATCCTTTTAATATCCCACGCCAAAGAGGCAAGGTATATCCTCTTCAAGATTTGTATAACTCTTTGAAAGACCAACTAGATAATTTTACAATATATCAACAGCTTGAGGTAAAAGATCATCTCTCATTCCAATATTTCGATATAGAAGAAAATACATGGAGCGTTGATTGGGACGCCTGGGGGCTTTGGCTTGAAAGGATACTATATGAAGACAAATATCATATGGTAAGTCCTGATTCAGTTAAGTTTGTTGATGGAGAAGAAAAACCTATTTCTTTTGATGCAAAAGATTTAGAAATTCTTGATTATTATGGAACAAACTTACGAATGTCAATGGCGCAACTAGGAAAACATGTTGGAATGACAAGAGCAGGTGTGAGGCTTAGGGTCAAACGATTGCAGGATGAAAATGTTCAAATTCCGTTTGTTAATTTAATGCAAATTGGACTTGATGAACAGATTGTTGTACTCTACACTGGCGAAGAGGAGTACTTACAACCTTTCCAGGCGGCTTTATCTGAATTACCTGTGATGCACAGCTATACACTCAAACCGTTCACAAACGATTCAAAAAAGTGCCTTTTAGCATGGCTTCGACTACCTTCTGGCAGTTTCATCAAATTTACAGACGCAATAACAAACGTTCTGAGGGAAAGTGATGCCATCTGGACCGCTCATCGATACCAGTTTAGATCAACTGCAAACATGTTACCTATAGAGATGTTTAATGCAGACAAAAAGGAATGGCGTTGGGATAAAGATGTGCTCGCTCAACTAAAGGTTGAGAAATCAGTTTCTTCAAAAGATTGAAAATTTAGGCTTTTGTATCGAAAAGTTCCAAAATCTAGATTTTACGATGCAACTTCTTCTGTTAAATCTCCTAATACCTTAGCAACTGCTTTTTCTACAATTTTTTTGGCATTTTCATTAAATTGTACGTCATCATTGTCAATAACATGTACATAATCGATTTGATAAGACCCATCATTCCATAAGGTTATTGATCCAATTATTGATCCAATTTCTGCTACAATGCCTACATTTACTATTGCCATTTCAATTAATTCAGTGAGATCTCCTAAGCCACTAAGAATTTCTAAAGCACTTCTAATTCGAAAGGTTGTATTCTTTGATATTTCTCTTAAGGAAATAACACAGTAACAGTCTGCCAATCGTCCCAGCTGCAATTCGTCCTGAAAAAATTCTTTAACAGTAGGAAGAATATCCTTTTCAATTATAGCGCTATCATCTAATATTAGAAGGAGATCACCCAAGTTACTCTGTTCGCCTACTTCAGTTACCTGCAACAGTTGATTTTTCCAATTGAACAATATTTCCCCTCTAAGAGACTATTAGTATACCTTTAGTTATTTGAGTTCTCAAGTGTTTCAAGTGTTTCAACTTTTTTACTATTTTCCTAATAAATGTTCTTGATTTTAAACATACATTTTTGGATTTCTTTATTATCAACGTACCAATATATATTCTGTTTATACTTCGCGGATGTCCATAAATTGTCTTAAAGACTGCCATTAGTCCATAAATAAGACACTATAATTTTTTTTCTGAATAACTATAGTTCATATATTTAAACCAAAAGGTTTTGCTATCATCAAATTATAGTATCAAATGATGAACATTGGAGAGGGGGTTACACTACTGAGAAACTCCTGCTCGACACTCTACTGCTGGATCGCAGAAGGACTCATTCGGCGTAAAACGATGGAAAATCATATAACTACAGTGATAACGATGTGTACCAGTCAGTTACCTTTGCTAAGGAAGAAAGTCCATTCCTTTAGTGATGGAATGATTTGCGGGAACTCATGTTCACATACATCACTTTCCTAAGGGTCTCTCTTACACTTAAATAGCGTTTGTCACCCTTATTTACTTGATGACTAGAGTTACAAGAACTGAGCACATCTGGTTGAAACAAAATGCTAGCCTTAGTCACTTGTGTCATCTCTCAAAAAACCTGTACAATGAAGCTAACTACGCCATTAAGCAGTCATTGAAAGCTCAGGGAAGGTGGATACGGTATACCCAACTCTACCAGCTGTTAAAACTCAGTAGCAATTACCGACAGTTACCAGCGCAAACAGCGCAACAAATCCTTCGATTACTTGATAAGGCCTGGAAAGGTTTTTTCCGAGCCATTAAAGAGTGGAAACGCCACCCGGAGAAATTCAAGAAGAAACCACGACCACCCAAATACAAAAAGAAGAATGGTGAACATCTGTTGGTGTTTACCAACCAGCAGTGCCGCATCAAAAACAACGTGCTACTATTTCCGAAGAAACTCAGCTTTGATTGTGACATTACCACACGACTGGCGGATACCACCGCGCTGCGAGAAGTGAGAGTACTTCCCAAAGGCGTAGGGTATGTCTGTGAAATCGTCTACCAGAAAGTGATTGCCCCGAAGGCACCTGATAAAGGGCGGATAGCCGGCATCGATTTAGGGGTGTCGAACATCATTACTCTGGTGAATAACATCGGCAAAAGACCGATTGTTGTTAAGGATGATGGGAAAGGGATAAAGAGCATCAACCAGTTCTACCAGAAGGAAAAGACGCGGCTACAGAGCATGTATGACAGGCAGGGGATACCAGACGGTACTAAAATGAAGCACCTGCGCTTCAAGTACGAAAGAAAATCGAAGGATTACCTCCACAAACTCAGTAGAAGTCTCATAACCTGGTGTGCGCAGCATGGCATCGGCAAATTAGTAATTGGCTATAATCCCGAGTGGAAACAACAGGTGGAATTAGGCAAGCGGAATAACCAAACCTTTGTATTGATCCCCTACATGAAACTCATCAATCAACTAAGATATAAGGCGGAAGAACAGGGAATAGCGGTAGAATTGGTGGAAGAAAGTCATACTAGCAAGTGTAGTTTTCTGGATAACGAAGCGATAGAACATCACGAACAGTATCTAGGAAAGAGAGTACGAAGAGGATTATTCAGAAGTGCACAGGGGCTGCTCATCAATGCCGATGTCAATGGAGCCGGTAATATAGTACGAAAAAGCGAACCGAACGCCTTTTCGGGAATGAAGGCTGACGGGGTAGGAGGGTGTGTCATGGGGTTACACCCAGTGCGATGGAATGTATTTAATGATGAGCTCGCACGAAGTCATTTGAACCAGACGGCTCAAATTGCATAACCTAGTGTAGTAGCTTTTCATTACTTGTGAAAACTTAATGCATTATTCATATAGACCCTATCAAGAATCCTACAAGTCCAAAAAGTGCTCCAATTTTGGCAAAAAGACTTGATTTATGTTGTTTTTCTTTGGATGTGAAATCTAAAAGAAGTATTATTATTGAAAGTGATACCGCAATGTCACCTAAGATTAGGAAAGGAATAAACCAGATATTTACAAAAGATAAAACCCAAATTAGTGAGAAAAATATAATAGCGAATACCCCACAAATTGCCGCTGATAAAGCAGCGATCTTATAACCATAAACCATGGTTATAGTTTCTACTTGACGGATTCTATCACCTTCAACATCTTCCATACCTTTTATGATCTCTCTACTTTGTAACATAAAAAAGGAAGACAAAAAGAAAACTATGATGACTAAAGAACTTGTTATTTGATTAAGAGCACCTGTAATGACTCCTCCATAAATATAGCCAAATGAAAAGGAAATTGCGACCATAAAATTGCCAAAGACTCCCATAATTTTCCCTTTCGCAGCATAGACGAAGCCAATAATGGAAAAGAAAACTGCGATAATTGGACACCAAAAGCCAGCAGGACTAATCGGGACTGTTAAGAAAGAGAGACTTATGCCACTAACCCATAAAACTATGGAATAGATTTTCGCTTGTCTGAGGCTAATAATACCGCTGGGAATCGGTCGATCGGGTCTATTTATTTTGTCTATCTCTACATCAAAAACATCATTGATCACATTTCCTGCAGCGGCAATAAACAAATATGTAAAATAAGAGAGAATTAAAATCACAAAAAACGTTAACTGTGAGTATAACGGGATATAAAATTGTCTTGTAATCATAACACCAATGATTGAAGTGAGACCGCCCATTAGACAATTTGCTGGGCGAATAATATTAACAAAAGATTTAATTTCCATTATTTAGCCTCCTTATTTCAACCCGGCCTATTTCCAACAAGTTGGTAAATTTTTTGAAAAGAAGCTAGTAACAGCAGGATCTAATATTTGTATTTTAACCTCCAGGTTCAACGTTTAGGTAATGGTTCCTTCGCTTTCAATTATTCCGTCCCTAAAACGAATAAGTCGATTGCTTTTTTTACCTACTGACTGATCATGAGTTACAATGAGAAATGTTGTGCCTTGTTCTTTATTTATTCGTCCCATCAATTCAACAATTTCAGCGCCAGTTTTTGTGTCTATATCGCCAGTTGGTTCGTCAGCCAAGATCAAAGAAGGATCATTAGCAAGCGCACGAGCAATAGAAACACGTTGTTGCTCGCCACCACTAAGTTCATCAGGCCTGTGATGTAATCTATCTCCTAGTCCAACTGTCTCTAGAAGTTCTTTTGCACGTTCTTGTCGTTCTTGCTTCGATTTTTTAGCAATTAGCATTGGAAGTTCAACATTTTCAAACGCTGTTAACACCGGAATAAGATTATAAAATTGGAAAATGAAGCCAAGTTTGTATCTGCGAAGATCTGTAACCTTTTTATCGCTTAATTCTGTGACGTTTACTCCGTCAATGTAAACTTCACCTTCAGTAGGTGTATCCAATGCACCAATCATATTGAGAAATGTCGACTTTCCGCATCCTGAAGGTCCCATAATTACTGCCATTTCACCTTTATAGAGTTTGAAATCAATACCTTTTAAGGCTTGAACTACTGTTCTACCCAAGACGTAGTCTTTCTTGAGATTAATAGTTTCAACAACTATCCCGTTTTCCATTAATAGCCCGTCCATACCAATGTCGCTTTTTAGATTTAAAAAACTAACTTGCTGTGTTATACAAACTGTTTGATATAAAAACTTAAGTGTCAAATTTAGACGCAATTTGAATTGTCTTTGACTGTACTGCAAAGTCTGTAAATTGATCAATTTGTTTTGGTAAGTCTTAGTTTTTTTACTAGTTCTTTATATCGTGTGCGAAGTGTTACTTCTGTGATTTGAGCGGCTTCACAAACCTCATTTTGAGTTCTCCGTTCGTCTAATTCAATGGCTGCTATATAGATCGAAGCTGCAGCAATACCTATCGGTAGTTTCCCCCTCGTTATGTGTAATTCTTTAGCTTGTTCAAGAATTTCAAGCGCTCTTACCTGAACATCTCCGCTTAAGTTTAAATCAACTGCAAGTCTTGACACATATTCCTCTGGTTCTATAAGAGGAACACGTAGTTGTGGAAGTTTATTGAGAATGATTCTATAAACACGTGCTACCTCTTTTTTTGATATACGTTTACTCATTTCAGCTATTTCTTCCAACGTTCTAGGTGATTTATGAAGGCGAGACGCTGCATACAATGCGGCAGCGACAACTGCATTTATTGATCTTCCTTTCGTGACACCTTCGCTGAGTGCTTTTCTGTATACGAAGGCTGCACTTTCCAGTATACTTGAAGGCATGCCTAATTGTGAACTAATCCGTTTCATTTCAGGCATCGCTCGCGCTAAGTTTCTGCCTCCAGGAACCCCCAGAGAAGATCTAGCTTGAAGTCTTCTTAGGCGATCTATTCGAGCTCTTCCCTCTGGAGAAAAAAATGTTCGATCTCTCCCTATTGTTGTTGATAAATAACGATCTGGTGTGGTTAATGAACTAGGTGGACCAATTCGACTTTTCTTTTCAATATCTTCAGGAGAGAAAGCACGCCATTCGGGTCTACTATCGATAAGCGAATCTGTAATAACGAGTCCACAATTACCACATTTAAGTTCGCCCCTCTCCTCATCAGTCAAAATGTGAGTTGATCCGCACTCAGGACATTTAAGAGGAAAACCACGTTCTTTCTTCTTGTCTTTTTCGTTTCCGATCAAAAATCCCCCACTCATCTTAAAATTATGGCTATTTAGAAAAGTCTAATTATTTGAGTGCATCTTTCATTTCACTGATCATCTATTTAAAGTTTTTAGAAGCGGAAATCAAGTTTTCATGCTATTTTTTGCTCTTAACAAATTTACTCATTAACAAAAAAATATCTTGTGAGGTTAAAGAAAGAAATAAAGTCCAACCTGTCTAAGAGAAGAGTTTTTTCAAGCAGTAATGATAAAACAAAAGATTAATGTAGTTTATTTAACGAAGTTAAACCTGAAAAAGTTAAGATTACTGGAGGTTCAAGTATGAGTTACTTTGAAGTAACGCCAGATATTGTTCGGGTAGTAGGCGAGGAGTCGATAGAAGACGAAATTAACGCCTGCTACATCATATTTGACAGTGAAATCGCCATAATAGATTCGGGCACACCGAAAACACCAAAAAATGATATTTTAAATTGTATTGGAGATTATGGACGGAAACCAGAGGATGTAGCTTATATCCTTACGACTCACGAGCATTACGATCATTTTGGCGCTCATGCTTGGCTGAAAAAGAAAACAAAAGCAAAGATAGTTGCTCATCAAAACGCGGAAAAAGTTCTTGTCAATCCAAAAAAATTAGGGGAAGAAAACTATCGGCTTGGAAAGAGCGATAAATTTATACTTTCCTTCTATGGCTCACCAACTGATCGACTACAAGCTTGTACTGTTGATCAAACCGTTGAGGATGGCGATACAATTTCTTTCGGAAATACAGATTTACAAATAATTTGGACTGGAGGTCATTGCGCAGGACATGTCTTCTACTATGAGCCAAGAAGTAAAGCGATTTTTATTGGTGATGAAGCATTAATGTACCCTGGAGATAGTTACAAGTATTATCTCGATTTTACTGGCGATGCTTCAAGGAGATTCAAAGCACTAAAAGGGTTACTTAACATGAATTGGAAATTGTTATGCCCAATTCACGATGAGGCGTATATGAAAACCGATGGGATGGAAATGTTGAGAATGGCAATTGATGGACACAAGCAATGGAATCAAACAATTATAGATGTATTAAATGAATATGGAAAAGAAATGTCAACAGGCAAACTAGCTAGAGAAGCTGAAGAGAGAATGGGCATCTCATGGGGACCTCAAATGAGCCGACTGATCGACCATTCTACAGTTTATATGCATCTCTTGGCACTGAAAAAGGCTGGTAAGGTTGATGGAAGAGGCTCATATGATAACGCAAGATGGAAATTATCAGCCGAAGCACTTTTGGAAGAATTTGACTCAGAATTTGCATTCTAAACAATTTAAAAATTGATATAAATTCCTTTTTGTAGAAATACCGATTTTCTTTCCATTGCTACAAATGTTATTTCAACAGCGCCAGATGAAGTAAGACAATTTTCTTAAACAGACTTGGAAAACTTCAAAAATCAATAATCAACCAATTCTGTATACAAATTATTTTTGGGTGAAAACAATTCAGATAACAAAACATATCCATGCCATAAAGATCCCGTTTCAAATAAAAACTAAAATGGGTACAGTAGATCGATTCGTTTATGTGTATCTTATTTATAACAAAGAGATCTATCTTATCGATAGTGGTGTTGCCTCTTCAGAGTTGGAGATTTTTGATTATATAAAGAAGACTGGCCGTGCCCCTGAAGAAATCTCTCAGGTTATTTTAACTCATTCTCACCCAGATCACATTGGGGCATTACAGTCTATAAAAAGAGTTACAGGCTGTACAGTTGCAGCGCATTTAGGCGAAAAATCATGGATTGAGGATATAGAACAGCAACATAGAGACCGTCCGATCCCAAATTTTCATTCCCTTGTTGGGGGATCTGTTAATATTGACAGACTTCTTGAAGATGGAGATTTTCTAGATTTAGGGAATATCAGATTAGAAGTATTTCATACACCAGGTCATTCCAAAGGTTCAATCTCTCTCTTGCTTCATGAGGATAAGGCACTAATCGCTGGAGATGTAATTCCTCTTGTTGGAAGTATACCCATCTATGAGGATGTTTTGAATTCTGTCAATTCTATTAAGAAATTAAGAAGCATTGAAGGAATTGAAGTCTTACTTACATCTTGGGGCGACCCCAAAAAAGAAAAAAAAGCTTACGAAATAATGGATGAAAGTTTATCCTATCTTCAACATATCCATGAAGTAGTTCTCAATGTTTATGAAAACGTTTCGATCATATCAGAGGAATTCTTTAGACAAGTTCAATTGGAATTGGGATTACCTCTATTGATTGCTAACCCTTTAATCACTAAATCGTTCGAAGCACACTTAAAAGCCCGTAACTATCGGAATTTGCTTCTTGACTAGACATTAATAAGAGAAAAGTTTATACGCACTAGAGTTGTTGTATAAAATCTACCTGCAAGCAATTACAGTTGCATCCGCAGGTTGCTAGAAAGCCCCTTAAAGTTGGTACCCCTGGTAGCTCAATCTGGTAGTATCCCTAGGTAATCCTAGGTGACCCCAAGAGCGGCGGGCTGTAGTTAGCATTCATGAAAATAAAGATGTATGAATGTCAGCCCTTACTCGCAGATACCCGTTGGTTGCTGGTTCAAATCCGGCCCAGGGGACCATCTAATTATTTTAAATCCGATTCTCTTAAGAGAACCTGCGTCTTACTATTAATCAGCCCTTTGCTATCGTCCTTTTTTAAGAGATTATAGAAAAAAACAATTTTTTTATACTCGGCTGTGTGTTATGAATATGAGTGACAAAAAGAGGTTATCTAAAAATGAGTTACTGCCCTTATTGTGGCGAAAGTATTAAGCCATCCGATTTACGTGACAATCAATGTCCTAACTGTGGTGCTTATCTGGATACTGAAACGCTCGTGACACCACCAACAGCTCCACCACCACCACCATCACAGCCTACTACAACTTATACCCCTCCCCCACCGCCAGTTGTCGTCCCAAGAGCAGGTAGACCAATAGGAGTTAGTTTTATTGCTATTATAACCATCCTCGAAGGCATTGTTTTTCTGGGCACTGGTGGGATTATTGCATTGGCGGGAGGAGTAGTTGATGAACTCTGGATTGCTGCACTCGGTGTTTTTATCTTGATCTTTGGTCTAATCTTCATAGCTCTTGGCTCTGGTCTTTGGAATCTGCGATCTTGGGCATGGTGGCTAACTATCATCTTTGAAATCCTTGGAATCATAGGTACTTTGATCTTAACATTAGCTATTGGAGCGTCATTCATTCTGACTGTTATCTCAGCGATTGTCTTGGTATATCTGTTGACAGTAAAGAAATACTTCCATTAATCTTATTTTTTAAAAACAGTATCCTTTTTCTCAATTCTTTTTTAAGAACTCTGAAAGGAAGTAATTTTTTAGCCAAAAGTTTCGTGAAGAATCTTCATCGCTTTGTCGATAGTTTTATCCTCTAATTCCTTCGCTTTAGCATAATGTTCTTCGCAGAACCAATCCGCATATGGAGGATGCCCAACCATTCCCTTTTTTTCCATCTTTGTGTCCCACTCAATGTCTGAAGGGCGCTTCTTAAAATAAACGAGCCCACCTTTTTCAAGATCTAGAAGATCTTTGTCACAGATAGCACAGATTGGAGGTCTCATATGAACACCTTTTAAATCAAAATAACAAAAATATACAACGAAAATTGCATTGATCGACTTTTTGAACGACATTCTCATGTTTGGTTCAAAGCTATTGTTTTAAAATTTTTCTCCTTATCTTTTCTCTGATTTTTAGACGTTTTTCAGCCACTAGGAATCCAATAGCAATTGCTACAGTCACAGCTACGGTAATTCCAATCGTTAGATATGGTGCCATTTCCCACAAATCCAACAATGTGAATGGAATCGGTCTCATAATATAGACTGGAAACGCTCTTATTTGACTGAGACTTTGGTCATCCTGAGTCCAAGTTATCTGAAGTTCAAGCTCTCTTTCGCCAGTAACTACGCTTGGACTTATGTCGATTTCAAAGAATGCAGACACCGTTTCATTTGCTTTCACATTTCCTAGGTAATCCACAATTTTTCCAGAGATATCGTTTCCTCCCCTTAATTGGACTGTTACATCTTCAGCTTCTACACTTGCATTGTTTAGAATCCAAACCTGCAATTCTACGTCATTCTCGCCAGCTGTTACTGTGTATGGTTCAACTTTCACAAATTCCCATTCAACTTTATCTGAAATTCTGAATGGAATTGATACAGATTCTTCTTCATCGTCACCAAATTCAATTTTGCATTTAATGTTATGACTTCCGGCTTCCGCGTAATCAACAATATCCACGTAAAAAGTTAATTGAACGCTTTGCTCTGCCGAAATCTCATTGAAATATTGCTCTGTTGCGCCTTCATAACTTGGCAATAGGAATTTCGGTAATTTCAATGAGATATCCACATCTCTAGCCCTTCTGGTGCCATTATTTTGAATTTCTGCGTTGATCTGAACGTCTCTATCCCCTGGGAAGACTTTTGTTGGACTGTATAACGATTTTAGTAGAACAAAATCTGGATCATCAACTTGACTAGAAGGGGAACAGTAACAAGATAAAACAATAAGTGCTGTTAAGAGCGCTATCGAAAGATATTTCTGCTTATTCATTTGTCATTTCCTCCTTCCTAACTTCTAATTCATCGCCCAATTCCTTTTTCTCAAAATAACGCTTTCTTAGTGTATATATAAAGAAAATAGCAACAAAAATAACCCCAATAACGATTAACCATACAATATAGGAAGGTCCTTCAATAATAATATCGAGATATAAGATATCGGAAACGATTTTACCCGACTGAACCCATGTCATGCGTATATTGATTGTTCGTGGTCCTTTTGCGACATTGTTGCTGATGTCAAGTTCAAAAGTCGCGTATTTTGTTTCATTTGCGTAAATTGTGCCAAGAAAGTCTTGTGTTTGACCGGTTATTCCATTGCCAGCAATAAACTCTACCATTACATCGTTCGCTTCAATGGTTGAATTATTTAGGATAAAAAGTTTAACTTGTACACCTTTAGCGCCTGATTGCACCTTTTGTGGAGTTGTATCTATTATTACAAATGCGACCTTTTCGCCTACGTAAAATGGTATCTCAAGGGTATCTTCGCCAGTTCCCCAATCTAATTCTAATTCAAGATCGTACTTCTTTGCTTCGCTAGTGTCTAATACATCGATATAGAACAGAAGCGAGACTGTTTGCTTACTTTCGACATCGCCAAGGTATTGTTCAATCGATCCAGCGTATGAACTTCTCATACCTGAAGGTAAGTTAAGGCGTGCTTCAACATCTGTCGCAGTCTTTGAAGATGTATTTTTGATTTTAATAGAAATTGCGATCTCATTATCGCCTGGAAAAACTTTGGATGGTGAATATGAAGACTCTTGCAAAATGAATCTGTCACTAGCAGCTTCAGTTGGAATCGGGAGGTATCCTGACAACAAAATAGATACAAAAAATATTAGAAAAATGTATCTAATTGATTTTTTTCTATTTTTAATCATTGATTCTCACCTATTCAAGTTTTTTCACAAATCTTTGAATGCTAAGTATTAGCGTAAGAACCGCAAAGAGTGCTAACGCCAATAAATCGGAATAAATGTACCCTAGACTTTTACCTTTAGTCATAATGCCTCTGCAGCCATTTATGTAATATGTCAAGGGCACAAGGTATGGAATCCATGAAATATTACGAGGAAAGGCCTCTATAGGGAAAAAGAACCCACTGAAAAGTATCGATGGTAAAAAGAAGATAATTGTTGCCTGCACAGCTTGAAGTTGGTTTTTACTAATTGTGGAAACAAGCATACCTAGCCCCAGACATACGATAGCAAAGAGGATTGAAATAAGAAATACATCAAGAATAGATCCTCTTATCGAAAGCCCAAAAAATCCAATTCCAACAATGAGAACATTACAAATAACAGCAAGAGCTACAAGCATATAAGTCACAAATTTTCCAACGATGAAATCGGCTTTATGAATCGGTGAAACGATAATCATTTCAATTGATCCGCTTTCTTTCTCGCGTACAAGGCTTACCGCAGTAAAGATAGTCGTTATCATCTGGACTACAAGTCCCATAACTCCAGGTGCGAAAGCATCAATATTCTTGGTAGTCCCATAAAGTTGAATTTTAAACGTAGAAATTCTTACACTCTCTGAAGTAACAGCAATGGATGTTGTCACAGCAAATTTCTTAGAAAACTCTTCAGAAAGTTCAGCAGAAATCCGTTCTGCTTCAGCGGTAATAATTTGAGCAATTTGTGGTAGGCTTCCATCTACAATAACAATAATATTTGCTGCTTTGCTCTCTTGAAGTGTTTCACTAAAGGTCGATGGAATATGTATCGCTCCCTTTACCCTACCCTTTTCAACCAACGATCTTGCATTCTCAAAACCGTTTACATATTCGATTACGTCAGTAACTTCTGATTCCTCAAATTTTTGAGTTACATACCAGCCCATGTTATTATCACTATCAGCATTGCTGATTACTATGGGAAGATGGGTTATTTCACCACCAAATGCAATACCAAAGAGGATCATCATCATAGCAGGTTGGATAATAATCATTGCGATTGTGCGGCGATCTCTTTTAAGTTGAATGAGCTCTTTTCGAAAAACCGCTAAAAATCTTGACCACAACTATGACCCCTCCGCCATTAATTTTATGAAAGCATCTTCCATGGAGATTGAGACTTTTCCTGCCGTCAAGACATCTATCTTTTTGCCATAGAGTAGCTTTTGAATTTTAGGAAGATCAGAATCCGCATTTTCTACAACGAAATGTGTTTGGCATCCGCGCGGCTCAATATCACGAAAAAACAGGATTTCTTTGATTTCATCAATATCCACCAAAATGTTTCTTAGGCCTTGTTCAGACTCGCGGACTGTCACTTGAACTAAATCGCCATTATAAACCTTTCTCACGATTTCGGTCGGCGAGCCCTCGGCAATGAGATTACCATTGCTAATCAAACCTAATCTATCGCAATGCTTTGCCTCGTCCAGATAGTGAGTGGTGACAAGTATAGTCGTTCCTTTAGCATTCAGTTCACGGAAAAATTGCCAAAACGTTCTTCTTAGAGGTGGATCAATACCCGCTGTAGGCTCATCTAAGATCAATATTTTAGGCTCATGGAGTAAAGCATTTGCTAGTGATAAGCGATTTCTCATTCCGCCACTAAGTTCATTTGCCAAATAATTTTCAAAATCTTGTAGTTTTACTAATTCCAAAAGTTGTTTGATGCGTTGTTTTCTCTGTGACTGCGATAATCCGTAAATCGTTCCATAAAAGTCTAAATTTTCATGAGTTGTTAGATCACCATAGAGAATAAAGTTTTGAGCCATGTAACCAATTCGTTGCTTCACTTCTTCTGGATTCTTGACTACATCAATCCCATCAATAATAGCAGTTCCAGTTGATGGAGATAGAACTCCGCATATCATTCGGATTGCTGTAGTTTTTCCTGCACCGTTAGGTCCTATGAATCCAAAAATTTCACCTTTTCTGACCCTTAAATTCAAGTTATCAACAGCTGTGAAGGCGCCGAATGTTTTTGTAAGATTTCTACATTCTATGGCGTATTTTGTCACAATACCACAGCCATTTGAAGATAGGAATAGATTTAAATAATATTATTACTAAAGAAATAATATTAATTATTACTATTACTAAAGTATTATTTCAACTTATTGTCACTAAAAGAATACCAATTGTGTGTTTTATGCGCGAAAAAGACATTGTTGAAACTATCAAAAGGCTAGGAATTACCGAATACGAAGCGAAAGTCTATCTTGCACTAATCAAAAATGGGCGTAGTACTGCTGGAGAATTAACACTTCTAAGCGGAGTTCCTCATTCACGTATTTATGGTGTTCTCCAAACACTTGAAGCAAAAAATTGGGTCATTAAAGAAGGAGTAAGCTCACGAGGGGGGAAGGCTGCAAAATATAAGGCGAAGCCTCCAGAAGAAACCCTGAAAGTATATTTCAACGAGTTTTCCGAGAGCGTAGTAGACGCAACATCCACGCTACAAAACTTATTTGATCAAAAGAGTTCAACAGAAAAGTTCGAATTTTGGACATTGAGAGGGGAGGATGTTTACAGAACCATGAACAAGATTATGAAAGCAGCAAAATTCGTAGTTCTAGTTCTTCAAGTTGAACCCGCTTTGACGCTCTATGTAAATAAAATCTTTGAAACTCTTCAGAAAAGTCAATCAGACCTTGAGGAATTGTTACTTCTCACAGATCTTGATCAGATTTACGAAATATTTGGACTCGACTTTGCTAAAAAAATTTGTAGAAATTTCAAGGTGGTTCATGCGAGTCTACGGCCATTTCCGTTACCATTCGTTTCAGTATTGAATGTTGATTTTGAACGTGTCCTAGTAGTTTTTCCAACAGTAGCAACTGTTTCAGATGAATTCACTCTTATGGACGTGGTAGGTGCTTATCTCGAAATACCAGGGTTTCCTGTTACGCGAGCATTCGCAGAAAGATTCGATCAAAAGATGAAAGGCTTTAAGAGTGGGCAGGAATGGCTTAAAGAATTGCAGGGCGGAAGATAAGAACTATAGGTTTTGGATACTAGTTTTAAATACTCATAAGTTGTATATTAGTCTTTAAAAAAATCCTGGCGTTTTATGGAGTTGAAACTCATGGTTTCAAAGCGTATAAAAATTGCAATAATTGTAGTGGTGGTCCTTATTGTCGGGTTTTTCGGTTCTGTGGGGGTACTTTTTGTCATTGGGCATACGCCACATGTAAGCGACGTTCAAGTCAGCAACCCTGAAGGTAATGCTGGAGTTGCGTTTGTGGTGTATCAACCTGGAATAAGCAATTTTCAAGAAAAAGTGACCAATGCCTTTGTAGAGGGTCTTATTTCCAATGATTGGAGAGTAGAGATTACTACCGCAAGTTCTCAGACCCCTACTGATCTATCTAACTACGACCTTCTGGTCCTTGGGAGTCCTATTTATGCTGATACACCCGCCCAACCTGTCATGGACTATGTAAGTAATGTTGGCGATCTCGAAGGCATGAACACTGTAATCCTTCTTACAGGAGGTGCGGGAACCGGAGATGAAGCACCCAGTATACTAGGAAACCATGTTCAAGAAGCAAACGGTATCGTCGTTAAGTCGCTTATGCTATATAGCACCTCAGCTTCCAATGAGGAACAGTATGGCACTACTGATCCATTAGAAATCGCGACGAAGGCTGGACAAGAGTGCCCCCTTCCTTAGAGGAGTAGGAGAATTTGGTCAATTTACTTACCGAAAAATGGATCAAGACTTTTATTCCTTATGGGGTTGCTTTACTCCGAGCATTTTTCGCCCCTTTTCTTTTTTATACGTTTATCAACGATTTGAGAATATGTACAATCGTCATCTTTTTCTTTGCATGTTTCACTGATTACTTTGATGGATATCTTGTAAGAAAACTAGATATAACTTCTCCTTCCTCTCTTGAAGCGTATCTCGATGCCACAGCAGATTTCATTATTATTTTTACAATGTTCTTGGCTTTCTTCTTGAAGCAAATATATCCTTATTGGATATTAATCCTTATTGGCGTTTTCTTCCTGCAATTCGTAATTACTTCAGGGCTTAAAAGTCCCGTTTACGATCCAGTCGGAAAATATACTGGATTATTGTTCTTTGTCGTCATTATTATTACGTTGCTTTTACCTCAACCTATCGTCTATAACGTCTTACTAATTTGCATAATCGGATTCACTGCGATTTCTGTGTTAAGCCGTTCTGTGTACCTTATAATACACGAAAAGGACGAAGCTTTTATAGATATATCTCCAAGTGATCTGTTGGCACGGGTCTTAGCAGTTAATTTAAATATTTAGTTTTGCTATAAATAGTTTTTAAAATTTTAAAATTAGAAATTAGTGGAGGCGAGTTAATGCCTACCTATATTATTTTAATGAACTATACAGAACAAGGAATTAGAACAATCAAAGATTCTCCTAAACGAATTGAAGAAGGTATCAAACTCTGGGAAGCTATGGGAGGTAAGGTAGTTGCTATTTATTCAACTCAGGGCGAATACGACTTGATTGCTGTCGGTGAAGCGCCCAGTGATGAGATCGCTACAACTTTCACTCTGAAGCTTGCGTCCTTAGGAAATGTGAGAACAACGACATTAAAAGCGTTTACTATACAATCCTCTATGAAGGACGACCCTGCCATGCCGACTTTCATACTCTTCATGAAATTCACTGATATGGGCATTAGAAGGGTCAAGGACTCCCCTGGGCGAATTGAGGAAGCAATTCAAGGCTGGGACGCTTTAGGGGGAAAACTGATAGGTCTATATACAGTCTTGGGTGAGTATGACTTAGTTGCTATTGGTGATGCTCCTAGTGATGAAACCGTTGTGAATTTCATTCTTAAGTTAGGTTCAGTAGGAAACGTAAGAACAAAAACATTTAGGGTGTTTACAAAGGAAGAATTTGCAGAAATGGTTAATAAGTTGCCTTAACCTTACCGGTGATGGCAATGGATGCCTTTCCCTTGAAATTGATTTTTTTTCTTTTTTTAGTATAGCTGTTATATGCTTGTGAAGTTAAATCCGCACTTATCGGTTTAGGAAATTGTATATTTTTTCTTAAACATAAACTTATAAAACGCATGTTAAATATGACGTGGTCAAGAATTGCATTCGATTGAGAGAAACATCCCGATCTTAGGGATAATAAATTATAAAACAAAGGTTATATAAAGTGATAAATCTGTAGCTGAAATCAAAAAAAGGGGATAAGTTGATGGAGAAGGGGGATTTTGTAGTAGAAACAGTTGATCTGAATAAGGAGTTCCATTTAGGTGATATAATAGTCCCTGCTCTACGGGGCATCAATTTCCAAGTGAAAAAGGGCGAATTTGTAGTCATCATGGGACCATCAGGAAGTGGGAAATCAACTTTACTTAATATGATTGGTGGTCTAGATAACCCCACCTCAGGAAAAGTGTACATTAATGGGCAGGACATTTCAAAAATGTCGGATGCCTCCTTAACTGATCTTAGGGCTCGGGAAATTGGATTTGTTTTTCAATTTTATAACCTTGTTCCTGTACTGACTGCTTTAGAAAACGTGGAATTACCCTTAATGATAACGGGTGTTTCTGATAAAGAAAGCAGAAAACGCGCTACAGAACTTTTAGGATTAGTTGGACTTGGGGATCGTCTTCATCATAGACCTGACGAACTCAGTGGTGGGCAGCGCCAACGTGTTTCTATAGCACGTGCGATTGCAAATGATCCCGCAATCGTTCTGGCAGATGAGCCTACAGGTGACGTTGACACCAAAACAGGCGATGAAATTTTGGATTTGATGCATGACTTGAATAGAAATTTGGGGACCACCCTAATTGTCATCACACATGATCCAGCAGTTGCAGAGCACTGCGACAGGCTTGTTCGGATAGTTGATGGACAAATAGCCACAGATAGGGCAACAGCACGTAAATTACTTGAAATTACTGATGAAGAACGACAGGCATTTGAAGGACTTACTGGAATTAAGTGATCAAAGATATAATCTTAAATAGATCAACCCGGCGAGGGAATTATTATGCAACTAGGAATCTTAGGAGCCAATTTGGTTGTTGTAATCATTCCTGTGATTATTGTTATCATAGCTGTTCTTCTTTGGAGGGACAAGCGCATAATCAAGATGGCACTTCGCAACCTAGGACGAAGAAAGACTCGCAACTTTCTCACCGTTGTAGGAGTGATGGCCTCTGTTAGTTTATACGTAGCATTTAATATAGCCAGTGACAACACGTATCAGGTTTTTTACAATATGGTTGAAATTCTGGGAGGCAAAGTAGACTTCGAAATTAGTCGAGTTGATGGTGAACCTTTTGATGAAGGCATTCTAGAGGAAGTCTTACAGGTAGAGGGAGTGAAAGCAGCAGCCCCTCGGATACAGCGATATAGTGTTATCTATATCAAAGCTGATGGAAACACTACCACGGCAGTTATTGTTGGCATTGATCCACAGTACGACAACGAGTTTGGAGAGTTATTTGATTACAACACCAGCGAACCCATCAATACCAGTGAAGTCCTTACTGGAAAGGTCGCCATAGTGAGTGAGTCGCTGATGGATGGCATTACTTGGCAGGAAGAAGTCGATGATGAGGAGTTTGAAATCGTTAATGCCACCGTTGGAGATAGCATGATGATCAAGTATCGAGGTGGAAATACAATAAAAAAGGAGCGTTGGAAGATAGCCTCTTTTGCGGAAGTGACTGGCAAAGTTCGACAGATTGGCTATGGGTCGTGTGTCTTTATTACATTAGATAGCGCCCAAAAATTCTTTCCTAAGTGTAAAGGCAAAGTTGACACTATTGTTATAGAAATGGATCCAGCGTACGGAAGTGAATGGCAAGATGTGCAACAAAGGATTCAGGAAGTGGTAGAAGACGACAAGCTTACGGTGTTTGCACCGAAACAAAGCATTTTAGAATCAAATGAGGCATCTTTGGCAGGTATGAACGCAGGTCTTCTTTTTGCTGGAGCCACAACTTTACTAGCAATGATATTTTTGATCTTTAATGCCATTAATATGACAATTAGCGAAAGACAATATGAAATAGGGGTGCTAAGGAGTATTGGATTCAAAAAGCGACATATCTTTCGATTATTTCTGTACGAAGTGTTGATATTAGGCATTACAGGAAGTGCTATTGGTGTATTCCTTGGCGTCTGGATATCCCAGGGGTTACTTTGGTATTTTAAGCAGCTTATAAATGTGCCTATCGAAATCGCTGCCGAAGAAGTCGCAACCCTTCCTGTTGACCTAGGTGATCTCCGGGATGGCTTTTTTGTTGGCGTCATCTTCACATTCCTAGGTGGATTATATCCGCTCTTAGCTGTCTCTGCGATGCCTATTATCGGCGCACTGAGGCCAGAAGCCCGGCAAACTGAAAAACTTACGTTAAAACATCGACTTCGGTGGATCGCAGGAGGGAGCATACTATTCGTTGTTGGGATGAGCCTTATATTCGCTTTATCGTTTGTTCTGGGATTTGAGAATACCTTTCTTACTGGTATATTCCTGCTAATGACAGCTACTGGTCTAACCCTTATCATGGGCGGCTTAAAACGTAAATATCTGACGATTTCAGCTGGAATTATATTCATAGGAATCGGCCTTATTGATGTGCTCTTTGTAGAATCATTTTTTTCGAGTTATATCTTAATGCTAGGATCAATTATCTTTACTGCGGGCATTTTAAGAGGAATAGGCGGATTCTTTAATTTCATCACCAAACACATCCCAGGTCTCAAGTATGTGGGTTCGCTTGCAAGTAAAAATATAGCTCGAAAGCCCACTAGGAGCACGTTAACCTTTGGCATTTTCACGATCTGTCTAGCGCTTGTGATTTCGATCGCATCAATTATGACTGCCATGGAAACAGGAATTCTACAGTGGGTTGACGATAATCTTGAGGAAGACATGTGGATCTCCACATCTGTTGGAGCTCCTCTTGGTCTAAGCGGAAACATTACGCGTAACATAGAAGGAATACATTGGATGAACACAAGTGATGAAGGGATGCGACCCGCTTGCACTATCCAAATATACGCAGGAGCTCGTTTCGAGCTTTGGGATGAAGATTTTGATTCACTTTTAATAGGTATCAACAGTACTGAGTATTTCGCCGTGAATGAAAACACTATGCAACATAAAATTCTGGAACCAAATAATACTGATACATACAAACTCTTCAAGCGCCTCAAGAGTACTCATGAAAATAGCTGCATTATCAGCGATAGGCTAGCTGAAGAACTCCAAATAAAAGTGGGCCAGAAAACACCAGTTGGTATCTGGGCTCATGGGAATTACACAGAGTTTAAAGTCATTGGAATCATGCACAATGATATCATCGGTTATCCGCAACCAGGGTACTTCTGTTTAATTGACATCAACAAACTCTTCGACTTCGGGTTTGAGGAAACAGCATACTTTTTCTCAATAAAACTTGATAAGTATTATCCAAATGGTACAGAGGTAGATCCGCAAGTTGTGGCAGACCAGATTGACGAACGATGGGGCTATGAATATAAACTACGCTTCTCGTTCAAAGAAGGTGTCAAAGAAGACGTTCGGGAACAAGTACAACAAATCGGAACCTTCTTTAATATCATCACATATTCTAGCATTATCGTTGGTTTGTTGGTTTTAGTAACTACGATGGTAAAAATTGTAAGCGAACGACGTCGGGAAATTGGCTTACTCCGTACAATAGGCATAAAAAAGGCAAAAGTGATGCATCTCATACTTTTTGAGTCATTATTCCTTGCTCTTATAGGTCTCTTTCTGGGCATTTTAGATGGATATATATTAGGATACACATTCGTTCAATCGATGGGTAGTGTTGGATTCGGAACTATGGGGTTTGTCATGCCATGGGAAGCTATTGGTCAAACTATAGTTGTTGCTATCGTTATAGCAGTCTTAGGTGCGATATTTCCCGCTTGGAACGCTGGTAGGATACCTCCAGCCGAATCATTGAGATATACAGGATAAATTCAACGCCCTCTCGGTATCCTTCCCCTCTTTTTTCTATTTATTATATATAGAGTATTAAATGATCATAAGAGACTGTAAACTTTGTGATGGTTGATCCTAAGGCTGTGTGCGCCAAAATTTGAAAATTTCTATTCACATTTATTCAGTTTAAAAAAGTAGAGCTTAAAAGTACGGAAAAAAGAATCACCATTAAGTTAGAAGGTGTTTCCTTTTTTTCCAATAAGTTTAAGCCATTTTTTTAACTATCTCAGCAAATTCTTTCATGGTGAACGCTCTGAATGTGACTGTTCTAACATTCCCAAGGGAGCCTAATTTCAAAATAAAATGAGATGTGCTATCATCATCGGGCGCTTTGCCGATTGCCACGAAATCATAACTACCCATGACTGAGTAGAAACCAATGAGTTTGCCCCCCTTGGCTTCCATGGCTTCAATACCTTCTTGGATTCGTTTTGGCGACCCTATTGGCGACCCTATGACTCTTTTTATCCCCTCATCGGTATATTTCAATAAAATAATATAGGTAGACAAAGTATTATCCTCAAATTCACTACTTTTTATCACAAATGCCTTCAATGTAGTTGTTCTTACGTTTAAGAGAGGACCCATAGTCAAAACGAATGTCGCAGCGAGATCATCACTTGGGGCTTCCCAAATTGCTACGAGATCATAGTCTCCCATAACCGAGTAAACGCCTATCATTTGTCCTCCCATAGCTTCTAAAATTTTAATGCCTTCTTTGATTTGTTTAGGGGATTCTTTAATTGTGTTGATCCCTTGCTCCGTATAATTCATTAAGAGAATGTAGGTTGGAATAGAACTTTCCTCCTTTAATCTAATAATATATTGTAAATTGAAGTGTATATCATAGGATTTAGAATTTTATATTTGTATTTCCCAAATAGTATCATTAAAAATAGGCTATTTAGGCAAGTTTAACAGAAGCCTAAGGCGTCCACATTGCATATACGAAGGCATCTTCCACAGAGATAGCATTCGCCATAACTTTCACTTATTTCTCCTGTCGGACATTTCATATCGCAAAGTCTACATTCCGTACATAAATCTCCTTTCTCCAATTTAAATCTGGAGAATTTCGCTACAGGTGCAGCAACTGCACCATATGGGCAAAAAAGCCTGCAGAAGGGTCTGTATACAAATATTGAGGCTATGAAGAATGCATTTATGATGAAAGCGCCAGGGATTACAATTTCCAATCTCCAAAGCTGATATGGTGCTACAATGTTGATTAGATCAATATTAAAGGCGAGAATTAAGCCAATGATCAAGCCTAATACTCCTAGTCTTAGCCAGAAGGTGATTTTTGTTGGTATGATCAGTTTATTCTTTCCTTTTTTTCCTGTAGGGACGTCATAGAGAAGTTCTTGAAGGGCTCCTACTGGACATCCGTATCCACATATTGCACGTCCTACAACAAAAGTGAGACCAAGTGTTAAGACGAGTGCTACCACTGTCAGGGTTAAAGAATATCTTGCTACATGACCTGCTCCCACCTCTCTCGCAGCAGCCCTTATACCCTCTGCTCCAAATAATTTCGGTATTAATGGGATTAAATGGCCACCCTGAAGAATAAAAAACACCAGAATCGTCACACTTAACAACACAATTCGTAAGCGGTTGTTGAACTTTGTCTTGACCATTGCTACAATTGCTAAAATCGAGAATCCTATGACATACGTAAAACCTGTTATGAACTCAACAAGGCTAACTTCACCTTGACTTCTACGCCCCACTCCATTGCTGAATCCTTTGAATGTGTTCTTTATTATTTCAGCATACTTAGAGTCTCTAGTTTTGAATAATTTCTGCATTGCTTTCTCTCTCACAGTTTTCAAATTTATTATGACGAAATTTTCATTAATTTCTTAGAAATTTATTCACTTTTCTTTAAAATTATGCTTCATGCAAAAATAAATCACAGAAATACTAGATCTAGGCGCTACATCTAGTACATTGCACAAAAGCAACAATCAGCCACCCAATGACTATGAACATATCAATGAATTTAGCAAGAGCAAAACACGAATGTGCAATAGCCCAACTGTTTGGAAAATCTAATGGATCTGTAAGCGTAGCCAAAATAAACACATTTTCAATAGCATCAAAGCATGCTGCTAAAATCCCTGCAATAGCAATATAATGCCCAGACTGTCTCCATCGCGAGGTGGTATCGAATCTTCGTGCAATCATAAGCGCTAGGCAGAAATAAATCGTACCATAGGAAAGCATATACACATAATCGAGAATTTGCGCAGTCCTATATGCAGCTAAACCGTTACCGGCTAGCATCACAGCATAATGTTGCTTTAATACTTCACCACTAAAAGACAATTGGCTTTCAACAAAACTCACTGGAAACTTTGATATCGTGAAGAAATAGGACATGATCGGCAGAATTATAATTACAAGAATGATGCCCGTAATCAGCATTATTCGGGTATTTTTTGGCGAAGGCCAATTTTCCAATTTTTCCAGACTGACCATATTACCACAGTCCAATAATTCAACTTTTTTGTGTGCACTTGAAAAGATAATATTTAAACTTTAGGTTTAAGGTTTTTACTGATGTACGCTCTTCGTTTGACTTTTATTAATTTCAAAATATTATTTTTTTAAAATATCAGAATATATAAATATTAGAAACAACAATGTCTGTCCATCATTTTCTAATTTAATAATTGAAAAACAGAGGGAGGGGCGGATTATAGGAACCGCTGCGAAGATATTAGGAGTTATTTGTTTAGCGGTAGGCGCCATCTTTATATTTTTCGGTATCAGTTTTTTGTCGTATTTTGGTTATTCTGATGCTCGGTTAATTGGAGGTGGTGCTTTTCTCGCCCTTTTTGGAATTTATGAACTCGTTAGGGGGTGAATACTTAGATAACTAATTGTGAATTTAATTTGGAAATAAAAAATGTTTTACTTTTAAAACACTCTATAATTGACCTGAACCTATTTTATAAAAAAGGGTGAATATAATGACGATTAAGACGGGATGGGAAGTTTCATCCGATAGGGAAAAACAATTCGAAGATCTGATGGCTAACAATCCAATAGGCAACCCGATTATTACCTCAAAATGTATATTTGATGGGAAGAAAGGGTTTTTAGTATTAGGCGATAACGGCTTTGCATGGAAGGTAAAGATCGGTGTTGGGAGTACACTTCTTGATGTAGGGAAAAAGAAATGGGTAAGATGATATGATGTAGCCGATATTCTTTCTAAGAAAAAAGGCGAAGTGGAAGTGCTGGCATATGAACGAATGAAGACAGGTGACATTAAGCTTGATACAGGTGCATTTAGTTCTACAAAAGGTGAGCTGAAAACAAAAAAGCTGAAGCTCAAGTTAATGAAAAACAAAAAAGAACCGAAAGATCAATGGAAAGAACGAGAAGAAAGTTTCCACAGCGTGCTGATGGAAATTTTCAGCAAGTACAAAGTGGAGAGTCCACCTGCTGAAAGCGATTCAAAATATTAAAATCCAAGAATTGAATCTCCTAGTTCATCAGATTACAACATTTTTTTTACTTGTCTTCTTTCAAAATCATCTATAATTCTACAATGATAGATTCTACTTTAACACTTTGCGCCTTCTTGATTTTTATTTGATCAAAGTCTAATCCACCATTGTAGCAATGTATCAGAATTCCTAAAAGAGAGGTTAATCCTGTGTCAAGACGTTACGTAAGAAGTTAACCCATCGGGATGCTTTTTAAACTCGGAAATCAGGCCAATATTTATCATTCTTTTGTTTTTTTGCTCTCTTATTACATTTTTTCTGAGATCCAATTGTTAATCTTTTCCTCGCTCCATTTCTTTCTCCTTAATCTCTTTGCTTTCTTGGAATCGACTAAAGATTCGTGCATGTGACTTATGTCTAGTGAACCTAGCACGGTGTCACAGTCGCAATACTCTGGAGTCGGTCTGAAATACAATCCACCGGATGGTAACTGAGATTAAACGTTCTCGTTGTTCACAGGACTGAAAGTCATTTCATAATTGTAAAAAACAGGTATAAGTGCACCTATTTTCGTTCCTTTCGGCAAAATTGCAGTGATGTAGTAACACATTTTGAGAACTCTCCTTCAGGTCGTTTACAAGATTTATTTATTATGAATATAGTAGGTTAAATGACTTCTTAACTGCAACAAATTTCAGACTGATGAATAAAATGACAAAGTCCAGATTTCGCTGGGTTGTCCTGGCCCTTTCATGGTTTGGCTGGTTGTTACTAGGCATAGCCTTCTTGAGCTTAGGAGTGATGTTAGTAAAGCTGATTCCTCGATTTGGTTTGACTGGGGTACAAGCTGGAGCTCTAATGGCGGTTTCTGCAATACCAAGTATTGCTTTTGCCATTCCTATTGGATCATTAGCCGATCGATATGGTGGAAGAAGGTTAGGTGCACTTGGCTTGCTTATGTTGACGTTGGGGTTAATTCTAATAGCTCTCGCCGAAGCTTTTTTGGTGCTGATTGTAGCGAGATTGGCGATAGGTGTTGGCGCTACGTTATGTGGTACCCCATTGCAGCAATGGATAACGAAATGGTTTCCTTCAACTGAATTGGGTTTTGCCATAGGTTTCTTATCCTCGGGATATGGTATCGGGAGTATAATAGGTATTTTCACAATGGGTTACATTCTAGAAACCTTGGATCTATTTTTAGCCGCCATAAGTTTTGGTATAATTTGCCTTATTTGTATGTTTCTTCTTCTTCTAGCTCATCGAGAACATCCTCTAGCCATAGTAAAAGAAAATGAAACATCTGAAACCTCGCTATCTCCTTCTAGCATGATATTAAAAGTTTTTAGAACTGTTGAATTATGGAAACTCGGTATAGCTGGGTTCGCTATCGCTGGAATAATGTCAGCGTATGCAACATTTGCGCCGATTACCTTCGTTGCGACACTCCAAATGGATATTGTTACAGCAGCAGCTACCGCTGGAATAGCCGCAATTATTGGAACTCCCTTTCTTTTCGCAGGTGGCTGGATGTCTGACAAACTAAAACCTAAATTCGGAAGAAAAACATTAGTTTTTGTAGCAACACTAATATGCGCTTTCGCCTTTTATTTAATTGGGATCTCAACTGTATTTTTCATAGCATTGATAGGGATATGCCTCATAGGCGTGTTCAATTGGATTTCAAATGCTGCTCTTTCTGCAGCTTGTGCTGAATCAACTGATGCAGCTATGGTAGGTTGTGCATTTGGCTTTCTTGGAGCTATATCCTCTACAGGATCATTTGCTCTGCCTCTTATAATGGGCCTTGTATTTGATAAGACTGGCTCTTGGGCTTTAACATGGACAGTTCCAGCGATAGTAGCATTTATTGGCGCAATAGTAGTTTTATTTAGTAAGAACTGAATAACTTTGTATTCGTTTATTTTAAAATTAATTTATGCACCTAAAAAATGCACTCCCAGTAGAATAGTTTTTAAAACCAGTATTCTTGTGTTCAATTCGCCATTTGGTGATTAAGAAGCTAGGGGAAATTTCGGAAATGGAAAAATTCAGATTTCGCTGGATCGTATTGAGTCTTGCATGGCTCTCGTGGCTGCTGGTTGGTACTGCCGTATTAAGTATAGGAACTATGTTAACTATTCTAATTCCGCAATTTGGATTGACAGGTGTTCAGGCAGGCAGCTTGATGGCAGTTGTTTGGATTGCTGGCATTATATTAGCGATCCCTATCGGCGTTCTGATTGATCGATATGGTGGAAGAAAACTAGGCGCACTTGGCATGCTCACGTTAACAATAGGGCTACTTCTATTTGCATATGCAGATTCTTTTGAGTTGCTAGTTATATCAAGGGCAATCGTGGGGATAGCTATTATCACTGGAACAACGCCGCCACAGGTTTGGATGGCAAAATGGTTCTCTGATGATGAAATAGGCTTTGCGCAAGGCTTCTTAACATCTGGATACGCTAGTTCGGGCATCGTAGGTGTATTCGCTATGGGATGGATTTTACAAACAATTGGTATCTACATGACGATGATGATTCTCGGTGTTCTAAGTCTTGTATTAATGACTGTTTTTCTTCTAGCTCGTAGGGACTTCCCAACAGCGCTAACAGGAAAGACATCCAACAAAAACTCTATGTCCCTTTCTGAAGTTGTATCACAAGCCTTTCGAAATGTCGAATTATGGTTGATTACAATAGCGTGGTTAGTTATTGTAGGGATATCTACAGCCTACGCGACATTTGCCCCCATTACTTTTATAGCATTATTAAAACTGGACATAGTTACAGCGGCAGCCACGGCTGGTATAGTTCAGATTGTTGCAGTTCCCTCATTGATAATAGGAGGACGACTTACTGATAAATGGAAGGCTCGTGGCCGAAAAATAATGATGTGGATCCCCACGCTGATCTGTGCACCCGCTTTTTATCTGATTGGCATATCAACCGCATTTGCAAGCGTTTTAATTGGAGTTGTGCTCATTGGTATATTTAACTGGGTTTCGAGTGCCGCCGCTTATGCTGCTGGTGCCGAATCCGTAGATTCTGAAGCTATGGTAGGTTGTGCCTTCGGGTTTCTGGCGTTTGGGGCAGCCCTTGGGTCATTGATCTTGCCCTTGCTAATGGGTTTTGTATTCGATATCACTGGCTCGTGGTTATTTGTTTGGGCAGTTCCAGCTGTAATAGCTTTATTTGGAGCAATAGTAGCCTTTTTGATCAAAAAATAACAGAATTATCAGTCAATGGTAATAATTCAAGATTATAAGGTTATGATATTCTGTGGCTGAAATTGGAAAATTAAGGTTTCGCTGGGTCGTGTTGGGCGTTTCGTGGTTTTCATGGTCAATGCAGGCCATCGCACTCCTAAGTATTGGCCCAATGTTGACACTGCTGATTCCTAAACTTGAATTAACAGGTGTGCAGGCTGGGATCTTGATGGCGGTTTCATGGATTCCAGGTATTTTCTTTGCTATCCCCGCAGGCATTCTAATCGCTCGATTCGGAGGGCGAAAACTAGGAGCGCTAGGTCTTTTTTCTTTGGCATCTGGGCTAATCCTAATAGCTTTTTCTGCGACTTTTGAGTTATTAGCTTTAGCACGGTTCATTTTGGGGATTGGTGTAACATTTTCAGGCGCCCCACCTATAGCTTGGACTATAAGGTATTTTACTCCAGAGGAGCGAGGATTCGTGTCAGGTGTTTTAGCATCAGGATTTGGCACTGGAGGGGTCATAGGCGTTTTTGCTATGGGCTATATCCTATCGATTTTTGGAATATTTCTGACTGCTGTAAGTTTTGGAGTTTTGGGTCTTGTTTGCATGCTCTTTTTCCTTCTAGCGCGACAAGAAATCCCTGAAATCAGCTTACCTGAAAGTTTGCCCACAAATTCGACATCATTTCTTGAACCTGTGTCGCAAGCGTTTAAAAATGTCGAATTATGGAAAATCGGAGTCGCATGGTTTGTCATAGTTGGAATAACTACTGCGTATGCAACTTTTGCACCGACCACATTCGTATCTTTGCTAAAAATGGATATCGCTAGCGCTGCTGCCACTGCAGGCATTGCGTCGATACTTGCAGTGCCATCTCTTCTAGCAGGAGGATGGATCTCTGATAAATTGAAATTTAAATTCGGGAGAAAAATTATAATATGGTTGCCAACTCTGATTTGTGCTCCTGCATTCTACCTGATTGGCGCATCATCGGTTTTTTTCTTCGCAGTGATAGGTATAGTGCTCATAGGAATCTTTAATTGGGTTTCAAATGCTGCAGTTTTCTCAGCAGCCACTGAATCCGTTGATCCTACCGTAGAAGGTTTTGCGTTAGGCTTCATAAGCTTTATGGCATCTTTGGGCTCATTTATCTTGCCCATCGTATGCGGAGCAGTATTTGATGCCACTGGCTCGTGGTTATTTGTTTGGGCAGTTCCAGCGGTAGTAGCATTTATTGGCGCAGTATTAGCGCGTTTTAGCAAAAAGTAACTGAATGTGGTCAATTTGTAATAGCTGATGATTAAGAGGTTATGATATTTAAGGATAATTTTTTTGATGTGTAATCAGTTTAATAACTATTTTTTGTATTTTTCGGCCATTTAGATAATTAAAAAGTCACTTAATATTCCATAAACCAACATACCCACTCCATAATGTTTATATTGTTTTTTGTACATAAATCCATGTACGAAGAAGATTGGAGTGAAATGAAATGTCGATTGAATCATCCGATAATGAATTGGTAGCTAAGTTAAGCGCAGCTAAGGATTTCTCAGATGTTTTTGAACTTGTTGAGGAGGCTCTTATAAAAACTTTGAACCGTAAGAGAGGCGGCATAATGCTTGGCTTACAGGATTTAGGTGCACAAAGAAACTACTTTATCGGAGCTTACCACGTTGTGGGTAGTAACTGGATAGTAATAAACAAAACTCCACTCAGAAGGATTCGGATGCATGCCCAAGAGTCCGATGAACTATATAACGCGTATCTTTTTCACGTAATGCTTCATGAATATATCCACGCTCTAGGACTCACTGATGAGCAACTATGTCGTCAAGTTACTAGAGACGTAACCCTGCAAATCATACAGGATGAAAATCATCCTGCCGTAAAACTTGCTGTACAGGGACTTGGTGCATTGTTCCCTTTCATGAGATATTACACTCCAGAAGACTATGCGATGCTTGAACGATCCCCAGATCAACGCGGGATGCCGCGTATTGAGGTCGTTCGGGGATTCGACAGGAAAAATACGCCCTATTTCAGTTAGAAAAAAGGCTATGCCGAACTCTCCTTTTTTATTCTCTCTTTTTGCAGGACTTTTTACGCGTTTCATGTTCTCCTATTACATGACTTGAACTCTATCTAATAATTTTTTTGTGTTTTTGATCGCCATTTTATATGTAAAATAGCAAACAAACAGTCCTATGAGTATGAGGCTTCCAAAAACAACTAAGTAGTTTACCGCTTCGAATTCGATCGTGTAAAAAATCAAAAATGGCAGCGAAATTATAAGCAAACCGATACCTAAGAAAAATATACCCACCATGGACCCTGTAACTGTAATGAAGCGGGAACGAGGTGTAGTTGTAAAGTCTGGATAGTTTGCCCCAACTGCAACTCCTATGATGGTTGCTTCAATTGTCAATAGAACAGAAAGGAGTGTAAAAAAGAGCATAAAGTCGAATGAGCTAGCAGGAAGGATTATATAAATCAAACAAAGCGTAGCAATTAAGCTGATGAGTGCAATGAACAACGATGAACTAATTTTTGCTTTTGTGAGTTCTTTGCCCCCAATTGGTAAACTGTATATAATTGGCATTGACTCCCCTTCTTGACCAAATGACGTAATACCTAGCAACCAACCAAAGAGAATGGGTCCCATTAAGAAAAACAGATTAAAGAGCCCAAGAGGCATCTCTTCTGTCTGAGGAGTTACTAGGAGTGTAATAATCATGATGACAGTTGAAAACAAGGGTGCGACTACAATGCGGATCATTTCTTTTCTTCTGACAAGTCCTCTAAGGTCTTTACGGATTAATGCAACTTCGGCTGGAGCATAGCCAATTCTTTGCAATATTCCTTTTCTTGGTCGATATAACTTACTAGAAATCTTTATAGAGACTGGTTGAGGAGCCCAGTACTTCTCTCGTAGTTTGACACTTGTAAAAAAGCACGATACGCAAAAACCAAGAAATAATAACCCAAAAATCCATGCCAATAGCAAATTTCTTGCTATAAGATTCAAGATTGCAATGGATGGCCATAGCAGAGGAACGTACCATGCCGAAATGATTTCTACTGAATACGCTTCGAGTAGAAGGAACAGAAAATTGAAATTAAAAAGCAACATAGCAACTAGGAATATGATAACCGAAAGAACGAAGCGAATATAAACTGATGATCGCCCCCCTCTTGAGTAAAATGCTGAAGATACACGGTTAGTAATAGCTCGAATGATCTCGACAATAAATGCCCCTCCAGATAGGGCTAGAATTGAAAGAGTTAAAAGACTAAACCACAAGAAGTAAAGACCTCTTCCAATGCCTACCAAACCACTAGTAAATCCCAATACTATAGAAATGATTGGGGAAAGAATGAAAATAGTCGAAAGCGATGAGCCTAACACATATTCATTGGCACGAATAGGCAACATATTGACGGTTTCAGTTGTAAATGTTTTTGCTGCTTGTGAAAATTCGAATAGTATTCCATAGGCAAGGGGAATCGAAATCAGAAGCGCAGGTATAAAAATCAGCATTTCATCTATCATTTCACCTATGAATGTTAATTCTTCTTCGATCAGTAGAGCATTATCTATAATATAGCCTAAAAAGACACAAAGGATAAACGCAAAAAAATCAACAAGAATTATTATTAGAGGTCTTCTAGTCAACCTGTTAATCGCTTGCGGGCTTGATTGTCTTCTTCTGAGAAATGAAAGAGTATAAATCCTACCAATAGCCACAATAATTCTTAAATTCATCTAGACTCCACAAACCATTCATTTTAAGGCATCAACGATCGCTTTCAGATTATTTGTGCCTGTGAGTTTCAAAAAAATATCTTCTAAGCTTGATTCTGAAAGTTTTGCTTGTTCTTGAAGTTCTTTAAGTTGTCCTCTGGCAATTATCTTCCCTGAGTGCATCAGTGTAATGTGATCACACATTACTTCAGCTATTGCTAGGACATGAGTACTAAAAAGAATTGTAACTCCTTCTTTTGCAAGTTTATGTAACAAATCTTTCACAATTCGCGCTGAAATAGGATCTAAGCCTGTTAAAGCTTCGTCAAATATAAGAATTCTAGGTTTATGCAATAATGAAGAAATAATAGCAATTTTCTGTTTCATACCACCCGAATATCCGCTAATTAGTTCATTATGGCGTCCTTTAAGCCCGAATGCATCTAAATATTCATTAATTCTTTTATTCTTAGTTTCAACATCTAATTGGTATGCATCTGCGATAAAATCTAGGTATTCGACTGCTGTTAAAAACTCATAGAGGCGAATGTCTTCTGGAACATAACCTATTTGCCTTTTCGTTTCAATAGGATGCTCTATAATACTCTTACCTAAAACGTGTATGTCTCCAGTATCAGGTTTTACTAGTCCCATAATGGTTTTCATAAGCGTCGATTTTCCTGAACCGTTCGGACCAAGTAAGCCTTCTATCGTGCCTTCTTCAATATCGAGATCTATTCCTTGCAAAGCTGCTATAGAGCCATAATTTTTTGAGACTGAACGTAGTTCCAAAGCTTTGATTGTATTTGCCTCCACTAATACACTTAAACAATACTAGCCACTCCTGAAACTATGTTTAAGTATTTTTCCCTGAAAGCTTGGATCTTACATGTCAAGTCTTAAAACGTCATTCGCGAGTTCTTGGGTTAAGATACGTTTAACTAAACCTACAGGAAGATATTCGTTGCCCCTACCTTCTGCTTCCCTTGAGATTACCAGTTCTTTCTCCATGAGGCGTGCAATAACATTATAAGACGCCTGGGATGAGACTGATAACTCATCTTTAACTAATCCTGTTGTTATTATAGGATGAGAAACAAATAATTTAATTACCTGTTTTTCTCTGTCTCCTAATCTCTGAATCTTTCGAACAATTTCTGATGGTCTTCTTCTTGTAATCTTCTCTAATACGTCAATATCAATCTCTAATATTGAATCGCGTATTGCAAGAGCTATCGCCGCAGAACATAGTTTAATTGCTTCCCTAGGTGCGCCTTCTGATATCTGTGCGATAAAATTTATAGCGTCATTAGTGAAAGGAGAGACCTCATTTCCTCCAACGTCTTCTATTCTTTTCTTGATGGCTAATATCACTTCTTCTTCTGATAGAAGATCTAGATAAATAATCTCTTGTACTCGATCTGCCAGAGTATTCAAAATTTTCGGCAGTTTATCGAAGGAAAATCCATTTAAAGCGCTGTAAATAATGCTTATATTGTCTAGATCAGATAATCCCCGTAGCATCTTAGCAACATCGATATTTAGATCATGTGCTTCGTCTATAAGGAGAATTATCTTGTCGTCTGACCTTCTAAGTGTGTGATACAGCACTTGGGGCGATATCTCATCATTGAGTTTCAGTTCCAAGCTAAGGATGGCAATTAGTTCCGTAACTGATTCGGGGGGGGCGTAAAAAAAGATTGGAAGTCTATTATCTTTAAAAAGCGTTTCCAGACATAATAGCAACGAAGTTTTCCCGCTACCATAAGGCCCTTCTATAATTACATCATATCCTAAGCGAATATAGTTTTCTAGCAACTGAAATTCTTCGTCAAACCCGACAACTAAATCAGGTTTTCCTATTGGACTTAATTGAAATGGATTTTTGCTCCAATTCATTTTTTGAAACCATTCAAATTCTTCTGAAGACAAAGTAGGTCCTCCTTTCAAAAGTAGAAATGTGTAAACTCTGTTTAATAGATATGTAACATTGGGGTAATTCAGCTAATGTTACGAGTGTTTTTAAGTAATGGCGTTTAATTGACATTTAACTGAAATGTAAGAGATCTGTTGGAATAGTTTATTCATGGTGATAAAATGAACGAACATACTCCTGTAATAAATTATCTGATTAGAAGAGCACATCGGAATGGCTATGCTACCCTAAATTTCTACAAGGCGATAGAACAAATGTCATGTCTGATGTATGATGGTAAAATTCCTTCTTTTGCTCATGTAATGTAATAGCGTTTTTTTAACGCTATATTTCTTCTTCTGGAGAGTTATAAAAAGGCAAATATATATATACTGAGAGATGAAATTTTTTAAAGGTATCAAATAAGCTATTTATCTTTCCAGATTTTTTATTTTACATATACTAAAGGAAGAATCAAGTTGACTGAAAATAGCGAAATCGTAGTTGAGACAATTGATTTAAAGAAGGAATATCATTTAGGTGACGTTATCGTCCCTGCGCTACAAGGAATTGACCTTCAAATAAAGAAGGGTGAGTTCTTAGTTATCATGGGTCCTTCAGGCAGTGGAAAATCCACGCTTCTAAACATGATCGGTGGTCTGGACAATCCAACTTCAGGACAAGTATTTATAAATAGACAAGATATTTCGAAAATGTCTGACAGCTCTTTAACTGAACTAAGGGCACGAGAAATTGGATTCATTTTTCAATTCTACAATCTTGTTCCAGTACTGACTGCTTTGGAAAATGTAGAATTACCAATGATGGTAACGGGAATTGCTGAAAAAGAAGGCAAGAAACGTGCCATAGAACTTCTAGAAATGGTTGGACTTGGCGATCGTCTACATCATCGTCCAGATGAACTCAGTGGTGGGCAACGACAACGAGTATCTATTGCCCGTGCACTCGCAAATAACCCTTCAATAGTGTTAGCTGATGAACCAACAGGTGACGTAGACACGAAGACTGGAGATGAAATTCTAGATATCATGCATCACCTGAATAAAAACATGGGGGTCACTATGATTGTTATCACTCACGATCCTGCTGTTTCAGAACATTGCGATCGACTTATTCGAATAGTTGATGGGCAGATTGTTACAGATAAGCCTACAGCACACAAATTGCTCGAAATTAGCGAAGAGGAGCTTCGAGCATATCGTGGAATTACTGGTTATATAAGTGATCATAGATAGATCATCTTAGTGTATGAGGGTATGTAATGCAACTAGAAATACTAGCTGCAAATTTGTTTTTGATTATTCTAGTGATCATTGCTGTTGTTGTAGTTTTTCTTCTTTGGAAGGAAAGAAGATTAATAAAACTTGCCATCCGCAACTTAGGACGCAGAAAAACTCGCAATATTCTCACAGTTCTAGGAGTGACCTTGTCTATTTCATTATATGTCGCTTTTAATATCTCAGCTGATAATGCCCTTCAAAGTTTCTTTAATGTTATAGAAATTTCAGGAGGAAAGGTGGATTTCGAAATCACAAGGCTTGATGGTGAACCCTTTGACAAAGCTATTCTTGAAGATGTTTTACAGGTTGAGGGTGTTGGATCAGCCGCTCCCCGAATGCAGCGTTACTGTATTATCTCGCTGAAGCCTGATGGGAATTCCACGGCAGCACAAGTAGTTGGAATCGATCCAACATACGATAACGAGTTTGGCGATCTATTTGATTATCAAACTAACGAACCAGTCAATGATCTGCTTGAGAAAAAGACGGCTATAGTAAGCGAATTGTTAATGGACGGAATTACTTATGAAGAAGAAGATGATGACGGTGAAACCAGATTAGTTAATGCTACGGTTGGTGATAGACTTAAAATTAAATACCGAACGAGCGGAAACAATCTTAGATTAAGAGTTTTTCACATTGCAGCTTTTGCAGAAGCTACGGGAAAAGTTAGAGAGATTGGCTATGGTGCAACTGTGTTTATTCCATTGAGGGACGCACAATCACTATATAAATCTGGAAGCAAGATCGATAAAATTATTGTTGAAATGGACAAGGCTTACTCAGATGTGTGGGAAGATGTACAGCAAAGGCTTGAGGATGTTGTTGAGGATGAGGGGCTAACTGTTTATGCTCCAAAACAAAGCCAGTTGGAATCAGCCCGCAGTGGCGTTGAAGGCATGAGAAGTGGCCTATTCTTCGCTGGCATGACAAGTTTGCTTGCCATGATCTTTCTAATTTTCAATGCGATAAATATGACTATAGCGGAGCGTAAATACGAGATTGGAGTATTACGATCAATTGGCTTCAAGAAACACCATATATTTCGACTATTCTTTTACGAAGTAATTATTATGGGGTTCATTGGTAGCGCAACTGGCGTGTTTGCAGGTATCGGCTTGTCACGTGTATTGTATTTATACATCAAACAGCTTTTTTTCTTAGAAGCTGAAACAGTAGTAGGTGCAGAATTCGAAGCCCTTACCATTAACCCTGCACATCTCCAAAATGGTTTCATCATCGGAGTAATCTTTACAGTTGTAGGAGGTTTGTATCCCCTATTATCAATAACTGGTTTGAAGGTTATTTATGCACTACGTGCAGAAGCAAGGATAACCGAGAAACATGAGCTGAAACGTCGAATTGCATGGATAGCTGGAGGTATTGGACTTATCATTGGAGGTATAGGTCTTTTCACTGCGTTATTGATGTTCCCACAAATAAATATTAGTTTAGGTGAGTATATCGGATCTATTCTCGATGGAACGGCTCTTTTAATGATAGGAGTTGGTGTAATCTTATTTGCGGGTGCACTCAAACGAAAATATTTGATTCTTTATGCAGGTATTACCTTGCTTGCAGTAGGGATTTACGA
>JAEOSF010000102.1 GCA_016840515.1 Candidatus Borrarchaeum yapensis | reverse complement strand
ATTTAGGGGGGAAAGGCCTCCCATAGGCAGCAATGTATTCAGAATCTTCACCATAGGGAGCAATAAACCGACTTCTATAAGTTCCACCTTTTCTTAATGCAGGTGGAGCCATTAATGTCTCAAAAGAAACCCTTAATGCCGCCTCACAAGTATTAGTGACTGCAGAATCATAATCATCTCCATATATGTCTTTTACAATATTCCGTAATTCATCCTCTATTTTTCTCATCGGAATAACATACTTATTTGCCTTCACTATCTCATCTAATACATACTTAGGTAACAAACCAGGACATGATGAGCTACCTGGGTAGGTTCCAAAAGAATTACGTTGGATTTTATCTAAATCGAGGTCTATAGCAGCCTTTCGTGCCTCCTCAATGATTCTGGGAAAATTAGAAAAGATTTCTTGATACCATTTGTATTTATACTTTTTTTTCATGGATTCAACCTCAAAGATGCTATCAACAATTCATCTTCACGATTCAAATCTAGACCAAAGGTGCGCTAAATTAAGATTTCGAGGAAATCAAGACTCTTACCATATTTGATTCTATTTGAAAATTAATAGGCAAAGAAGAAAGATTCTTTTTAGAATATACTCTATTAGAACGTCTTTTATTTTTCTAAAAGCGAATGATTATATGATATCCGTACATAAGAATGCTTTCAAGAAACTATCTGATTTCCAAAAAGAAGCCTTAAAAGAACTTGGAACTATGGGGGCGGGTCAAGTTGCCAATACAATTATTGAATTCCTTGAATATCGTCTTATTTCGATTCTTCCTCTTCTTTAAGAGCACGACGAAGTACTTTTCCTACTTGAGTCATTGGTAATTCTGTACGGAATTCAATATAGCTTTCATCGTGGGGTTGTTTGTATTTTACTAACTTTTCTTTACAATAAGCAAGAATATCAGCTTTAGTAAGCTTGTCATCAACTTTAGGGACAATAAAAACTTTAACAGTTTCTCCAACTTTAGGGTGTGGTACCCCTATGCATGCAGCATTCGATATCTTCGGATGAGTAATAAGAACTTCTTCAATTTCCCTGGGATAGGCTTTAAAGCCACCTACGTCAATCATATCCTTTTTTCGATCAGTAATATAGAAATAGTAATCTTCGTCATATTTCCCAATATCTCCAGTTAAAAAGTATTTCTTTCCATCGATTTCTCTAAAAACGGTTTCTGTTTCTTCGGGTCTTCTATAATACCCCTTCATTACTTGAGGACCATGTATCGCGATTTCTCCTTCTTCATTCATTCCGAGCTTCTTAGTTCCTGTTTCAACATCGACTATTATACAATCAGTGTCTGGGTAGGGTATGCCGATGCTTCCTTCTTTTTTTAATGGTTTGTCAAGACCCGGTGCTGCAGACATGGGATTTGAGTGAGTAACAGGAGACGTTTCTGTTAACCCATAACCTTCTGAAAGATTTGCACCCGTAATTCTCTCATATTCTTGTAATACACTTAAGGGAAGAGGTGCTGCACCGCTCGTACTGACTAGTAACGAGCTTAGATCATAATTTCTTATATTAGGATGATTTAAAATCGCTATATAGAGTGTTGGCACAGTATTAAAAATTTGAACCTTATATTTCTGTATTAATTCTAATATCTTGGTAAACTTATCTTCTCGAGGGTCAAGCATCAAGACCCCTGTTGCCCCATATTGGACACCTAAGTTCATTGCTGTTGTTGCTCCATAACTGTGATAAAATGGCAATGATCCAATTCCAACTGTTGTTCCTCTCTCAGGAGGAGGTTGCATCCAAACAGAACATTGTTCAACGTTAGCAACAAGATTTTTATGCGTTAACATAGCACCTTTTGGTGTTCCAGTTGTACCACCTGTGAACATAATAACAGCAACGTCATCAGGATTTACATCAACGTTAGGACGATCTTCTGCACGATAATTATCATAAATCTCGTGCATATATAAGTCACGGGGATCCTTTTTACTAATTTTTCCTAGTAAACCACCAAGGAATGCTTTAAACCTTTTGAGATAAGGCTTAATGGAAGCTACTACAATAAATTCCAAGGAAGTATCTCCTTGATCACGTACAACCTTACAGGTCTCGTATGGCTGAATTGTAGGAGTGATCATATCAGCACAAACAATCCCTCGTGCTTCACTCTGTAGCAATTGACCTGTCAGTTCACTGGCAGGATATTGAAAATTTAATGAGACAACAACCGCTCCTGCTTTCAAAATCCCGTAGTAAGCAACAACAAACTCTATCATATTAGGCAAAAAAACAGCTACCTTGTCTCCTGGTTTTATTCCCTTATTGACAAGGAAAGCAGCAAATTTATCAGATAATTCTGCCCCCTCTTTGAAAGTAATTTTAGTAATCTTATCAAAACTTCCTGTATCAAGGATAAGCGCGGTTCGATCTGGGAACTCCAAAACTGAACGATCCAGGTTCGCAAAAAGGGGAATATCAGGATAATCAATCGTTTTTGGAACCATTTTAGGCCATAGAGGAATATCGTTTGGATGAACCATATATTTACCAGCAAATAATTTTTCAAGCTTAGAAACAAATATATCTTTAATTCTCTAATAAATTTTACCTTCTTTTACAAAGAAGAAATGTTCATGACAAATTTTCAATGATTTATCAATAAAATCAAAGATTCTCATCAGAAAAGTTCAAATATCTTTCAATATCTTTTTTGACTGGTTTATAAAAAACCATTTTGATGATATGAGACCATTTTCGATCCTGCTCTAATCCAATCTTCAGAAGCTTCCGCGAAGACTCTTTTAGCTCGTTTATTCGCCTCTTTGATTATTGGTAATTCTTCGATACCAATCATCTTTTTATTGGTCATGATTACTTTTCCGTTGACTATTACATTATCAACTTCATTGCCAGTACTGGAATATACTAAATTAGGTACAAAGTTTTTGAAGGGATTGTCTACTACAGGAGTCAAATTTAAATTTGTTAAGTCAACAGTAATGACATCTGCCTGCTTCCCCACTTCAAGACTTCCGATTCCAAGGCCGAGTACTTCAGCTCCTCCTATTGTTGCTAGTTGTAGTGATTGCCAGGGTGGTAAAGCGGTTGGATCTTTTTTTTTAGTTTTAGATAAAATGCTAGCCATTTTCATTTCTTGAAACATATTATAGTGCCCTGGGCCAGGGCCTTGGTCTGTTCCAAGGGCAGCGTTACCTCCAAGCTCTACATAATGACTAATTGGCGGAACGATACCATCAATTACGGCGATAGAAGAAGGACATCCAACCATTTTTACTCCATTTTTCACCATTAATGATCGTTCACCAGGAGTGGTATCATGGATGTGAGCAGCCACGAGTGTAGTATCAAGTAAACCGTTCTTCTTAAGTACACTTATAGTTGTCGAATCTTTTCCAAAACGACTTCTAATTTGAAGTCTTTCCCGTTCTCCTTGTGCTACATGCATATGAATTTTACAGTCGCGATCTTTTGCTTGCTGTTTGATATCATTCAGGAGTTCTAAGGAACAGAAATCTAAAGCTTGAGGTCCATACATTGAACTAACGAGCTCATTGCCATGAAATTTTTGAAATACATTATTAGCTCTTTTAAGAGCTAAGTCTCCTTTAGATTGATCAAATTCGTAAAGATCTGTAGGTTTTAGTTGAGCTCTGTTTGAACTAACCTCATTTATAGTCTCAATTGCAACAACACGGATCTTAAAGGGTAAATACACTTCCTGAACAAGTGTTGATACAAAACTAGCATATTCAGCAAAAGTTGTTGTACCTGATCTCAATCCTTCTAAAACAGCTAGTTTTGAACCTAAAATGAGATCTTCCTTTTTTAAATACCTTGCTAATGGCCCAATTCCTCTATTCATCCACTCAATTTCAGGTAGATCTTGAGCACCCCCTCTTAAAAGAGTCAATCCTGTATGAGCATGAGCATTAATCAATCCAGGCATTGTAACATGATTTACAGCATCAATGATATGATTAGCCTCTTTATAATCTAGGTCATCACACTTTCCAACAAATGTTATCTTACCATCCTCAATACCTAATGCTCCATTAGGTACTATTCCCAAACCTTTTCCCTTAAAGGTCATTAACCAGGTATTGATGATTGCTATATCCAAGACGTCACCTCACGTCAAACTGAACAATTTACGCTTTAGAATTTATTGGATTCAAAGTACATTCAGTTAATGATTATATATCTTTTTAAAGTCAGTTATTAGATGGATCATTCATGAGACAAATTCGTCCACGTTATTTGGTTTTATTGCTTAGTATCTTAATGATTTTTAGTGGAATTACAACAGCTTGGCTAGTACAGAATAGTTTTGGATCAGTCATTACTACTGAAATTGATTTTTCTACCCATGAGGGAGTCAATATTCATAGTACTCTTCAAGTCCCTCGGGTTGCTTCTGAATCGCATCCTTTACCTGGAGTTGTAGTAATACATGGTGTTTACCAGTCGAAGGAATGGTTACGTGCTTTTGGTATTGAATTGTCACGGAGAGGTTTCGTTGTTCTTACTATCGATGCTGCTTCTCATGGCAATTCTGGTTATGCAGAATATGAATCAGATCGCGGGGGGGCAGCTGCCCTTGAATATTTAAATAGTCTGGAATATGTCAGCAACTTGGGTATTATTGGTCATTCGATGGGAGCAGGGATCGCA
>JAEOSF010000101.1 GCA_016840515.1 Candidatus Borrarchaeum yapensis | reverse complement strand
AAAGGCGATGACAGGACATACAGACCATACATAAATGATCCTGAGTTAAGTGTAAAAATCCTTAGACCACAAGAGATTCCCTCTTTGGTTGAACAAGGTGCACATGATATTGGGATAAGTGGAGAAGATTGGATTAGAGAATCTCAATCAGACGTAGAGATTTTAACAAAACTAGAATATGGACATGTAAAGATCGTATTAGCTGTTCCAGAGATATGGGAAGACGTAAAAAGTTTTTCTGATCTTCTAAGAAAATTCTTTATAGAAGGAAACTCATTAAGAATTAGTACAGAATATATTAATACGGTTACAGAATATATACTCAAAAATGAAGAATATAAGGAACGTTTTGGTGACAAAAAACCATTAGTTATTACCCCATGGGGTAAAAGTGGTGAAAATCCATCAGTAACACTGCAACTATCATTTGGTGCAACAGAATCTAAACCCCCAGAAGATGCAGATGCGATCATTGATAACACAGAAACTGGTACAACCATCAGAGCAAACAATTTGAAAATCATAGAACAAATAGGTGACTCTCAGGCCGTATTATTGGCAAATATGGAGAGCCTGAAAGATCCTTGGAAACGAGAGAAAATGTCTGATGTGCTTACCTTATTGCAAGGCGTCGTTGATGCACGGAAACGGCTTCATATATTTATGAATGTCAAGGAAGAAAATGTAAACACCCTCCTTGCCACTTTACCTGCATTAAAACGTCCTACAATCTCTCCTCTTGCTGAGGAAGGATGGGTTGCGCTCAATACTGTAATTCCTCGAGATTTATTTATTGAACTGATTCCTAAACTTAGAAAGCTTGCTCAAGGTCTTGTTGTACACACACCAAGACAAGTTCTTTCTCTTGAAGAGATAAGAAAATTAAATACTTTCAAATCTGATAAGTAGGGAATTTAAATGGACTGGGAAGACCTCATAAGAAAAGAAACAATGGCTTTGAAATCATGGGAAGATCCTGCCCTTGAACTATTAAGTGATAGCAAACCAACAGAAATAGTTCGCCTAAGTACCAGTGAAAATTACTTCATTGAAAAACAGTGGCTAGATACATTATTCGAAGATACCATGAAAGAAGTAGACATAAGAGCCTATCCTATCGAACGGAGTTTAAACGCGCGTCGAGCAATGGCAGAATTCTTTAATATAAAAGTAAGCGAAGTTGTAATTGGAAACGGATCTGACGAGTTAATTGAGCTGCTCCCACGGGTATTCATTAATCCTGGTGATGAAATAATCGCTATTGATCCTACATTTTCTGTTTATAAAATTACTACAGAATTAGCAGGAGGACGATATATCCCAGTTTCCCTAGGAAAGAATTTCAACCTAGACTGTAACGAGATACTGGAGAAGGCTTCTGACAAAACAAAGATTATTGTAATGTGTTCACCAAATAATCCTACTGGCAATCAATTTTCTGAAGAACAAGTAAGAGAACTACTTACTCAAACTGACAAAATCGTCATAGTGGATGAAGCATATGTGGAATTTGCAGATTTCTCTGTATTACCTCTAATTAGTGAATTTGATAATTTAATCGTGTTCAGTACATTCTCAAAATCAGCAGGAATTGCAGGTTTGCGACTGGGGTTTTTATTCACAAATGAAGTGTTAGCATCCTATTTTCTAAGAGTCATTGGTCCATTTTCAGTGAATCTCATTGCACAACAGATGACAATTAAACTACTACAAAATTTTGATTATGTTCGGAAGAAGGCTGAAGAAATTAAAAAAGAACGTGAATACTTAGGAAAGGAATTATCACAGTTTCCTGTTAAAGTCTTTCCATCGAAAGCAAACTTTCTCCTTGTTAAAATTCAACATGGCGACTTATCAGCAACTGAGGTCGTTAACGAATTAATGAAAAAAGGAATCTTTGTGAGGGATCTAAGTAGTCATCCATTATTGGAAAACTGCTTTAGGACAGCAGTCGGAACACGAGAAATGAATACTATTTTGTTTCGCGCATTAAAAGATATATTTGAGGGATTTAAATGAAAAGAACTTCTAAAATCGAAAGAATAACTAAAGAGACGAAAATTTTCGTCAAAATAGATTTGGATGGAACTGGAAAAAGCGAAATTGAGACGGGATATCAATTTATGGATCACCTCTTGACTGCTCTCTCGAAACATTCCTCAATGGACATTGATATTAATGCTAAAGGTGATCTTGCTCATCATATAATCGAAGACATAGGTATATGCTTAGGTGCTGCTTTAGATAAGGCTTTAAAGGATAAAAAAGGAATTAGGCGGTTTGGAAGTGCATATGTCCCTATGGACGAGGCGTTAGTAAGAGTTGTTTTGGATCTAAGCGGGAGACCTTGGCATACAGTTGAATTGAAATTCAAGCGAACACAGGTTGAAGATGTGGTTACGCCGGATATATATCATTTTCTGGTTTCGCTCATATATAACGCTCAGATGAATTTACATATCACTACTATTTATGGCGAAGATGATCACCATATCGCAGAAGCCGCATTCAAGGCACTTGCATTGGCACTTAAAGAGGCTGTTAGGATCGATGATTCACAAGCAGAAATCCCGTCAACAAAAGGTGTTTTGTAGTGGTGAATATCGGAATAATCAATTACGGTGCAGGAAATCTTCGTTCAATATCTAATGGACTACGAAAAGCAGGAAGCGAAACATGGATCATAACAACGCCTAGTGAGATAAAATCACTGGATGCTGTTATCCTCCCAGGCGTTGGTGCATTTCGTGATGCAATTAACAATTTAAAAGAATTTATAGATCCAATAAAAGATACTGTAAACGAAGGAAAACCACTTCTTGGCATTTGTTTAGGATTACAACTCCTCTTTACTGAAAGTGAAGAAGGTGGGCTATATCAAGGGATGGATCTGCTTCCAGGAAGAGTAATCAAATTACCAGATACTGTGAAAATTCCACAAATTGGTTGGAACGATCTAGAAATCGTTAAGAAAGACAATCCATTATTCAATGGTAAATTTCAAATTAAAAACGGTGCGTTTGTTTATTTTGTTCACTCGTATTACGGCGATCTTAAAAAAGAAGACTTAATTATGGCAAAAACTGAATATGGTGTTACTTTTCCTTCAGTTATCTCAGATGGGCAAATATTTGCCACTCAATTTCATCCAGAGAAAAGTGGAGAAGTTGGCTTGAAGATGCTGGAAAACTTCGTTGATTTCGTAAAAAGATAGTTTCTTTTTTAATATGGAAAATCAGGTGTTAAACAATGCAAATAATGCCAGCCGTTGATCTCAGAGAAGGAAAATGTGTTAGATTGACTAAAGGTAAACCTGGAACGGAAGAAACATATTATAACGATCCAATCGATGCAGCAAAATTTTGGTGGGAACAGGGTGCGACAACCATCCATATAATCGATTTAGATGCAGCATTAGGTTTAGGAGATAACGTAGACATCATAAAATCGATAGTGAAAGAAGTAGACGCTGAGTTCCAAGTTGGAGGTGGAATCAGGGATATCGAAAGGGCAGTGACACTGCACAAACTTGGAGTGGAACGTGTTATCATAGGTACTTCCGCCGTGAAAAATCCTGAAATGATCACTGAGTTAAAGGATAAAATTGGTTCGAAACATATCATGGTAGCTTTAGATCACGTGCAAGGGAAGGTCGCAATCAAGGGATGGACAGATATATCAACATTCACTGCCTTTGACTTAGCTAAAGATATTGAAGATAAAGGAGCAGGATCAATTCTTTTTACAGCGGTAGAAAGGGACGGTATGCTTACTGGACCTGATATTGAAAGCACGGAAAACATGGTCCGTTCAGTGAACATACCTGTCGTTGCAGCAGGAGGCATTGGCAAGATTAAAGATGTGGTGGAATTAGCCCGAACAGGTGTTTACGGAGCAGTGATCGGAAAAGCCTTCTATCGAAACCGTTTTACTTATAAAGAAGTCCTTGACGCTCTTAAATAATTCTTTTTTATACTGAGTTTTGCCTTAAGTTGCGTGAAAGAAAGGAGAATTTCACGAAATTAAAATAATTCTTGTCCGAACTTCGTTATTTTTTGTAATGTTTGTCTAATATCATCCTCAGTAGTCCGAGGGTTTATCGTACACATTCTGAGAACTATCCTGTCTCTTAATTGAGTGGTAGCGACCATAGCATATCCATCGATTATTATTTTGTCAACTATGCTTCTATTTAACTCGTTTAGCCTTTCATCAGGTAAATCACTAATAAATCGAAATGTAAGAATCCCCATCTGTGCTGGCGTTACAACTTCGAGTAACGGATTTTCTCTAATAACATGTTCGGTATACTCGGCTAATTTGAATCCCTTTGTTACAGCACGTCTAAAAGCATCCAGTCCAAAGCATTTTAGTGACATCCACAATTTCAAGGCACGAAAACTTCTTGTTAATTGAGTTCCATAGTCACAAAAATTAATTTCTTCTTGTGATCTATCAATATCCTTCAAGTACTCTGGTAAAATACGAAAAGTATCTTTAAGTAGCATACTATTTCGAACAAGTAGACAACTGATTTCATATGGTTGGAAAAACCATTTATGAGGGTCAATAACAAGAGAATCCGCGTGATCAATACCTTGCAACAATTTTTCACCTTTCGAATCTAAAATACCAGCTGCACCAAATGCACCGTCTACATGTAGCCATAAATCTTCGTTCCT
>JAEOSF010000028.1 GCA_016840515.1 Candidatus Borrarchaeum yapensis | reverse complement strand
TAAATTATCCAAAAAGGACAACCCCTCCCTACCAGGAATCGGGAGGTAGCCTCCATCCTCTTTTCTTAGTGAGGACTTCATCGCCATCCAGAACTTCATACTTTTTAGGAACTTTCGGTACTGAATGGGGGCAGTCAGCCCGCTTTCTCTCCTTCGCCCGCGTCTCCGCCTTCCATAAGCCTCATATGACGGGACTCCGAAGAGAAACGTCTTCAACTGCTGAAACACGTCATAGTTGATGACCTTCAGTGCGAACATAATCGCCGCACACTTGTGAATGTCATATCCTACTATTTGAGAGATCACGTCACCTAATTTGCTGGTGTAAGCTTCCGACCTCTCACTTACCTTTATACCCTGCAACTCTAATCGCTTCAAAAACTTCCGAAACTTGTACTGCGGCAGCTGTCGAATCTTTCTGGTAGCTTTCTTGCAGTAACTCCAGAACTTGCCCGTATTGAGATGCCCCACCACTACCTCGGCCTCGTAGTGTCTCGCCATGTTGCCGATCTTTTCCACTAGTTTATTCAACAAATGGTCACGCTTTCCCTGTCGGGTGTGCTGGGTCTCGTGATGGTTGAATTTCCCTATTGCCACAACCCGCCCATCGTTCTTGTTCATCACCGCGAAGTCGGTGTGTCCCGCGTTTATGCCCAGCGTCATCACTCGCGAGGTCTCCCGTATCACACATGGTAGTTTAATGGAGATTCGCAGGTCATAAACCATATCAAAGTCCCGTCTCTTGATCTGCACGGTGTAAGGATGAGAACCGTCCAGATACTTATCATATGTGTCGAGATATTTGTGCGGGATGAATACCTTGGCAAACATCCACTTGTTATCCTTATCGTTGCAGCAGGTATTGATACGCAGTTGCATGGTGGAAAGGTCGAGTCGGAGATTAAGGTTGCCCTGCTTGGAACGGTCTCCACGGGAAAGCAGGAAGGCATTTCGCCGCTTGTTGTATTCTTCTTTGGTGATTTTGCCTTGCTCGCGCAGTCGCTGGTTCTTCAAGCCGCCAAAAGTAGTATTGTAGGGTAAATGTTTGATGGAGTAATAAGCGTCCTTAATATAGCGAGAATTAAGCCCGATTTCTTGTTGAAGGATGGTTTCAATAGAACAGGTCTTCAAGTCTTTGCATTTCATGGAGAAAGCGCGTCTTCGGGCGTTACCGAATCGTCTCATCAGGTCGTCGAGAGCCTGTGTGTCTGGAAGTGAGGTGATAACCCCAGGAAGTGTAATAACAGCCATAGTAGGTCGCTTCCAGTAGTTAGTAAGTTAGTAAGTCGCACCACCCTTATGAACAGACAGACCCCAACCTGTAACTAAAAAGGTGAATGAGAAGACGGACCCCTCTAAAAATATGAAGTTATGGAAAGTTATAGTAAATTAATGGTAACTGTTATCTCACCTCCTGATCTTTGTTTTCTTCAGTTTTCATTTTTTCTAATTCTTTGTTGATCTTCTCAAGTTCCATCTGTAATCGTGTTTTATAGTGCTCTAACATCTCCTTTCGGTCATCATCTTGAAGATCATCCCCCGAAAAAAGATATTTCATCCAAGGCATCATCCACATCCAAGGACCCATATGATGGTGTCTATAATCAATCTCATGTCTCATTCTCTCTTTGATTTTCTGCTTTCTTCCTTTCCAGGGATCGATTTCGTCCATATCTTCATGTAAAAACAACTTTGAAAATAAAGAACCTAATTTTCTGCCAAAATGTTGCCCTAAATACTCAAACATTTTTGCACCATATTCTTCTGAATATGTAACTTCTTCTTCAAAACTATCAAAAACTTCGTTTAAGATGTCTCTGCCTTCTTGTGTAATCTTATACATTTTTTTATCAGGCTTGTCTTCCTGTTCAACCTTCTCGCTTTTAAGAAAGCCCCTTTCTTCAAGTGAATTCAATGCCGGGTAAACAGTACCACTTTTTGGCTTCCACACATCGCTAAAGATTCCAGATAGCTCTTGTAGAAGTTCATAACCGTAAGCCTCTTTTTTTCTTTCCGCCATTAAGAGAATCATAAATTGCACTGGACTGATCCTTCCGTGTGAAGTTTTAGTAAATCCTTTACCGAACCATACCAAATGGTAGACCTCCATATATTTAGACTACTATATATATTGACATCTACATAGTATGGCTCAAGCTCTATATAAAGTTGACGGATTTTCAAAAATCGGATATTAGTCTCCTTTTGAATTTGCCAGAATCGTGTTAGTAATGAAAAGAAATGCTTTTGCTACATTTTCACCCGTCTTTGCTGATGTTTCAAAGTACTCCGCGCCTGAAAAACGAACTATATCTAAAGCGCGTTCCCTTGATATCGTACGAATACTCCTTAAATCAAATTTGTTTGCACATATCGCAAGTGGCAGTTTTCCAGCAGTCTTCCAAAGAGTCTGTAGCCACTCATGAAGATTCAAGAAAGTTTCTTGACGAGTGAGATCAAAAACTATGATTGCTCCATTAGCACCTTTGCAATACGTTTCACGCACATCTCTAAAGAATGATTGGCCGCCGAGATCCCATATAACAAGTTTTACTATTTTATCTTGAACATAAACAGTTTTCGATCGAACATCCATACCGATCGTCATAATATAGTCTAATCTGAACATGTTGTCAACATATCGTTTTGCTAAACTGGTTTTTCCAACTGACGGATCTCCAAGAAGTACTATTTTAAAGGTATAGTCAATTTCTGAAGAATCTGAAGAATGAGTTTTTTCTTGCGTCATCAACACACCGCGGGATTATAAACACGATCTGTGATGTTTTGGTTTATTATTATTTGACATTGACCGGAAATTCTCAATAAACTCACACAGATCTCATAAACTGTCATATTATAATCTCAAGAAGATATCATAAATTTTTTTTGGTCAACTCTAGATGGTTGAAAGAGAAAATTAACGTCTGAATTTGGTGATGTTATTATGCACTCTAAAAAACGTCCGGCAACACTCTTCTTAAAAATAGTTCATTATCTATACGATAAATTTTAGTATTTCTATTATGCTTATAGAATACAAGTGCATCACAATACAAGTATGAGGGTTAAAGATGGAAAAAAGAAAACTAGATCAACGTGTTGCTGCGATATTCGATTTCGATGGGACTTTGGTTGAATCCCACCCACGGAGGAACGTTGCCCATTTGAAAGTTGGTGAAGTGTTATTAAAACACCTAAATGTTCAAGGATCGATCAAAAGAGAAGTACTGTTAAACCTTATCTCACAGATGGAAATTGAAATGAATGAAAAGCACATTTACGACCGCAATATTTGGTGGAAAGAAGCTGTAAAACGATATTTTAGTAAAGATATCTCAATTTCAGAATCAACTCTAACAGAACTAACTACTCTCTATTGGCAGACCGTGAGTGATGAATCTAAGATTTTTCCGGGAGTAGAGGATCTGCTGACATCTCTCTGGCAGAAAGGCATTAAGCTTGGTTTAATGAGTGATACTGATGGATTGGAGGGTATGAAGGCTAAGAGAATCGAAGACGCTGGGTTAGTCGAATATTTTGATGCGATTATTATTCCTGGGGAAGATACCAAAGACACGAAGCCAAGCACACAGCCATTTATTAAGATATGCGCAGCTCTTGGAGTAGCCCCTGAGAATTGCGTTCACATCGGAGATAACCCACAAGTTGACATTTTAGGAGCTAAGGAATTGGGAATGAAAACAATCATCCTTACACCAGACAAAACGCATTTTAAAGAAAAAATCTTAATCCCAGATTATCTTATAGAACTTAAAGATATTAAGAAACTAGAAGAACTTATCCCTAAACTGTTGCACTAAGATCTGAAAAAGAAAAGAGTTCTGTGGCTTTTTAAGCATAAATACTACTTTCACGACGGAAGGTCAGATTTAGTCAGTCGTTTTCTACAATACGGGCAAATACCTTTTACTTTCACCCATTCGATTAAATGGTTTTTATGGGCAAAAGATCCACAATGGGGGCAGTTAACGAACTCTTCACCTTTCATAATTGGTAAGCAACATACTACGCATTGAGGGATTTTTACCCCGCAAAATGGGCAATAACGTACATTTTTCGTTATGAGACGCCCACAAGAACTACATTGGTTTTTCTCATCCAGTGGTGATATCATTTCAAATGTTTTAGAGAGTGGTGTTATTCTCTGATCAAAAAGTGCTGCTGGAAAGTCCTTACTCTCTTCCACGTCCGTTCCACACACCGGACAATAGCCTTTCACTTTTATCCATTCAATAAAATGGGTCTTATGTGCATATGCTTTACAATAAGGACATTGAAGGATTTCGTCACCGTGGACAATCGATGAGCCACAGATTCTACATCGAGGAATTATTTCACCGCAAAACCGACAATACTGCATATCCTCAGTGATTCGGAGGTTTTCTCCACAAAAGGCGCATTGGATTTCTTTTTCCGCTATTGCTTCTATATCTAGTTCTATATTCTTTTTTACATCGTCTCTTTTTTTATGGAGACTCGGTAGTAAACCCTCTGTATGGAAAGAAATAATAATTCCTAGTATAACTACTAATGTCAAGACTAAAAGAACTATTGGGGCAGGTAAACTACCATATGAATAATATTTTATGTCCAATCCATCCACATATATACTATCGTCGATCTCACCAGAATCCTTTGTAATATGCCATTCCATACCCCTTACAAAATCATCACGATCACGCTCTAAATCACCCATAAACATCGCTTTTGTGAGCTCGTATTGAATCCATGTATCAGCAGTTAGATTCCCAATGGGGATATATACTCTTTGAGAAAGACCTCGTCTATATTCCCACTGTGTTAATCGCAACTGCAAGGTATCTGAAGGGTCATCGAAACTTCCACTAGGTCGATATACCCACAGACTGCAATATTCAAAATCATTCCACCGAAATTCTTCTGATAAGCTACGATGGACGATACAATCTTGTCTCAAGTTTAATATCTTTAGTAACTTAAGAGACTGGGAACCTGCTTTCGGAGAACCTGGATTTGCATTAAACACGTCCATACCTTCTTTTTGCCAATCTTGATAGTCATTTGCACTATTCTCTGTTCCTTCATCCTCAAGTATCGCTGCCTTACTCATTTGAGGAAAACTAAGGAAAAGAAGAAAGACAAGCAACAGACAACATAGTCTCCGAACTAGTTTATGCGTAAACTCCCCTCCTTAAAAAATCAAGGATGTTTATGCTATATATAATATAACAGGATTGATTAATAGCCGCTTTTGAAAGTTGATGTAACTCAAACACTTTTCACAAATTCTTTCAAAATACATTTGGTATTATTTATTAATTAGGAATTTGATCCAATTGATGAAGAATATTCATCAAACTTCTAAAAGGCTATTTTATGCGAAAAAAAAGTACTAGACAAAAAAAATAAGGTCAAGTTCAAGGTTTTTTGACGACTATAATCTCCTGTATGCCCCCATACAACGGAAGAGTCTCAAAGGTCTTGACAACATTAAATCCTGTATTCTCATAAAGTTCTCTGATATGAGCCATATCTATAAGTTCTGTATAGTCTGTGAATATCTTCGATAATTGTGAGTGTATACCTATCGATAATCTTTTAGAAGGATGCTCCTCAGGCAACTCAACAGCGACTATAGAAAAGTATGTACCACCTGGTTTGAGGATTCGATAGATCTCGTTTGTTAAATGCTCATAATGCTCAGGTTTGAAGTATTGATGCAAGTTTATAGTCAATACTAAGTCCACAAGATCGTCATTGGCTGGCAATTTCTGCTTAGCTACGTCCATGTAGCGTAAGTTAATCATACGACCTAGACCTAGTTCCTTAAGCCTTTTATTACCGTTTTCCACAACTTTCCAGTTGAAATCAAGTCCCACGCCTCTGATTTTATAAAGGTGAGCGAGCTCTTCAAGAAAATAGCCGGTCCCGCAGCCGATATCCATTACAATGGAACCTTTCTTCAGCTTTATATCGAATTCTTCAAGAAACTTAGGGATGTCTTGACATAATACGCTACTACAGCTCTCAAGATGCTTTTCAATGAAATCGTACTTTTGTGTCCCCATTAATGAATCTACGCAATGTCGGCTCCATATATTTGAAAATTGGCTTTCATCCAGCGTTTTCATCCAATAAAATGATTCGTTGAGTAATGATCTTATTATCCCGTTCTTGTCGTTTCTGAAATGAACTGCAAGAGGCTGTAAACAGTAGAAACCGTTATTACGATAGATTATATCCGAGGTTTCCATTAATTCCAGCCATGCATCTAATTTCTTTGCGAACTGTTCTAGGTCATAAACACTATCCTTATCGTCTATTGTTACGAAACCATGACCATTAGTTGCATATTCAATGATTCCTTCTTTTGTTGCAACGTATTGATCTCCATTGCTTTGAAATGCGTCGAAAAATCCGCACTTTAATCCGTTCGCAATTTCTGCTGTGACTATGAAAGGTTCTATATAATTTTTCAGGAAATTGATAGCAAGGCCATTACCTAAACCCTCTGTGACTCTTATATGATTGTTTTTGATTTCACGCTCTCCTTTAGTTTGTGTTTTATGTCTGCTAGTTTTTTGTGCCATTCCTTTTCACCACATTAGATTTTAAATAAAAAAGAGGGAATTCCATTTATGTTTTAACTGCAAAGAAAACAGCTTGTCGGCCACGAAATATCATAGGAATTATCTTTGTGACTTTGAATCCAGCCTTGTGTGCAATGTCATGCAAATGTTCCTGTGTTCTCCACCCGGTAAAACCCGAGAACAAAAACTGGAACATGCACTGCGTTGAGAGCATTAAAGTGTCGTCTATACCGTCACACAACGGCAAGACGCTGATATACTTGCCTCCTGGTTTCAATACGCGATAGATCTCATCCGTTACGTTTTGATCTCCATATTGTGGGAAAAAGTGATGAAAGTTTATAGCTGTTACTAAATCAACAGACGAGTCACTTAAAGGAATCCTGTCAGTTGCCAAGTCACAACAGCGATATTCAAGGCGACTACTAAGGCCAGCAGCTTCAGCTTTCTTTGTACCCATTTCACAACTACCTAAATTGTAATCAAAGCCTATTCCTTTTGCATTTGTATGCTTATTTGCTATTTCAATAAGCCAATCACCTACACCGCAGCCTAAATCGATAGCTAAAGGATTGCCTTCGTCGAGGTTTATACCAAACTTCGGTAACGACATCAGCAATCCCGCTCTTACTTTCTGAGGTACTCTTTCTGTATAGGAAGCCCCAGAATCTGGAGAACCGATGTCATCGTAAGCTTTAGTTCCAAAAACCTGCCGAGGATAGTCACCAAATGAAGGTTGTGCGTAATACTCTGTAAGGTTCATCATAGCGACTGCTATACCAACTTTGGCATCTGTTCTTAAATAACTTCCAAGTTTTGTTAGTTCCCATTTATCTCCATCGACTTGTTGTACTATTTTAAGCTGTGGAGCTGCGAATAAATCAAATAATGCTTTGATCTTTTGTTGACATACATCGATTTCTTGTTCCATATTCAGAGGATCGAGATCAATTTTGTCATTATCAACAAGAATTTCTGCAAGTTCAACTATCGTCATCGGTCTGTCAAGGATATCAAATATACCAACCTTATGGGCTATTATAACGGCATTTGTGGTGTAAGCTAACGGGAAAAGATGTTCAGAGTAGAGTGTAGCTTCCGTTGCATATTGCTTGTGAAGAACACTCGGCATCTGCTGCAACTGTTCTTCAGTTGGCTTTGGGTTTTCGTATATTCCTTCAAGAGCAGACTTTGTTTTTTCTAAAACAACTGTGTCTTTTCTTTCTAATTCTTGAATAGTCATTTGTGTTTACCCCATTTCCCCCCCATGCGGGGGGTTTCACCCACTATGTGTTTTCCAAAAGAATACTTTTGGAGATGTGTCTTAGGTGAGTTCGTTAAATTAAATGAACTCAGTATATTACAAGGTAACTTCATATTTATAAAAATTACTATTTTTATAATAATTTAAATTAATATTATTGTGTCAAAATTAGCCAAAACTGTTAAATACAGGAAATTTCTCTGGAGAATAAGGCGACAAAAATCTCCCCTCAAATAATGACATTTTTTTTCGACAGAACCTCTAAATATATATCAGTGAAAAAATAAGCAATAGTTCTAATTTCGAATAAAAATAGACTAGAGCATAAAATATCACTTGGCTGAATTAAAGCAACGGAATTTCAGGAAAATAAAATTGTATCAAATATTTCAAAACATAAGATAAGATGGGTAAAATTGCCATACTAACAAGTCGTCCTGCGTTTTTTAAGTTTATTCCCCATACGTTTATTGCTTCAGCCCTGTTGCTTATGACATTTAGTCCAAGAACTTCAAGAAAATAATCTGTTGGGATATTTATTCGCATATCCAGTCCTCGCATGACCGCATCAATTCTTTCATATAATGCTTGTGTTAATATATCTGTTTTCTCATTTTTCAATGCTGTTAACTTTCGATTTACACCTAGGAGAGGAAGAAAGTAGAATAATGCGACTGAGATACCATACAAACTAACTCCTGAAAAAACAAACAGAGTTGAAAGCGGATCTTTTGGCAGATAGACCATTAAAGGTAAGATAATGATTCCCACAAAACCCCATGCAGTAGCTGATGTTAGCCCAAAGCGTATAAGTGGACTAAATCCAAATGCTTCATCTGACGCTAGTGATTTTTTTTCGCTAATATACAAATTTCCAAGATAAAAAATGGAATACACACTACTTACACAAAACCAAGCAAGATATCCTAGAATGAAGTCAGGAAAGATACTATAAACATTATAAAATATGAAATTAGTAACAGTGACTCCAGTTATTGATAAATTATAGAAAATATGTCCTGCACTGAAGATAATCCCAAAAAGGACCGGAATTAAAGAATTAAAAACAAAACTCATCTGATTAGTTGCAGTTGCTCTAAGTTCATGTACTGGAATTTTTTCGGTTGCAGTAGCTGCACATTGTCTTATTTTCTGAATAAGAAGCAGACCTCCTACTATTGCTAGAAAATAGAGTGGGGTAGCAAGATTAGGTCCAATATAGGAAAGTGAAGGACTTGGGGGGGAGGTTATAATGAAGATTTCTGTCCAATGTATTCCAATTAAGGTATAAGATCCCATAACGAGCATTAGATTAATAATCGCAATTAAGAATGCAATTCTAACTTGAGTTTTCGTGATAGTATAAAGGTAGAAGTTCTTATGCATTGTAATCCCCCTATCTATTACAATTATTCAAATATATAAAATTAATGTTTTGTCAAAATAAAAAATACTTCAAAATATATCTGTAAGAATGAAGAAATTAGATGGTCTTAAAATGAGTACAAAATAAACACTATTCACTTGGTTCTTTTGGGGTTGATGAGGGATCATTAAACTCTAAATTATAGATCCATTCAATATTTTTTAATCCTAAGAAATATCCAGCAATTAATAAACCACACCAAGGAAGCGTTACAAACCATACAGGTAAGATTCCAAGACCAGCATAAAGTCCCACGTGGATAGCCAACAAGGCAGCAATTATTATATAAGGAAATGCGCGAGTTGGTCTTAATTTAGCTCCACGCCACTTCATACCTGCTCCCATTCCAGATCGGATAACAAAAAACAGAAAGGCTGTTAAGCCGAACGGAAAATGTACATTACTTCCCAGAATGGATGGAAATGAAAGTATCATTAATATCGTTGGCATTGCTAAATTTGAATTATATTCTTTAGAAGTCGATATCCACTTGCTAATAGTAGTAAAAGCAGGTTTTGGTGTCCGGTCAAGCCTAACCAATCCAAAATGAAGTTCGATTTCGCCAAAAAGCGGACTAAATGCACCAAATTGTATAGAAGTTGATGTCCAAGCTGGAACTGAAGTTTCATCATTGAATTCAAACCATAAGATTCCAGCAAGGTCGAAATCTGTTACTGTTGATAATAGTGCCTTAACGTACTGGTTTTGCTTTTCTTCAGTATGGAGAGCATCAAATGTTGAATACCCTGCTTCAGTAATCATAACTTCTTTACCTGAAAGTGCTGCTTCTCGGATATAGGTAGCCCATATGCTCGGATGCGCACCAGAATAAGTTCCAGGATACGAGTCTAATCCAATAATGTCAAAATCAAGACTTCGAATCAAATTAATGAAATGAGACCACAATGGTAAGTCACAGTTCAGATTTAAAATGATTTTTGCGTCTGAATCGAGTTCTCTGACAGTGTCGCACATTCTTTCATAGAAGCGAAATATATCGTTCCATCTTGTAGGAAATACTCTAATATTTAACTCGTTTTCAATTTGCCAATAATCAACATAGATTTTATATCGTTCAACAACTTTTCGAATAAATGCTTCAGCATTATCATTGAACTCGTTAGAAACTAGTTGTCCTGCCCATTCTGGCTCTCCAGTCGCAAGAATAAGTAAGATTTTAAATCCTTTATTGTTCACACGCTCAATAAACTCATCTATAACTTCAAAATGAAACTCCCCTTTTTCAGGTTCTACAACTACCCAAGGAGCATCAATTCGCAAAATGGTAAAACCACACGCTTTCATCATGTCTAAATCTTTATCTAACTGAATAAAATCAGGATTATAGAAATCTATTCGATAGGTTACTCCAGATAGAGGGTTAGGATGTTCCTCTGGAAAATAAGCAGAAAATGTTGATAGTGGAGATAAAAGAATTATACCCGTTAGTAGAGCAATCCATACTGAAGTTTTTATTAATTGACGGTTTATATTAAGAATCCTCCTAAAAGCGTAACTGATTTAGAGTATATCTTACTTTTTCTACTTTTAAAATTAGAGGTTTTTCAAAGATTGAGTCTGTATATTCTGAGAAACTTGTCAATAGATGAATAAAACTATCTATATTTCACTAATAACCTTACTAGGATTATCAAAAAGACAAAAGTCTTACTTCATTCATTGAACTAAGTCCTTTTTCTGTTATAACATATGGTAAACTCTCATCAATCATATTACGGCTTCCTTTTCTTAAAATCGCAAATCGTTTGTTGTCAGTCAATCCTTTCCTCAATTCCAATACTTTTCTGGAGTATGCATAAAGACAATCTTCTCCAATAGGACAAGTATTGCCTCTGTGACTTCTTACTTGACTGATTATAAGAGTAAACAATCTATATCGGCGCGTCTCACAGTATATCCGGGCCAGATGTTGTTCTAGCAGCCTTCTTAGAGCGATGTTTTTCTCTATAGAACATGATTCTAATCGATACAAATTAGAAATTGTGTCTATAATCAGAAGTTTAAACGGTCTTTCATTTAATAGATCCTTCAGATTCTTCAGATATTGTATCTGTTGAGTGAAAGTTTCTGGTTGGAATACTGCAATAAAACTTGAAATATCAGTTTTATCATCAATTTGAGCTATTCTTCGAGTACTAAATTTACATTCTGTATCAAAATAAAAGATAGATAGGTCCATCTTCGCTGCATTGATAAGACTCTGATACGCTAGTGTTGATTTTCCAGTTGCTGCTTCTCCGAAAACTGTTGTAACTTCGCCAGTATGCAATCCTCCCTCTAAGATCCTATCGATAGGTGGTACTCCCGTTGGAAGAATAGGTTTTTGGTCCATTCCACTTCTCAATCCTCAATATATTAAGCTAAAATTTGCTTAAAAGGAAGTAAAGACCTATATCATCTACAGCTTGAGTAGTAGTTAAAATAATTCACAATGTTGTTGAAGTTGTAAAAATCCATGTTTTAAATAAAATGAGATAGCACAGAGTTAACGAGATTTCGAGCTGTCCTATCTCTTTCATTAATACTTTTTATTGCTTCATGAACCAGTTGGTTCTGTGACACCGTGTACACTCCGGATTCAGTTCTTTGTAAGATATCCAGGTCAACAAGACGATTTAATCGTAATTCTACATCATCAGAATATCGGAAAAATCGAGCCAAAGAGTCCTTTGTATGTATTTTTTCAGTATGCCATAAAAGATGATTAATAAGCCGTTGACATTGCCTTACTTCTCGCTCGATCGCCCAAAACGCACCCAAGAATACTCCTCCCAATAATATATAGTAAGTACTGTAGTTACGATAGTTTTTAGATGAGCTCTTATAGTTATGCAGAGCTATAATTAAGGGCAGCACTATTTATTCCCTTTGTAATAATTACTCTTCTTTTACAAAAATATAAGTTTTTCTGAGATGCTTTAATTCAAGAAAAACATTGATCATCAGTCAAACATACATTTTGTTTAATAACACAACTATTTCGTTTAATAAAAAGAAGAATATTCTCAGATTTCTACCATTATTAAACACGAGAAAAATAGTAATAGTCTCTTTAAAACAACTATTAGCACTAGAATAGCATTTTTATAAACGATAGACCATTAACATAAGAACTATTTAAATAAAGTTTAATGTAATAAAACCTATTTAAAGTTTAAAAAGAGACGCGCCTTCGCGCTCGTATAAATCGAATAGTGATTTAAAAGGTATCAGGTAAGTTTATAAGACGTTACATCAGAGGTGTTATTTCACAAAACTTTAGATTTAAGGCGGGGGCATGAAATAAATTACGCAAGAAACGATATTTAATCTTAAATGGCTTACTAAACGATATTACAAAAGGAAAGGGCTTGTGGCACTCGATATTTCACATTGGCAGCATTATAATAAGACTTCAATAAAAAAGATGATGTGTAAGAATGCCTTATTTCTAAAAGATTCAAACGATAAGCCTTATGGGATAGTAATTCTTAAAGATTGGAAAAGGATAATAGGTGTTAATCAAGCTTACCAAGTAGCACGTCTCCAACAGCTTTTAAAGAAAGAAGGAATTTGCGATTTAAAATTCATATTAGCTGGCAAGATGGGCTTTTCAGAGTCTATAGAACGATTTGCTCAAAAACAAAATATTGATTTAAAATCTGAGGCAAGTATGTGCTATGAATACCCTGTATTAGGAGAATTTGTGCGCAAGTTAAAACGATCAAAGGAAAAAGAAATACAAAATGAAGAGCCAGAGGATATTGACACGCTATCTGAAGATAATATAGAAGATCTTCATTTTTCACACCGGAAAGATGCTGAAAAGGAATCCTTCCTTGATTAGAACAGAAATTCTTGTCTCTTGAGCCCTTTATTAAGCTTGATTTTTCATTTTTTATTTTAAAAATTGATTCAAAAATTGGTGGGATTTTATAATTAATTTAAAATTTAATCTTTGAGAGAGTATGCCAGGTCGTAAGTTGCATTTGTCTTTTGGATTCATATTTGGTTGTTTCAATGTTATACTCTCACTGTATCTAATTAAAATCGATGAAGCGGTATTTAATACTTCAAAATTAATGATTTTGTCATTTATAGGTCTTGGTACACTGATTTTTATGCAAATAGCTATTGCAACGGTTGCAAGTGTCTTCCCAGATTTCCTAGAACCAGCTACCTCGAAATATCACCGAGGGTTCTTTCATAGTCAATTCATTTTAATTACTTCAGGTCTGCTGATCCTCTTGAGTTTTTTTGGTGCAATAATAACTTCCGATTTAGCAACAAAAATACTTTCCGTTCTTCTTTCAGCGATGATTCTTGGATACCTTAGCCACTTGCTATTGGATTATCCGCTACCACGTTTTACAAGGAAAAAGCGGTTACATTTTTTTCAGAGATGGTGACTATGTTTTGACCTCTAATTGCTAAAGTAATGGAATCAAGCAAAGAACAGGAAAATATTAGATGAAGTAATTCACTTGATTTTTTACGTTTTAAAGGTTTATGTATTATAGAATCCATGTAGATATATGAGAAGTATTTTTGCCTTTAAGAACGGTGAGGTGGATGGAACGAGAATTTGTGACGGTTAATGGAGATAAATGGTATGTTTTTGAAGGCAAACTGGATTTCAATGAACAGGATATTGAGATATCAGATATAAAAGGTCTAGGCAAACTGACTCATCTGGAAGTTCTAATTCTTAATGACATCGAAATTATAGATTTCTCAGAGATTGAAGGACTGGAAAAACTTATCACGCTGCAGGCTTTATATCTTAGAGATAACAAGATAAAAGATATCAAAGGCTTAGAAAATCTTGTCAATCTAGAAATTCTAGATCTAAGTGGTAATCAAATAGAAGAAATCAAAGGATTGAATAGCCTCACAAACCTAAAAACACTAAAACTCGGTAGGAATCAGATTGAAGAGATCAAAGGGTTAGATGAACTTATTTATTTAGAAGAACTCTGTCTTGGTTACAACCAGATAGAAGAACTCAAGGGTTTGGAATATCTTACTAAACTCAAACAATTATACCTAAACGATAATCCATTAAGAAAACCTGATTGGTCTATTGCACTTATGAACGTGGTGAATATAGAAACAAATCATCGGTATATATGGAACAAAAACGCCAGAGGGGTTGTGAACTACTGTAAGGAAAAAAAAGAGGGAAAAATACCTTTTGTAACGGTTAGAGGGAAAAAATATTTTGCTTATTATCACGAAACCAATATTCAAGATTTATGGCGTGCCGATATAGACAACTTCGGAATTTATGAAGAATTTGGAGACAACAAGAGAGAGGATAAAGAAGAGCCACTCATCCTTACACTTGACCTTCATAACCTAGGAATTACTGACATCACCGAGATTCAGGGACTAGATAGTTTGTATGACCTTGAATGGCTCGACCTCTATGGAAACCAGATAAAGACGATAAAAGGATTAGAACAACTCACCAACTTAAAAAGACTATCTCTTCGTGAAAATCCAATAAATGAGGATGAGTTGCATTTAATAAAAAAAGATGCACAAGAAGTAGTGAAGTACTGTCAAGAAAAGGAAAAAAGAGTTGCTGAGGAGCATTCCAAATATGCTTCAAAACTTAACATCCCCGAAAATTACTATACAAACTTCCAAAAACAATTTGAGATTTCTAAAAAAGAGGATTCAATTAATAAAATAATGGTACCTGAAATAACAAGAGATCATCTACTTCTGGATAAAACGCAGAAAGTAACTATTGGAACAAAAACGAACATATATACATTCATTTACAAAAATAACATCGCTACCAATCCTGAAGATTTCGAAATAGAAGAACCACAGAAAACAAATTACGATAGAACTACTGAAGAGCGATTTTTCCATAATATAAACTCAGAAATATTTTGGAAAGTATATGATGGCATCTTTAACCGAAATGCGACCGTTTTAATCAACAAAAACAAGCAAAAACCATCATTAATTCAATCAAAAGAACATAATACTGCTGTAATTATCAAACCCTGGATTGAAGATTTTGATTTAGAGATAAACCCATATAAAGCATTAATAAAACAAACTCTTGAAAAACTAGAAACACTAGGAATAAGAACATCTTACAGAACAAACGTTTATATAGAATCAAAAGAATTTCCAGGACTTGATTTTTTTGAGGGAATTTTACGTAGAATCTTTTATCCTGACCTTCGATGGATTATATTTGAAAAAAATGCGGGAGAACCTCGATTAAAGAATGAAGGAAGAATTCTGGTGCTTCCTCATTCTCTTAATAATGATAACATAATATGCTTTAAATTACAGCAATTTCTCCAAAATAAACAATGGGAATCTCGGGCTATATTTCAGCCTTTAGATGATTTAGTGTCAGTCAAAGGAGAGAAATACTACATTCTTGATTACAAATTAGATATTAGTGAACCAGATATTGATATAATTGATCTAAAAGGACTGGGCAAACTTGATAGATTTCGAGTTCTAAATCTTAGTAACCTTGGAATTGATGATATCTCGGAGATTGAAGGACTGGAAAACCTCACAAACCTCCACAAATTGGATCTTAGTAAGAATCGAATAAAAGAGATCAAAAGACTAGAGAATTTATCTAATATTAAAACAATTCTTCCCAAGGTTTATTCTGTTAAGGCTTGTGAGACACCCTCATTTCTTGTTGATTTTCCTAAGATTCTAGAAATGACTCTCAGATCACTCATTCTTAGAAGTAACCATATTAAAGAGATCAAGGGGTTAGAACAGCACATTAATCTCAATAACTTGGACCTTAGTAACAATCAGATCCAAGAAATCAAGGGACTGGAAAACCTCACAAACCTCCGCACTTTAGATCTTAGTAATAATCAGATCCAAGAGATCAAAGAGTTAGAGCAACTCACCAAGCTAAAAATAATAAACCTGTGGGGGAATCCAATAAGACCCGAAGATAGACCTTTTCTGAAAAAAGGCGCACAGGAGATTGTTAGGTACTGTCAAGAAAAGGCGAATAAAAAAAACTAGTTAACAAGAACAGGGTTTAACTTCTTTTTAATATCCTTTTGGATAGCTCTGATTACTTTTCTAGCACTTGTTTTTGATATATAGCAGTTCTTGGTTATTCTGTCCCAGTTCAATTTAGACAGATTGGATCTTGTGCGAGTATCTTTAGCAGCTTCTCTATCATTTACCTTGGCTTCAGAATTAATTTGAGTCCCATTTTCGATGATTTCTTGTGCTTTGATAGCAAAGATAATTCTTGGTTTCTTCTGATCTTTCATGTTCTTCATTTTTTCTTCAGACAAGAGACCGAGCTCTTTCAGTTTCTGAATATGGTAGTAAACTGAGTGATAAGATTTCTGTAATTGTTTGGCAATTGTTTTCACACTGAGACGATCCTGATCATACAGGAGCTGAAGTATTTGACAACGCAAATCATGTCCTTTTTCATAGCCAGAAAATGATCTGATATTTTCTTTTATTTCATCTAAAGGCAGAATTCGTTTGGTTATTTCTCTGTTCTGACTTTGAGAATTAAGACAGTTATTTAAAGAAATAAATTCCTTCGTTGTAGACTCCTTCGTCCATGCATACAATAATAGTGCAACTGATTGTACGTCTGGCTTTATGATGTACTTTTTGTACCCTAAACGCGTGAAAAGCCCTTGTGCCGTCAGAATGACATCGAATGGAATGCCTAGAACCGCGCCGAAGTGCTCGATATAGAAATTCACGAGATTAGTGAACTGTTTGTTCTCCAGCATTCGGGGAGATGACTTTACAAGTTGTGTAAAAACAATTCGGTTAGCCGCTTGAAGAACCTTACTCCTTGAGACTAGTGGATGAGTAGCGGACATTATTTCTTGAAGAGTTCGTGGTGAATAGATGAAACTGACTCCCCACACTAGGGCAGTTGCAGCAGCCATAATACTATCAAGATGTGTATACTGGGGGATTTCTTGTAGTATTTTTTTGCTATATTGTTCTGCATCTCGAAGAATTACTGACGGAAGTTCTAATTGTGCACATATACGATTTATTTCGCTATTAAAGAGTTTTTCTCGTGCATCACGTTGGTATGACCTTTTTAATTTCTTGTGCAAAATCCTGTATCTCATGTAACTTTGAGTTGATACAGGCTTTTTATTAAATGAAAGTTTCTTATCTTTGTCTTCCTGTCTCCATTTGTAATTTGCTCTCGTTTCATGAAAATCAAATGGCCTGTCTTCAGCAACTATTCCACAATGCTCACAAACAAGTTCCATGTTCCTAAAATTAACTAAGGATGAGCCACATTCTGTACAGCATTCTTTATAGTATGTTTCTGGAACTGTGGTTGTTAAAATTTCCATTTTATGTCCTCCAACAACTTTTTGCATGACTTAGATAACAAAAGAATGACTTTTATTACGGGATATGTTACGATATATTTGTTAAAGCCATTTTTTATTTCAAGGCATCTAAATCTATGCTCTGTGTTTATTTCCTTTGCAATAACTTTGTGTTTTCTTTGATTTGTACTATTCAGTTTACTTTCGCCAATCACCTAAGGATGATTGTATTTTCTGGACGTATTGTTATCAGTTGAAGCTGACAAACTATCTTTTTATAGTTATTTTGTTTTATAAACTTTATGTTTTTTTATATTTTTTTAAAAATAAGACTTGATTTTCTGCTTATACTTCGACAAAACCATTCAAATAGAGTATGCTATTCTTAGGAGTAAAAGAAGCGAAATGATTTTCCACGTATAAAAAACCATCATGAATAGTAGTTTAAAGATATCTGACATTAGTAACGCCCAGTAAACAATAGTTTATGTTTTTAGAAAAACTTAAATATATCATCAACTGTTATATTATGCGGAAGCTATATTTAGTTTTTTCATTTGCGCGAATTTCTTTACAGTAAAATGATATGTGAGAGAAATAGTCGTAAAGAAGGATGTAAGAAATGCCTAAAAAAGGAAAAAAGTCGCAACCTACAGGAATAAGCATATCAAACTTTTCTGAGGATGACGTTCGAATTTTAACTAACCTGTTCAGTGTGTTAGCTAACGAGAAAAGACTCGACATATTGAAAACGACTATAGCTGAGGATATCACTCGTTTGAAGGACTTAGCGAAAGAACTTGGCGAAAAAAACAGTGCCCAAATTGCGTTGCATGCTAAAAAGTTATTTGATGCAGGTTTGCTAAAAAAAGAAGGTGCATCTCTTAGAGATTCACGTGAATACGTCCCGACGATAGTAGATGAGACTTATGTATTCCTAAGAATAGCACTAAAATACGCAAAGATTGTAAATTCCCGTCGGACTGAACTTGAATTGCAGCAACTAAAAGCGAATGCAGAGGCAGCAAGTGAAAGACTGGCAGAAAGTCCAATACTTGCAGGAACGGTATCTTTTTCAGATATTTCTACAAAATATGATGACTCGTTAAAGCTAGCCCATGAAGAATTTTTAGACTTAGTAAGTAAATTTGCAAAGATGGTAAATCTAAAGGAAATCTAATTTTCTTTAATTTTTTTCTACAAGTTTTCTCATTATCAACTCCACTTAGAATGCACGAAAGAATGAGGAATCGGGATTAATCATTTAATTCACAGTCTTCTTTTTTGGAATAAGATTTTTCCTTTTATGTTTATGTTTAAGGAAAGATAGCGTATTTAATCATTTAATAGCAAGGACGTAAAGCACATTTTATTTTTAAAAATATTTTAATTTGTCTTCTTTTTAAATTAAAAGACGACATAGAGACATAGAGAACTATAACTATAGAGAACCTATGGAGTCCAGAAACGTGAAAGTAGCGAGATTAGATGATTTTAACCTGGCTATACATTCGGCATTGCAAGCAATTCTTCAAAAAGTTGGTCTTGTGACGCCATATGACCTTCAACACATATTAGACCAAATAAAAATTGATCTTGATGGAAAAGAAAAAAGAAAAAGTCTAGAAGATCTTTCTGACAAGACAAACAGTAAATTAGTTTACGGAAATATAGAATGGGATAGTATCCTTTATCCCTATGTTCTCACTCAAAAAACATTCGAACTACTACGAATTTCATTAATAGAGCTTATTTCCCACTTCAAGCAAAAATATAGAATCAGTCGTAAAGAGATGTGCTCTATTTTGATTGGAGTACTGATCCTCTCGTTTAAAAAACAGATAAGTAATGTTGAGGATAAAGACAGATTTCAACATCGTTAAATAGTTTATAAGAACAAAGTTGTGAGATATTCTATGTTAATACCGAGCGAGCAAATCCCTTTCTTATTAGCAGTGACAATTATTGCCATAGCTTTTGGGTGGCTAGTCAGAGTAGCTTATTGGATCGTGCCAATTTTAGGACGTATCGGTAAAAGAGTCCTTGATATTCTTACATTCATTGGAAATATCGCTCATTACACCGGCCATATTATAGGTGGTTATTTAGTTAGTCAGGACTTTCGTATGGTGTATCGAGCACATCCTAATTATTCATATGCTGCAGGATATTTAGTCCCAGCAACATATCAAAAACAAACTATATCAAAGAGTAACGTAACAAAAGAAGACGTACAAGCATCTTCTATGTTCCTTAATTTACGACGTACCTCTACAGTAGTCCTGATGCCTTTTCCTTTCATTATATTACTAATGGGAGTTACTTTCGTCCTCTTTTCAACTATAGTTGATGCAACTGGTCTATCTCAATTTAAACTTGTTTATTTCTGGGTTCATTTGTCATTGGCGTGGCATTTGCTTCCTGACGATGAAGATCTCATTTCAATCTATAACGCCCTGTTGACGCGACATATAGGTTCTCTTCTATTAGGATTTGCTGGCGCTTGCGGAGTAGTCTTTGTTATTCTATTTGGCACGCAGCTCTGGAATTATCCTTCAATTGCATCAGCCATAGTCACCTATACACCTTTTAGCCCGGGTACCTTTGGATTCCTTGTAAGCATTGCTTTCATAACCTTGAGCATTGTGTTAGTCATTGTACATTTCAATTTCAAAAAAGTCTCTGGAAAAAGTAAGCAAATAGCTGATAACGCGTGGCTAAATAGCGTTTATCTATGGAAACTTAAATTTGGCAGACAATGGTATTCTCCGCTTAAAAACGCTGAAGAACCGTCATTTGTTTCTGCAAATCCTTTTACCGCGAAAAGATTAGTTATAACTGGACTTAAACTGTTAATATTGATAATCTGTTCCTTTATTGGAATTGGGTTCATTATCCTGTTCTTTATATTATGAAGATATGAAAAAGTGAGCTAAAATGATCAACGACTTAAGGGGAAAAAAAATCGAAGTTATATTAATCACAGGCATAATGATGGCGGCTCCGGTTCTTTTCTTCTTCTTATTAAGTTCATTCAGTATTTTCCTCCTGGTTGCTGTAATTGAACTATTCTGTATCGCTTTTCTTGGCATCAGAAGAAGGGCAAGGAGCCTATTAAAAAATGAACGAGCAAATAGAACAACCAAGATTCCATCCTATAATATCGAATCCACCAATATCCTCCAATCAATCAATCATAAAGAAAAGAATAGAGTGAATAATGGAAATATTCAACTACAAATTCCCGACTTAATGAATGATGAAAGTCTCTTCATTATCGACACCTTCAATGAATTAGAGTTCTTTGAAGTTTTTCTAGACTTAAAGGGAAAGGAAGAGACTGTTATGCTCGTCACTAAAAACCCTAATTCTCTTCCAGAATGGGTATGCGGCATTATGGCATTTAAAATTGAAAAATTCACTCATACACAAACCTATACGCAGGAAAGCATAACAGCTTTACTTGATCATGTGGTTGGAAAAACATTCTCAATTTCATATGTAACCGATCTAGATAATGCCTACATTCGAGTAATAAAAGAACGGCCTATTACTACCACATTTCCTGCTGCTGCAAATGTCTTGATTGCCGAATTGTTAGAAGATTTCTTATTAGTTTATGACGCATTCATCACAGAGTTTCCAGGTTGCGAAATACGACAACTTATCGATAAAGCACTGATCAGCCATTTGTTCGGGGCGCTTGTAGACTTTGAATCACAATCTGAAATCACTGCACTTACTGCAAAAAAGAAAGATATTGAAACAGAATTAGAATACAATAAAGTCGAAATGCAATCTGTTAGGGCGTTTTTCTTACCTAAGCAACTCAGAAATAGATACGGAACTATTGCACGAACTAATGATTTGTATTATTACGATATAACAGAAGGCGATCACCTCGATGTCACACCCTTCTTACTGGCAACAATGGCTATGCAATTCCAGAATTATTTAGCGTTTCTAATAATCGCAGTGATTTTACTTGCGATTTGGACTTTAATAAAAGAATTAAGGAATAAAAATGAAGCTAGTGCTACTGTAAGACTAAAAAGAATTGTCCCTGTTTTTGAAAACGTATGGATAAGCGGAAATTACGCCTTTATCCAAAAAAGAGGAAACATAGTCCATGCATTAGCAATTCATCAAATTGGTGAAGGAATACCCCGAACAGTTAGCAGCAGCTCATATTCTCAAGAAAGTCCTGTAACAAAAACCGATGGCTTGCAGAAACTTTTCAGGACACTTTCCAAAAACAGATCTAATTTAAGGTCATTTGTTCATGCGAAAGGTCGTATTGCAAACACAAATGTTGAATTAGTTGATGAAGAAATATTGGACGGCAGAAGGATGCTTTACAATCCGGAGCCATACTATCAAATTACACCATATTTCGTTGTAACTCAGCCTTTTGTATATGATGGACAAGAGAAGCTTAACGATTTGTTAGTAAGATTTGATGACGTAAATCAACAGTTGAAAGTTTCTATTAAGAATGCATTTCCTACTCTTAAGCTTATACCCAAAAATCCAAAGAAAGTCTCGTTGAGTCTTGAATACCTTTTATCCCAGCTCTATTCTTCTTATTCTATTGAAACTGTGAAACTAGATCAATCACAAAAAGATTCGGAGATTAAAGTAGGAGTCTTCAAAAGACCCTTAGAGGCGGATAGTTGTTACTTTTCAAAAAGACAAAGCCAAGGATTCTTCGAGGTCGTTTCTGGTGTCGCAAAGAGATATCAACCAGCTCAATTTGCAATTCCCGCAAAGACAGAGAACATGATCTTCATGGGTTATGCAGTTGATACTACATCAGATACCGTTACAAATCGTGAGGTCGGTTTTGACATACAGCATGTGAAAACAAACATAGGCGTATATGGAGTAGATCGGATTACAACGGTGAGGCGCATAATTCACGAGTTATGCAAAAGACATTATAATGTAATACTTATAGACCCCCAGTACTCAGAAAGAGCAAAGAGAAATGAAATAAACTATTTTGATCTTCCAGCACATTCATTAAAATTAGGAACTGATTTTAGTTTCAACCCACTAGATAGAATGGGCGGAAACATAGGGGACTTCATTGATGGCTTTCTAACAATATTACAGAAAATTTACGGCAAGGGAGATCTCAGTCGTTGGCAATTTGTCACCAAGAAATTAAAAGAACTCTATGAATCAAAAATGAATAATGGTGAGAATGATCCTACTTTAATTGAATTATTGGATGCTCTAGAATTTTCAGAAGATGAAGAATTCATTGAATTTGGCACTCCTGCACTTGAAGAACTAAAAGATGTTTTGGAAAGAATTTTATCAGACCGAAAAAGAATCGCCGCAATTGGTTCTACAACTTCACATCCATTTCATATGCTGTTCAACACTGAAGGTTTAACCGTTATCGATCTATCAGACTTTAGCGATAGGAATTTCCTCTCATTCCTCCTTCAACTCCTGATTCATTCGATTCATACTTACCGAAGATACAACTCCTCAAGTTCTCAAAACACCGTATTAATCATAGAAAATTCCGATATGATCTTCCCTGAGGCCTCATACCTCGTTTCATATCGTTATAGATCGAGGGTGGAAAAATTCTTTGCTTTGGAGAGTTTACGGAGCACAGCACTCATCGTCTCTATGGAATCGCCAAGCGAAACTCCATACCTATTTAACCTTCCTAGGACCAAGATTATAGGACGCGTCACTACAGCCACAGATATAGAAATAGTTCGTGACACATTAGGATTGAAAGAGAGAGGGATTGACTCTCGTAGTCCGCATCCCCTTCAAGAAACGTACTTGAGAACTATGAAGAGTAATCACGCCATATTATACTTGCAGAAAAAAGGAGAAGCAGCACAGTATGTTCCTCTTAAAGTTGAGGAAGTGCAAACTTATTCTAATTCAACTGAGAGGGATGATGATCAAAAAACTGTATCAATCTCTACCTCACCGATATTGAGCAATGGACGTTTAAAGCAAACAGTACTGGAAAAGGATTTCGACAGTGAAATTGATCTGTATTACAATATTTTGCATACATTAAGAGATATGGGCGATCGGGGTGTAATATATTCGGCACTTTCAGAAATGCTACATGATACAGCAGATGAAAAACAACTTGCTAAAGCAACAATTAATTTGATCAAGAAGCGATATGTCTTTCGGAAGGAATACACTCCAAGAGATTCATATAAACCTCTTACAACTATTCGTATAAGCCCAAAAGGACTTCAGGCTATTGAAGAGTATGAAATGAAGAAAACTCTGAAGATACAGCAATCGATTAATGCTGGTAAAGCCTTTACAGATGGTAATAATGATTCTGACAAAAATATCGAGATTGATCATCCTGAACTTCCACAGACATCTTTAATCAAAGGCGAACCTAGAATTGAAAACTATCTTAAATCAATAGAAGAAAAGGCATCCTCAAATGATGCAAGAAACCTATTAAAACAGGCACATGAATTGAGGAACAATTACCCTCAAGCAGCAACGTCATCAATAGTCTTTTGTTATGATGCGATCAAGTTAGCGCTCCTACGATTACTTGAGATTGATACAGATGCAAAAATAGAGTTAGATCAAATTGTACGCGCTCTGATTAATTGCGAAATTGCTCTTCCTATTGACTATTCAGGCTTACAAAACATTATACAAAAACACAAACTGGCAATAGTTAAAGGAATTATGCTCGAACAAGCGGATATCGACTCAATAATTGGGGATACTGAACTTATCGTAGCAGAATTAGAGAAATTCAAACTTAAGGTCAGAGACCGTATACGCGTAATTAAACAACTGTTAAGTGACGACCCATTAGAAGAACAAGAAATTGAGAACATCAAAGGAGAAAAAATCGATTCTACAGATAATTTTGTAGACAATATATTTCCATCAGAAACCGTTGTTGAAACGTTACCGGAAAATAATATTAGTTTTCATGATGATTTGAAATTGAATGGACTCTTAAAAGATATTTGGGATATAACAGGGCGAAAAGGAGGTCTTAAATCAGTTATAAAAAACCAGCTCATACTTAAGAAAGCTCATACTTATGATAATCTTGGGATTGAAAGGGCAATCAATGCAATGATAAATAGAGGCCTGTTAAGGGAATCTGATGGATTCCTGCAAAGATGTGAGTTTACAGAAAACGTGTGAATTAGAGGGAAGAATATGAATGAAAGAGAAGTAGCAGAAGTCTTAAAGGAACATTTTAAGAATCGAGGCTATAAAGTCCTGTTGGAACTGCAAATAACTGAAGATGATTGTACAATAACTTTTCCTGGATATGTGAAACAAAGACGACCTGATTTACTCCTTATAGATCCCTTTTCGAACATAGTGGCAATAGAGGTTGAAAATGAGCCTTTTGTCGAACATCCTGAAGTTTTCACTGAAATATCTAACATAACATATCTCGCATTTCCAGCCTCTTCTCTTAAGAAGGAACACATTGTTCGATTTTTTACCAGTGAACTGAGGCGATCAATAGATAGCGGGATTGGACTTTTAAGCGTATCAAAAAATGAAGTGAAAACATTAGTAGGACCTGCTACAAGATTGCTTCCAGAGAATGTAAAAGACGAACTTATGAGATTATCAGAGAAGAGAGTGCAAAAGGAAATTAGGATAGAATTGATTGAGTTCTACAAATTCATGTACGAAAAAAGCAGAAAGCATTGGGACAAAGCTTGTAGTTTACTAGATGAAGGACTTCATTCTGAGTTTTATAAAGAGGGGAAGCAGGCATTAGTATTCGCTTTAAAGGCGAGATATACGCAAATGCTACGTGAACTGCCGTCTATCTACACCTCAATCACTGAGTTATATGATTCACTAATAATGTATAGCCAAACGCTAAAATCACGTCCCAGGTGGCTGCCAATAAAGAAACACATGGATAGAATTTCAGATGAAAAATCAGAAGAATCTATTGAGATCCACAGCATAACCAAGAGTCTAGAAGATTCTCTGAAAAGATTAGGAGTAAGTCTTGATACAGTTCCTGTTATGGTGATGTTATGAGGATTTTCTTAACTAAGAGATCTAGTAAGTCTAAACTCCTTACTATTTTGTTTATATTATTATTCTTAACTGTCATCTCATCACTTTTTATATCACATGTGCGTGCTACTGATGCACAAAGCAAATCTGACACATTGACGTTTAGTTCTTTAGGTATTGAGACAAAAACGCTCAGTTCGGAAAACGGTCAAGAAACCAGCGAGACTTTTGAATTTGATATGAATAGCGATGATACTGCACATAATCGCTTTTCAATTCATTTACAATATCAAAATGGTGGGAGCAGACCTTCAACTGATTTTGACATGGTATTTACGATTAATGATGAATATACTGTAAAGAATTCAATATTTCGTTTCATAGAAAGCGACACCAAGCATTGGCGACATATCGAAATACCTTACGAGTATATGAAAGACGGAACAAATCAAATAGCTATAACCATTTCCTTTAAATCGTTAACCAACACAATCTCTACGTTTACTGTCTACGGTGAGTCCTATTTTGAAATTACGGAAACTATACTCATACAATCTACCAGAAATTATCAATTTTCCGATTTAGGAGTAATACCTAGTGATACTTATGAAGATAGAATTGTCGCAACTAGTATAATTGGGAGCTATTACAGTAGCACGTTTGAACCGCAAGTGGAATTCTTCCTACAAGGGAACATGACTTCAGTTAATAATGCACAACTTGACCTCGTGCTTCAGAAGGATGTTCCTACTGATTGTGAAGTGACTTACAATATCTACGTTAATGATAAGGCATTATTCGATGAAGATAAGTTGTTTGAAGAAACCAGAATACAAATAGCTCTCACAAATCTTAAAGCTGGTAGAAATTCGATTCAATTTCAAATACTCATAAACTCATATCGTGTCTCAGAAGGGGAAACACCCTATACTTTTAGAGTTCAACTTGGAGATGATTCAAAGGTTTCGTTTTCTAGCAGCAACTTTGATACCGAAAGTAACAGCGAAATCTCAACATTAGGTGTCCCGAATATCCTTTCATTCAGTTTAGTATTAGGGATCTTGATTATTATTCCATCCTTCCTGTGTATTACTTTAAAGTATAAACGGAGCTTTAAGAGCAGAGAAACAAAAGTACAAACATTATCTTATGTTGATACAAATGACTCTGGGAAGATAAAAACACTAAGAATAAGAGAAGAAGAATCGTAACACTAAATTTAGACAAATTAGTTAATTGCACTTCTTAGTTTCTTTTCAGCCTCTCTAACAACCCAATAATATCTTTCACATAAGCATGTTTTCCGGTAGCTCGATGACATTCATCAAAAACGATAAGCGATACATTCCTGAAATCGTAGAGATCGTTAATTATGTCGTGATACAAAACATTGGGTGTCATTACTAAAATCTTGGCCTCTTGAAATAACTTGGCTCTTTTCTCATTTGAAACAGTTCCAATAATGGAACTGATATGTTCAGGAATCGTCAATTTTTCCTGCAACATAGCAAAACGTTTGAGAACTAACGGTTTCGTTGGTGTTAAGAAAATACACTTTGTATTAAAATGATAAGCTATAGTCAGAGTAGCTATTATGCACTTCCCCATTCCAGCTGGAAGTATAATGATAGTGTTGTTATGAATTGCTTTGTTTAGTATTTTCTGCTGATAGATTCGACTCTCAACGCTCTTATTTGTAAGAAGGGAATGGCTAATATAATTTACAGATGATGTTTCACTCAAAGTATCAACCTCTTTTCCCCTCTGATGACATAATGGGCATATCCCTAATGTGTGCAATATACTTTAACCAGTCAAATAGCATCAAAAAACCATTCTTCTAAATTCTCTGTATTATAAAGTTAGATTCTAATTTAAAAAGAAGGTTTAGCTCTTTTTAAAGGAAGTTTTACCTATTTTAAATGAGAATTGTTATTTGTAAAATATTTTAAAATAAATGGGTGATTGGTGCAGCACAAATGACATTTGAGAAATTACGGAATAGAAAGACAAGGCTATTCATAATCCTTTTTTTGGCAGTACTAATGATATTTGTCGCAATAAACAGTAATAGAGCTGAAGCTGCTACATATAATATAACATTAGATGCAAATCCATCAGCATTACAAAGAGATCAACAAACGACTCTATCAGCTAGAGTAACTGATGAATTTTCTATCCCTTATATCAACGAACCTGTCGACTTTTATGATGATGATATTTTTATTGGCAATGCGATGTCCGATGATCAAGGATATGCTATATTTGCATATACAATTCCATCAGATGCTACCTTTGGAATCCACATTCTTAGAGCTGAATTATCAGGATCTCCAGAATACAACTACACTACAAATATAAATATCCTTGGTGATGAACTCTCAATTACATTAGAAATAACACCTGATCGACAACTCAAAGGATCAACAGTGGAACTTAAAGCGACGGTACTTGATAACTCAAGTAATCCTTTCCCTGACGTAACTATTGATTTTTATGACGAAACATCCGCTGAGAATTATTGGATCCTTTCTACAACAACTGATAATGACGGTATTGTAATATACGATTGGCAAATTCCCATAAATCGCCCGGTTGGAGTACACCAAATAAATGCTACTGCTACAATACCTTTAAGTGGAGAAATACTGGTAGCCTATGCAACCATTGAGTTTCTTAATCCGTACACCATCGATCTTGAATTATCTTCTACAGATATCAATCGAGGTGGAATTGTAACCATAAATGCAACTGTTACAGATTCACTTAGTTCAGCACCTGAAGTTGGAGTTACAGTAAACTTCTATGATAACGAAACTTTGATTGGCAGTGCGATTACAGATGATCAAGGTCTCGCTACATATGACTACACAGTTCCTCTAGATGCAGATTACGGTGTACACACAATAAAAGCAACTGTGTATGAGGGTGACCCCAATTTCTCGGACGTTTCAGAATCTTTAACGGTTTACATGAACGTCACAGTTAATGCTATTTTTAGTTCTACAACTGTGGAAAGAGAAGATTCAATTATAGTCAGTGTTACAGTAACTGATGAATCAACTAATGGATTATCAGACTATACTGTTGAGTTATACGATGCTACAATAGATCAAGTGATTGCAAGTAATGTAACGGATAGCAATGGGCAAACAGAACTCACATACGGTATTCCAGTCGATTCTACTGTTGGGGAACATGATTTAGTAGTCAGGCTAGTTAATATTCCTCAATATGTATTAAGCAACGAAGTACAAGAAAAGGTGTACGTATTTGCCAATACTGATCTTCACATAGAATTACAAGTTGCGGACGCAGAGCCAGGAGATACTGTTGAAATCATAGCTACTTTGACAGATAATATACTAAATGGTCTGGAAGGCTATACAATCTTCTTTTATGCAGGAGACACCCTGCTTGGCTCTCAAACTACCGATTTGAATGGTATAGCTTTGTTTCAGTGGTTAGTTGATAATTCTTTGTTAGGAACTCAACAGATTCGCGCAGAGTTCATGGCGAGCGGATATTATCATTCTAGTACATCTGATATCGTAACTATTGCTATTCACTCTAGTTCAATCACAATTCTAAATGATTTAACTGTTGAAAGTGGAGAACAACATACAGTAAAGGTTCAGGTAAGAGAAGACGGAGAACCAAAGGCAGATATCAATGTCGAAATTTACGCTTGGGTTGATGGCGAATGGTTACTGGTGGATGAAGCAACCACAAATGACGAAGGTGAAGCAGAACTTACAATGACAGTCCAAGATGAAATAGGAACTCAGAAAATAAAAATTGTCTCTGACATCAAAACAACGACTAAAACTTTGACGGTGAAATATAAGCCTGATATTGATTTAGACCTGGATGAAGGAATCGAACTTGGAGATACCTGCGACATAAAGCTTACTATCAAAGATTATAACAACGAACCAATACAGGTCAAGGTTTCAATTTGGTTTGATGATGAGCTTTTAATAAGTGAAAAAACTGACGAAGATGGTTGTATCGAGGTAAGTGTTACGCCCGATACAATTGGAGAATACAAGGTCAAGATTAAATTTGACTCCATTCAAGATGCTATTAATGTAGAGACTATAGAAAAGACAGTAATGGTCGGTGAACGCTTATATATTGATGTTCAGGAAAATCCTGATAGCACTCTAACCATTGTATTCCAATATGCAAATGGTACAGCGCTGTCGAACACTTCCGTTGATTTTTATATTGACGGTTACGGTGAGAACAACGTTAATGCCAATTCAGAATACTTACAAGGACTCTCTCAAGGTGACTATTATACAACGATTCAGACTGATGAATATGGTGTTGCTACATTCTCAATGAAAGAATTTGATAACGGTGATTACCTAATTCGTTTAGTCTTCTATAGACATGATATCAAAGAATCAGTGGAATTTGAAATTCAGGCCACAGTGGAGCATCAAGGAGGTTTAAATCTTCCTTTGATAGCAAGTCTTTCAGACATGTCGCTATTATTCAGCATGGTGACTGTAATTGGTGTATGTGGCGCTATCAGTGGACTAATGTACTTCTTCTTTATTCGTACACCCCAATCCGATCCCCTATCATCATTATCTGAACTGCAATCCGATAGTGCAATTGAAGGTGAAACACAGATGGTTGATTTGAATCTTGTATATCAGAAACCCAGTTTGTGGGCTGAAATGGTGGACCCCACAGAATTTGGTGTAAAGGCCATATTTCTGGTGGAGTTTGACATCATCTTAGGACCTATAGTTAAGGAATTTCGTGTCTTTATTCCTGAAACAGAATTTAGCAGTGTGATAATGGATCCCACCAAGCTTACAAGTTTTTACACTATGGCAGTAACCAGAGACCAGTTCAAATTGGAAGAGCCAAATGAGAATATCTTTGTAAAACTGGTAACAGTGGCAGAAGATTCAGGCATTCAGGGAGATACAGTAATACAAAATCTTCTCGTAATCGTTACTGAAAAGGAAGAATACAATGAGAGCTGGGTAAAACATCTCATTGAAACTTTGTTAGTCGAATGGCCAGATCAACAAGGCTACCTAGCACATCAAATGGATCAATTTGTTCCCAAGGGCATTGAAATGAATATTCCTGCACTCTTATAACTTGAAAGGGCACTCCCTTTTCACTTTTTTTTAATCATTTTCCCTGGATATTAAGTTTATATGAGGCTACTGCAATATTATAATAAATTAAAAAACTGCAAAAAAACAGATCAACTTTATTTAGAGCTAAATAGGGGGAAAAAAAATGATCCGTAGACCTGTAGTAGCTGGTATGTTCTATGATCTTGATCCAAACAGACTAAAAGAAAATATTAAGACATGTTTCTTAAATAAGTTAGGTCCGGGAAAACTCCCAGAAGAGATCGGCAACTTAACGCCCACAATTCTTGGTTTAGTGGCTCCTCATGCCGGATATATTTATTCTGGAGCTACTGCAGCTCATAGTTATTTTAAGCTTTCATTAGAGAGAAAACCTGATGTATTCATCATTTTAGGCCCTAACCATACACCTTTAGGCTCAGGCATTTCACTCATGAAATCTGGTATATGGAAAACACCGCTAGGCGATGTTCCAATAGATTCTAGTGTTGCCAAAGTAATCTTAGAGGCAGATGAGAGCGAAATAATCGATGTAGAGTCTACGGGTCATCAAGCGGAGCATTCAATTGAAGTCCAGCTGCCTTTCCTGCAGTTCCTTTACAAAGATGAATTTAAGTTTGTGCCCATCAGTATGATGCTCCAAGACGTAAGAACTGCAAAAGATGTAGGGCAAGCTATAGCTCAGGGGGTAAAGAACTCAGGACTAAACGCGGTTATTATCGCCTCAACTGACTTCTCTCACTACGAGCCCCATGAAACGGCACAAGAAAAAGATAGAAAGGCAATCGATGCAATATTAGAGTTGAATGAAGAAAAACTGTACGATACTGTATCATCATTAAGTATCAGTATGTGTGGCTATGGACCGGTAATGGCGATGATTACTGCAACAAAACTCCTTGGTGCAAAAGATGCCAAATTATTATCATATACAACAAGTGGTGACACTTCTGGTAATTATGGACAAGTAGTAGGCTATGCAGCTATAGAAATTACAAAATAACCTCTTCTTTATTCCTTTTGTTAAATTCCTTTTAATCATTAATTTAAACTGCTTATGCAATTATTTTTCCTTAGGTTTTCTATTTTGAACATATTCGTGCTTTTTTAAGAGATTTCTAATTTAAATCGGAAGCTAAATCTGATCTACTATTAAGAAGCGGAAGAATTAAAGAATTCACTAGAAGATTTAAAGTACGATGCTCAAAAACTTTATTTGAGAGTATTTTAGTATATCCATTAGTTATCATTATTCTGAGTAATTAAATAAAAAATCATGGCAAGTGACGAAGATGGAAGATAATAGTCAAAAAATCGAAGAACTTGAATCAAAGATTATAGCCTCTCAAGAGAGGATAAAAGAATTAGAAGAAATTATTTTCAAGATTGAGAGGGAAATAGAAGAAAAACAAGCTATAATCAATGGGCAGGAAATAGAGTTTTCGAATTTGCAATTGAATTTGCAATCAAAAATTGATACTTTAACTGTTCAATTATCTGAAAAAGATAATGAATCTAGTGAATTAAACAACAAACTTACAGAAAAGGAGAGGCTACTTACAGAAAATGAGACGATGCTTAAAGCAATAGAAAAAGAAGTATCTCAAAAAGCGAGTTCAATTAGTTCACTTGAAGAAAAAGTAAACGACTTACAAATAAAACTTGAATTACGTATAGGAGAAGTGCGTGAAGCACAAAACAGCATTAAAGAGTTACAAAATCAAGTGACTGATCTGAAGTTTCAGGGGGAGAAACAATCGCAGTTAAGTAGCGATATTTCAACTTTACAGACTGACATTGGCACTTTAAATGAGCAGAATAGTGCTTTAAATGGTATTATTGAACAGTTAAAATCTCAAATTGCAAACAAAGATCAACTAATTACAGATTTAGAAAAAAGGATAACAAGTAGTAATGAACAAGTAACTGATTTAAAAAACGCACTTCAGAGTAAAGAAACAGCCTATGAAGAATTACAGGGACAAGTTACTGCTAAAGAACAACTAATTAATGAATTGAAAGGAAATGCAGAGACAAAAGATAACCAGTTAAACACTTTAGAAACGCAAATGAATGAGTTAAGAGATGCTATCAACACTAAAGATGAAAAAATTAATGGATTCAATAAGTTAACTCAGGAAAAAGCCGATACAATCACCAAATTGGAAGCAGAACTATCAGAAGCACAAAAAGAATTGGATACTAAAACTATGAATATGGAAGAATTACAAAATACCATTAAACAGAAGGATGAAGAGATTTCACAGTTACAGAATGAGATCACCCAAAATGAGAATAGAACAAACGAACTTGAAAAGAAAGCTTCTGCTCTCGAACTCAATCTTACAGAATTAACTGAAAAATACGAAGTTGCACAAAAATCGATTTCTGCAAAAGAAACTAGAATAAAAGACCTTGAAGTTGATATTGAAGCATTAAACTTAGATGTAAGGACAATGCGTGATAATTTAAATGAAATAACAAAGGATTTGAAAGAAAAAGAAACTGAACTGGCTCAGATAAACGAATCCCTAAATCAACGTGAAATTGAGTTGAGTGAGAATCGTGCAACAGCCAAAACTCTATCATTTGCAATGACACATTTCTTATTAGAAACAACTAGACAAACACCCTTTAAGGAAAAACTGGAACTGCTGTTAACAAGTGAATTTCCGGTATTTAAAATACCACTCGCATTGAGAGATATAGGATCAGCTACTGTGAAGTCGCTTGCTCGAATGACAGAACATAATGAAACAGAGATACAGTCTTTTGTCGATGAGTTGATTCATGAAGGGATGGTTTCTCTGAAATCTGGACAAGTTTTCCTTACAGGTAAGACACCTGTCAAGAGAGATCAGTGGAAGCAACTCACACTAGAAGAACTTATGGATCAGTGTATATTACAAATCTCTTCAGCAACTTCTGGAGAAGAAATACAAAAGCATCTGGATGAATTAATCGCAATTTTAGAAACACGTGTTCAAAGTCCAGTAACATATGAAATACGACGTGCACGACAGAAAGTACGTTTTGCTGATCAACCCGAATTATTAAATCGACTTCGACTATGGAAGGAACGATTAATTAAATTACAATAATTTCCTTTTTCTAGTGACTCAGAATTAAAGTTTAAAGCTTTATTAGTTATTTTTCTTTCATTACTTTGAGGTGATAAAAGAACAAAATATCACCTAAGAAGAAATAGCTGCTGTGATAGTTGCAGGTGTTTTCTCAGATATGTATTCACGTCGCACAGCCCCGTTAGAATCAATATGTAATTCCAAAAAATGATCTCCATGATCAACAATCCGAATAAACAGACCACCATTTTTAGAGGCATAGTCTCTATCCTCTTGTGTGACAGGCACCCAATCCTTTCGTTTACATTTACAGCAAACATTTAGAGCATAATCACGCATTTTTTTGCCTCATGTCATATTTAAACTTCTTTAATGAAAATTAAATTGATTTTTGCTAATATTGTTCTAGATGTGTAGTCGAATTCGTTTCTATGGCATTAAGAACATAACCACAACAAAGACCTTGAAAAAACGTTAATCCTTTACAGTCCCAGGTACGCCATGTATTTGGATCGAGGAGGCATTTTGATCTCACATCTGGGTTATCACATTTATAAAATGGACATTCTGGTTCTTCAGATGTATATGACAATAGTAAAGCCTCAATTCGATCCTCTTTTCTTAATGGATCATAAGGCTGCGATATTTTTGTTTTCTTAAGAACTGCCATCTGCTGGTGAACTCCAATAGCTAACCTATTCATTATTAAATGGATCAAAGATTATTTTTTAACCGACTTTTTTTAAAAATTTTAAGTCAGATACCATATTTTTGATGTATTTTGTCAATTCTTCTTGTTCGATAATGGATATCATCGAAAATAACATAGTAATAGTGTATATCGTAAAATATTGGTTTTTCTAAACGTTTAGAAATTATTTTCAGCTCTTGAAGATCTTTGATTTCAATATAGACTATCTTTCCATTTTTCTTGAATGTAGATTTATAGTTTCCAATAGGATTGAAAAAACGGTTTTGGCGATCAATAGGTTCAAAGGATTCTTTTAAGGACATCAACGACATCAATTCCAAGTTATTTTCACATTCACATTCAAACAATTGTTATGGCGACTTATATTGCAAGAGAGACCCCTCTGTGAAACTGAAATCCTAAAACAATAAACGACAGAAACAACATTTGTATGACAGACAGCGACAAAAATTGAATACAAGTAATATCACAGAAAGTACCTGAATAATATCAAAACTATTATAAGATACTTCAGAGGTGAATCTCGAAAATTAACTATCTTAGTCATTAAAAAACCAAAAAGCGAGAACGAAAAAAGAAATGAATTATCCTGAATTGATTAGAGAACTACTTAGGTTTATTCAAGGTGATATATCATTATCTGCAGCGCAAAACTGTTTTTATCGATATTGGGAAAGAGTTGAAGATAACGGTGGAATATTTTGTGAGAATGAGGATATTATGGTAAAAGTTGAGATATTGCAGATCGCTGTTGAAGCCTATAGCTGTGGACGCTATATAAAAGAAGAGTTATTTCAGACAATCAATCAGTTCGCTCTGGATGTAGATCATAAATCATCTGACAATTCGACAAGAATTAAAATTAGTAAATAAAGGGAAAAATCACATTCCCATTCCACGTTTAGCTTTCCGATACATACGATCGGGGTTATTATAGAATCCTCGAATAGTTGAAGCTACATCCTGATAAAATCGAATACCCTTTTTCAACATGTAACCAAGTACAACCTTTCGTTTGTCAATTTCATGCCAAAGATCATCAAGAGTCATACCAGAATGTTCTGCAATTTGCTCGAGCTTTACTGATCTCCCTAAATAATCGAATGAGTCATTTTTTGCATTCCAAGTGTACACTTTGTTTGTCAAGAGTTCGTTAGTCACCGCATCCATACCTACCATTTCTTGAATATCGATACTCCTTCGAATATGAACACCGCCATAACGCACCTTTCGTTGGACGCACACAGTATCGAGAGACGTCAACATTGTTCGTGGAATATTCATAGGTTTTGATTCAAGTCTATGAATTACGGAAGACACTGAATCTCCATGCATGGTTGCCATACCTAAGTGTCCAGTAGCCATTGCTTGGAAGAGGAAATACGCCTCCTGGCCTCTTATCTCTCCTACAATGATAAAATCAGGTCTTTGTCTAAGAGATGCTTTTAATAGGTCGAATAATGTAACAGAGCCTCGTTTGAGACCATCTTCCTCTAAACCTAATCCAGTCCGAGCAATACTGGAAATGACGTTTTCGTGAGGAATATTCAATTCCGCAGTGTTATGGGCTACAATATTTTCAGTGATGAAGTTCTCAGCTTCTGGCACGGATAAATCATATACATATTCATTATCAAATTTAAACCATCGAATTTCTTTGATTGTATCCCAAAGAAGATCAGAATGTGCCAGATCCTTTAAGCTCTGATATACAGAAGTTGTCAGTTTCAATTCACTAACGGTTGCAGTTTGAGCATTGAGAGAGTAATGCGTTAAATGTGGTTTCGAATCTTCCAAATATGAAACTATTTCTTGGAGATACCTTCTCCCTAGACTTGCTTGGAGGATGTTTTCGTAAGAACTAAAATGAAATTTTTTATCTGTAGTTGCTTTTAATTGCTCGATGATATCGAGGGAAAGAGGAATTGTGTCTGTAATATCATGTTTTGAGGAGGAACGAGCTGCTGCAGCATCGAGGGCTCTAGTCTTATATTCTTGGAAATATCCAATATTAGTTCTAAATGTATCTAGTTGTGGGACACTGCTAATTCTAAGTCGATAAGTCTTATCTCTTTCATAGGGAAGCGCAGGCATACATGCCTGGATGTTGAATCGGAGAAGGAGTGTTTGGATGTCCTTAAGAAGCTCTATTGATTGAGATGCATATTGAATTTCATGTTTTCCAACATAAGAATCGCCAGAGAAAAGACCTTTTAATACTTTAGCGATTTTAGCGTTCGGTAGATTGAATATCCATGTAGGAACTCGCTTCGTATCGGCATGACCAGTAAGTTCAAGAACTTTCTCGAATACTACTTTAAGGATGGCGCTATTAAGCATTAGAGTAACTCCATCACTATGGTCTCCTGGTGTGAGACCCAGTTCTCTTCCAAAATCATGGACAATATCTCGAACTTCTTCAGATTTACCAGTTATTAGGATAGAATTAATATCATATGAGCCTTCTGCAATCCATAAACCTACAATTTCAAGAAGTCGATCTGTAATTGAAATAATTAAAGGGATACGTGCTCCACCACTTCTTCCACGAAGTGATAATAACGCGATCTCTTCAGAAGAAAAGGTATGACCTCTTCTTAAAACAGCGTCAAGATGCTCACATGATATTACGCTACTACGTAGTCGCCACTTAAATGTATTTTCATTTAAGCCTTGTTCCTCAATAAGAAATTTCTGGTAAGACCAAAGAACCCTTTTTATAGGTTCTCCTTCTATATAAAACCTCTTTAACTCTCCTAAATGCTGAAGGAGATTAACAACACCCGATTCAGTGCGTGTATATGAATCAAAAGGTAGAAACCTTGGTACTGCAATTCTAGAACCGATCTGTAGTGAATCAGCATCTATTGGGATAATATGCCCTTCGGGGGAAAGGGTGAACAACGAATGATCTTTAGTTACCTTTATCCTTCTTCCACTTGTAGTAACAATTTCAATCCCTTGTTTTGTTACCCTATGGCGAATGAAAGAACTTACGTCAGTTAATTGAACTTCACAATCTGGACTCATAGAAAATACTTTGATGTCTTCTGGGTTCTCGGTTAGGACTTCGTATCCACCTGAGTTCTGAAACCCATAAAGTTCAAAGAGTTCATCAACTAAGTCGCCAATAGCGATACGCTCAAATTTATTGTTACGATGAATCCAAATTTCGGAATCTGCACTTACACTATCTTCTATTGTGACAATCTTAAGTCCAGGCCTTATAAACATGGATAGGGTGTTTAGAAGCGTTGTTTTGCCAGAAGCAATGCCTCCAGCGATGAGAGCTGAGTGGCGATTCTCAATCAAATACCATAAATATGCGGCCATATCTGTATTTAGAGTGTTGAATTGAAGTAGATCAGTGATTGTTAAAGGATCTGCACGAAACTTCCTAATAGTAAATGTGGAACCCCTTTGAGTAACCTCTTTTCCATAAGTTAATTGGACTCTTGAACCATCAGGAAGACTAGCATCAAGTATAGGGTTTGCAATGGAAATATGGCGACCAGATCTTTGAGCTATTTTAGTGATTGTGCCATTAAGTTCTTCCTCATTTCTGAATATGAGATTTGTTGGAACCGATTCATATTTTCGATGCCAAATGTAGATAGGGATTCCAACTCCATCACAACTGATATCCTCAATCGTCTGATCTCTTAGAAGCGGTTCAAGTCTGCCAAAACCAATAAAATCTCGTGAAACATAGTATAAAACTTTGTCAAAGCTTTCATCATGGTCTATTTCTATTTTCTCTTTTTTCCAAATGGCCTCTATTTTTTCTCGGAGATATTCCATTTTTTCTTTGTCTTCTTCTAATGTTCCGAAAATGACATCAATATTTTCAATCATTTTCTGTTTGATAAGTATAACAACAGTGCTCTCTTTTTTCTTCAAGGGCACCTCAATAACGTGATACATAGTTCGGCGAGTTTTGGGATCTGTTTTAATTTGTGCGTAAGCAAAAGGAGGAATAAGGGGATAACTTTCCTCTAGAATAGGAACTTTCAGTTCTTCTTCGGTTTCTGTTTTTTCCTTAAGTTTTTCGTCCTTAATTTCGTTTGGAATAGTCATAAAAACCCACCGCAGAATATTTGGAATTTCTATCAGACGTTTATTCTACTATTTGAGACCCTTTACCTATATAATTATAATAATTGAATAAAAAAGTCTTCTTTTTATCTTGTAGTCCAAATTAAATTAAAACTTGTGGTAAATGTATCAACTATTCATTCATTAGATTATGGAGCTATTTCACTATAGTGCTATGACTTCGTATCCTTGTTCTATATATTTGGACATGGGCGGGTGACCTGACATTTCATCACATAGAGGCAATCCTTGTTCCTCAGCACTTTCTAGAGATCCCATCTTGTTTGAACACGCCTTGCAGACGCAGTCAACTAATCCCAGTTTCTTTACTTTTTCATATAGATTTGCAAATGGCTTGTTTGGATCTGAGAGTTCTTTAATCTGCTTTGTAGCTGTCCCCTCTATGATCAGTTTTATGTCGTATCCTTTTTCTTTCATGTCTAATGTATTTAGTAAAGCATGTGCAAAACACATTGGCTCTCCATTAAAAGCAAACAAAGCAATTTTCTTTACCATATATTTTACCTCCTTGTTTTTTCCATTCAAGTCCTTTATGATTATATTATATAGAATAGCGTTCAGTCAAAAATGACTTCTGGTAGGTCATTAATACTCTCAAGGATGACATCTGGCTCTTCCTTTTCAATGATCTCTACTGAAACTCTACTTGAAAGTAAGGCAATCGTCTTTAGTCCCATTGCTTTTCCAGAACGAATATCAGTGACATAATCTCCCACCATAACTGCTTGTGAGGGAGAAATATTCAATTTTTCAAGAATATGTTTAATCTGGTTTTCTTTTGGAATTAAAGTTCCTAACCTGAAATCTTCAGCTTTCTGAGAGGTCAATACCTCAAAAAAGTGATCTAATTCATAATGTTTCATCTCATTAACAAGTTCCGCTGTGCTTGAAATCCTGCCCGTTGCTAAAGCCAATGAAAAACCTTTATTTTTTAATTTGATAAGAACTTCTTTAGCTCCAGGGATTGTTGTATCGTCTGGAGACCAGTATTGCGAATATTCACTTAAGAAGGTTTTCTGAAACGCTTTGTGTAGTGATTGATCAATAGTTTCCTCTAACGAGTCTTCTTCGATTCGTTGCATAAAATCGTCCCACGAAATGTTTGGAAGATTGAACTTCGTCAAAGTATCAGTCCAGACGGCATAAAACCTCTTATGAAGTGGTATGATTGTACCATCAAGATCAAAGATGATTAGTTTAATTTCAGAAAAGTCAATAGCTTTTGTGGAGTGCATCAACATCACTAGTTTACCTTTTAAGCAAGTGGAACATGTTATTCATTTCTTAGATAGCATAATACCAATATCTCTTAAGCTTCATAAAGAAATTACAGGTCACTGAGAACCTAACATTTAAGTGCTTTGAGGATTGAACAAATCATCATTAGGAGGATTATGAATGCCCAATGATTTAAGTAAAAAGGTGGACATACTTGATAATCTTACTGAGATTAAGAAAATTGACAAATCTGGGATGTTAGAGTTACAGAAAAAAGTCCCAGAATTTATTCAAGATGCAATTGAAAGAGCACGAAAGTTAGTGATTCCATCAGATATAGAAGTCAAAGGTACAACGCTAAAATACTATAATTTTTCTCAAATCATCGGTGTGGGCATGGGTGGTTCAGCAATTTCCTTTGATTTCTTGAGGTCATTCTTACGATACGCTAATGTTAAAATTCCCGTAGAATCAAATCGAGATTATAATTTGCCGCCTTATGCTGATGAAAACACTTTAGTGGTTTTAATTAGTTACTCCGGTAATACTGAAGAGACTTTAAGCTGCTTTATAGATGCAATTGAAAAAGGATGTCCAATTGTAGCACTTACTTCTGGAGGCATACTTGAGGCATTCTGTATAAAATTCGGTCTACCGTATGTAAAACTTCCGAGCGGTCTTCCACCGAGAGCATCTCTTCCTTATTTATTCTTTCCATTACTAGTAGTTCTAGAAAAACTAAACGTTCATCCTACTTTTAAGAAGGATGTTGAGGAAACGTTAGCTGTTGTTGAAGTCCTTAAAGAAGAATTAAAACCTGAGACTCTAATAATAGATAATCTTGCAAAAAGAATTGCGATTTGCCTTTATAATAAGATCCCCTTAATTTATGGGCACACCTACTTTGATAGCGTCGCAAATCGTATAAAATGTCAGTTTAATGAGAATAGCAAAGTTATTGCCCTTTCGGAAGTTCTCCCAGAAATGAACCATAATGGTATTGTAGGCTGGGAAGCTGAAACACAATTATTGGAGTCTTTTTATCCTGTTTTTATTCGTGATCCTAATGAAAGCCCAGCAATCAAAGCGAGAATAGAAATCTCAAGAGATCAGATTATATTAAAAAAGAAAAAACAGATAATTGAAATTCTGGCAAGAGGCCAATCAGTACTTGCGAAAATGTTTTCTGTTACTTATATAGGAGACTTTACAAGTATTTATTTAGCTATTCTTTATGGAACTGACCCTACGCCTGTCAAATCAATTTCATTATTAAAATCACAACTTGCTGAAAGAGTAAAATTTAAAGAAGATATTCAAGTTAAATTTGATAAGTTTTAATTAGGGGCTTCTTGAATGAAAAAGTATGATGAGATTTCTAAAGAATTTCAAACTTGGACTGAAACTGAAAAAGAGGCCTTTTTAGAGGATGAACGTAAAGATGCACGTCTTTATACAGTATTTTTTTCTCTTTTCGCAGGTTTTAGTTTTATGGGGTTGCATTCTCTAATCGTAGGATCTGACTTTTACCCTTCTACAGATATCTACTCGTTTCTTTTTACGTTTACTCCATATCCTGATGTTATTGTCATGCTGTTTGCAATACTAGGCGTTCTAAATATCTTCTGTGTTATAACTCGAATGTCAATTCACGACAAAATTACTGAAAGACATATTCCGCTGGATCATCGAATTATGTTCTATATCCGCTCCAATAGAACATTTAGAATCCTGCTTGTAACAACATTTTTCATGGATATCTTCATTTTCATTGTATTCTCATTATTAACTCACGCTATTACTTTCCTAGTAGTCTTATTCGTCACAATCTTTATATATCTGTGGTGGAGAGTCGCTCATCGCCGGTTAAGTAGTGTCTTGGAAGATTAGTTCTGCCAGATGAAGTACTAAAGAAGTTCTTTTGAAAAGAGACTTAGTTCGATTAAAAGAATATGAAATCATAATAATCGAACATTACTTCACTTGGGAAGAAAACTTCTTTAGGAGAAAAGGAAAATATCTTTTTTTAATGGAAAATAAATATAGAGGCCTTATCGAAAATATAAAATGCATAAACTATTTAAACGTTAACAAGAATAATACAAATAGATCCTAACATAGGTACAAAATAATAGTTTTTCAGGTCGTGAAATTTCTTGGTTCATAATATTTTTGATTTAGAAAGTTCTGTCAAGCAAAATCTGTGTCTTTTAAATTATATGGTATGGTATGATTATCATATACATACAGAGGAATCTTTAATACGATTTTTCCGATTTCAAGCTGATGCTAAATCTCGATTAGATCGTCTTATCGAGTTTGGGATCTTAGAACTCAGCTTATGCAACTCATACGTTGTATCACAAGATCCGCTTATTCAAGCAGTAATTGAATATGTAAACGATAATGATAGAATCAAAAGAAATCTTTGTAACTCTTGCCTTGCATTCTGAGCTTTTTGTTTCAAATTAATACGCTTTAAATTTATCCTTTGGAGCATTTCAGATAGAAAAATATCTTTTGCTTCTTTTTTTGCTAGATCGCGTATTATTTTCCAATATTAGAGCCACAATCTTTACAAAATCCGTAAAATTCTGCTTTGTGATGAGTAATCATTACTCCAAGCTTTCTTGAAAGTTCTTGCTCTACAGTTTTATTAATTTGGTCTTCAATATCAAAAATTTTCCCACATTTCTCACAAATGAAATGAGAGTGATCTGGTGAACCTATTTCAAATCTGCCAGGTACCCCTCCGACATGCTCCAATTCGTAAATTAGCCCCTTTTCTTTGAAAAGATTCAAATTTCTGTAAACAGTCCCCATGCTGATATTTGAATGATTTCCTCTGATCTTTAGATAGATTTCATTTGCATCTGGATGGTCTGAGTTATTTACTTCACTTAGAATAATTTTACGAGTTTTAGTTGGTCGGATGCCTTTTTCCTTAAGCATTTCGATAAGTTTACTATCAGGAATATGATACTTTGGTGATTCGTTTTTCTTCTTAGACAATTAATTCTCACGCTCTTAATGATCAAAACCTAGTAGAAATCTAATCATTGATACTTTTGAAGAGTTTTTTATCTATACTGATCCTTTTCTTTGATAATGATGATCTAGTCGTTTAATTCTCTTTGTATAGGTACATTCCTCTAAAGATAAGATTATATATAATAGTAATGAAAACTATTCCTATAAAAAATTTAACTTACTCTCATAGAATTTAAGACTTATCGGACGTAACGGAGGGATAAGTTTGAGTGAAAAGGAAAAAAGAGAAGAGGAAATGAAGAAATTAGAAGAAGAAAAAAAGAAACTAAAAGAAAAAGACTGGGACGAAGTGGACTGGGACGAAGATATGGAATAGATTAGAACTTTAATCCTAGTTTTCAACTTTTTTAAAAGAAAGTCAAGGTTAATAACAACCAACACACAGACAATTTCTCTATTTTTTATATATGTGATTTAATTCCTCCATCTCCATGCGGTCTCTATGGTCCCCTGTGGGCAAGTTGCAACACAAGTCCCGCATAGAATGCATTCTGTGTTTTCCATCGACCCGCTTTGTACCATTTCAGAAACATTTAGACTCATTGGACATGCTTTATCGCAGTTTTTGCATAGTTTACATTTAGAAGGATCTGCTTCAAGGTGGTAAGAGGGCCACTTGAAGAAGTTCTTTATTTTTTGGCCAGCTATCGGAAACAGTGCTATCCAACATCCATAATGACAAAAAGCTCTTTTGCGAGTTAACGCCAGAATAAATATGCTCCCAAGAATGATATAATATATGAAAAATCTACTTGGCTCATCAATGGAAACATATGATTCCGTATTATAGAAAAAGTTAATTTGCGTATAACTTCCAGCTAAAAATGCCAAGATACCAATTATAATTAGCCAAGGCACCCAAATAGCATATTTTATTAAATTATAGTTTCCGCCTGCTGCTTGTTTGTCAGTAATCATAAAACAAGCCTCTTGCAATCCACCCACAGGACATAACCACCCACACCAAAATCTGCCAATAAATAATGATGAAAGGAACAAAATAACAAACACAATAAAGCTGCCATTAATTATTCCCAGTGCTGCTGACTCAACTATCAGGTATGGAGAGAAATAGTTCATGACAACTGGGAAAAGCAGAAAAGAAGTTAAGATGCCAATTTTTCTAACTTTTTGAGATGCCATTATTCACCACAAGGTTTCTTCCTAACATCTTATTTTATTTTGTTACAAGATTATTTTGTAGGGCTGAGCAGAGTTTTTCGTATGTTATCCTTGTTTAAATATAGACCTCTAAGTGTAATATGAACCTGTTAAAAAGGTTGATAAGAAAATCAACAGGAATGGAATCCAGGTTCCTAAAGGGCTCAAAAACATATCAAAACTTTTGTTGATTAAGAGCGCGACCACAAAAAAATCCAACAGGATCACAATGGCCACAAAGATAATTGCGGTTTGTATAGGGGTTGTATAATTGAATTTCTTGAAATACAGCAACGAAATGAAATAATAGATAATAGGTGCTGCAATTGCATGAATAATTAGGGCATTAGCTATGGAAGTTATACTCATTCCTATTGCCATTGATAATCCACAAAGACCCCAGCCGATTATCGCTAGGATTAAAATAATTATAGGAACAAAAATTGCCATTAAGTAGTTCCTCCAGATTTTGATTATACCAGTGTCATATATCTTCTGTCTTAAATAATTTTCTAGTAATTTATTCTTTTACGGAAATTAATTCAGAAAAGACTATAAGAACAGACTTAATTCGGAAGACGATTATACGACTTTTGTCAGAAGAAATATTCAGACAAGCCTACTAATTCGAAAAAGCGAATATATACTCAATTGTTATTTCAATATACAGTCTAATTTGGTGAACGCTTGATGCACTTTCTGTCGATTACTTGTTATAAATTCTTTTTGAATTAACTGTCATCTTTTAGATCGAATAGCTTACATAATAGTAGTGTAATTAAGTCAACATTTTTATTCTGTATCATGTAATATGAAAACTTACATAAATGAAATAAATAGCCTTAGTGAAATTCACGCTAGGGGGGCTAAAAAATGGCAGAAAAAGAATTAAGACGCTTCAC
>JAEOSF010000066.1 GCA_016840515.1 Candidatus Borrarchaeum yapensis | reverse complement strand
TGACTGGGTAATCGTGCGTTTATTTCATTAGTTTTCAATGAGTTAGAAGGAGTAACTATGCTTTGTGCGTCTGTAAGTCCATGTAGGTGTAGGCTGTCTGCAATTTTCAAACCAGTTTCAATAAATTTAGTCTTAATTTGATTCGAAAGAGCTGTTGGCGCTGTTACTCTTTTACACCCATAAGACTCATCAAATTCCAAATCCGTAATTTGGAAGGCTATAGGATTTCCATTCATTGCAAGAACTTCTAAAGATACTGCAAGACCTTCAACGAACTCCTCTATTATGATTTCTTGGTCAACTTGTCTGATCTCATCCATTATGCGAGGCAATTGTGAGGGCTTGGACACCTTACGAACACCTATACTGCCGCTCAAACGAGCAGGTTTGACTATAAGAGGGAATGTAGCATTAGACAAAGATTTTGGAACCTTTACTTGTTGACTTTTTAGAAAGTTTTTAGATCGGGTCTTATTGGAAGTTATCCAAAAAGCATCATTATCTTGTAAAAAGGGAATCCCAAGTCTCTTGCACGTTTTTTCCAGAAAAATAAGCGTTTTCATATTTTCCGTAGTTGGTAAAACTGCGTCTACTGTTTTACTGAGTTTTTTAAAGAGATCTTCTTGCTTCATAACGTCAAAAATGTAATGTTCATCAACGATCGTAGAGGCAGGAGTATTAGGTTTTCTATCTATTAATACTGTAGTTATATCCGCTTTTTTCGCCAGATAGGCTGCTTCAAGTCCCTGCAAACGTCCTCCTATCAAGGCTAATCTCAAGATGACTTCCTCAAGATAATCGTCTTTGTTGGATAAATTCAATATAATGATGTGTAGATGCCAGTTTTAACCCTATGCTGTCTAAGTACGGTTTAATAGTTTGAATGCTTCTAATTCCTTGATTAATTCCCAGAGTGGCCGCTGCAACACCCAATAATCCTGATGTTTGTGGGATGAGGGAGGTGATCACATTAGCTCCCGCTAATAGACGTAATTGAAGCCCCTTTAAGCCATCGATATCAAAGGAAGCCGGGATAAGTTTGTCTGGGTGAATCAAACGCAGAAGTGCAATAGACTTCATTTCCTCCAAGATTGGAGGCGAGATATTTTGCTCCATTGGAGTTCCTTGTTGCGGTACAAATCCCATTACACGTACTTGATCTGCTCCAATATCCTTCATGGTGAAAAATGAATTAATTCGATCTTCTTCTGACTCTCCTACACCCAGAAGAATTCCTTCTTCTATTAATAACCCTATATCCTTTGCAAGAAGCTTTGCTTTAATTCTTTCGTAATAGTCTTGGTTAATACGTAGTTTTGAAAAGAGTTCACGATTATGAGTTTCTTGATAGAGTGCATACCACTCTGCAATTTCAGAAACTTGCTTTAGAACTCGTTTAGGAAGAACTCCAGGGGAAACCATTAATGGTAAATCTGTAGCCTCTTTAACCATAGAAAAAATGGATAGCAAACCAGAAAAGTCTGATTTAAAAAAAATCGGGTCTTCCCCTGAAGTCATATCAATTAGATGTACTCCTGACTCTTTCAATCTTTCTGCTTGACATACTATTTCCTCAGGAGTTTTTCTGTAGCGCGGGCATTTAGAGTTTGGTTTCCTATAAAAACAAAAAGTACAAGAGTTTTTACAATTAGTTGTAAAATAGATGAATCCATAGGCAAATACCATCTTTTCAAAATATCGTACACGGACTTCATTAGCTGCTGAAAACAAAGCAAAGATATCATTTGGATGGCTTGCTTTTAGTAAATAAAGAGCATTCCGTCTATTCAGTTTTTCACCGTTTAATACTTTTCTTAAAATTTCATAGATCTTTGGGTCCTTTGGACTTGACTCAAAAGAGTTGAATAAACTTTCCATTTGAAGCCATCCTTAAATGAGGAAGAAGATAAAAGGATTTTTTTAAACTTTTATTGAATGCTACTTAAAAAATAATGTAATCCGGTTTACAAAAAATAAAAGAAGTTTTCAGAGTTTATATATGCGCCTTGTGTTTTCTGATAAGATTAGCTTCGCGAATTTATATGCCTCATCTTCATTGATAGCCCCAAATTCGATAAATTCTGATAATGCACGAGCTAATGCCTTTTTAGCAACTTTTGCTCCTAACCAATAAAGCTCAGGTGTGTTAAATGCATCGCTTCCAATCATAACTTTTGTTAGGGGTGCAAATTCCAATGCCCTCATCAAATTCGTTGTTGATCCAGCGCTAGTAAATGGAAACATAACTGATAATTCAAGATAGACGTTAGGGAGTATATTCAGCAGATTTGTTGCCTCAGAGACATAGGGAAATCCTGCATGTGCTAAAATAATCTTTGCATGTCTTATTTTTTTGTCTCTTAAGAAATTAAATAGGCAAATTGGATTACATTGGTCCACTAGTGTATCTACATCGCCAATGCCGGTATGAAACTGAAAGGGAAGATCTAATTCGATACATTTCTCCACTGTACGCCATATCAGAAAATCACGAAGATTTTTCAGTCCCCATCGCTCAACTTCTGGAGAGCTATTCTGACGATATTTGATAAAATCGTTTCTAGCATCAGGCTCATCTGGATTTCTTATATTTAACCCAGTACGATATGCGACAATCGATTTAAATCCGCGAGAATTGTATTTAGTTATTGCTGTATTCATTTCATTATCATAATTTTCAAGAAATTCATCAAAATCTGAAGAAATAAGAAGTGCATTCTTAATCAGATTTTCAATTCGACTGAATCTTACAACTTGGATAGGTACTAATCGTTCAAATTCTGACCATTCTATTGTTTGAAGAGGTTTATCCACAGCGATTTCAGAAAACCCATCATCAATTACCAGCGCCTCAAGGCGTGCATCTGTAAACAACTCGATTAAATAGTCTCTAAAATCTACTGCTTTTTGATTTCTTATGCTAATTATAGTATCTAAATCATCAGCACAATTAAAAAACTGTGCAAGTTCATGCAACATCTGCCTGTAAAAAAGAGCATGTTTCGAATGGTATTGGAGTTCCTGTAAAGTCTGTGCGACCTTATATTTTTGATCCAGTTCAACTTTTTCCTTATTTGAAGCCTTTTTATATTTTTCAAGGATTGAAGATGGAACTAAAAAATCAGGGTAAAAAGATCCAAAATTTATGTCTTGAGCGAAATTTTCTGCAGTGAGAGTCTTGCTTATATCTTCTCTGAAAACATGACAGTGTGTATCAATAACGGGATATTCTGATAAATCCAGCATATGAAAACCTCTTATTGTTAAGTAAAAAACATTACAATTTTATTCTTTTTAAAAAATATTCGGTTGATGAGCATTTCGCCTTTCGAAAATTAATTTTCATTTCTAATTTATGTAAAAAGATTTAAAAATTAAAAAAAAAAACGCCAGTTGTTTTATTACACTCTTTAAAGTCTTCATCATTGTATTTTCAGCACTAAGAAAAACTATCTATGATTTCATCTGTATATTGTATTTTTGCGTTATAGATATCCTCAAGATACTTTAGGCCTTGTTCGTGTTCTTCTTTAGTGAACGTTCCAGTTCCATCAGAAGCAATTACCATTTTATATCCCCTAAAGAATGCATCAGCTGCAGTATGGCGATCACATATATTAGTATGCATCCCAGTTATGATTACGGTATCAGAATGCAGATCTCGCAATAATGAATCGAGTCCGGTCTCAAAAAATCCGCTATATGTCCTTTTTTCAATGATATAATCATTTGGTGTTGGATTAAGTTCGGGAATGACTTCTGCACCCTTCGAGCCTTTCATTGCATGTGGACCCCATTTTTTTAATTCACTGTCGCACTGAAGGTGTGCATCATTACAGTATACTACTGGCAAATCGTGTTCTCTTGCAGCATTGATCAACTTTTGTATCGAAGGGATAATCTCTTGAGCTGTATCGCATCTTAACTCACCAGTTACAAAATCGTTTAGCATGTCTATAACTAAAATGGCGGGTTTCATTTCTCTTTGAATACCTCCTTTTTATTTAGAGAAGTAAATGTTATTATATACTATTAGCTACACCGCTAGAGGCAAAAAATGGTAAAAAATCGAATAACATGGCGAAAAATACCGCAATCAACTTACGCATTAAATATAAATATATACTTCTTATCACGGTAAGCAAATCAATTTAGGTGTATTTTCCTTGAGTGGAAAACTATGAGGCGATTCAATTATTGTGATGAAAAAGAAATACTTGATGGACGAGCAACTGATGCGTATTTTTTAAGGACGTTTGAAGTTCTTAAGGCTAAAAGTATTGACAAAAGAGTAGTTATGGAAGCCATGATTAAGCGCTTTCCTGATAAAGACTATAACTTTGGTGTCTTTTCGGGAATTCAAGAAGTCATCAATTTGTTAAGTTATGTGGCTGAGAATGTGGCGGAATCTAACTCCTTAAATGTCTGGGCAATGCAAGATGGTGAGATATTCTTTCCAAATGAGCCTGTTCTTCGAATTGAAGGAAGGTATACTGATTTCGGCATATATGAAACCGCCATCTTAGGTTTCATTTCTTATGCTTCTGGTATTGCAACAAAAGCTGTTAGGTCTCGAATTGTCGCTAACGACAAACTTGTTTTCAGTTTTGGGACTAGGAGACTTCATCCAAGTGTAGCACCAGTAATAGAACGAGCTTGTTATGCTGGCGGATTTGATGCAGTGTCCAGTATTGTTGGAGCAGAACATATGGGTAAGAAAGCAGTAGGGACAATGCCACATGCACTAATGTTACTTTTTGGCAACTCAGCGGATGCTTTTCATGCTTTTAATGAGGTTTTACCAAAGGAAGTCCCAAGAATTGCTCTCGTTGATACATATGGATCCCCAAAGGAAGAAACATTACTTGCTCTCGAATGCATGGGTCCAAACCTTTATGGCGTACGGGTTGATAGTGGAAATTTACTCAAAGTTGGAAAGGAATTACGCTGGGAGTTGGATATTCGAGGAAGAGAAGATGTAAAATTATTTGCGAGTGGTGGGTTAGACGAATATGAAGTTGAGAGACTTGTAGAGGTTTACGATGGATTTGGTATCGGCACAAAAGTAGCCAATGCTCCTGTCATGGATTTTGCATTGAAAATCGTAGAAGTAGATGGAATACCAAGAGCAAAAGTAGGAAATTATAGTGGAGCGAAGGATGTTTATCGATTGAAAAACGAATTTCGTGACCTAGTTGTTCCCAAGGGTAAGGAAATAACAAATGGGTATAAATCTTTACTTCACCAAGTCATAAGAGATGGGAAGGTTATAAAAGCCTTTGAATCCGTAGATGATACCAGAGAAAGAGTGCTTTCTCAGATTAAGAGACTTCCTGACGATTTAAAAAGCTTGTACAAAACAGATGGTGATAGAGTAAAGTTTTTTTCTTAGCTATATTCTATTGTAGAAACAACAATTTTGGGACAAATTGTGTTTCAAAATTCACGTGTAGTATTGCTATATTTTCTCTTATTTAGATTTTAAAACAGAGTTAAAAGAGATTCATTTTATGAGATAGATGTATTGACGTGTATCTCTTAATGAACTAGTTTTCATGATCAGATCATTTTTCAGTAGATAGTTTATACTAGATCGAACAGTTCTGGCGGGTAACTTAGTCATTTCGATAATCTCTTTTTGTGTTAAGCGACCTTCATATTTAAGAAGGGTATGTATAAATTTTGCTGAAGGTGGAGCCGTTTTAGGCATCAGATCTAGTGTTTCATACTTCTTTCGTAATTTCTGAAAGATCTTTGAATTAACTTCCTTTTCGAGTCGAATGAAGTGTGCTGGGACTTCAGCTTTTGTAATATTTATTATGTCAGCATTCAAATCAACTCGAATTCTCCCATCTACAATCGCTTGACATTTTGATGAACTAGAGATATCCTTGATTGTTATTGTGCTCGTATTATTCACAATAAATGGTTTATGTGTTTGTTGCAAAGAACAAATTGGTACAATTACAAATACATTTGCCCCTTCCGATACAATAGGTCCTCCAGCTGAAAGTGCATAACCCGTTGATCCAGAGGGTGTTGAAATAATCACTCCATCAGCAGAATCACGCCATATCAACTCGTCATCAATTATTAAAGCATATCTAATTACTGTAGCACTCAAGTTGGCATTTACTGTCAACTCGTTAAGAGAGAATGGCAAATATTCACCATTTATTTCTATAGCCAATCTTGTGCGTTCTTCTACCAAATAATTTTCTTTTTCGATCTCTACAATGCTTTTTTCGAAGTTTTTGATATCAGTTTCTGCTAAGAATCCAATATCCCCAAAACTAATACCTAAAACAGGAATTTGGTTTCTGTCTAAGTCTCTAAAAGTTTTGAGGATATTTGCAGCACCTCCAATAGATAAAACTATATCTACTGTCATTTGGCTTAATGGGCATTCATCAAGATCGATATTTAGTAATTTGGGGAGTCCTTCTTCTAATTCAATACTATGCTTCCTTTTTCTTAGAAATGCAATAATATCTTTAACATAATCGAGAATAAGAGCCTCATTCGAAGCACAGCTAATCCCAAATTTCATAATATAATTCTATGATATATCATTTTAAAAAGAGTTACCTTTATTGACTTTTGCTTAAGCAATTGTAATGTTTTCAAAAGCTATATTTCTGGCTTCAATAGCTGTATGAGAGAGATATTCATCAAGCCAGGATGAAGCCACCAGCACTTTTACAATTGAATATCCATATTTTTTAGCGAAGTTGATATAATCGTCAAGAGTGATTTTCTCACCTTTTTCAACCTTGTAGAATGTCTCTTTTTCAAAGTCTAGCATGATCTTCGTGGCTTCCTCTTCGGATAATAAATCGGTTGAATGTTCATTCAAAATTTTTTGTGTCCTTCTTTCTTTACTTAAATTGAGAATCCTTTGCTTAACTAATTCCTGCTGTTCGTTTTCGGGTTCTGGTTTAAGGTGTAGATAAATTTGTTTGCATTGCCGCTGGATGATTTCTTCAACTGTATTGGTAAAAAGGACTATCATCTTTTCTTGTCCTTCTACATACGCCTTAGCTAATTCATTAAGATTCGGATATGCATCGTAGATCATTTTCTTTATGTTTGGAATTTGGATGATCATTTCTACACATCACCGCTGATTATGCAGAGCGCTGTTTTGTGTTTAAGAAATTATATAAAGTCCACATTTTTCAAAAAAGAATTCAATTACTCATTGTAAGTGGAGGATCTAATAGATACATTTCGGCTCTTGACTTTTTGGTGCATTGAGCAGTATGTGTTCAGATTTTTATATTTAGTTGCCCTATATATTTGTCTCAAGTTTACACGGGAGGAAACGAGATGAACAAATCACTTAAAACGATATGCAGTCTTGTGTTAGTCTTGGTTCTTCTATTCGGTGTTTCTCAAGTGAGAGCGACAACGCTTCAAGATGAAGGTACTGAGGGAAAGGCTTATGAATATTGGCCTCCATCTGGATTTGGTGGATACCGTTTCGATGAACAGTATTATACGCAGGTTGGAAGTTATTCGCTTGAACTAAAGGCGGATCTTGATAACTCAAAAACCACAGTTGCGATGCGTCCATTAAGTAGTTCATTTGAATGGGGAGATTATGAAACTGGAGAGGTACAGATTTATAAGAGACATGGATCCGCAGGACAACTCCAATTAAAACTCGTTACAACCAGCAGTCCCTACTCCGAAGGAGTTACATGGGATCTTGATTTGGACACTCAAGAGGGGCACACGTGGAAGACCTATACCTTATCACGCGCTAGTGCACGTCCTAGCTACGGTGGTGTTGAGGATGAGGATACTCTGACTCATATGATGTGGTATTGGCATACAAACAACAATAACCCAGGAGATATTATTTACATTGATGGATATAATATAACTCTATCAACAGGTGGCGGTTGCTTAGGTACACTGATGGTAAGTGCCTTGACAGTTATCGCGTTAATTGGGGTAAGATTGCAGGGAAGAAAGACCAAAAAATGATGCAAAAATTCAACTAAAAACCTCCCTCCGCTTTTTTTTAACCTTAAAGTCTCATAACACTTCCCATATTATACGTCAACCTCTATGCTCAAATCAGAAGTAGATACGAAAGATCACAAGAAACTAGATTCTAATTTGTCAAAAACTCTATGATTAGGAAATAACCATGCAGATCTATAGGAGACTAAAAAAGTCAGTAAGACAACTAAATATCTAACCGCCATCCATCTAAATAACTTAAGCTTCGGCTAACTCGCTTAATATTCTTGTATTGCTCTTTTACCATTATTAATCGCTCAAATCCTACTCCTATTCCCGCCCATGGCTCGAGAACGTCCCAATTTTTGTCCAATGGATGAGGGCCTGTGGCGGCAGATGCAATTTCAACACCATCGATCGAGACATCGATTGTTGTTCCATAAACTAGCGAATCAACTTGATGGATCTCATAATTCGTTAATCCTACACTTTCCATGATGAGATCAATCATGTAGCGTATTCGTTTTTCAGGCTCTTCAATCTCTCCATATTCGACAAGATTCATCATCGTAAATTCTTCGAGATGTTGTTGCCCAGTAGTTTCTCTTCTGAAACATTGTCCGATCTCGAATAGTCTAACCGGGTTTACGAATTTCCTCAGTTGACTCATCATATGATAAAGACTTGGAGCCAACATAGGACGTAAGCAACGCAATTCATCGAGCCAAAAAATCTGTTTCCAAAGAAACTGGTTCTCTTCAATACCCATACGTTTGATAAAATTCTTTGAAATGATCATAGGCGTCATTACTTCAGCGAATCCCTCAGAAATCGCTAAATTCTCAAGTACTTGTTCAATGCATTTCAATGCCGGTTTTTTAGTCCTTAAGAAATTCTTTAGGTTTTCACGGTGATGTTTTTCAACGGATGTTGATATTTCCTGAAAGCACTTATCACGTTCGTTTTTAGTTTCAAAACTTAATGCAAAAAATTCGTCTTTTGCGTCCAATTCTTTCAAGCGTTGCATTTGCGTCTTCGTAAAAGCGAAAGCCATATTGTTCCTTCTCTTAATAATCATTTAAATTTATTTGAGAATTTAGAGAGCCTCCATTTTGGAACGTCACATGTCTTGCAAATTTCTCCAGCCCATCCTCTTCTTAACCATCGTGCAGAGCGGCTTCGGCGTGAATTTCGTGTTAAAATGAATTTACTACAGAATGTCTCTATTTTGAGGTAAGATCCTGCCAATTTAACGTGCTTAACTCTATGAAGTGTTCCTCTTCGTGAAGTCCACAACTTAGTCTTTTGTAGGAGTTCATAGAGAGTTGGTCGCTTTTCTCGAGCTAATCTTATTGTCAAATTTTTTCCTCCAGCAAGCGAAGGCCCCGGGAGTTGAACCCGGCTACAGGGGCTTAGGACCCCTGCGGTCCTCCCGACCGGCCTCCATACCAGTCAATGTTAATAATAATTTCATTCCTTTGAAGAAATTGACTGTTTTTCATAAAAGCTCTCCTTTAGCAATCATTTGCACTTGTCCCCCAACATATACATTTATTCTCGTATCTTCTATTTCTTCTGCCTTTAAGAATAGCAATGAGGGCCTTCCTATCTCATATCCCTGTTCTGCTCTGATATCGATACTGTTCTGTCCAAAATACTTATGTTTCACTAAATATGCGGCTAAGCATCCTGCTGCACTTCCTGTAGCTGGATCTTCTGGAACACCATAATAATCAGCAAACATCCTAACATGAATATGATTTTCTTCTTCAGCCTCGGGACAAAAGACATGTATCGCTTTGGCTTCTGTATTCTCAATTAGTTTAAAATACTCTTCTTTATTGACTTTAATCCGTTTTATCGAACTAAGCGTCTTTATAGGCACTATTATGAACGGAACTCCCGTTGAAACTTCTTGAATGGGAAACTGATCATCAAATTCATTATTATCGATGTTTAGAACCGCTGAAAGCGATTTTATAGATAATTCTGATCCAAATGTCGGAGCCTTTTGTTTCATAGTTAGCCTATTATGTTGAAACTCGATAGGAATTTGACCGACTTTTAAATTCAAATTCACTACCTTAACAGGTTCCTTAATGATTTCTTTTTGAATGATATAAGCAGTTCCTAAAGTTGGGTGGCCAGCGAATGGCACTTCGCGTGCAGGTGTGAATATTCTTACATTATATCCATTATTTTCTGGTTCATCAGATAAAATGAAAGTCGTCTCTGAAAAATGCATTTCTTTTGCGATAAGTTGCATTTCTTCATCAGAAAACTTATATCCATCCCTAAAAACCGCTAATTGATTCCCTGCATATTTCTTTTCTGCAAAAACATCTACGATATAAAATATCTTGCCTTTCATCTTGATCATCACGAATTTGAATGATTAAATTAAGAAAAAAGGAGTGATGAACTTAAATAGTTTTATCAAGTTCTTTTACAACTTCTGAAAAGATATCTAATCCTTTGTCGAGCAATTCTTTAGTTATAGTTAAGGCAGGAATGAATCGCGCAACATTTATCCAGTGACCTCCCTTCCAAACAATTACGCCACGTTCTAGGCATTTTGCAACAACTTTTTTCAGAAGTTCTTCAGCAGGTTTTTTTGTATCTTTATCTTCAACAAATTCTACTCCTAAAAATAGACCTTTTCCACGAACATCGCCAATGCAACTAACTTCATCTTGTAGACCTTTAAGCATTTTAAGTGCATAATCGCCTAGTTCTGCGGATCTTTTTAGAAGTTGGTTTTCTTCTGTGAATTTAATGGCCGCTGCACCTGCAGCACATCCAAGAACATTTCCTCTAAATGTTCCCATGTGTCCACCTGGTCCCCACGCTTCATCGAATTCTTTTTTATACATCATCCCTGCGATTGGGATTCCAATTCCTCCAAGTGATTTCGCCATAGTAATCGCATCTGGTGTTACATCGAAATGTTCGCAACTCCACCAATATGTGCCAGTACGTCCGAATCCAGCTTGAACTTCATCACAAACAAAGAGAACGTCGTTTTCTTTACAGAGTCTTGCTAGGCCTTGAATAAACTCTTTTGGTGGAATTAGTATGCCACTTTCGCCTTGGATTGGCTCCACGATCATGCCTGCTGGTTGGACGAGACCTGAGTAAGGATCTTTAAAGAGATGTTCAATATATCGCAAGCATTCCATATCACATACATCGGCTTTCTTTCCAAAGGGACAACGATAACAATACGGATATGGAGCGTGAAAAATGCCTGGAATTAAGGGCAAGTAATTTTCTTTGTAACTTTTCTTTGCCGTAGCGGCTAACGATCCAGATGTTTGTCCATGATATCCGCCTTCAAATGTAATTATTCTATAGCCCTTTTTGTTTACTTTTGCTAGTTTTATGGCTGCTTCCACGGCATCCGAACCTGATGGGCCTCCAAAAATAATCTTTGAATTTCCTTTCATTTTGCCTGGTGCTATTTTTGAAAGTGCTTCCAGAATATCGATACGAGCCTGAGTCGGGATATCTAGGGTATGAATAATCTTATCGGCTTGGCGTTTAACAACATCTAGGACATAAGGATTTTGATAACCTACATTGCATACCGATACTCCAGCTGAAAAGTCAATATAGACGTTTCCATCAACATCCATCAATGTTGCCCCTTTTGCGGCTTCTAAAGCAAATGTATAGGTCAAGGGATAACTAACTACATTTGCATCAAGGAGTGTTTGTTTTTTCAGTATTTCAAGAGAGTTCGGTCCTGGAATTTCTGTTATGATTTTTGGAGCCCATTGAAAATGAAGTTCTTTAAATTTGTCTTCTATAATTGTATTTCCCTCCATGAGTGACTTTTTCAATTAATCTAGTTGAAGAGGTTGTAAACAAATAGTGTGTAGTATTTAAAAAACAATTCGTGTGTTTGGAAACGAAATGAAATGTGAATTTGTAAAAAAGAGGGTAAAGAATAGTAAGGACTATCAAGTGTTCAAATCACGCAGAACTTCTTCGAATATATTAAGTCCAATATCTATAAGTTCCTCTGTAATAACTAGAGGTGGCGCGATTCGAATCGTAGAAATCCCTGCACTAATTATGGCGAGTCCTTTTTTAAAACACTGAAAAATAATTTCTTTTGCTTCCTCTTTTGCTGGTTTTTTGGTCTTTCTGTCTTTAACAAGTTCGATGCCAATCATCAATCCTTTTCCTCTTACGTTGCCGATTAGTTCATACGTTTCTTTCATCTCATCCAGTCTTTTTAGTGTATGTTCGCCTATTTTTGCTGCATTATCAAGCAAGTTTTCTTCTTCAATGATATCGAAGGTTGCAAGTGCAGCAGCACAAGACACGGGATTACCTCCAAAGGTTGATGCATGAGCACCAGGCTCCCAATCCATGACATCCTCTTTAGCAATAACTGCTCCAAGTGGCAATCCTGAGGCAATACCTTTAGCAATTGCAATAATCTCCGGTGTAACGTTCCAATGCTCAATAGCAAACATTTTACCAGTGCGGGCCATGCCAGATTGAACTTCATCAGAAATGAGTAGCATGTGATATTTAGCCGCTAATTTTCTTAATCGCTGAAAATAGCCTTCAGGTGGAACTATATATCCTCCTTCTCCTTGTATTGGTTCAAATATGAAACCGAGCGTTTCTTCAGGTGGCAAATAGGTTTCAAAAACCATTTCGTCGATAAAATCAACGCAATAAAAGTTGCACTCAGGGTATGTTTGTTTGTAAGGACACCGGTAACAGTAGGGGTAAGGCACATGAGTGACCCCAGGGACAAGAGGGAAGAAATATCTTCTCTGAACAACTTTTGATCCTGTTACACTAAGTGCGCCCATCGTTCTCCCATGAAATGCTTTAGTGAACGCAACAATTTGAGGTTTTCTAGTATGCCATTTAGCGACTTTAAGAGATGCTTCAACAGCTTCTGCACCGCTATTCGTGAAAAATATCTTTTTAGGAAAGCTCCCAGGGGTATTATTGTACAGTTTTTGTGCAAGTTCTACGCTTTCTTGGTAATAAAAATCAGTGTTGGAGTAATGAATAAGTTTTGTAGCTTGACGTTTAATTGCATTCACTACCTTTGGATGTGAATGCCCAACATTACATACACAGATTCCTGAGTTAAAATCGATATAAATATTTTCGTCAACATCTTTTATTAGACATCCCTCAGCGGATTCAGCAACGAGGGGATAAAATCGTGCATAAGATGGCGAGATGTATTTATCATCAAGTTCTAGCAAATCTTTTGCCTTAGGACCAGGTGGTGTTACCTTTATATTTGGAATAGTTGTTGTTTCTATCAAATCCAGTCACCTCAAATGAGTATTGCCAAAACACATTAAAAAAGCTATAGGATTTCATTTCGAACGAAAATAAGTGGTTTAAGCACTCGTTTTTTCGAAATATGAAGTCTATTCAACATAGAAATTATTATTTATACTTGTGAATACGCATGAATATGATTCCCACATGCGAATTTTTAAATATCCTAATCGCAAAGAAACGAACAACATTTACAATTTGACTATGCGTATCAAATGCTGCATAGTTATGTCCTGAAAATTTAACTTAGAAATTAGGTAGAAGGTGTCGTTTAAAATGGCGTATGAAGCCAAGATAATACAGACCATTGAGAGGGAAAGAATCAAAATAATTCGATTTGTATGGATTGGCAATGATGGAGTCATTCGAGCAAAAGCATCGACAGCGAAACATCTAAAATCACATATCAAAAGGGGAATCGGTATAGCAAAAGGCATTCAGTCATTTAATGCATTAGATCATCTAGTGTTTGATGGTTCCTTTGGTGCTCCAGCAAAAGAATTTCAAATTTTTCCGGATCTAAAGACATTTAAGATATTACCTTATGCAAAACATTCTGCTTGTTTTATATGTGAATTACTGAATCCCGATTTTGAGCCCTCAGCAACGGACGCTCGCGCATTTTTACGCCGAATCATTTCCCAGGCAAAAGAAATGGGCTTTCTTCCAATGGCGGCTGGGGAATTAGAATATTATCTTACACAACGGGATGATAGTGGCAATATAATTCCTCACAATAACGAAAAATATGGGACGACTACCCAATACGACTTAGCAAATGATTTAATACAAGATTGGCTTGATACGTTTGAGAAAATGGATCTCGACATAGAACGTGTTATCTCTGAATACGGTGGTGCACAATACGAAATAACGATAAGATATACAGAGGCATTAACTGCTGCAGACAATATTTTAACCTTTAAAGATGCAGCTAAAGGAGTAGCTTTGAATCACGGATATTCAACAACTTTCTTGCCCATGCCATTTCCTGGAGGAGCAGGATCGGGAATGCATTTTCACATCAGTTTATGGGATCTCAATGAGAAAAATAATCTCTTCTATTCAGAAAGTGATGAATATTTCCTATCTGGTACGGCAAAATATTTTGTTGGGGGAATAATGGCTCATCTAAAAGGTTTATGTGCTGTGTGTGCGCCAAATCCAAACAGTTACAAGCGTCTTTTACCGCATTCATGGGCACCAGCACATTGTATATGGGGCGTTGATAATCGAGCAGCTGCAATAAGAATTCCCACACGTGCAGAAGGAGATGGGCCGGAACCAACACGAATAGAATTTCGTGTGCCCGATGGCACAGCGAATCCATATTTCGCTTTAGGTGTAACCTTGGCTTGTGGCTTAGAAGGAATCAAAAAGAAAATAGAACCGCCAGAACCAGTTCATATAGAACCTGGCGACCTGATGGATGATGATCTTGAAAAGAAAGGCATTGAGTACTTGCCAAGAACTCTGGGCGAAGCGCTTGCAGAATTTAAAAAGGATGCTTTCTTTAAGGAAATTATGGGTGATTTCGGTTTTAATGAGTTCTATAAGGTCAGAATGTCTGAGTGGAGAGAGTATTGCAGTGTTGTTACTGACTGGGAATTAAAAAACTATCGTGATACGTTTTAATCCAAAGGAGGGAATAATCTGAGCAATGAACAATTGTTTGAAGGCATTAAAAATTCCATTGTTGACCTAGATAGAGAAGAGTGCCTTAGATTAGCACAAGAAGCTCTTGATGCTGGAATTAATCCACTTGAAGTTATTGAGAATGGACTAAAGAAAGGAATTCAGATTGTTGGAACGAAGTATGAAGAAGGTGAGTTGTTTATAGTAGATTTGATGATGGCAGCATCAGCTATGAAAGCTGCAGTCGAACTCCTTGAGCCCCATATTTCGGCAGAAATGAAAGAAAAGGCTAGTGCTGGGAAGATTATTATTGGAACAGTTGAGGGCGACATTCATGATATAGGAAAGACCATTGTGTCAACCTTATTAGCTGCCAATGGTTTCGAAGTAATCGATTTAGGTACAGAAGTACCTGCCTCAAAATTTATAGAAAAGATCAAGGAACTCAAACCAGATATCATTGGAATGTCTGCGCTCCTAACAACTACGATGCCAAAAATGCAAGAAGTTATTGAGGCGCTCGAAAAAGAAGACTTGCGTGATGCAGTAAAGGTTATGATAGGAGGGGCTCCTGTTACAAAGGAATTTGCAGCAAAGATTGGTGCAGATGGCTATGCTAAGGATGCGGAAGAAGCTATAAAATGGGCTAAAGAGCTTGCCTCTTAAATAGCAATAAACTGTAGGTATTTCTCTATTTTTATTTTTCTTTGGTCGTTTTTCGAAGGATTCTTGCGTTTTTTTTATCACTTTTCCAATATTTTCATTTCTCTAGAATTTCAGAGGAAAGATTTTTTAGGGGATTCTGCTTTTACAGATGTTTAAAAAATTGATTAAAACAGTGAATCTTCTAGCTAGGAGGTCAACTTTTGACCGAATTCACAATGCGTACTGGTACGGGAAAACCGTTATACATGTCTAAAGAACAAATTCGGTCAGACCTCGAAGACGGTGCAAACTGGGCTGCAACAAAAGCAAAGATACCAGAACTGTCAGCTAATGAAATAGATCGTATCCTTGATATACTCGTGAGACCAGGAAGACAAATTGGAGTTGAACAAGGAAAAGGAATTGTTTTAACTACAGATGGCGGCACCACAAGATATACAGGTATTTGTAGATACTCAGCTATGCCTGTATCAAGAGAACAGGCTGTAATAATCGGAGAACGTTTCATTGGTTTCGATACGTTTGAAATTGGACACGCTGACTACAGTTTTAGACCAGTAAAAACAATTGCTATGGATGAGGCAACAGTAATTGAGAATACAGAACTTAACAGTGTGATTCCAGTATTCTATGGAGCAATGCCTAACCTAGGAATCTATTTCCAATCGCAAGGTGGGAAATGGCCATCTCCTACAGATTTCATGAACGAAGGTAAGATTGACGAGGCAAGGGCGGTTCAAGAGTCTGCTGCAGAAGATATGACTAATGACATAGTCTATGTAGCAAAAATTTTCGCGGAGACTGGTCTTGACGGTCTTGATATAGATACTACTGCTGCTGCTGGTGATGCAGATTTCTACGGAACTTTAAAAGCCATTGAGATAATAAAAAAGGAAACTAATTTAGCACTAGAAGTTGGCATGGCTGGCGAAAAAGTATTTGGATTACATGCAGATCTTAAATATGATGGTGAACGATTAGCAGGCATGTGGCCACATCAACAAGGCTTGATGGTAGAAAAGGCAGGTGGAGATCTCTTTGGTGCTGTCATTAATACAGACACAGGTAAATCTTGTCCGTGGAATTTAGCCCGTTCGATAACTTTTGTTAAGGAGGTTATGAAGACAGTCAGTATTCCGGTGCATCCTAACATGGGAATGGGTGTCGGTGGAATCCCTATGTGCGAAGTTATTCCAATGGATGTCGTTACTCGATCTG
>JAEOSF010000065.1 GCA_016840515.1 Candidatus Borrarchaeum yapensis | reverse complement strand
AAATTGTCAACCATGGGAATTCTTGATCGTCCGTGATAGGATAACAAAACAAAAACTTGCTGAGGCTGCATTAGGACAGAGGTTTGTGTCTCAAGCACCAGTTGTGATAGTCGTTTGTGCTAACATAAAACGATCAACAAGCAGATATGGTTCGCGAGGACAAGATTTGTATTGTATTCAAGATACAGCGGCTGCTATTGAGAATATGCTTTTGATAGCAGTATCAAAAGGGCTTGGAACATGCTGGGTTGGCGCATTTAATGAAGTTTTGGCGAAAGAATCCCTTGAACTTCCTGTTGGTATTCGACCTGTGGCCATTATTCCACTAGGTAACCCTGCAGAAACACCAAGAATGCCCAGGCGAAGAACTTACAAAGATGTAGTTCATCACGAGAAATGGTAGCCTTTGTTTAATTTAATCGGTTTGTTATATACTTTGCACATATCTTAGGATTTCACCTGCGGGGTTTTTAAGATAATGAAAGCATAGTACAAAGAAGTTACGAAGAAGTAGTTCATCACGAGAAATGGTAACCTTTGTTTAATTTAATCGGTTGGTGATCTTATTGGATGGTGAAGAAGTAATCAAATCTAGACGCACAATTCGTAAATTTACCGAAGAAGATGTTTCTGATGAAACTGTCCGCAAAATCATTGAGGCAGGGATGCTGGCACCTTCAGCGGGCAATATGCAATCATGGGAATTCATAATCGTACGTGATAAAACAACAAAATATAGCCTTTCTCAAGAAGCTTTAGGACAACCACATGTATTAGAATCTCCAGTTACAATCATAGTAGCAGCTAACACAAAAATTGCAGAAAAAAAGTATGGCTCTCGAGGACGCGAGGTATACTGTTTTGTGAGTGCTGGGGCAGCAATTCAGAATATGCTATTAATGGCAGTGTCACTAGGCTTGGGAGCTGCTTGGGTTGGCTCATTTAAAGAACGTTCAGTGCAGGAAATCCTGAAACTTCCCGCAGAGGTACGTCCTGTTGGCATTATAACACTTGGACATCCTGCTGACACACCAGATATGCCAAAACGGCGGGCTTATAAAGAAATGGTTCATAATGAAAAATGGTAGTCATAATCCCTATTAGAATGGCTTTCTGAACATCAATAACAATCAAATCTTCTTTAAAATTCAGTTGAAATATCTCACGTTATAAACTTGACAATATCAATGTCGCCTATTTGATATTGAAATGAATTCGTTGTTTTTGTTATTATTTTAATAAACCTATCTTTTAAAGAGAGCCTAAAAGAAATTCCTTTGAAAGCCATATCTTTCCAACGTATATGAAAAGAATAAGGACGAAAACGTACAAATTTGTTAAAAGGATCTGTCTCAAAAATTTTGCCAATAGCAATTCCATTAACCTTTACAATATCCCCTTTGGAAATATTGTAAGCGTTTTCAGTAAAAATGCCACCGTGTCCAAAATGTGGTATTCCAGCATCAATTATCCCACTAAATAAAGCATTTTCTCCCAATTTTTCAATACTGACCTTTAATCCAGTAAGTTCTTGCTTGCTGAAGACTTCTTCGCTAACTTCAAGGAATAAGGCATTAGGTGTATGTTTAACTAACTTTGCTTCAAGGGGTGTTTCACTAATTTTTCTATATTTTTTAATAGGTTGACATAGATTCAATTGTAATGCCCCTCTCGCTCTCACAGTATCATCTTTTGGTCTTAGTTCACAATGTAGATGTGGATCTGTCCAACGAGCAAAGAAAAAACTTCGTATATACTCACCTATTTTGTCCCCGACATCAATGTGCTCACCTTGAGAGAGCGAGCGAGCAGGTTTAACATGAAGAATTTTAGTATACACGCTTGGATCATCATCATTTTGCACCAGAATAAGATATTCTAGCTTAGATACGTTAGATAATGTTGAGTGACCGCGAAAAGATTGAATTTTACGAACTGTTCCACTAACAGGACTATGAACATCAACTCCGAAGGACAATTGACTAGGATATATATCAATCCCAGTCATGTTCTTATGAGAATAAAAAGGTGAATTGAAGAAAGAAATGAATCCATCCTCTGGTGCATGAATAAGATTTTCTCGAAATTTTGCTACGGGGGTAAATTTCAACGAGTTCACGCTCCGTTTTTTTGGATGGATTTGCCACAAAATATAATTTAAATCAAAAATTTAATAATGAAAGGAGTTATAATAACTCTTGCTTTTGGAGTAAATTTTAATAGTGAACAATGTCTCTTAATTTCCTTGTCATCATTTTGACTTAATCGAGATAAAGGCTGACAAAAATGAGTAAAGTACGGTTATTTATAATCACAGACGAAGGAGAATATAATGAAATTCCTTTTCAGAAGAAAGACCAACTTGATAGTGAAGAAGTCTATCTGATCGTTGATGAGTCTGGAAAAGACATCTGGATATATAAAGGTGCCAATGCGCGTATAAGAAAGAAATTCTTAGGAGCACGTGCAGCTACAGAATTACGACAAGATATTGGTTTTACCTTCAAAGTTCACAGTCTCGATGAAGGGGAGGACGAACCTGATTTTAAAGCATTAATCAGTGGCGCTGAACCTTCTACTACACCTAAGGCTATTAAAAAGACTGAAAAGGTAACACCTCGCGCCAAACGCAAATCTAAAACTCCTCCTAAAAAAGTAACAACAGAAGACACTGCCCCGTATAAGCAACTTACAGATATCGTACCTACTCCAACATTAAAATCTCAGTTAAGTCCAATAGAAATGGAAAAACCTTCAGAGACTCTCGTAGAGACAAGAGTTGAAATGCCCACAACTGAAACTGTGGATAAAAAGAAATTTGCTCCCACTGTTACTCCCTCGGTAGCTCCTTCGCAACCAGATGTCGATTCTGTCATGAAAAAACTTGACGGAATTGACCCGCTTGATGGATATCTGCGTGAACTAGTCATTATAGGACATGACTGTTATGCAGTTTCAGAAAAAAGTGTAAGATTTCTTGGAGAGGAACGTGTCGAGAGGCAATTGGAGCGTATGACATCTACATCTATGCCCGAGGGTGTCTTTTTTGCAGAAGAGTATACTCCCCGAATCATTGTCGAAGAAGGAAAAGTTATTGCTATCGAATTTTGGAAGGAATCTGAACTGGCTAGTGAGCAACTGCGGACGCAGATGACACGAAGTTTGGATGAATTGACTAGATTCTTCAAGATGATCGAATCAGGTGAAAAAGAAGGAACCTAATGTTTTATTGTAAATTGAGGGGGCAAGAAGTCCCTTTCAATGTATTGAGAATTAGTTTACCTTTATTATTTAAGTTGCTAAAATCCTTATAAAGCAAGATTACCTAGGATTAATTGTCTAATGTTTTGAAAACTAAATATATATGAAGATTATATCTATGGAGGCGATGGAAATTTTAGACATGCTGATCGGAGAAGCTTTGTTAGGAAATGAACCGGAAATTGCGCATGTTGATTTACTTATTGGAAGCAAAGAAGGACCTGTCGGACAGGCATTTGCACAAGGTCTAACCACACTTTCAGCAGGACATACCCCTTTACTTGCAGTTATCCGCCCTAACTTGCCCCCAAAACCTCAAACTTTGATTGTACCGAAAGTTACAGTAAAAAACATGGAACAGGCCGCAAAAATATTTGGCCCAGCACAGTATGCAGTGGCAAAAGCAGTAGCTGATGCTGTAGAAGAAGGAATTTTTCCAGATGATGTCGATTTTGATAAAATTGTGATAATAGCTTCTGTTTTTATTCACCCGGAAGCGAAAGATTACCGTAGAATTTACAATTATAATTATGGAGCAACGAAATTAGCATTAAAGCGAGCATTGGTCAATTATCCTCCGTTAGAAAAAGTACTTTATGATAAGGATCGAGCTAGACATCCCATTATGGGCTTTAATGTACCGCGATTATGGCGTCCTCCTTACTTGCAGATCGCTCTAGATATTACTAGCATTAACAGAATAAAGGAAATGATAAGAAACGAAATCCCAAAAAGCGATCGACTTATTCTTGAAGCAGGAACGCCTCTTATTAAGAAATATGGTGTTCGAGTGCTTCGTGAACTGCGAGAAGTAGCTCCAGATCTATTCATTATAGCCGATCTTAAAACTTTGGATGTTGGTAAAGTAGAAGTGGACTTGGCCTATGAAGAAACAGCAGATGCTGTTGTGTGTTCTGGACTTGCAACAGTTGACACCTTAAACAAGTTTATTTACGAAGCAAAACGTCTAGGTATCTATGCTATAGTTGATTTAATGAATGTAACGAACGTCATCGAAAAATTAAAGTCTTTGGGTAATCTCCCCGATGTTTTAATCTTCCATAGAGGAATTGATACGGAAACTTCTGGCGGAAAATCACGTTGGGATCTCATAATGGAAGTCAAACAAGAGTTTAGTGATAAAAAATTCCTTGTCGCTGTTGCAGGCGGAATTCGTCCTGAAAATACTAATGATGCCTTAGAGAAAGGTGCGGATATTGTTATTGTTGGACGATACATTACACAAGCAAGAGACGTTGAAAAGTCCGTTCGGGAGTTCCTTAAGACTATTGGCGCAAAAGAACCTGATATAGATCATTATCGTGTTCACTCAGAAGATGGATGAAAGTACAAATTTGTTTAATAAGGCATATATAGTAAATGCTAAATGAACTTCCATATAACTCCTCGCCTTTTTTTTGGTTTAAAAAATAATAAGATCAACGTTTAGCACAGAAATGGCGCATAAGGTTGATTGGATTATCTAAGATCATTTTAATTTCTCTAATTTAAAAGATCTACTAACCTCATTTAACTTCATTTTGCTATTGATTTTCGTAGTGAACTACTCCACCCTTTCGGATGGAGCTTCCTGCGATTCCTCCCAACCCGTGCGGGAAACTCTCGTTTTACGTTCGGCTGTGTGTCGCAGCTCACCCCCTTGTGAGGATAGCCCGTCCACTTGGCGTTCTGTGATAGGAAACTTCAGTTCCAGCATCACACAATACAGATTCGTCAAATGCTATTGTACTGTTACCTTCGCGGTTATTCGCGCTGGTTAGCAAGTGCACGAATCCTCGATCACAGGGGCGCCTCGTCTGTTATCCTACCGAGAATCTTATATCCCTGTCTTCCTCTCGATATTCATCGTACCTCTTCAGTGCAGAAAACTATTTAAAGTTAGCGGCTTTCATCCCTCACCTGTCGGAAGTGGACTTCCCGCCGATAAAGTTAAATCCTGTTCTTATTTTCAGATGCAAATCTAAAGCCTTTTAAAAAAATTTAAATCTTTGTAAATATAACTTCGTATAAATTAGTTTGTTGATCAATAAACTCCTTGTAACTCTGTTCAATGAACTCATACACCTTTTAGTGCCTTTGATATTATCTTTGGGGTGTTTTTGATTGAAGACTCAAATTATTCATATTGATGGGTTATCTAGTTGGTACTTACAAATAATGCACAAAGAAATGGAAAACTTCAGAAAAGATGCGCGTAAGGCTTTTGATAAAATTGAACAGACGTTCGAGTTCATGGAATCCACATCAGAAAAACTTAGTGAAGAACACACAGGACCTACTGAATCTGCAAGTGATAAAGTCCATGAAACTGCTATAAAATGCGCAAATAGATTAGCTTCTTCTATTAAAGATTCTGTTAATCATATAACCCTTCCCAACCTAGATGAAGTCGAATTTTCGGATTTAAAGAGTGTAAAAGACGAATTAACAACTCTCACACGAACTATCACTGATGCTGGAAGACGCTATGTACCACCGATTTCTAAGGCTAAACTATTAAAGCGGGAAATCACCGAACTTTCTTATTTTCTTAAAGATATCACAAAATCACAAAAAAAATTAGATGAAATAATTCACGATTATGATTACGTGAAAATTATTGAAGAAAACTTCGAGAAGATAGAGGAGTTACGTAAATTAAAAGAAAGACTTTCTGAACTTAATATAATGCAGTCACAATGCGAAGGTATGATTGAAGAAGTCGAAAGTGAAAAAGATGAAATCATAAAACAGAAGATATCTATCGAGAAAGAACCTGTTTTTGTTGAGTTGCGTGAAATTGATAGAAAATTAAAGAAAAAGCAGATGAAATTAACTCAAGCATTACGTATTATTCTTGATAAACCTTTTAAAAAATTCAATAAAAGTGTGGACGATGGTTTAACTAATATTTCCGAGGATAAAAAAATTGCATTGGAAGGATATATGGATGATCCATTTGAAACTTTCACGTCAGAAGAACTTGGTTATCCTATTTTAAAAGCACTTCTTGAAGAAATTCAAGAACGTTTAGAAATGAATCGTCTTGAAGTGAAGCAAAAACTCGTCCCTAAAATTAAGACAAAGGTAGAACGAGTCTTGGATGATTCAATTCTTTCACTACAGAAAGAACTTAAAGAGCTCCTCACTGAAAAGAAAATATTGATCGGTAACTCACAGGAATTATTAGCGCTTCAAGATCAATTAAATAAGAAATTACAGGAACAAGAAAAAAAGGTATCTGAAGTACAACTTGAATTTTCAAAAGTTATTGCAGAAAAAAGTTGGTGCGAAGATCGAATTAATACAATAAAGAAAACTTTAGAGAAGAATTTTCGTAAAGAACTCGAAGAAGATATCACAATTTCAATTGACAAAGCCTAAGGTTTGAAAGACAAACGAAATATAACCCAATTTATTGAGAAAGGGTCTATTACGGACTTAATTATAAATTTAGAACTCCGAATATTGATTTTTCATCGTAGAAAATAAATAGGAGCGCATCATTTTTTCTTTAGGTGACTCTGATGAAGATAAAGTTTATTATAAATCCTTTCCAAAATCTCATTTATCACCTAGAACGGGCATCAGAATCCTTTAAAGACTTATTCAGTGAAAAATATAAAGTCAAAGCAAATTCTCTAACTCCAGCAAGCACCTTCATCGAATTCGCGCGCGCCCTAAATCAAACCATTATCTCACGAAGTCTAAAACAGCGTCTTTCCGACCTAGTTATGCCTGATGAAATTCCAACAACAGTCAATCAGATCTTCTCTGGATTTGCCGCTAAAATAACAGAAGTTCTCCTAGGTGATGTAGATCGGTATTTAAACGTGTTTCGAGAAGAACTACAGCCAAAACTCGAATCTTACCAGAAATCATTAAAAAGCATTATGAAAGAAATAGAAGAGAGTTTTAAACGTATTGAAACTTTAACCCTCATACCCTTTAAATTTGACCAACTTGAAATCTTTTTAGTAGATGCTCTCTCTGAAGAATACGGTTCTATTAGTGAAATATTAGGATTAAGATCACTAGCGTTAGGCATAATGCATACTACCGATGCATTAAAAGAAATTGCTTTAAGTCTCGCTAAACTAAATCTAGGCGATATAATACGCAAAAATCTACCGGAAGACTTGAATGAAGAAGAAGAACAGAATGTTAACAACGCCCTCGCAAAACTTATTGCAAATGAAATTCAAAATTTCTTGAATATGCCACTAGAAGTCAAAAACAAGGTTGATGAATATATTACATTACTTTGGGCTGATTGGAAAAATTATGTAAAAAATCCTGAAGAATATCGCGACATAGGTCACTTCTTTAGAGCTATACTTCTACCCCGAATATTGGGTGAAGCACCTGAGATAGAGGAAGTAATGGAGGAAGTAGTGGAAGAGGAAGTAGTGGAAGAGGAGTCTTTGGAAGAGGAAGTAGTGGAAGAGGAGTCTTTGGAAGAGGAAGTAGTGGAAGAGGAAGTAGTGGAAGAGGAAGTAGTGGAAGAGGAAGAAGAAGAGGAGTCTTTGGTAGAGGAAGTAATGGAGGAAATAGTGGAAGAGGAAGAAGAAGAGGAAGTAATGGAGGAAGTAGTGGAAGAGGAAGAAGAAGAGGAAGTAATGGAGGAAATAGTGGAAGAGGAGTCTTTGGTAGAGGAAGTAATGGAGGAAATAGTGGAAGAGGAGTCTTTGATGTCCGAAAAGGCAGAAATGCTGGATAAAGGAGAAGAAGTAAGGAGAAGAAGAGAAGAAGAAGAAGAAGAAGCGAGATGGAGAACAAGAAGCGCAGAGGAAGTAAGGAGAAGAAGAGAAGAAGAATCAAGGAGAAGAAGAGAAGAAGAAGAAGCGAGATGGAGAACAAGAAGCGCAGAAGAGGCAAAGAAAAGCGAAGAGGAAATGTAGCAAGAATATCCATATTTTCACGAACGGGTTGAGAGGACTCGTAAGAAATCCCATCTGTCGGGGTAGATAGCTCGCACAAACTCTTCCTGAAACCAAAAGGAATGAGTCTTATCATTTTTTATCTATAGGTGATCGAAAACAACTTCATGCAGAATTAAATCAACTCTATTTTTCTGTAAAATCAAAAAGAGAAAAGTTTATTTCTCAAGAAAATACATGGGTTCGAACTCAAAGTGTACGAACTTAACGAGCATAAACAATTTTCCTATAAATTATAAGGTGGTCAAATTTAAAGGTGGTCAAATTCTTAGAGCAGCATTATTGCTAATTATTGGCCTAGGTCTTGTCTATCTACTTGTTTATATGGTTGGAGGGCGTGAGATCCTCGTTCTACTTGTTAATACAAATTTAATATACGTAATCTTAGCATCGTGTCTTTATATTCTAAGTCTTCTTATAAAGTCTCTTACATGGCAAATTCTTCAAAAAGCAAAATATCCTAATCTCTCATTAATATCAACTTTCCCTGTATGGGCGTTTGGATACGCATTGAGCACTGCATTGCCAGGAAAGACTGGAGACATTGTGAGATTAGAAGTACATCGAAAATACCAAGATCTCTCAGTAGGTGATGCTGCTAGCATTGTTCTTTTTACGAGAATCTATGATATGTTATTTATAATCACATTTAGTGCTCTTGGAGTCTTTATAGTTCTGCAGCAATATTTTCTATCGCTTAATGCGATTTATTTTACAATATTCATCTTTATTTTATTCTGCTTTGTTCTAATTTTTGCGGTTCTTGTTACATTTAAAAGATCCGTTGGCGAGTTATTTCTGAAAATACTCCACTCACTCCTAAGGAAAATGCCATCACGCATGAAGCGCCTTGCTGAACGTATTAATAATTCAGCAATCAATGAACTTGATAATTTCTATGAAAGCGTTGAATTGTATAAAACACTCAAATACCCCCTGTTTGCTGTTCCAATGCTAACTGCTTTACGCTGGTTTATTGAATTATTCGCAACGGTTCTAGTATTCCGCAGTATAGGGGCAAGTGTTTCTATATGGACAATTGCATTAGCTATCTCTGTCAGCATTTTAGTGGGAATAGCAACTGCGATGCCAGCATCGCTTGGTACTGGAACGCTCGCGGGTTTTGCGATATACCGTTTACTTGGTATCGCTGATGATATTGCAGTTGCCGCAACACTGATTGGTTTGTTTCTTGGACCTGGCGTTACCATCATTTGTGGGATCTCTAGTCTTGTCGTTCTTGAATTAAGAAAATGGGTAAAACAAAGACATGTCGAAAATGAAGAGCCATCTTAGATTTTTAAAGAATCTTTAGTATCAAAATATTTTAAAATTGAGATAATATATCTTTCAACTTTTCTTGACTCATTTCAAGAAAAATAGTCTTTCGTGAACTTGAATGACCTGTAACGATTGTTATATGATCTTGCGTAACATTAAATAATTTACTTAGTTCACGTAAGAGTTCTTTATTCGCCTTTCCATGTCTAGGAGGCGATTTTATTTTTGCATATATAGTATTTCCTTCAACATGTGTTGGTACTTTTGTTTTTTTTGAATTTGCCTTAACAATGATCTCTATGTAAATCCCTTGAGTTTTGTGCTTATCCATTTTTACACACGTTCTCTAAATAAACTTTTCAATAATTGTTTAAAGGTTTATTTATATTTCGTTAAACAGTGGATCAGAATTTCCCAAAATTAAAACGGAAGATCATACAGAGATTCACATATAACAGAACGCGCCCCCAAAAGAATCAAAAACTTTAAGTAAAACGGATGAGTGGATCTCTTGAACAAAACGCTATATTTGTAAACAGAACGTTTAGGAGGCTTTGTTAAACAATGAGCGTGGAAGGATTTTCAAATAATTTACTTAATAGTGGCGCTGTAGGTGCAGTAGCCGTAGTTGCATGGAATGGTGGAATGTGGTTTAAAACAGATAATTGGAATCCATCTGGACCAGACCTTGTGAATGCATTCACTAACAAACAATCTGTAGTTGTTCAAAATGTTAAGTATTCATTGATGCAAGCTACTGAAGATAGATATGTAGCCAAGAATATTCAAGGTAGTGGTTCATTGGTCATGGCTATGGTGCCCCCAAATAAAGGATTAGTCGTTGCATGGGCGCCTCCTACAATAGAAGTGAGTCTTGCGTATACCGAAGCAGCAAAGACAGCAGCATCAGTTTCTAAAGTAATATAACTACATTAGAATTAAAATAGTGATATAAATCAGCACCTACGCACGTTTTTTATTATTAGATCTCGATCCTAAGAATATTGTAAAGTTGGGCGAAGTTTTAGCTTATGCAGTATATATTTCAATAAAACCTTCATGATTCGCATTCCGTATCTTGTTGGGCTCAGATACGAGATCTCTTGTCCATAGTACGTAGCTATTGGCACTTCCTTAATTTTAAGTCCTTTTTCTTTACATTGAATTAAACTTTCGCTATCATACACATATTTTTCGGAGTTTAGGTGAAAACGAGTCTGTTTTAACGCTTTACGAGAAAACGCCCGATATCCAGTATGGTATTCGGATACCGGTGGTTTCATTCCAACAATTAGATTTTCGAGTCGAGTAAGCAAACGATTCCCTAAATATTTGAAAAGAGGCATACCTCCGTGAATCATCTGCCCTCCAAGTGCCCGTGAACCTAAAACAACGTCTGCTTTCTCTTGCAGAAACGGTTGAAGTATATTAGGTAATTCTTCGGGTGGATATTGGCCATCTGCATGGACGAGAACGGCGATATCTCCTCCTCGTTTTAACGTTTCTGAATAAAGTGTTTTTTGGGAGCCTCCGTAACCTCTATTTGGCGAGTGCTGCAATATAACAACCTGTTTTCCATTTTTTTTCGTATATTCCTCCCCTAACTTCTTTGCAACGTTGTAAGTATCATCTAGACTTCCATCATCAACAACAATTATTTCATCGAAGTATTCATCAACCTTTTCAAGACGTTTAAATACTGATGGCAGTGTACCTGCTGCTTTGTAAGCTGGAATCGTTATAATGACCTTTTTTTGCATATCATCACATTTTAAGAGATTATTCTTTGAAAAATGGTTCCCTTAAGGCGATAGCCTGTAGAAACAGTTGATATATTTCTTCATTAGAAACATTTCTTCGAATGGGTGTAAGAATATCTATTAGATTATCTTCTCTCATTAGACACGGTTTCAAATGCCCGTCACTAGTGACACGCAATCGCTTGCAATTCGCACAGAAGGCACTATTATGCATTGGACGGACTATTTCGATAACAGTTCCATCATTTAGATGGTATCTTTTTCGTTGTTGCATTTGTCTGACCTCTATGTGCTTCGCAATTCCTTTGAGGACTTCTTCGATGGAACTTGGATCCACATGATGTCTATTGAAGAAATTGTCATTGTTTTCATCGAAAGTCATTAATTCTATAAGCTGGAGTATGACTCCTGTTTTCATTGCGAATTCGATAAATTCATGAATTCCTGTGTCGTTAATACCTTTTAAGAGAACTGTGTTTATTTTAATTGGATTTAAGCCAGAATTGTGGGCATGATTAATGCCATCCAGTACTTTAGTTAGCAAATTGTTTCGAGTTATATCAAAGTATGCTTGTGAGTCTAGTGTATCTAAACTAATATTAATTCGTTTTAGACCTGCATGTTTTAGTCTATCACATGTGTCTTGATCAAGAAGCACTCCATTGGTAACTAGAGAGACTTCGTTAATTCCTTTTAACTTAGAAAGTTTTGATATTATCTCAAAGACATCATGTCTTAAGAGTGGCTCACCGCCAGTTATTTTGACGCGTTTTATACCCACACGTCGACTCACTGAAACTAGCCTTTGAATTTCTTCAGCAGTCATTTCATCTCTTTTTACTGAGTTAGACCTTTCATGATGTCCTTCATGATGGCAATATATGCAATTTAGATTGCAGTGTTGTGTAATAGAGACCCTAATATCTACTATTGTCCTGCCGTATCCATCACATATCTCCATGCAGTTCCTCCGTTCGATGTGATTACAGATAAAAGACTTCGCCTGATTTTTAAAAGATTATCAAATACTACTATGAATTTTTTTCGTGTGACTTTTCGATTTTTTAGGACTTTTCCATACTGATGATGATTATCGTTTCATCAAAAAAAAACTCATAAATACTTTTCCCTTTCTTATCTCACAACGATAATTATTTGAGCTAAATTACGTTCAGATCATCTGGATGAAGAAAAATGGATAGCCAGTTTAATTTTCAAGATTCTCTAAAAATCTCCTATCAAGATTTGAAACAGATTCTCACAGACAAAGCGCTTTCAAAATTCGGAGATTCATTGGTCAATTTTACATATTCAATAGCAAAATCAATGGTTCTAAGAATGCCAACTGGTGAAAAAGTACCAGATAAAACATTGAGCAGTGCATTGCGGGCAACGACATTAAGAAAACAAATACCTTCACATGCAAAGATTGGTACATTAGGAGACGTAGTAGAGGCTTTTATTGCTTTTATGTGGATTACAGAAAGATTATCACTTCAGCAAATAGTTGAAATACTTGTTGACAATCTAAAGCATAGAGATCTTTCAGATCGCAAGAAAGAAAGCAGAGCTGCCCGTGACGCTTATCTTTCTCTTATTAAAATTTCACTAAAAATACTGAAAGAGTTGCCAATCCAAATGACTGAAGATATAACCAAGTAAATAAACTAAGTATAAATTCTTTGTATGTTCACAAAAAAATGTATTATTATAATAGTTAGAGATTGAAGATGTGTAATTGAATTATGATTTAATTGAAAAACTTAAGAAAATAATGAACAATTAGCTGTTGCTGATTAAGGAGGGGTTAAATGAGCGATGCAATAAAAAGACAAGCCCCTGCTCGTATACGACGTATTAATGAACTTAATGATACTGATTATAGAGTTCGAGTCATTGGAACAGTTGTAAGTGTATCCTCAGATGAGCAGATCCTTGATGATGGGACTGGTACTATAAATGTAAGAACAGATCAAAAATTAGAAATGGGTACATTGATCCGAGCAATTGGACGTATCTTTCGTAAAGATGATAGTACTTTCGAATTAAATGCTGAAATAATTCAAGATATGAAAGGATTAGACATTGAACTCTTTAACAAAGTTAGAGAATTACAAAAGAAGCATTCTGTTTGAGCTTTAGAGCTCTTTGAGTTGTTGGCTTATTTTTTGCTGAAGAATCAATTCCAACAAAGTGCGGTATTCTGGGTCAATACCAATTACACCATAAGTTTCCACATTGAGAATTTCTGCTATTTCCTCAGGTTTTAGTGCTCCTGGTAAATCTTGCTTATTTGCAATGCATATTAGCCTTTGACAGCACTTTTTTGTCTTATTAATTATTTCTTTCGTTAAAAGTACATTATTGCGAGTAGAATCTGTCACTGCGAAAATTAATTTCGTCCCTTTAAGAAACATTTCCCATAGAAAGGCAAACTGTCCTTGACCTGCTAAATCCCATAAAGAGAATTCATGATGTCCAAGTTGGATGTTTCCAAAATCCAGCCCTATTGTTGGTTCATATTCCTTTGGTAGGTTTTCTCCAGTAAGTAGAGATAGTAAAGTAGTCTTCCCGACACGTGGGGCACCAATAAAAGCCACTTTATTAACCGAAGCTGCCTTATTAATAAGCATTTTATCAAGTCCAAAGGATTGTAAACTACCTCACGCTGCAAATTGATTTAAAAATTCGTATCATCCGACACAATCCAGAATTTCAATTTTCAATAATAATGTCGCTAAATCAACTAGCAAAAGAAGAGTAAACCTTGGATTTTTCTTACTCTTATTTCGTTCAGTTATTTCCTTAACTGGGGGATTAGGTCAATCATACTCCCGCCACGTGTAATTACATTCTTTACATCTAAAAAAACGAGTTTCTCCCTCATCCGCTCTTCTAGTTTGAAGAAACCAATACTCTGCAATTACAAATTTATTACACTTAGGACATTCCATTTTGGTGGTTGGCAAAAGAGATCTTTCTTCTTCAGAAACAATTATAGTCTCGTCTCTTGGAGAATGGTTTATTTTATGAACCATTTTATACGTTTTTGCACTGTTTTCTTGAAGAGAGTAGTCTATTCCACATTCTTCGCACTTAAGAATAGTTTTATTTCCTTCCTTAGCAGGAAAAAGTAAAGTTCCGCATTTTTCGCAAAATTGCACACGATCACCTAGTAATATTGACGAATATTCACGGGTACTCAATTATCGCGTCTTTCGTGATGTATCTCGTTGTTTCAATTCACATGTTGTTATATAAACCTTTCGTTAGGGGGTAGTTAATAGTTGGTCTAAATATAGACAAATGTATCGTGTTATAGACAGTTATTCCATGGAGGGAGGCGGGTATCCTGCTCACCGTCCTAGCGGGGGCTCCACTCATTTTCGTATATGGCTGGATAGAATCTATGGATGTAATAGATATCTATTGTGGAAGGAACGATAAATAGAGAATCGTATCTCCTAGGTAGCATAGGAAGTAATCAAGTAGATCACAACCTTATACTCACTTGCAGTATCTAGATAAACCACTTTTAGATTAGATGGAGCGCTATTCTCGTCCAACAACCCGACTTGCTCAGGCAAGTCCGCTCGTGTCTCAGCAATAGCTCTTTCATCTATTATAATATACTGTGCCTCATATTCCCTAGCAACTCGTATTATCGTTGAAAAATCACCAAAAGGTAATCTTACTGAACGTCGCTCTGCATAATAAGGAATTATATCTTTTCTGCTCATTAAAATGGCGTTAGGATCAGTATTTTCTCTCAACCAGATTCCTGCGTTGTATAACTCCAAGGAATCATTTTTTCCCTCAAAACGAACTACATTGCTGGTCGTTATGACTAATGCCTCAATTATTACAATGAGCGTCACAATTATTATAATATATTGTTTGAGCTGGAATTTCCTAATTTCTAAATCTAAAATATTCTTTGGAATAAGATCTTGTAATTTTAATATTCCTCTTGCACAAAAAATGAATATGAACGGATAGATTGCCAGATTATATCTACTAACCGCACCGATTCTTCCTGCATAAACGGCAATTCCATAGAAAGCAAAGTTAGTAAAAATTAGAAGGAAGAGAACCAATCTTTGTTGCAATTTATTTGTTGAAACAAGTCCTCCAACGCATCCCAGAACGAATAAAAGAGGAGTAAGATACTCTGGGAATATTTTATATTGGATATATATCCCGATTGTCCATTTTGAAATAACACTGAAAGGATTTGCCAAGAATATTTGAATCGGACTTGGAGGTGCTGTTAGACCATAAAAATTTGCTTCATAGTTTCCTCCAAGCATGTAATTTGCTAAAGCAACACTTTTTTCTGAGAAAAAGAGAGATCCTGTTAATAGCACATTACGAATCAACCACGGAGATATTATAATAAAAAAGCTAGCAATGAATATAAAAAGACTATACACGCTCTTTTTCATTTTACCTAGATAGAGCAAATTGAATAGCAGAACTGGCAAAAAAATAATTGCAGAGAATCTAGTTAAGTAGGCTAAACCAAAGAAAACTCCACCTAAAATTCCGTATTTTAAATCATTTGTTTTAGTATTTTTTATGTTCCAGTATACGCAAACTGCTAAAAAAAATGACAAAGGGATATCTGAAAAAACCTGAATTGAAAACCACACCATACTGCGGGAAATAGTCACCAGAAGTGCACTTAAGAAACCAATTTTTTCATTAAAGAGTTCTTTTCCAAGAAAATAAATTGGGAATACCAATAGACTACCAAATATCACCGAGACTAACTTTGCCGAAAAATCGCTTACACCAAATATAAGATAAAAGAAATAAATTGCGTAAGGCATTAATGGAGGCCAATAGAAATCGGGGCTCCCAAATGAACTCGAAAGATAAAGAAAATTTATAAACGTAACGGTGTATCCTTCTCCGTAATATAGATTTTTTGCAAGTTGAGCATAATTCATTTCGTCTCCTTCAAAAACAATATTAAAGAATTGAAGGAAAAACCGTATGCAAAATGCTATGATAAACAAAATTAGTAATCTTACTTTATCATCAGAAAAATCAATGCGCTGTTGTATTATAGAAAATACACCGCTCATAACGCACGATCTCTTTGAATTTGTTTTTATGTTTTTTCTGTTAAGACATGAAATTTGTTCTAAATGAAGTCTTCTGTGAGTTCTCTATATATGTTCAGCATACGTTTGGAGATTTCTGTCCAATTATATTTTTGAGCAATTACTTTTCTCCCTCTAATAGAAAGTTCTCTAGCAAGTTCCTTGTCTAATAGAAATGTTCTAATTGCTTTTGCAAGGGCGACTGAGTTTTTTGATTCAACTACAATTCCGCATTTTTCTTTTGTAAGTACCTCAGACACCCCTGCAATATCTGTAGATATTACTGGGGTTCCAAAGGCAAGCGCTTCTAACGCAACCATACCAAATCCCTCAAGTTTGGTAATTGATGGCAACACAAGAAGATCTGCCAGAGTGTAATACTTTTTCAATGTTTCCTCTTCAATGAAGCCTGTAAAAGTCACTTTGTCCTCAATATGCAATTTTCGGGATAATTCTTCATAGTAGGGGCGAAGTTCACCTTTTCCAATAATAAAAAGCCGAATTTTAGGGACTATTTTATGGACTCTAGCAAAAGCCTTTAGCAAATACTTTAACCCCTTATAGCGATGGGATGCAGTAAGTTTAGAGACAAAAAGTATTACAAATTCGTCAGAGAGGCTCATTTCACTTTTTAACTTTTCTTTATCATATTTTGACTTAAGATATCGGAGATCTACACCAACTGGAATTACAGTAATTTTGGAACGCATCTTTTTTAGAATATCTGCAGTTTCAATA
>JAEOSF010000027.1 GCA_016840515.1 Candidatus Borrarchaeum yapensis | reverse complement strand
TAACATCCATACAGACAATATAATCCCTATGCTCAGTGGGATTGAAATATTGTCATTAACGGGAATCGGTAATGACTCAATTATCATTCCACTCAGGGCTGCAATGATAGCAAAAAAAGGCGAAATAAAGAGGGAAGACATGATAGAGGCTACAATGAACCCTGAAATACTTCCTTCAAGGCTTTTAGTTTTATTATAAGGAATGTAATGTCGTCCAAGTTTAAGTCCTACTATTGTTGAAATGCTATCGCCAAATACTAAAACAGTAACTGCAACGTATGAGATCGGCGGTGCAAAAACGAGAAGCGGAGTTAAAATTCCAATGACTAAATAAAGAGGATTGACGACGAACAAATGAAGTTCTTCTTTTCTACCTAAATATTGGACAATTCGTTCGACTGGAAAGATGAATAATCCATCCATTCGAAGAGATTCAGAGAATATATACGCAATGCATAAAGAAAATAAAATCGTAAACGACAACAACGGAGAAATCGTCCACAGAAAAACCGCAAAAAAGCCAGACATATGTACTAATTGTCTTTTAACTTCTCTTACAAAAGTAATAGGGGTTTCACGACGTTTTAACTCATAACCTTTTATAATATAGGGCAAGATAAGTTCAATGTCTTTCGCTCCAATTAATACATCTGCGGTGCGTCTTAACTTCAGATCTGGCTTAAAACCTATGTTAAGGTTTGCATATTGGAACATACAGATATTATTTCTGTCATTTGAAACGGTAACAACGTCTTGTTTAGTCAAATTAAGTTGAACTAACAAATTTTCAACGATAATTGCTTTGCCACCGCAATTTGTTACTTGACCCGAGATGTTTCCTGAAAAACGCCCATCAACGAATTCCAATTTTACGCCAAATAGGTTGGTCTTTTCGTGCATCTCTTTTGCTAATTTTCGAAGAAGAAAAGTTGGAAAACCAATTGAAACAAAAGCAATATAGTATCCATGTCGAATTAAGGCCTCTGCAGTCTGTTTCCATCCATCCATTATTTTTAACTCTTTATAACTTTGAATGAAAACCGACTTGGAAGCACCCCTAAAACTTCTATAAATTTTTCTGAATGCATCTTCGACATCAATGATTCTTAGTTTATAGATTGCTGAATATAACAAGAATTTGAAGAATACAAGAGGTCCTAAATTCTTGGCAACATGAAGGACGTAGTAATCATCAAATACAACGCCTTCAATATCAAAGACAATAAGTTTCAATTTGTATCGACCTTTGGATAAGGTACGTGTTATTTCTGAGTATCGATTGTTACAAATTATATTCTATAATAATCAATTATAGCACGAAGACTTTTAAGGAGCCGATTTCATTATTAAGCCAAAAGATATTTTCACATCATAAATGTGACTATTTATGGGATGTGATTGTTTATGATATCTCAAGATGATTTTGAAAGCACTAAAAAGAAATTAGCCTCATTTAAAGGTGTAAAAGGCGTCATTGTTACAAGTTCTGAGGGATTACCTATTAGCTCAACTATTGATATGGAAAAGACAGAAAAGGTCGCAGCATTGATCACTTCATTAGTTAAAAAGACTTCACAAGTTGTTCAAGCCTTAGGTGAAGAATCTTATAACTTCTTGATTTTAGATACACAAGAAGGAAACATCCTTGTAGCTCCTGAGGAAGAGCAAACGTTAATTGTACTAAGAGAGGCCGAAAAAGAAGTCTAACAGCAATTATTTACCTATTTTTAATTATCTAAAACAGTCTTTTCTCATTTCTAGAGTTTTTATCTAAATTTAGATGGATTAGTCTACGAAAGAGAAAATACTAATATTACTTCATATGAGCCCTGTTTCTGAATTTCAAATTCAATGAAACCTGTTTCATTATTTTGGGATAGTTCAATTTCCTCACTCCCATCTAGGTATGCTTTCCAATCTGGGGTAAAGGCTTCTTTTACAAGTAATTTCACTGAAGTATCTATATTATGTGCAGAAATTTTAATTTCGTGTACATTCAATCGCTCATATGTAAATCTGTCTTGTAAACTTGAGGGTTGCACATCTAAGAAGGAAATCTTTGCATCTGTCTTAAAAATACGATATGCAATTATTTTATCACCTTTTTGTATAAATTCATCGTGAACGACGCTGAATTTTTGTGATGAATCCACCAATAAGAAGAATTCCCAGGTTCCGACAATTATCCATTTAATCCCATATAACTCTGCATTTTCAATAATCTTTGAATAAGTTCCCATCACGTCAGTTGCTGCCTCTCTAAAAATATCTAATTGGGCGGATTCTGGTCGATGCCCTTGAAAAATCGATTTTCCTGTGTAAATGGGCAATAATTGAAAGTGGTTACCACATCCAGCTAAAAGGATTCGGCCTTCATCATTTTGTTCATTGAAATAGTCAATAATGCCCTGTGGGATTACCTCGTTTCCAGTAGGAAGTGATGGGATCCATATCGCTGTCGATGTAGAAATAACTAAACCCATTATGACAAATGGTAACAACTGTTCTTTTCTCCAATTTCTTGAGAATGTAAAATTGAGTTTGTGAGAAATAGTTGCGCCTCCAAATAATGCAGCAATTGGTGATCCGTAAATAACGAATCTATTTGACAAATTCCTCTGAATTAAAATCTCTGCCAATTCAGGCCAGTATGGAGTTAATGGTAAATGACTACCGAAAAAAATAATGCTACATGCTATTAGCCAAACTGTTCCAAATTCAACTAATTTTGGAGGAATATTCATCTCATTTTTGCCGATAAAAAGTAATCCTAAAACCGTAGCAACCATTCCGTAAATAACGAATCTGTTTAAAAGAGTGAATTCATTTACGAATAACAAAAGTCCTGCTATTATCATAAATAGACCTATAACTATTTGCCAGGGAAGTTTTAAGAGTTTCTTGTCACCTAAGAAGTGACGGATTAGACCTACCCCCCCTATAATAAATGCAGGATAACTTCTAAGAACTAGAAACAGAGGTGATGCAGGGGGTAGATAATAAGATAATCTCGCAATTCCCAACTGTGGAATCAATAAAATGAATATAGGTAACGAAAAAACAACGAAAATGAGAAAACTGCCTAGAATATGCTTCAATATCGAAATATTCCTGTTGATCAATAGAAATAGCGTGAATAAAAGAATCGCTGCCAAAAAAGTGGTATAATGAGTAAGGAAAATTGCACTAAGAAAAATTCCCGACAGAATTGTAGATTTGTAGCTTTCTTGTGAGACTTCATCCTTCATCTTCTTCAAAAACGTTACATACATACACAAGAAGAATAGTCCAATTGCTGTTGTTGACCCACCAATTCTTATCACTTGATAAAAGAAACCATTCGTAAGTTGAAAGAACAATAATGTTACCGCTGTCGTTTTCTGATCTAATTCAAAACTACGAGCGAGAATATAAAGTGAAAAGTTTACTAATCCATATGAAAAGAATACAAACATCTTGTAAGATAGGAAAGGATCTATCCCCGAGAATAAATGCAAATCATTGATAATTAAAGGAAATCCTGGCTCGTAAAACGGGAATGCAATGATACCACAATACCAATAGGGGAACCATGCGGGCATATGACCTGCTATTTTTAGTTCATTGATCATAAAAATAGAGAAGAATAAGTGAGTACTCGTATCATCGCCTGTAGGGATACCTGGCAATAAAACCCAAACAGCAGGAATAAAACCAACTATAAAAAGTACGTAAATCCATTTTCGTGCATCCATTCGTGTATCCATGCTATTGATACCCCATTAAATTAGAAGTGTGCGTGAATTATACCATTACTTAGTTGTTTTATGTTTTTACTTTCATTGAGTTGTTGAGTTTTTTCTAAATAAGTGAGATCGATACCTAACATGACGGCAAAATCTTGATCTCGTCTTAGATGGAAAGTGTTTTTCAAAAACAATTTAAAAATTCTGCGAAAGACGAAATCTTTTTACAATAAAATATCCCATATATTGCATTATATTAAACAATATATCTATGAGGGATTTATATGCTACAATCATTCTTCTTTCTTCATTCAAGAACAAAACGGGTTTTAGTTTGGAAAGAATTGATAAAGAATGGATCTTTAGATGCTGATACAATTAGTGGGTTTGTAGAGACTGTTTCTAAAGTCGTTGAAACAACTTTTCCTTCAGATGTAGAAACAGGTTTAAACGAGATGACTATGAATTATGGAGACAGTTTCCTAGTTTTTCGATACGGAGCACACGTTATCGGCGTACTTTTAGTTGGATTAGAGAGCAAAAGGTTCGGAACTATCCTTACAGAAACAGTATTTGAACTAGAAGCCCGTTTAGCTGAAGAGTTCAAAAAGGATGTTCTTGAGGAAGCTGTAATTGCAGAAGTTTCAGATATTGTATTGAAAAATTTCCAGGATCTGATCTTTCAACAAGTTGAAGATATTGGAGATGTTAAACATCTTCTAGATGAGAAAGAGAAATTCTACTGGCATGTAGGCAAAGAAGGCGCAGTAATTTATGAGAAAAAGAAAAAATCAGCTTCTGTTCAGATTTTTATCAATAGCTACGATACAATCACTGAAGAAGGTGTCGACGAAGCTATATCTGTTTTACGTACAGATTTAGTCAATTTTGCCGAATTACATTCGCGTGTTGATGCACTAAATGAAGAAGACTTAGCACTCACTCTAAGACAGCTTCTTCGCCTGAATGCAATTGACTGCTATATTCAACCTACAGACATTTAATTTTCTGAAGACTTTCTCGCGCTTTCGGCCTATTCTGTCATTTCTTTTTCTTTTATTAATATGACAAATCCTTTTTTGGAATTGACCAAACTATGCATATTACGATGTTCGCAAAAAAATACATAATTAGCAGTGTCAAAATACTAAAAAATTGTGATATTCGCAATAAAACGCCAGAAATAACACAAAAACAGAAACCTTTATGAATACCTTTGCGAATAATAGATTTATAGCACTTGAATAGTATTAATCTTGCCCCCCCATGTGCGCGCGATAAAATAAGACCTGGTAGCGGTCATCAAGATCCCTTCTACTCTTTTTCGGATAACCGCTACCTTGCTTCTTATCCTTGTTTTTGCAGCTTAAAAAAAAGAAGAGTTACTTTTCTTCATGCTAATTTACTTTAAGAATTAGGATGATAGATTGATGAAGTTCGATAATTCCTTTGAGACCTCAATAATTTTGAGTTTTTCGAAAGTAGTTTTCTTAGGTATCCCTCGCTCGTCCCATCCTCTCAATTCATAGTAAGCAGATAGAAGTTCATCATATTTCTGCAAATCCAAGATCTTTCCAACAAGTTTACCGTTCGGGATCGGGTCCTTAAACCACATTGTAGGTGGATGATCTATTCTACGATTCCATTCATCCGCAAATTCTCTAACTAAAAATGCCCGCATTAAGGCGTAATATCTATCAGCAATGTCCCAAAAATCATCGAATGTGAAGCTAATGCCAGTAGTTGCTTCAAAATAATCTAGATAGTTTTCTAACTCAAATCCTTCTTCTATCCAAGGAAATCTACAACTAATTAGTCCTTCGAATAGTCCTCCACGGATTCTTTGCAGTTCTATAACCTTCTCCGCTTTCTTGGAATCGTATGAGCCACGTTCCATTTCAGATAATTCAAACATGATAACCCAGGCTTCTTTATGATGTGCGCCGATGCCTGATGTGCCAAAAGCTAAGGCCATTCCAGGGCAGAATTTACAATTATAAGCTGAGATTTCAAGGCCTTTCACGTGCATAGCAAACTCGTGTGAGTTATTCCCGATTTTTTCGCTCATTCGTTTTGTTCCTTCTGCTAAGAAGTTACCAATATCTTCTCTATAGGCTATCTTTTTGATAAGTTCCTTAGCCGTCTGTGAATCTCCAAATTTAAATCTACCCGCGTAGAGCCCTTGTTCTATAACATCTGCATAAAAGCCCAAAACACTCCCTGTACTAATCGTATCCATTCCATAATCGTCACAGAGATAGTTTAACGTTCCGACTGCGGGAAGGTCAAATATCTCTAAGTTAGCGCCCAGCAGAGCTATGTTCTCGTAATCCAGCTCGGAGACATTGCCTTCATCATCATTAATGGAAATACCGCACGCCATAACACAGTGAGGACATCCATATGTTGCTATACGTGCTTTTTGTAATGCTTCACCATCAATTTTGTGTGATAATGGATGAGAAGTTTTCCTGAAATTCTTAACTGGAAGTGCATCAAAATCGTTACACCAGGATAAAATTGCGTTGGTTGATTGTTTAGTCCAATTAGTCTGTGCATCAAGTTCCCTAACTTTCTTCATTCCTTGAGAACCCAATTGTTTCATTTTTTCTTGATCTGCGACTATTTCGTATAGATTCTTTGTTCCTTTGACAACTATTGCTTTCAATTTCTTTGAGCCCATAACGGCGCCAATACCAGGTCGTCCACCTGCCCTTCCTTCCATTGATCTAATTACTGAAAATCTAACAAGATTTTCGCCAGCTTGTCCTATTAAAAGATGTGCTGCATTTTTTCCAAATTTATCCTCAATAAGTTCTATTGTTTCATATGTACCTTTTCCCCACCATTCCTTTACTGAAAGAAAATCTACTTTGTCATCTTCAATAGAAAGACACACTGGGTCATCAGAAATGCCTTCAACAATTAATACATCATATCCTGCTTTTCTCAATTGGATTGCGATATGTGAGCCAACATTTCCATCTCCGTATCCTCCTGTTAGGGGTGATTTTGCCGCAACAACAACCTTGCCCGTGTTTGGTGCACTAATTCCAGAAATCGGTCCTAATGCAATAATAAGCTTGTTTTCGGGACCTAATGGATCTATTCCTGGCTTTAATTCATCCCAAAGTATTTTAAGTGCAAATCCTCTTCCACCGAGCCATTTCTTGGCAAAATCTTCGTTAAATGTTTCTACGAGATGTGATTTGTTTGACAAATTCACCCTGAGAATTTTCCCATTCCAGCCCTTCATTAAGTTCTCCTCTTAAGTATATTTTTATTTTATTCACGGGGCTTTCCTTTAGAAATACCATGTTTTCCTATTTCTTCTCCAATGCTCCAATAATCTCCATTGAGATATAATATCGGATCTGCTTTTGAATAGTCTATATTGCCCTTTGATGTTTGTATTTCTTCATCAAAATGCATCAGGAGAATTTCTCCAATAAAGATCCCATGACTTCCACTATCTATGATTTGAGAAACCTTACATTCAATATTAACGGGGCATTCTTTAATAAGTGGTGTTTTAACTTTGGTCGCTGGCACAGTGGTGAACTTTGTTGCAGAAAACTTATCTACTTTTCTTCCAGAAGTCACGCCACAAAAATCTGATTCATGTAGATGTTCTTTTGAAGGTATATTCACAACAAATTCACCTGTCTTTTCAATAAGCTTGTATGAATACCGTCCTGTATTGACGCCGATTCCTATCGTTGGTGGATTTAATGAAAAATTAGAAGCCCATGCTAGCGTTATAATGTTCGCTCCACCATTTTCTTCATCTAAACAAGTTACTAGAACAACTGGAGATGGGAATAAGAAGTTTGGCCATCCAGGCTGTTTTTGGATTTTCATAATTTATCCTCCTTTTATGGTTTAGAGAATTATCCAGTTCGTTTTATTATATGATAACCAAATTGCGTTTTTACAGGTTCTGGAGTGACTTCACCAACTTTAAGTGCAAATGCTGCTTGCTCAAAGGGCTTAACCATCTGTCCTCGAGAAAATTTACCCAGTGATCCACCGCGTTTCTTAGAAGGACATTCAGAGAATTCTTTGGCGAGTTTAGAAAAGGATTCGCCATTATTTATTCGTTCTAGTAATTGATCTGCGAGAGATTTCTTCTTCACAAGGATGTGACTTGCTTCTACACTCATTTTTTTTCACCTTTAAAATAATTCAAGTGTTGCAGTTTTTTTTATGTATATAAAGATGTATTTTTTTAACTTTCTAATGAAATATCTTGTTATTATTCAAGTGGATGGAAATTAGAGAATTCTTTGTGCCCTTTTATGAATAATGATTTTCAGACAGATTGGCTATTTTGAAATATTCTTCAAACCAAACAATTTTTTAACAAGTATTGAGTAGTATCATTTTGCATAGAGTTAACTAAATGAATTGAAAAAGAGAATCGGTTAGTTTCGAGAATCTTCTTTATTGAGATCTCCTAGTTCTCTTTTCGAAATAAATGAAGTTGAGTAATTTTGTCTAGTCCAAATCATCGCGAAATTCCGCCAAAGAAATTGATCCCTCATGTGCGAGGGTATATTGAACCTCTAGAAAAGAGCATTGAGGATCAAAAGATGGCGTTGATTAAATCGGAGGCTACTCAACAGGCAATTTTAAACGCTATTGGAGACCTAATTACGATACAAAATAGGGATTTGGACATCATTTGGATAAATCAACCAGAAAGGGCTATTTATGGAAATGTTATTGGAAAGAAATGTTACAGAGCATATAAGGGGCTAGAATCGCCATGTCCAAATTGTACAGTTAAAACGGTTCTTGAAGAAAAGAAAACGGTAATTTCAGAAGGAATGGTTCTACGACCAGATGGCAGCCCTATCTATATTTTAACTACGAGCTCTCCTGTAAGAGACTCTAAGGGTGAAATTATCGCTGTTGTGGAAGTAGTTAAAGATATAACTGAATACAAACTGACTGAAGAAGCGTTAAAAGAATCGGAGAAAAAATATTCAACGCTTGTTGAAAAAGGAAACGATGGAATTTGTATTGTTCAAGATAAAGAACTAAAATTTGTAAATACAAAGATGACCGAACTTACTGGCTTTTCAATAGATGAAGCTCTTGGGAAACAATTTATTGATTTTGTTGCTCCAGAATACAGAGAATTAGTATTAGATAGGTATAGAAGAAGGATGTCAGGTGAAAGTATCCTAAGTAGATATGAAATAGAGATTCTTGCAAAGAATGGGAGAAAGACACCTGTTGAATTAAATATCAGTTTAATTGACTATAAGAGTAGAGCTGCTTTGATGGCAATAATCCGCGATATTACTGAAAGACAAAAAGTTGATCAAGTAAAATCAAAATTTATCAATACTGCTGCCCACGAACTGCGTACACCCTTAAGTGCTTTGAAAGTAAATGTTGATCTTCTAGCTATGAAAAGCAAAAATTTAGATCTTCATAAGGCAATTAGTAGCAGGATTGAAATTATTGCAGATAGTGCTGAAAGACTAACAGTGCTTGTCAATAATTTCCTTGATTATTCACGACTTGAAGCTGGTACTAAAAAATTGGAACCTACAATCGGTTCTCTTGAAGCTGTAGTTGTCCAAGCCATCAAAGATGTCTTACCATTAGCGAGAAAACATGAGCATATGCTTGATCTTATTACCCCTGAGCCGTTACCTTTAATTTACATGGATATCGTAATTATGAGAACCATCTTCAATAATTTACTCTCCAATGCTGTCAAATACACGCCTAACGGAGGCAAAATTACAATCAGTTTAATGAAAGAGGGCGAAACAATTCATATTAGAGTGAAGGATACGGGGATCGGAATCTTGGAAAAAGACATTGAAAAGATATTTCAACCGTTTCATGTTGTTGATCTCCCAGTATCAGCTGATTTTCAATCTAAGTTTGAACGTACAGGTCTAGGTCTAGCCATCACAAAAGAATATGTTAAAATGCACGGTGGTTTAATTTGGGCGGAAAGTAGTATCGGCAAAGGAAGCACCTTTCATGTAGTCCTTCCTATCGAAAACCGAATGCAAAATAGTTAACGGTAGACTATTCGTCCAATCCGATAAAAGTCAAATTCTCGCCACTGTAAATAGGTTTATTACTGACTTTTCCTAAAGGATGACCCAGTATCATTTTTACTCTAAGAAATATGGGGTTAAAGGAATGTCCAAAGTAAAAGAAATGTTAGGTCGGATTTTTCGCGCAATGAAATTTGATAAAAGTCTATATAGTGAAGTCGCAGATGATCCAGACGCAACAAAACAGTCAGCCATTATACCTTTAATGATCTGGGTTGTAACAATCATTGTAGGAGTTATTGCAGCGCTTCCACTCTGGTTTATTTATGGTCCTACCATACCAATTATAGGCACTCCATTAGAAATTGCTGAGGGAATTGGTATTTTCATTTTGATTTCAATCGTCTTCGTGTTTGTCCCCTTCATAATTTGGGTTTTTGCAATGTTTCTGATGGGCAGGTTTGTAGGATCTAAAGACCTTCACGTTGTACAAATCTTGAGGGCTACAGGGTTTGCATTTTCACATGCATTCTTATATGCTCTTCTCGCTATAGCAATAATTTATTCTGCTGTCTTTGGTGCGGGAGTTACAGTAGCTATACTTGCTGTAGGAGGAGGAACGATCATTCTCCTGTTAATATTTATCAGCAATATTCTGGCGTTTCGTGAAGTTGCGAAGGTAACTACTGGAGTTTCTATATTAGCAAATATTTTCGCGATAATCATCTTTGGATTGATTACAGTAGGGTTATTCGTTGCTGGTGGTCTCGCGATAGCAGGATTAGTTGGAGTACTTTTTCCTTAACTTCTCCTATTTTTTTTATCTCTGAAACATACCTTTGAATAAAAGTTCATTACATGAAACAGTACTTTCACGCAATTGTATGATAATTCTTCATTTTTTTAAACTCGTAATATTTATCATAAGACAAATTACTCTGTATTAGGTTCAGGAGGAAAATTTCGTGGAACTAGAACCTGCAGATGAGGTCATAGTAACAGCAATTATCGAAAATTCTTCAAATAAACCGGGATTTTACGCAGAGCATGGACTTTCCATATTAATCGAGATTATCTCAGATGATGAAACGACAAAGATTTTAATGGACGCAGGTCAATCTACTTTCGCTTTTTTAAATAACGCTCAAAGACTTAAAATAGATTTAACAGAAATTGATGCCATAGTGATCTCCCACGGCCATTTTGATCACACAGGTGCGCTCTTAGATATCTTGCGAAAGATACCAAAAAAAATACCTATAATTGGACATCCTCATATGTTTGATAAAAAATACTCAAAGCATGCACGTTTAAGATATATTGGTGTTCCATTTGCCAAAGATGATCTTCAACACAGAGGAAGACTAAAATTAACTAAGACTCCGATAAAAGTTGCATTGTCGGCATGTACAACTGGAGAAATTCATCGTACCTCATCTCCACCATTATCAAACAAATTATTAGTCAAGAAAAACGAAACGCTTGTAAAAGATGAATTATTTGATGATCAAGCACTGATAGTTAATAAAAAAGAAGGACTTGTCATCATAGCAGGTTGTGCACATTCTGGCATAATAAATACAATCTACCACGCACAAAAACTTACAAATCGAAAGGAAGTCATTGGTGTCATCGGAGGCTTTCATTTGATAGAAAGTGCCCCTGAAGTCATTGGAGAGACATTGAAGGTTCTAAAAATTTTGGATCTTGAAGTAGTCGCACCATGCCACTGTTCGGGCTTTCTTGCACAAAAAATCTTTTCTGATAATTTAGAAGGATTTAAATTATTTAATACTGGCACTACTCTAAAACTTTGAGCCAGACTAACAAGAGTCTTTGTTAAAGGATGAAAAATAATGTCTATCTCTGAAAATCCGCGAGTATTTCTTTTATGGAGGCGAGAAAGCGATCAGGTAAAACCAGTCGATCCTGAGCAAATCAAAAATAATGTTGCTATAGTCATTGATGTATTGAGGGCCACAACTAACTGTATTGTCCTTCTAAAAAATGGTGCAAAAGAAATTCACGTACGGATCACTCCTGAAGAAGCAAGAAATGTAAAAGAAACAAAATTTCCAGATGCTCTTCTTGTTGGAGAAAGGAACATGGAACGGATCGAGGGTTTTGACCTCGGCAATTCGCCATACAGAAATGATCAAGAATCCACAAGAAATAGAATTGGAGGAAAAATCATAATTTTCTCTTCCACAAATTTCCCAAAGGGCCTATCAAAAGCCAAGGCAGCAGCTCGAATTTTTCTAGGAGCAATAGTAAATTCGAATGCAGTTGCTTATTCATCCTTAAAGGAAGCAAAAAGGATGAAATGCAATATAGTTCTGGTTCTTTCAGGTGGTCCATCGGAACTTAAAGCTAGAGAAGATTTAGCAGCAGCATCACTAATTGCTAAAATTCTAGAGAATGAAGGATGTATACTTGATGATTTTTTGAAGGAAGATATAAAACTCGTTGAAGGCTTGGAGCATTTTGCCGCCATAAATTCCTCACATGCAAGAAATCTTTGTTCAAAGGGATTTGGTGACGACGTAATTTTTTCTGTAAAGAATGTTATCTCAATAGTTCCAGAATATCTCAAGGATGTAGACAAAATTATTCTCAATTAACATGGATATGATTAAAATGAATGAAATCAAAAAAGTAAATCTCGGAAAATCAGAAATTGAAATAACTAAAATTGGATTAGGATGCTGGCAGTTATCAGGTGGCTCAGGAGGTGTTGGCGGTCGATATTGGCCTACATTATCTCCTGAGACTATGAACAAAATCGTGCAAGTTACTCTTGATGGAGGTATTAACTGGTTTGATACGGCCGAAGCTTATGGTGCTGGTAAATCGGAGAGAAATTTGGCAAATGCTCTGTATGCAGCAGGCATGAAAAACGGTGACGTCGTTGTCGCAACTAAATGGTGGCCATTTCCAAGAAGAGCGAGCTCAATTCGAAAAACCATTGATAAACGACTACATTACTTGGACGGATTTGGAATTGATTTACATCAGATTCATCAATCCTTGGCATTAGCATCGACTAAAGGGATGATGAATGCAATGGCTGATTTGGTTAAAGATGGTAAAATTCGGTCAATAGGAGTTAGTAATTGGTCAGCAAGTAAAATGAGAAGAGGGTTCGAAATACTTGAGGAAAAACACGGCTTACCACTAGTTTCTAATCAGGTGAAATATAGCTTACTTGATCGTAAAATTGAGAAGAATGATTTCTTAGAGACGGCTAAAGAACTTGGTATAACTATTATTGCATACTCTCCTCTTGAGCAGGGATTGCTTACCGGCAGGTTTCATGAGGACCCGTCTCGGATCAAAAAGCTTGGTCGAATGCGAAAGATGATGAGCTTTGGACTTCGTCCTAAAAAGAAATTGCAACGTACCCAACCATTGATTGACGCTTTAAAAGAGATTGCTCAAGCCTATAATGCTACTCCCGCACAAGTAGCTCTTAATTGGCTTGTCAATTTTCATGGAGATGTCGTTGTAGCTATTCCAGGTGCATCAAATGCAAGTCAAATGGAACAGAATATTGGTGCGATGCACATTGAACTTACTAAGGACGAGATATCTCGAATTGATGAGTTATCGCAGTAATATATATACATCAGCAATCCACACGAGTTTAAGAAACTAATAACTATAAAAAAAGTTTCTTACAGTACTTTTAGTTTTTTTACCAATGATAGATTATGATATTTCTGTGTGCCTAATCCGCAACCTTTTTTTATTGAAGATCTTTTCCCTAAACAATGAAATCTTAATTTCAATAAAATAAATTGAAGATCTATAGATAGTATATAGAGTATATAGAACGAATATAATCTAAAATAGATGCGTATACTCTAAACAGAAAAAATTGAAAAAATATAGTCCAAAGAACTACGATGAGATTTGAGGCACAATAGTGTCTTTCAATCTTACTCAATTTACATATAGAAAAAAAGGTTTGGCATTTGCAAAATATAAAATTAATAATATTATGAAAAAAAAAAACAATTTAAATCACGAAATAGACCGAAAGACTCTTATATATTTCATAAATGTCTTTTTTGAAAAATTCGCGATTTTAAGGTGCATTTCTATAAACAAATGCTTGTGTGATAAGATAAGGTGAAAATTGAATGGTTAATAAGTATGTATTTCACTTTGGATCCAATAGTGTAGATGGTAACGGTACCATGAAAAATCTATTAGGAGGCAAAGGAGCAAATTTAGCTGAAATGTGCAAGTTAGGGATTCCGGTTCCTCCGGGATTTACTATTTCAACTGAAGTGTGTACAAAATATTATCTTACAAAGGAGTATCCATTAGGTTTAGAAAAACAAGTGATGGAAGCACTTCAGAAAATAGAGGCGGAAATGAATAAGAGATTTGGAGACCCAGAAAATCCTTTATTGCTTTCAGTGAGATCAGGAGCCCGTGTTTCGATGCCTGGAATGATGGATACAGTCTTAAATCTAGGATTAAACGATAAAACTATACAAGGACTAATTAAACAAACCAGCGATAAAAGATTCGCATTTGATAGCTACAGACGTTTTGTTGCTATGTACGGTGACGTCGTTCTAGGACTTAAACCAGAATCAGAAGAAGAAATCGATCCATTCGAGGAAATTCTTGATACAAAAAAGAAAGCTTGTGGTGCAAAATTCGATACAGAACTTAACGCTGAAGCACTCAGAGAACTAGTTGCTGAATTTAAGGAATTTATAAAGCATCGAACAGGGATACCTTTTCCTGAAGAACCTTTAGATCAACTTTGGGGTGCAATTGGTGCTGTTTTCAAATCATGGGATAATGAACGTGCAAAAGTCTATCGTAAATTGAATTACATTCCTGATGAGTGGGGTACAGCGGTAAACGTTCAGACAATGGTTTTTGGAAATATGGGTGAAGATAGTGCAACAGGCGTTTTATTCTCACGTAATGCTGCTACTGGCGAGAAGAAACTATATGGTGAATATCTTGTTAATGCACAAGGTGAAGATGTGGTAGCTGGTGTTCGTACTCCAGAAATAATTGAAAACCTTAAAAATAACGAATTTGTCGGACATTGTTACGATGAATTAGTAGGAATTGCTGAGAAATTAGACCTTCATTACCGAGACATGCAAGATATGGAATTCACAATCCAAAAAGGTAAATTATGGATGTTACAAACACGTACTGGAAAAAGAACTGGTTTTGCTGCTTTTAGAATTGCATATGAATTAGCAGTGAAAGAAAACCTGATTTCAAAAGAGGAAGCCCTTTTACGTGTTGATCCTAATCAACTGAATCAATTGTTAAGACCAATTTTCAATATCGAAGAAAAAAAGAAGGCAATTAAAGAAGGACGTTTTCTAACTAAGGGCTTAAATGCGGGCCCAGGGGCGGCTACTGGCAGAATAGTTTTTACTGCCGCTGACGCAGAAGAATACAAGAAAAATGGCGACTCAGTTATTCTAGTTCGTCACGAAACCTCACCTGAGGATATTAAAGGTATGGAAGCAAGTGTAGGTATTCTAACATCTAGAGGCGGTATGACCTCTCACGCAGCTTTAGTAGGCCGCCAAATGGGAAAGGTTTGTGTAGTTGGAGCAAGTGAAATCCAGATTGATTACAAAAAGCGTCAGTTTGCAATTAATGGTACAATAATAAAGGAAAGTGATTGGATCTCCCTCGATGGGACAACAGGAGAAGTAATTGAGGGACTAATTGAAACTAGCCCATCAGAGGTTGTTGAAGTCGTAATTAATAAAACAATGTCTCCTAAAGAATCAGGTACATATCAAATTTATGAGAACTTTATGAACTGGGCTGACGAATATCGTCGCTTAGGGATCTGGGCTAATGCTGATCTGCCTGATCAAGCTGCAAATGCTATTGCCTTTGGTGCCGAAGGTATTGGTCTTTGCCGAACTGAACATATGTTTTTCAATGGATCTAGGATAGATGCTATGAGAGAAATGATTCTAGCAGACAATAAAAATGATCGTCACAAGGCTCTTGAGAAACTACTTCCCATGCAAAAAGCAGACTTCATTGGACTTTATAAGACTATGAATGGTCTTTCAGTAACCATCAGAACTCTTGATCCACCTTTGCATGAGTTTTTACCTCATAATGAAGTAGAACAAAAAGCTTTAGCGGAAAAACTCAATATATCATATGAAGAAATTCATAAACGGATAGAATCTCTTCGTGAGTTTAATCCAATGCTGGGCTATCGAGGTGTCAGATTAGGAATCAGTTATCCTGAAATTACTGAAATGCAAGTACGTGCTATACTGGAAGCCGCTTGTGAAGTCAAGAAAGAAGGTATTGATGTTAAACCCGAAATCATGATTCCACTTGTTGGTCGTATAAATGAACTTAAAATGCAGGAAGAACTTGCTCGAACTGTGGCCAATGAAGTCTTTGAGAAATATGGCTTTGAAGTGGACTATAAAATTGGAACAATGATAGAAATCCCTAGAGCAGCGATCATCGCTGATAAAATAGCAAAAATTGCTGAATTCTTTAGTTTTGGAACGAATGACCTAACTCAGACAACTCTTGGGATCTCTAGAGATGATGCGGGTCGATTCCTGCCTCTTTATGTAGAACAACGAATTATTTCTGAAGATCCATTCCAAACACTTGATCAAACAGGTGTAGGTAAACTAATGGAATGGGCTGTTGAAAAAGGACGTTCAACCAGGCCTGACTTAAAAATTGGAATTTGTGGTGAACATGGTGGTGATCCTAAGACTGTTGAGTTTTGCCATCGAATTAATCTAGACTACGTCAGTTGCTCACCGTTCCGCATCCCTATTGCTAGGTTAGCTGCCGCACAAGCTGCTCTAAAAGAAAAACAGATACAAATTCCTCAATTCCGTATTCCTAGTGCTGAAATGGCCGTCGCACAACAGTCTTAAAGAAAAATCATCTCAAAACAATTGAAACAGTGTTTGATTAAAACAAAAGGCAATAAAAAATTAACTACAGACTGCCTTTCTATTTTTCTTTCAAATTTTCTCTAATTTCAGGGCGCTAAGCTTAAAATCTTCTGAAAAATCGATAGAACAATTAGAATCGCTTGTGAGGAGTTTTATCGATGAACTTCATAGATATTTAAACTATTTAATATTATAGAAAGAGTCAAGCTAAAAAAAGGAAGTTTCAGAATTTCTTTCTAAATTGAGTTGCTAACAAGAAGTCAAATAAATAAAAAAGGAGAAAACATGTGGATGGCTTTCATCCAAAGCGTCCACAAACATAATCTTCTGTTTGACTGTTTTTCGGTGCTTCAAATACTTGGAGAGTCGCTCCAAATTCAACAAGTTCGCCTAAGCACATAAAGGCAGTATAATCCGCTACACGTGCTGCCTGTTGCATGTTATGAGTTACGATGATCACGGTATAGTTTTCTTTGAGTTCATGGATCAAATCTTCGATTTTTGCTGTTGAAATGGGATCAAGAGCAGAACATGGTTCATCCATAAGAATGATTTCAGGATTTACAGCTAATGTTCTTGCTAAGCATAATCTCTGTTGTTGCCCAATTGATAAGTCAAGAGCATTATCTTCTAGCCTCTCATGCACTTCTTCCCATAAGGCTGCACGTCTTAGATTCTTTTCTACTATTTCATCGTACAAATTTCCGTTAAATCCATGAACTCTGGGACCATATGTGATATTATCCTGAATCGACTTAGGAAAGGGGTTCGGTTTTTGAAACATCATTCCAACTTGTCTTCTTAATTGTGTAACGTCTACATCTGGCGCGGTAATATCTTTACCGTCTAGTAGAACTGTCCCCTCAATACGTACGTTATTAATTAAGTCGTTCATACGATTGAAACAACGAATTAAAGTGGACTTTCCAGATCCAGATGGGCCAATAAGTGCGGTCACAGCATTTTTTACAACTTTGAGTGAGATATTATGCAAAACCTTTAGATCTCCATACCATAATGATAGATTCTTCGTTTCTAGTGCTATTTCTTCTTCATCTATACTACTTTCAGGTAATTGAACTAAATCAAGGACATCACTTTTGGTTTCGAAATCTACAGCGTCCATTTTTTACCACCTTCTTTTACTTAGAATATTTCGTCGTATGTAGATGGCTGTTGCATCTACTAGTAAAACAAGCCCCACTAAAACTAAGGCAGTTCCATACTGTATTGGTCGTGTTTTCGCAATATCGGGGCTTTCAGTTGCTAATACAAATAAATGATATGTTAAAGCCATAGTTTGATCAAATGGTGACGAGGGTAAAGCATATTTGTAGTAAACAACGCCGGTAAACAGTATAGGTGCAGTTTCTCCGGCGACACGTCCGATAGCAAGTATCACTCCTGTCAAAACCCCAGCGAATGCCTCTGGAAGAACGACATCTTGAATTGTGCGCCACTTAGACGCTCCAAGTGCCAAACTTCCTTCCCTGAAACTTTGAGGGATAGCTTTTAAAGCTTCTACTGAAGTAACCATAACCGTGGGTAAAATCATCATGGCAAGCGTCAATGAAGCAGAAAGAATACTCCTTCCAAATCCTAAGAAAGTAACAAAGAATGCTAATCCAAAAAGACCAAAAACGATGGATGGGACTGCATTTAAATTTTCGATAGCTTCATTTATTATTCTAGTAATTCGTCCTTCTTTTGCATATTCCACTAAATAGATAGCACCAAATAGTCCTACTGGAAATGCGAATGCTACTGCGAATGCTACTAAGACGAGTGTACCAAGAATAGCAGGCATGATTCCTCCTTCAGTCATACCTCTTCTGGGCGCTTGCGTTAGGAATTCCAAGTTAATTACAGGTGCCCCTCTAATGAATATTAAACCAAGTAGGAAAAACAATGCACCCATGATAATCACGACTGCAATTCCTGTTAGGGTGAAAAAGATTTTTTGCACATATTTGTTTGCTGAAAGTGGTGGCATTGTTGTCTTTAAGCCTCCTAAAGCCTTTTAAGCATCTTTACTCGTTTTCGAACGATTCTCCGTGTAATATTATTAAGAACAAATGTGATGACAAATAAAACAATTCCAATGGCAAAAAGTGCGTGATAATGTGTACCGCCTTGGACTGCTTCTCCCATTTCTGCCGCAATAGATGCAGTCATTACTCTCACTGGGCTTAAGTAATTCCAAAATGGAGATGGAATTATTGGAGAACCACCTGTAACCATTAAGACAGCCATCGTTTCGCCAATCGCTCTTCCAAAAGCCAAAACTATCGCTGCTAGAATCCCAGATAATGCTGCAGGAAGAACAACCGATTTAAGTGTTTGAAATTCATTTGCGCCTAATGCGAGAGCTCCCTCTTTAAGATGTCTTGGGACTGCTGAAATTGCGTCTTCAGAAACACTTACAATTGTTGGCAGTATCATTACCGATAGAATTAATGCACCAGTGAATGCCGTTTCACCAATAACAACATTAAATGTTTCCCTAATCCAGGGAACTAAAATTACAAGACCAAAGAATCCGTACACAACTGATGGAATCCCTGCGAGGATTTCTATTATCGGTTTTACGAAGTCTCTTATTTGTGGAGGGGCAACTTCAGCTATATAGATTGCCGCCATTATACCAAATACAATGGCTATCGCTAATGCACCAAAGGAAACCATTAAAGAGCCGATAATCATCGGAGCGATACCCCACGCTCTGTATTTGGGGATGGCCGTTGGTCGCCAAATTGTTCCAAAGAAAAATTCAATTGGGTTAACTTCAAAGAATACTTGAATACCCTCGACGAAAAGAAAAACAAAGATAAAAATGACAGCAAAGACAGAGATTGACGCGCAAATTAGCAGAAATTCCTTTATTCCGAAAGTTTTGATTGTTTTCCAAAGATACTGTGTATCAATTATTTTTGAGAGTAAATCTTTAGATTTTGGTTTACTACTTGTACTATCGGACATCATAATCTGATTCCATATTAAATCTTTTACCTTCTAAGTTGCTCTAGATAGGTCTTAGGTTATAAAGTTTTCGATAAAAACGTTAGATCCGATGTCCATAAACTATAGCGCACTATACTCTTATATATTCCACTATATTGCTCTATAACTATCTCTATATCACTATATAAATTATATAGCCCATTAATAGCAAATGCTAGAAGAAGAAATAATCAAAAAAGACAAAAAATTGATATTTAGCAAAATGAGTAAAAAAAACAAAAAAAGAAAGGGATTGATAGAGTACTTTATTCGGAGTTGGTAGTTCGGGTGTTAGAGTGCGTAAACAGAGATAAATCCGACCTCTACTACGAGTTCTTGCCCTCGCGTAGATAAGACGAAATTAATAAAGTCTGTTACCAAGGTGTTTTCTTGTTCTGCTAGGGTGCCGTCGGTGTACATGTATAATTCACGCGCGATAGGATATTTACCCGCGCGAACAGTGTCTTCTGAGGCGACGATACCGTCAACTGTTAATGCCTTTACGCTTTCGTCTACGTAGCCAATTCCAATATAAGCGATACCAAGTGGATCGCCAGATACTGCTTGCTTCATAGCGCCGTTCGAGGTCTTTTCAATTGCATCAGCACGGATGGGTTCTTCATCCATTACTTTCTTTTCGAATGTTTCGAAGGTTCCAGAAGAACTTTCACGGTTGTATACCACGATCTGGCCAGCGGGTTGTCCAAGTTCGCTCCAATCTGTAATTGTTCCGTCATAGATAGCTTTTATTTCAGCCATGCTAATATCAGTGAGTCCGTTTGTCGGATGTACAGCTATTGAGAGACCGTCAAGTGCAATAACATGTTCTACAGGGTTAACGCCATTTGCATACGCATCTGCATACTCTTCAGGTTTCATTGATGAAGAAGAATCAGCTATATCATTGTTTCCATCAATTAGGTCCTTTTTGCCCACACCAGAGCCGCCTCCAGCAACGTTAATCTCGTCATAATAAGGATGGTTTCGATCCGGATTCTTAGTCGTAGTCCATTCTTCTGCACATCGTTGTGAGATTGGAAGAACTGTCGTTGAGCCCGTGATATCAATAGTGCGATGTGGTTTATCGAACCCTGTGCCAAAGACAACGCCGAGACTGATCACCAAAATAGCGATGATCGCAACTCCTCCGATTATCTTTTTGTTAAGCTTCAAGTATTCACTCTCTGTATAATTTTTTTGATATTTTGCCCCCACATCACAGGCTAAACTATTTCAAATTTCCCTTGTTAGTTTTTTTACTCCTATATAGAATATATAGAAGCGAAATAAGAATGGAATCATCTGTTATTAATTTAAAATGGGCAAAAAGTCTCAATTGGGCCTTTATTGTTAAATCCAGCCTCTTTTAATACCATAGATTCTTCAATACTTTGTTAGTTACATTGAGCAAGAATATTCGAAAATAATATATAGAAAATATAGATCTATAGTCTGATATCTATACCATCTCCAAAATCTATATATTCATATAAGATTTTCTTGATTTAATGCATCTATTTGGTCTATTTAGTTAAGATCAAGATTAGAGTCAGAGGTGTAGCTATTGGAACGAAGGAAAGTTCAGTTGACAGGAACTTCTACATATATTGTCTCACTTCCAAAAAATTGGGCAAAAAAAATTGGATTGAAAGCGGGAGATGAGGTCTCAATTGTAGATAAGCATGATGGGTCGCTCTTATTGTCACCTAATTCAACAAGTAATAATTTCTTTTTTGAGGAGTCAATCAACGTAGGCGATTTTAAGGATATTGATCTATACGAACGTGTGCTCATTGCCAAATATTTAAATGGACCAAAAATAATTCATATAAATTCCAAAGGCCCCATTTCGCCAGAATATAGAAAAAGGACACTAAAACGCGTACATCGTCTTTTAGGTGTTGAAATCATTGAAGAATATGAGAATAAAATCGTTCTTCAAGATTTAACTTCATTTGAAGAACTTTCAATAGGGAAAGTGATGCGACGTTTATTCTTGCTAACCTCTTCTATGCTAAAGACTATCATAACATCAATGATTGAGAATAAATCACCTCTTGAAGAAGCTATGAATCAAGAGGATGTTGTGGATAGATTATACTTCCTTGCAATTAAACAATTAAAGGGCGGCCTAAGGAATCCTTTGGTGCTTAAACAGATCGGAATCCGAGAACAAGAAATTATTGACTTTTACGCTGTAACTCGCTCAATAGAGCGGATTAGTGATCACTTAGTGATAATTGCACGAAATTGGGATACAATACTTAAAGAAGAATTGGAATGTCCTACTGAGTCGTTATATGAACTAGGTCAAGAAACGCTAGAGATCTACTCAACTGCATTTAAATCATTATTTTCTCGAGATTTAAAAGAAGCCAATAGGCAGATTCATAAGAAGGAAGAAATCCGACACTTGATCAATGAAAAGATTGAGCCCTTAGTATCTTCTTCTACAACCAAGTTAGCAGTAAATCTTGCTGCGATCTCTGCAAGTTTAGAAAGAATCGTCAATTACTCTGCAGATATTGCTGAGGTTGTTATTAATCGAGGGATAAAAGCAGAGGAACTTTAAAAGATTTTTTTGATTATTACTAGATTACCTCGCTTAAATCAATGTTTTTGCAATGAAAAATGAAGATTAATAACCTAAAATTCCTCACTTTCTTTTTTTGTCAGAACAAACGCCAAAATGCATGCTAATGCTATTATTCCCATAATTGCTGGAATCGCAAAGGGTATAATTTCTCCAAGGATGACCTGCCCGAATAACGTAAACAATGGAACCGATCCAAAAGCAGAGTAGAGAGGGGGAGAGATAAGAGACCCTATAATCATCCCAACATCAAAGAACATTTCGATTCTTCCAAATAATTGTCCTCGTCTAGCATATGGAACTTGATCAGCTTGTAATGCGCGTAAAGCTGGCTGGCTTACATTAAAACCGACAGATCTGACGCCCATTACACCAGTTACATTTGCAGCTGTTTGAGAGAACGCTGGTATTAATAAAGTCGCTGTTCGCGAGCAGATCATCCCAACGCTGATAAGTGGTTTTCTACCAAATTTGTCACTCATTCGTCCAGAGGGATAATTCACAAATATACCACATAAACCTGCTGTAGTAAAGATTATACCGATCTCAAGAGGAATAGCTCCAATTTTATCGGTCAAGTAAATGGGCAATAAAGGCTCAAGGAATGCCCAGCTGAACCCATTTGCAAATGCAGCGAAGAAAAATACGTAGAGGTTTCTTTTCAAATATTTGGGTAATTTTGAGTTTCCTTCACCTGGATTGTCAATCTTCAAGGATGGGCCAGAAATTTCGCATGCAGCTCCTTTTCCACGCGTTTCTTGGACACAAAGACGCACAATGACAAGTGAAAGTAAAGAAAGTACAAAGACTATATAGAATGGGAAGCGAAACGAGTCTGCGATCGACATATTGAGGGTATTGAAAGCATAATGTTGCGCTAAACCCCCTATTGCCGGTCCGCCAACCCATCCGAAGTTAGTAAGTGTGAAAAACATGCTAAGTGCTTCTCCTCTTTTCTTAGGTGAGACCTGATCTACCAAACACGCCTCACTCGGCGACCAAACAAAAGCGGAAGCCATTCCCCAGAAGAAATTCAGTACCAGCATGTGTAACCAGTGTGTGATGAAGAACATGACGATCGAAATTAATGCATACCCAAGGGCACCGAGATTGATGATAAGTTTCCTCCCATACATATCTGAAAGCCTTCCAGCTCTATCGTTAAAAAGAACACGTCCCACAATGAAAGCAGTAACAAGAAAACCTACATGCCAGACTTCCGCCCCCAGTTCTATTGCGAACAATGGGAAATACGGTAAAGTCAATCCAAAGCCAAGATTTACTATAAATGAGGAAATAGCCAGAGTGCATGTACTAAAAGTGTATACTCTTTCCTTGAAACCAGGTGAAGATTCCATAATATTTCGCCTAGATGATGATGGTATTCTGTAGGTTGACAAAACAGAAGTTAGCCCAGTGTTTTAGACCTTAATAGTACAAGGGATATAGATCAAGAAAGAGTACCTTTTTTTTAAAGGTTTTGGATCACATATTTCCAGCTTCGCAAACTAAAAGGATTTCTACGTACGTATCTCCATGCAGAACGAATAGCGAAATATTTGTCGTATCTTCCACGTATTCGATTAATCTCGTTTTCAGAGTACATTCCTGTAACAACACTGTACAAAGGGGCACGTGACGTGGATTCAATTTCGGGTAGTGGAGCATAATAATCATATCCCTTTAATCCAGCCATTTCTTCAATTTCTGTTCCTGGAAACACATATAAAGTGCTGAATTTAATTTTTGCATCATATTTATGAAAAAGTCGTTTCGCAAATTCAAATGTTCGCTTTTTTGATCCTTCTGTTTCTTGTGGAACGCCTACAAGAAAATATAAGTGAGGTGAAATATCTGCTTCTCTTGTCCATTTTATTGCGTTTTCGACTTCATCGTTAGTTTGTTTTTTATTTAGAAGTGATAAAATCTCTTGATCTGCACTTTCTCCACCATATTTCAGTAAAACGCATCCTGAACGGTTCATCAAATCAAGAAGTTCAGGTGTAACTCCATGTATGCTTGTTTTAGCGCTCCATTTAATATCAAGTCCTCTACTCACAATCTCATTACAGATCTGCTCTACCCATTTCCTATCAACATTAAAAACAAAATCTCCAAATTTGATACCAGGTCTACGAAATTGTGCATATACTGCTTCTACTTCATCTATAACCTTTTTTGGATCACGTTTTCGCCATTTACGACCCCAGATATTAGATGTACAAAAAGCACAATTAAAAGGACAGCCCCGTGATGCAAATACTGTGTAAGCAGGCCAGATACCTCGATGTGAAGAAATATCCATATAATAATTTTTCATATCAACAAGATCACGAGCTGGCCAAGGGATACTGTCTAAATCACTAATCAACTGCCTTGAGGCTGTTCGTATGATAGCGCCATTATGTTTAAAACAAATTCCATCGACTTCTTTTAGTGAATTTCCTTTCTCAATTGTGGATAATAACTCTATAAACGTTTGTTCTCCTTCTCCTATAACGGATATATCAACAGCTGGATGCTTAGTCAAAGTTTCAGGTGTTCCAGAAGCATGAGCCCCACCAAAAACGATTGGAACGTTAAGTTCTTTTCTACATATTTGAGCAGTTTCTAGCGCTTCATTAATGCCAGTCGTCATACTGGTAATTCCAATTATATCTGCACCTGACTTACGGATTATATTAGGCAAATTGTTCCAAATTTTATCATTAAATACATCAACAATTTGTACTTCATACCCATTTGCTTGCAAATAGCTTGCAAGATACATAAGACCCATCGGCTCTCCAAACACATTCATATATTTCTCAGTCGTAAAAAGACGTGACTTGATACGTACTTCTTTAGCGTGAAAAACAGGTGGGTTGATTAAAAGTATTTTCAAAAGCAATATCCGCCTCTCTTGTCCATTTTATTGCGTTTTCAACTTCTTCGCTAGTTTGTCTTTTCTTCAAAAGTGATAAGATCTTTTGATCTGCACTTTCTCCACCAGATTTCAGTAATAGAATACGATTTAAGAATAGGTTTCATGTATTTAGCCTCAATAAACTCAAAAAATTAAAAACCTTCTCATCAACACATAGAAAAAGACATAAATTGCCCAGCTTGCAGTAAACAAGTTTTGAGAAAACATAGGGAACCTTAAGGGCGGTGAAGACTACCTCTTCATTTCTTTCCCTTTGTATATTTTGTACTTTTTGTCTTAATTACTTTTGAGCACACCGTACCACGATGATTGAAATTCTTATCGAAATAAACTAAGAGAGCATGCGCAGGATCTTCTTTATTCTTTGATTTATGCAAAAACGTGCCTGAAACAAGTCCACCATCAAATATTGCGTTTTCATAAAATTCTTTTTTAGAAAATATAATCGAAATGAAGCTATCACACATCTTGCAAAAGACAACGACCTTTTTTTCGTTTTCAGGCATTATTATTACCTTAAACATTTTCAAGCAATAGTTCTCCCATTTGTACAAAGACAGCCTCAATGTTTTCTCCAGTCTTAGAACTTGTTTTATAGAATGAAGAAACATCTTTATTTCTTGCGAGAAACTCGTTGATTATTTCTTCATCTATTGTTTGTCCTATATCAAGTTTTGTGCCGATAAGAATGATCTTTGGATTCGCCGCATTTTTCTTAATGATATCTAACCATTCATCGAGACCTATTAATGTTGGAAGCCGCGTAAGATCAAAAGCCATAATTACTCCATGTGCGCCTTTGCAATAGGTTGGAAGGATAAATCGAAAGCGTTTTTCTCCACCAAAGTCCCATATTTGAAGTTTCAAAATTGAATCATTTATCTCTAGAGTCTTTGTATAGAAGCCAGCTCCAATTGTGACCTTTGTATCAACTGAGAATGTTTTGGTAATATATCTGTTAATCAATGTTGTTTTTCCTGTACCCCCATCGCCTGCTACAATACACTTGAATGTATAACGCGTGCTCATGACTGGAACCTCAACGATACAGTTAGACATTCCAAGTTTAAAAATATAAACTTAGTTTTTACGCATTTAAGACTGGTTTTAATTTCTATATCATTCATTACGCTTAAGATGAACACAGCATATCTTTAATAAAAAACTTTTGCACCTATAGAAAAGACAGCATAAAGATTTTTGACTACCTTAATAACTCAAATGAGGGTATGACAAGTACCATAGCGAAATTTTAAAAGAAATAAGAAAAAATAGCGGGGAAAGTGCTCCCACCAAGAAATTTAATTTCAGTTTTCAATAAAGTTCATATTGACGATTAAGGAATCCACGCCAGATTGTTGGCAATTCATTCATTACTTCTTCAGCAATTGAAGCAACTGTGGAATTGATTTCGGGACTTGAATTCTCTGCATGTAGTTCTACTTCAAGAACCTGAGGCTCTGTGATGGGACACCCGATTTCAGAAACGATGCAACACGAAGCGTCTGTGACTTCTGTAAGTTCATCCACTATTTTATTACAAATTCTGCGTGCTGCTACATTATATGTTTTGCCAACATGACTTATAGGGTTTTTACCAGCAGCAGCTTCTAGTGTCATAGGTCGCTTTGGAGTAATCAAGCCATTTGAACGATTGCCCCTGCCAACTTGACCATCATCTCCATGTTCAGCACTCGTACCCGTGCATGTCAGATAGTAGATTCCTGCATCGGGATCATCAGCGGTATTCACTTTCACAATAACTTCCTTGTCAGTAATATCAGCAGATTGTCTCAAGACGAGTTCTTTAATATCATCCTTTACGCTCATATAGTGATCTGCATCAGGACATACACTTGAGATGATAGCATTTGCAACAGTAAGTTGTATTTTATCGTTTCTACGAACTCCCATGACCTTGATATCCTCGCCAATTTCAGGGAAGCGATACTTGACTTTTCGTGAGTTAAGAAGTATTTCAGACTCGTATGTTAAGCGCTCTAAATCAGTAAACGGTGCATAGCCAACGCCAATGGACGTATCATTTGACCTAGGGATATCCACGCCTTCTTCAAAGTTCCCCACCAAGTCAGTGCTTCCACTTCGAATTTTATAATCAATAATGATATCGCCATCAACATCTAAATGTGGAAGCGTATCAGCGAGCCATCGCTTTGTATGTCGTACAGCAAGTTTTCCAATAGGAACCTGGGATGCTCTGTCTCCTCCGACTATTCCAACAGCCCTTCCGACAAGTAAAAGATAGATTGGTTCGATTACTTCGCCTCCGCCGAATCTTGCGTTTGACTGACCCCCGCTAAGGACACATTTATCAACATTGTGATGCATAATTGCTCCAAAAGTATCCAGGTACCATTCAGAGAGTTTAATACTCAATTCTTCTGACGCTCTATCACAAAGTACATCTGGATGCCCTGCACCTTTTCTTTCTACAATTTCTGTTGGTATCTTCGAAACTGGTAAACTATTAGCATATGTAACGTCTAAAACTTCAGGAAATTTCGCCATTTGTATACCTCTTTTGTCATTATATTGACTTCAATTATAAGTATTTGAGAAATGCTGCATTTGATTTCTATGAATCAACCTCTCATTTCTAGTAGGCAATTTCTGGACGCAATTTAAAATTTGCGTTACAACAACTACTATTCGTATGAGTAATTTTTTAAATTCTGTCTATTATCGAAAAACATAATGAATTAAAAAAGATTTCGGTTTCTGTAAAAACTTCTGTTTATACCAAGGGATGAATTTGACGTTTATTGGGAATCTTTTTAATTTAAAATTAGCATTTGTGATTGAGTTGGAGTTATATATCTGATACGCCATAGTAATAGTTTACACCTCGTTTTTTAGGTGATTAAAAAAAAGAAAATGTAGGAGGGAAATAAATGGTCGCATCAGATACCGTTTATGTTAGTGAATTTGTCGATTTGATCGGACCTAAAACTGATATGCTTGGCCCCGTGAGGGATGGAGGCGTATTAACAACGGGTACTGAACCAGCGTGCTACGGTCCAATGATCACGCCAGAGATTCGAAGTGGGCATACTATCAGCCGCCCCGTAGCTGTTGAGGGTGCAGTTGTTGGAGACGGGTTAGTTCTCAAAATTAAGAAAATCTCTATCACTTCTAAGGCTTCAGCGTCTGGTACAGAAACTTTCAGAGATGGAAGTTATGTTGGTGACCCATTTGTTGCTAAAAAATGTCCAGGATGTGGAACGATCAATCCTAGTACAAGAATTGAGGGAATTGGTAAGGATGCAATCCGTTGCACCAATTGTGGTACGCCAGTATCTGCGTTTGATGTAACAAATGGCTATACTATGGTGTTTGACGACGCTCGTAAGGTTGGAGTCACTGTTGATAAGGCTGCAGCAGAGGAAATAGCTAGAAACGCAAAAGAATTCTCAGGAGTACCTGCGGGTTTTACATGCCATTCGATATTACTTTTAGCCTTAGCAGATACACCAGCTGGCATTGTATCAAGATGTCGTCCTATGCTAGGAAACTTTGGAACATTACCTGGTGTTGAAATGCCCAGCAGTCATAACGCCGGAGACTTTGGTACATTTCTTATAGGAGCTCCTCACGACCATGCTATTACAGCAGAAGAGCTAGCGTTACGCAGCGATGCACATATGGATGTCGACACTGTTGGGGAAGGAACAATTGTTATCGCACCTGTTAAAGTGGATAGAGCCGGCATAGTCGTAGGCGATGTACATGCGATGCAAGGTGACGGAGAGATTTCTGGTCACACAACGGACGTTTCTGCTGAGGTCACAATGGGTGTTGAAGTTATTAAGAAATTGGGGAATGATGGTCCGATATTGATACCAAAGATGGAAGATCTACCGCCATTGGCAAGATTACCTTCTAGTAACGAACTGGAGATTGCGCGATCAGTCGCTAAGAAATATAACCTTGAACTTCAAACCGCAGTTGCCCCTATATCTGTAGTGGGCACAGGTGGAGATCTCAATGCTGCAACAATGAACGGTCTCGAACGAATGTCGCAGTTATGCTCTATGGATATTAATGAAGTGAAGAACCGTGTCACAATCACAGGTGGCATTGAAATTGGTCGTCTTCCAGGTGTTGTTCACATCTCAACACTCGTCCCAATGGCACGCTTGGAGCAAATGGGTATTGCCCACCTCGTAAAAGAACAATACGGCCTATAAGTTCAGAGCATTTCTTTTTTAAGGGGTTTAATGCCCCTATTTTTTTACAAAATAAGATTTAATTACAAAAAAATTATCTTTTTAAGAACGCTTTTTTCTTCTCAGGCTTTTTTAGAAACACACTTCAATAAAAAAGAAATGTATGTTAACAAAGTATGCTTAAAAAAATGCTCTACTCGATAACGATTTCATAACTCGTAGTACAAATCCCAATAGTTTCTGGAGGTTTTTCTGTGGCTTTCCAGCGAAATGACTTTATTTTCCCATCAACATTTTTGAGAGCCCCTCGAAGTATTCCTCCTAGGGGACATACTGCACCCTGCTTCTTTTCAATTTTAAATTTAGTGTTCGCTGGACAGAATTTACATCCTTCTATATCAATTGTTAATACATGATTTTCATACTTCACAGAAACGCCATCTGCTATATTGAGATAGTCTTTTAGGAAGGCTTGAAAATGATTTGAGAACTCATCTAAGGATGAAAATTTTATATCAATATCTCCAAAACGTTCACCAATAACGCTGCATGCTTTATTTAATTCTCTTTTGGGATCTTTAAGGGAACATAAGAGTGCGAATTGAAATTCCTGTAATAACGGTTCACTATCAAATTGTATCTTTTGCATGTGATTACGACTCCTTTCGTAAATAATGCGATCATCTGAATTGAGCAATTTTTCAATGTTTCGACTAAGATATAAACATAATGTTATGGACATATGGACATCTATCAATTTTACTAGTCAACCGCGAAAAAATTATAGTAGTTTGACTATAGTGTGAAAAAAAAGAAGATGTATCAGTCATCAGGTTGTGACGCGGACTTCACTTCTTTTAATTATTCTTCAGCAGATTTTACAATTATCTTATATGTTCTATAACTCAGTTGGATGACGACCAATACAAATATGGCACCAAACAAATACACAAATGATTGCATAAAAGTTAATACTGGAAGGTTATTTGTTATAAGTGCCCAAATATTTACCCCGTACCCAATCACGAAAAAAATGATCAAGATACTGATTATCATCCAGTCTGTACGCATTTTTGCTTTTGGAAAGAGATTCAATATTTTTTTTACTACTATGACGCAATAAAGAAATAGAACAATTCCTACTACTGAGAACGCGATTCCTATCATCGCTGATGTTTCAACCAATTACATTCACCCCCGTAATTCACAGAGCCTCAAGTATTTTTTTGCTATTTATTTTGATTCCAAAAAATTGTTCAAGAAGATCTTGGCTTGATATTTTTGGCGTCTGATTAGGTAATATCTCAGCTAATTCATTTTCAAATGTGTTAAAAGTCGTAATTTCGCCAGAAAAGTCATTTAGTACTTCAAATTTTTCAATAAATTTGTTTTTAATGTTCACAATAGTTTCTCGTACTTTTTCGTAAGCATATTGTTCACCGGTCCTAGCAGCAACTGCAATGCGATCTTTTAAAAAGATATAGCGATTTTCCTCAAACTTAATTTCCTTCAAATCTGAGCTGAGTATTGTTTCTGCAAACTGTTGAAGCGCAGCAAAAAGATTTGGCAATAAATTGTGGTCGCATTTAGTATCTGTGTAGTTATTATAAAACAAAATATCGCCATCTTGCCTCATTATTATAAGTTCTTCAATCAAGGGTTCTTTCCCTCAGTGATACGTTGATTAAAAGCATTGCATTTTGATTTCTATGTATGAATCAAGCCCAAATAGAAATCATCAAGCGAAATACATAAAACTTCTCGTAAATTCCTCCACAAATCTAGAAGAAAAGAACTCTAAGTGTCCAAATAATCATTGTTAGTTCTAAATTCTTTGTAAACTGAGATGACATTGCCACATAGAATTAACTTATAGCTAAAGTATAAAAGATGATTTTACAACACATCATTGCACTTAGTCTAATTCATCATTTTTACCTTCTACTCATAAAGTCCTCAAAATACCATAAGTTTTTGATTTACGATCATTTTATAGTTACTTCGCAAGAAGACCCCTCAACGTGTTGGGGGATGATTGCGTTACTGTTTCACTTTCACCCAGTCTCATAACTTTTAAATAGCTGTTCGCATACATATGACCGGTGTCTACCTGCAGGCAAGAGGTCGGCATGCGAGTACCCTTCTGAACCCTGTATGCCGTAAAGCCCAGTGGGTCTGGAAGGGAACACAGTAGGGCAGGAACTGTCCGATTTAAAGCCTGTGTTAAGCCGATACCTGGTAACGGTATGGTTGGAGACGCCGCAGGTTGTCTGTGAAGCAGGAAGCCATTCAACTTGTGGGATGGTAGTTCACTAATTTACAAACCTTTTAGATTTGCGTTTTGCTCTCATCACAAAGAATTCAGCATATGTGAATTAGAATGAAAGACCAATTGAAGGCGATTTATGATCAAGCAGTCCAGTTTCACGGTCACCCTGGTGTTTTCTTGGCTATAGGTATTCGCATGGGTCTATTAGCCCTGAAATATTTAAATTCTAAAGGACATTTCGAACTCGAAGCTTTTATTCAAACACGGGAGAGGCCTCCCTATAGATGCCTACTTGATGGGATCCAATTTTCAACAGGGTGTACTATTGGAAAAGGAAATCTTGAAATAAAATACTCTGCTAATGGAGATATTTTTGGAGTTTTTAAGACACAGTCTGGTAAAAAATTTGAGATTAAGGTTCTCCCAGAATTTTTAGAACACATTAAGAAACAAATTAAAGATATAGATCGATTTAATATGCATAATATCGCGGAACAAGTTTTAATGATGAATGAAAAAGAAATATTTTTATTCTAACTCACACGAGTCAGTTTTAACAGAACTTTTATAATATTGTGTATTACATTGAAACGAGAGAATTGGCTGAAATTATTAATGCATGGCACTATATGGTGATCAGTTGGATAACCAAAGCATATGGCGTATTAGGATAGGTTCCCTTAAGGAATTAATTCCTCTCAAACTGTTTCTTGGATCATTTTTAGTTTATATTTTTTTTAACAATGGGCTATATTGGGATTCTGCTAGTGAAAGAACAAGATATGCACAGATTAAAGCAATTGCAGAAGATAATGTTTTGTATATTGATCGTTTTGTTCCAACATTTCTTAGAAATGATATGTGGGATCTTGTCCTTGCTCCCTCAGGGCATTTTTACCCAAACAAACCCCCAGGTCTTACATTTTTGGGTGTTCCGGTTCTTTATATTACCAAGGTGCTGGGGATTCCATACCCTCTTGATGGAATTATTCTTATTTCATTAACATGCGTCTTTACATCTGCCACCGTTGTTCTCTTATATTTACTCTGTATCAACTCTTTAGGAATGTCAGAAAAGACAGGTTTGTTAGTGAGTTTACTATATGGTTTTGCTACCTTTGCCTTTCCTCACGCAGTCACCTTATATGCCAATCCCTTCTCTGCATTCTTTGTGCTTTCAGCAGTCTACTTTTTAATTTCACGGAATAAAGATGAGAATGTAAAAAATCAGATGATTCGATACTCTATTTCAGGAACTTTGGCGGGATATCTTCTATTATTAGATTATTCAAATGTTGTGTTATTTCTGCCGTTTATCGGTTATATACTAATTAGTGAGAATCGACGACTTGTTTTCTTTTTTATCCTACCTGTTATCGTCTGGCTGCTTGTTCTATTAACATACCATTATATATGCTTCGGAAATCCGTTTGTAACAACTTATACGTATGCAATATATCCTAAGAATGCATTCGATTGGGGATATTCACGTCCGCTACATCTTGGTTTGCTCAGATTTTTATTGACACCTCGTCGCGGGCTCTTTTTTTATTCATCTGTTTTATTATTTTCAATTCCAGGTTTCATTTTAATGATAGGGAATCCACAAGATAGAAAAGAAGGTATTCTCTTCCTCTCAAGTTTTTTAATTCTCCTGTTCTTTTTTGCCTCTCTTGCCTATTCGAGTGGATATGTATTTGGATCGCGACGTTTAGATCCAGTATTACCACTGCTCTGTATCCCAATAGGGAGAGTCCTAACTGACCCCAAACAGATCTTTTTTGGCAAGTATTTACAGAATAACTCAATTGTAAAAAAATATGGCGTATATGCGTTTTGGGCTGTCTTTAGTTTGTTGACCTTTGTTAGTATTGCTGTAAATGGGCTTGGTGCTCTCACAAATGTCCATCCAACGAATGTGGAATATTTAGACTCTAATTTAAGTCTATTATTTGCAGGACAAATACACAGTTTTTTCTGGAATATATCGCCACTGCTAGGATTCGCTATAATTATTCCAGCAATAATACTAATTGGTTCTGCAATTTATGAAATCTGTAAAAAACCCTTATCTACTTTGAGTCTAAGATCTCCTTAGGGAAAATGTTTTGTTTCGATATTTCGACGATCGGAATTGATCTTCGGTTTGGGTCTATTTGTAGCTGGTTTGAAAAACTAATCTTTCCAGTCATTAAGTCATACACAACAAAATTTTCATTAATCGCTTCTGGTAATTCGACATAGTAAAAAATCGTCTCCTTGAATCCTGGTTGGGATTGGAAATATATTTGCCTTCCAGCAAAGTCTATATGCAAAAGTAACGGCGCTCTAGAACTTACCATTGCTCTGATCATGTTATCAAGATCTGAAAATTCAACATATTTAACATATTTCATTTTATCTTCGTTTTCGTTAGAATTTTCTTCATCCATTTATTTCACCTATCATATTCTTAAACGATTGTTACAGAAACTTGAAATCCTTTTTCTTCATTAAAGAATAGTATAATACGGCTTGTTATTGCAAATCCTTCTATAAATACATACCTTATGAGACCATTTAAAGAGTTTAAAAATTGGAAAAAAAGGAGAATACCGTAGTTGCACTAAATTTAATCTACTGACCCTTCACCAGCTTATATACTAAAGTTCAGCTCATAACGGATCAGTTTAACTTCAAATATTGATATATTTGAGTAAATACAGATTTCTTGATCTGAACGCAAACAGGTTTTTAGATCTATTTTCTGATGGTTATTTCCTCTGCATTATATCCCTCAGCTTCTAGAAGCTCTGGAAGATCATTACGCCAATCGCCTTGAAGTTCAATAATAAGTTCTTGATTAACTTCGGTTACTGTACCTCCGCAACCTAGCGTTTTTTTCAGTTTTTTCGCTATTTGTTTGAGCTTACTTTTTGAAATTCCAAAACCAGAAAGGAGAGTGACCTTTTTCCCATATTTGCGTCTAACTATGCTAATTCTCAATGCCTGTTTTTCTTTGTCTAACTCCGCGAGAATATCATCCATTTCAAAAGCTATTTTCGTTCACCTTGTTTCTTAGTATCAACCGCCTAAGGTCGAGTTTTGAAGTCATATTTCTATCTTCAGATTTATAAGATTATCTTTTTTATGTATCTATTCGCCAGTTAAGTTATAAGTCAAAATACGGTTTAGTTACCAGTATAGATGTTCAAATATCATTTCTGTGATTCACAATGTATTCGTGATGGAAGACTATGGACTCTATGGCAAAGGAAAACGTTTTAAAAGTTTTTACTCTAAAAGAGGATTCTTCTTTTCACATCGTTGTTCAATCTTTGCTTGCTTTGTTTGAATATCATCTTTATAATTCAAAAAAACTTCAAATCATTTTTACTGAGTGGAAACTGCATTCCAAAGGAAAAATGCCCAAAAGAATACCTCGCACATGGAAAACTATTATAAAAGATGTCAGTTTGAAGAATGAAAGTAAGCAAAAAACGCTTTTTTGTATTGAAACCTTACTTATTATATTATTCAAATCCATTTTAGTGATCTTCTCACAGAAAAACAAATTATCTTTTTTTCAAGCATCTTTCGCTTCTGGAAAGCAATCTCTAACTGATATCGTACAATTTATTAACGTAATAGACACGCATTTTCTCTATCTCGAACCCTACGAAAGACCATTCAATTGGTGGTTTGAAACTGTTGCAGAAAAACTCATAAATGAAAAAAAAATACCCAAAAGAATTCTATCTCACTTAGAGAAATTGAATACCAGTTTAGGTAATATACTAACGTCTATAGAAGAAATATCTTTATCTCAAGATACTGACATCTTTGGTGAACTTTATCAACACATAGTAGACAGACAGATTCGAAAAAACTTAGGAGAGTTTTTTACACCATTATCTGTGGTTAAAATCATTCTAGATAGTGTTGGTTATCTAAAAGGAAATCAGCTTAGGGAAAAAAAACTGTTAGATCCTGCATGTGGCAGTGGAGTTTTTCTAGTGGAGGCATTGAAACGATATATCTCAGATGTGACAGAAGATGCTGAATTATTAGGATGGTCTCACGTTTTAGAAGAGTTAAGTAATGGCTCAAAGATTCTAGGTCTTGATATTAATCCCTTTTCTTGTCTTATGACAAAAATAAGGTATGTACTCGAACAATTACCTTATTATAAAAAGGCAGTTCAAGGAAAACCATCTTTCGTATTTCCAAAACCTCCGATATTCTGTTCTGATTTCCTGATTGAATCAGGACTTGATGACAATTCTTTTGATTATATCATAGGAAATCCTCCGTACGTTGGAGTGACACAAATACCCAAAGAAAAAAGAAAAATCTATCAGAAAAAATTCAAGACAGCAAAAGGACGCCTGAATTTATATGTCCTCTTTATGGAACGAGCAATCGATCTTTTAAAATCTGATGGAATGCTTGGATTTCTTGTGCCAACCGCCTTTATGGTTTATAGCGGATATGGAAGGGCATTACGAGAATATATTTTGGCAACGTGTTTTATTAAAAAAATGATTAACCTTGCATTATGTAAATCTGTATTTGAACAGGACGTTAGCGTAGGAGTTTATATTTTGCAAAAGACAAAAACTGACAAAAGAGACGAACTGGTAACTTCAGTTATTCTCAAGACGGACGATTTACACTCTTTAAATTCTATATCCTCGACTGAAAAAGAAACAGTGAAACACATTGTAATGATGTTCCCATATTCCTTTTTTTTTAAGACGCAAGAACGCATCTTTTCTCCGTTTTTAGGGAGCAAATATTATTCAATTGTCAAAAAGATGGAAGATGGGGCATCTTTGTTGGGAGATGTTTTTAAAATAGAGCAATGTATACGAATTGGAAGTTCAAAGACTCGAAAATTAGTTCTTATTAGTGAAGAAAAACACAAAACCTTAAAACTATCAAAACAAAAACGTAATCGAAAAATTATTGATGGCCTAGACTTAGAACGATACCGAATTAACTGGAAACAGATATATCTTAAATATGAGCCAGAAACAGATGACGAAAGGCTCTATTTATCTAAAAACACTTCCATTTTCGAGAGAGAGAAACTTTTTTTCAGAAATACAAGTAAATACCTAACAACGGCGTATGACGGAGGGAACTCCTCAAAATTAGACCACGAAAAATATTATTATGCGCTTAATACACTTTATCTGCTTTTCTTGAAGGTTGAAAATGAAAAGAACCGCAATAACTTTCTAACAAAATACGCCTTAGCCTATTTAAACTCTCCATTAGCCGAATTTTACTATCGAGTAATGTATTGGGGGCTGCTAATTCCTGGTGGAAGTATGAAGTATAGGGAGTGTATTAAATACGTCCCATTTAAATTACCGGAAACCTCCAAAGACCAAAATATCATTAGGAATATTGTAAGTAATGTTGATAAAATACTTGAAGCACGACCTTTTCACAGTTCTGATATCGACTACAGCCTACTAAAGAGAATCGATCGATTATTGTTTAACTTTTATAATCTTAATTCATTTGAAATTGAACAGATAGACAGATTTTTGACAAACTTTTGCCCATCTTATTCTGCTGAAATTAAATCATAAAATTACAAATAATGGTTTTATGGGAATTGATTGGTAGTGTGGGATCACTGCCCCATTCCTCCCACGAGCCATCATAAAGAGTAAGCTGTGGATACCCCAGCAAGCGTAACGTAAAATATGAATGAGATGCACGAACGCCTGTACGACAATAAACTACCACAAGTTTGTCCTTCGTAATACCTTTACTTTCAAACAATCTTTTCAATTGCTGTTCATTTTTCCACACTTTAACGTATACACCCGTTAAGCTGTTAGTCCACTCGTTGTTTACAGCACCTGGGATATGTCCTTCGCTATATTCCGCAGATGAACGAACGTCAACTAATATGATCTCCGAATTGTTAAGGTTATCTACTATCCACTCTTTTGTAACTATAAGTTCCGATTTAATATCCAAAGATGCATAATTGGACGAAGGGAACGTTAGAATCTGTTGTGATGTTGGAAGTCCCTCAATTATCCATTTATTGAATTGACCATTCAGTATACGAATATTGTCGCGACCGTAATACTCTAGTACCCAAAATGCCCATGCAACATTTAATCAACCAGAATCACCGTAGAAAACTATTATTGTGTCCTTAGTTATTCCTAATTCAATTAGAACTTCATTCAGCCGATCTTGAGAAATAACATGGGTAATCCCATTACCTTTGGTTCGAAGAGTCTCAATATCTAAATGCACCGCATTAGGAATGTGCGATTCAAGATATTTTGAATATGATCTAACATCTATAATACGAATCTCTGAATCATCAACATGATTTTGAGCCAATTTGTTTCCACAAAAATATTTCCATTCGTATATTGCGTGGATGTGGGAGGAAAAAAACTGATAACGCTTATGGTTGTAATTATAGCAACAATACTTATGACCAAGCTTATTTTAAAGGGTTTTTTCATATTCTGTCTCACAACTAGTTTTTCAAAATTGCAGTGGAATTGTATCTGAAATAGTGAACTACCCCACCCTGACGGATGGGGACTTCCCGCCGATTAAGTTAAAATTTCAAAGATAAAGCTATTGGAAAAATGATTTTGAAGTATAAATTATGGGGTTTTCTCGAAAAATAGAAAAATAAAAAAGAGATTGTGAATTTTTCACTCTTATATTAGAGTTTTATATTTTAGCAGCTTGCTCCGCATTTGCAGGCAGTTGCCATTTTCTTTCTCATCTTTTTCAAAATAATCACCAAAAAAACTATGATTTGTTGTTTTTACGTATAAAGTGGTTTTTCTTTAAAAAGATTTCTAAATTTGCATCTAAGCCTCTTTTTCAATATTACGGATTACAAGATTGCGTAATACTATAAAGCATTTACAGATACTAATATGTTGAATATTACGCATTGAAAAATTAATAATACTCATTACAAATGAACGAAATACGAACAATAATTTGAGTTGCACAGTCTCTTTTAATTACCTTAGAAAACAATTCTTTCAATTCGAAACAGCAAGGTTAAAAAGAAAATTTCTGATACTAAGGACACGTGAAATAACCAAGGAGGATAATCAATGAAATTATTCCACTGGACTGATGTTAAAAAAGAAAAAGCAGAAGCAGGTGCAAAGGATACTTACGTTCGTTGGTTGATCTCAAAAGAAAAAGATAACGCAAAGAGGTTCGCAATGCGATTATTTGAATTGGAACCTGGTGGTAGTTCACCCTTTCATGAGCATGGCTGGGAGCACGAAGTGTTCATTCTTGAAGGTGGCGGTACTGTTACATTCCCTGACGGAAATAAAAAGCCGCTCAAACCATGGGATGTTGTTTGGATTCCGGAAAACGAAGAACATAACTTCCAAGCTGGCGAGAATGGCCTCAAATTCATCTGTCTAATTCCTTACTTTGAATAGTGGCCAATTTGTAGCCACCATACTATTTTCTTTCTTTTTTCATTTTGTAACCTCTTCGTTAGTGAGGTCTTAAGCAAAAAATCGCATTTAGTTAGCTTAATCAGTATTGGTAGCACTATTTTGCAGTGCAATTAATTTGTAATTAAAAAGGCGTTGAAATATTTGCACTATTTCACAAGAGGAAATTCTGAAATTTTTTGAAAGATCATCTATAGTGAAAGCTCCATCTATTAGATGAGACACGATCTCCTCTCTTAAATCTAAGTTAATATAGGGATAATAATCTAAAAACCCTTGTTGATCTGATATCGTTACTGGTTCCATAAGCATATGGAGTGAAAAGTCTCGTTTATCTTTAATCGTTTCATCTATACGACAAACTGAATCAAGAAAATCATATAGTTCTTTTAATCCTTCTTCTACCACATTACCCGTAGTTTTAATTGTGTTTACTAAACTTGCAATGCGTTGTGCTAAGGGGTCAATTTCTCGAAAGAAAAACCATTCGAACTCAGATTCAATAAACAAAGATATGGTAGCTGGTATTTGCTTTTCCGTTCCATTCTCTTCAAATGGGTAAAGAAAATAGTATACAAGGACAGTAAGTTCTGGTAGTTGCAGTATCGATGCCCCTTCATAGTCAACAGAAAGATCTAATGTTGTTAAAACGAGAGTTGCTGCTTTAATTGTAATTGTATTGACTAAACTCTCATCTAACGTTTGGGGGTAGACATATATTGGCTTTAGATCTCCTTTCATTTCTGAATGTGTAAAGATAATGCCACGCGTCATTTTTGTTGAAGCTCTCTATTCTGTTTTAATTACCAACTTTTCTTTCGATATTGCATTAAAACTTTCAAAGACTATTTTCACTTATATAAAATTGTCACTTGATTATTAGACCTATGATAAGTACACCTCAAACAAAATAGTCAATAATTTCTTATTCATTTTACAAATTGATGACTATTACATGTTATTACTATTTTTCTTTTATACAAGCATATGCTTAATAAAATGTCATTTTTCTCACTTTTATAATTTGTTGATCTTGAAAACGTGTGTGTAGTATATAATTCAACGCTATGTACTAGGATGTCAAAAACAGCAAATTCGGCCGATAAAAAACTCGAAAAAATGAAAAAATGAAAAAATGAAAAAATGAAAAAATGAAAAAATGAAAAAATGAAAAAATGAAAAAATGAAAAAATGAAAAAATGAAAAGTGGTTAAAAAGAGTTTATCGCATTCTAAGGATTTCAGCAGTATTTTTCTTCGAAATCATGCGAGATGGAATCCATGCTCCAATAGCACCTATTATGATTGATGCAACAATCACTAATCCTAGTTCCAGCCAAGGTATATATAGCGGTAATGGTTGTTCGGTGAATATAGACTGTTGTGCAATTAACGAAAGGCCTGTGAAATATCCTACAAAAGTACCTGATAGGCCAGCTGCCATCGTCAGGATTATGGACTCAAACATAAAGATGTTTGTTATGTGTTTGCGTTTAAGTCCTACACTTTTCATAATTCCGATTTCTCGAATACTCTCTTGGATCGTGGTGTAACTACTTGCTGTGAGCCCGAAAAGTGCGATAATCATACCAAATCCCAATGATATGGTGAAGAACAGTTGGAGGGTTGCAAGACTTCTCTGTACTTCTTCTACTTCTTCCACAACGACTATGACGTCTAAGTCATCCCTTGCTGAATAAGATTGTCTAAGGATTTTAGCGACATTTCTTGAAGCCTCTGAAGTAGTCGTTTGTATTAACAGTCTATCGACTGGTTCAACGTAATCCTTGAGTTCCTCGCTATCGGTTCTATCGATATCCTGTTGCTCATAGAGGTTAAAGATCAAAGCGTAAGTAGTTTGAGACACCAAAACGTCACTAAAACCTGACTCTCTCTCTTGAAAGCCCGAGAAGGCAGGCATATCACTAGCAAGTGCGACAACAGTAAGCTCAGTAGTGAAAACTTCTCTTCCTGTAGCTAGATTTCTACTGGATTCAATGCGGACTTTTTCTCCAACATGAACCTGAAGTCTTTTCGCTGCACCTTCGGATATGATCGTGGTATTTTCAACCTCATTAATTACTTTAAAGGCTTGAACGTCACCTTCTGTAAATCTGGCGAGATCAAAGTACGTTTTATTTGGAAAATCAGCATCTACTGCATAAACGCTTGCGCTTACATCTTCAAACAGTATCAGGTCACCCATTCTAACCGTTGAAGATCCATTAGGATGATTTTGATGACTTACTCGTGTAATATCTACTACACCATTTATCTCTTTAATCTCAGGGACAAGCTCTGTGTCGTTTATCCAGATTGGAATGTCGCTGCTTGTAGTACCGGGTCCAAATCCTCCTCCAAATCCTGCACCTTGTACAGTACTGGTGGTTGAGACAAGAGCCAAATCCGTTCCTACTTCAGCTCGTACAGCATCTACATTGTACAGTGTCTGCACAGTTAGCATCGTTGAAAGGAACAGAATGAATGCAATTGAAACACTGTACATAATAGCGGTTAATGTATTTCTTCTGCGGTGTTTTTTAAGGTACATTGCGACAACGTCATTAATTCGGCGAGTGAATGGGCGAATTATTCGTACAAGTAACTTCTCTACGCTTGGAACTAAGCCACCAAGGCCAATCAGGTCAAATCCTAATAACAAGGCAAGCATCATTCCAAGGAATAATGTACCGATCACCGACAGATCTCCAGTAATAAAGGCGGTAGGAAATACGAAGAAAACAAATCCCGAGACACCCGAAATAACAATGCCATAAAAAATCAAACCACGACTGACGCCTCTTTCTCTTTTTACACTTTGCTTGGTAGGGGTTCCCCGCATAGGCGTTAGGGAGTCGACAATGTTAACCCGAGTGACTTTCATCGCGGGATAAATGGAACTAATTAGACCTACTGCAATTCCTGCGACTATACTTGTTGCTATTGTTGTGGGTGTGACAATAATCTGCAATGTTACAGATCCAACAAGAAATTGAAGACCTCCAGCCGTTAATATAGAGAGAAGTCCTACACTCAACAGAAATCCAAGAAAGACTCCGATAACTGTGCCTAAAACGGCTATTATCACTGCTTCTAAGATGACAAGGCGATATATATGCTTCTTCTTTGCTCCGAGAGCCATAAATAGGCCAAAATCATGCGTCTTCTCTTCAACCGAGATTGTTAAAAGACTGTACATTAACACACAAGAAATGACAAGTGAGATTATTGCTACCATTCCAAGGATGATTCTAATAAAAACCCCTTGTTGGTCGAGCCGTTGCAATTCTTCAGTAATTGGTAATTCCACATTGTATCCATAACCCACTGCGTCTTGTATTCGTGTTCCTAATTTTACAGTCCTTGAAACTGTCGCGTCAATTTCACGAATATCATATAGAAAATCTCTATTTTCAAAGACGCCTACTAGTTCAGTAACGTATTTTGAAGATCTTAACAGGTCACGGGCACTCCAGAGGCCGACTATCATTGCGTTATCATCAGAATCTGCCAAACGATTTTCATCTTCGATGATTGCTGCTATTTCAAAAAATTGCCCCTTTCGTCCACCACTATCGGTGTTCCACTCCACTGGATTAAACCTAATTTTATCCCCGACTACTACACTTAGAAGATCTGCTGTCCTTCTCTGAATAAACACCTTTTTGCCTTCCAGATCGAATTCACCCTCAATTATACGAATCTGTCCAATTCCGAGTTCTTGTTCTCTGTCAACATCCATACCGATCAGTTCAAGGTCGATTTCTATTTGCTCAGTACCTTCCTTAATTACTTCAACCTCTATGAGTGCCCTAAGGCGAGGTGAAACGCCCTGAACACCTTCCACATATTCTGCAAGAGAACGTGGCTCTGCTTCTAGGAATATAAAGTCTTTGAAATCTGGATTTATTTCATCATCCGTGTTTCGAGTAATCATAAAGTCGATAATACCTTCATTTTGTTCAGCCTGGTCGATGTAAGAAAAACTGTATGAATCAACTGTTGCATTCATACCTGTAAGCAACGCGACTGAGACAATAATCCCCAGTACGCCCAGTATGGTACGTGCTTTCTTACGACGCATTCCAGTGAACAAATAACGTAAATAACTCATTGTTATATCCTCTTATTAGTTAGTTATTTTGTTCTTTTTATTGACTTCTTCGTTTAGAACCTTTCCATCAAGCATATTGATTATACGGTCTGCATAGGTAGCCATTTCAGCGTCATGTGTAACCATAACCAATGTTTCTCCTTTGTCATGGATCGATTTCAACAGTTCCATGACCATCTGTCCATTTTTGGAGTCAAGATCACCGGTTGGCTCATCCAAGAAGAGAATCGGTGGATCGTTTGCAAGAGCTCTGGCAACAGCAATTCTTTGTTGCTCTCCTCCACTTAATTCGGAGGGTAGATGTTTGGCACGAGCTTCAAGACCTACCATTCGTAATAATTCTAAAGCCCGCTCTTGTCTTTTCTTTTTAGGCATCTTCAGAAAAGTCATAGGCATTTCTACGTTTTCTAACGCGGTTAATAATTCAAATAACTGAAATGTCTGAAAAACAAGGCCAATTTTACTTAAGCGAATCTCAGCTAATTCATCGTCACTAAGTGCGGCTATATTTTGCCCATCAATGAAAATGTCACCCATTGTTGGCGTGTCTATTGCGGCTAAGCAGTTGATCAAAGTCGATTTTCCCGAGCCACTAGGGCCCATGATTGCTATAAATTCGCCTTTTTTCACTTCTAAATCTATGCCACGAACCGCCTGTACGGCCAGTGTGCCTGAGACATATGTTTTGTGAAGGTTGATTATCTTTAAGATTGTCGAATTTTCTTTATTCAACTTCATCATACCTCTTCTAAATTGGAATTGCTGAAAGAAGTATTAGCAAATAAATCTTTCTTTCATGCCATTCTTTTACTTCACGCACTTTCATGCGTTTTTAGGAAATCTAACAATTTTTCTCGTAACATTACATATTCTTTATTTTGGTTTAGGAGATAAAGGGTCATGAGCGAGAAGGCGTCTTTTATTATCGAAGGATCTTTATTTGTTAAAAATTCAGGATTTTTTGGTGAAATCTCTTCTTTTAGTTTATTTTCAAGGTTGATGAATTCTTTTATATGCTCTGATGCGTCGATGTAACTTTCAGGATCAATATTGATATTATAAGCTTTTAACGTGTCTATTAAACCTGTTACACGGCTTTCGAGCCATTGAGTAACATCTCTATGAGTCTCATCTTTGCCTGTTAATACACTAAAATCAACTCTAAAATCTCTGGCTACGGCGCGGTAAAACTTCATAACTATATTTTTTTCAATTTCTTGGCGCGTTTCTTCAACTAGTCCTGCCTCCTGCAAGACTTTTATATGATGGTATACCGTACCAGGATTAATCTTCTCTCCTGTCATCTCTATCAACATTTTTGTCAATTGTTGCACCGTATATTCTTGGACAATAAGAAGCTGCAATATTTTCGATCTCCAGCTAGAGAGGAGTGCTTTCAAAACTTCCACTTTTTTCAACACCACAAGTTGTTTCATTTTGAGACTACTCCTATGCACTTTTTTAGAATAGACTAATTGGTGACTCCTCTTCTGAAACCTGTTTCTTCTTTGGGATTCTGTAATTGTAGTAAAGTTTTGTGAAGGTGATTGACATCATCGGAAACAGCAGGAGAAAAAAACAAACGAAGGCTATCACTGCTAGAATAGCTGGAGTGAATATAGGTATGAATTTATGTGTCAAAATAGCGTTTCTGGTCGTTAATGCCAAGGTTGGGCTAAGAAGTAAGAAGTAGAGTATAGTAAAAAATCCAAGCACTCCTAAGACCATTTTTGGATCTTCTCGTAAGAAATTTACGCTTGTTTTAATTGATTCAATAGCATTTGACTCATCAATGACAGCAGCAGGTATTGAGATAACAAATGGAGCTAGTAGGAAAAATATAATTATAAAAACGATAATAGCAAGACCTCTTAAAAATTCAAAGTTTGTGCCTACACTCAAGAAGAGGCGCATCAGTGTCAATGGGACAACGATTAGGATTGCGATTATGAGACCAACTCCTATAAAACTTAAGCCGTGTTTTTTTACATAATAGAGCGTGTTTTCTGCCCTTGTATCTTCGAATTCAATTAGTTCTTTTCCCAGTCCACAGAAACTTCCCATAACTACGCTATTGAAGGTTATGCCGATTATTGCCATTATTGGAACTAATATTGGGTTTAAGAAGGCTGGCGAAGTTTCTCTCGCGATTCCAAGATAATTCGCAGTAGCCATCGTAGGAACTAATAAGATCGCCAAAGCAAAAAACAACAAAATCTCTGACAGAATGAAGCTTAACCATCCTTGTTTCCAAATTCTAAAGCCTTCTTTTAGCAACTCTGTTATTGAGGTCGTCGCCATATCATCAATAACCTCCATGAAGTCTTCTAGTAAGATTTGTTTATATTTGCTTTTCAAAAAAAGTGTTTGCACGCTTTTACACTGTCTTAATCCTTTCTAATGCTGTCTTATCACTAATCTTTTAATCTCCATTTTTTAAATTATTTATAAATAATTCATACGTTTGAAATAAATCAAACGTATAATGAACATCAACATATAAAAATCTTTTTATGAAAAAAGGATAAAAAATCTAGCCTTTCGGTAAAAACAGTACTGTAATCTTTCACGTTTTTTCATATTTACGCAGAAAAGAGATCAGTTTTTCTCGCGCATTGGTTAAGTCATTGTCTTGATTTTGATGGTACATCTCCATGAGGGATGAAATATCTTCACGTATTGAGGGCGCTATATTATTCAAGAGTTCAGGACTCGTAGGTGAGATCTCTTCCTTTATCTTGTTTTCAAGGTTAACGAATTTTGTTAAATACTGTACAGCATCAGGAAATTTTTCTGTTGGGATTACAATATTATACGCTTGTAAACCAGTAATTATGCTTTCTACACGGCTTTTGACCCATTTGGTAACCTCTTCATCAGCCTCGTCAGTAATTATGCTAAAATCAACCTTGAACTGCCTAGCTACTGCACGGTAAAACCGCATCATTATATTCTTTTCCATTTCTGTACGAGTTTCTTCAACGAGCCCAGCGTCCTGTAAACCTTTTACATGATAATATGCTGATCCGGCAGATGTTTCTAATTTGTTTGCCAATTGTTGAACTGCAAGTTCTTCGTTGATGAGAAGTTGTAAGATCTTCGATCGGATCGGTGATATAAGTGATTTCAGAACTTCCTTATTTCTTACAACCATAGTTTGCTGCATTCCAGATTTCACCTAAGTCGCTTTTTTGAATTAGATCGTTTTCAAAATATCTTCGTTAAAGTAGCCTTATTGGCAGATCTTCTTCAGAAACCTCCTCCTTCATAGGGATCTTGTAATCGTAGTAAAGTTTTGTAAAGGTGATACACATTACCGGGAGAATTACAAAAATACAAACAAAGAATGCTATAACAGCAAATGTGCCAAGAACACCGGCTAATATCACAGCAAAGGGTGCTTGAACAAATCCGATTATTAAACCTAAGATAGGGAGTACAAGTAAAGCAACGAAAATAACAATAAATGACGCTAGCAATACTGATATCGTCTTTGGATTCCTTCTGAAAGCGTGGAAACTGGTTTTTATTGATTCAATTGGTCCTATATCCTCTATAAGGCACACTGGTATCGAGAGGGCGAAAGGAACGAAGAGGAAAAAAGCAACAATAAATGAGAAAATGCCAACTGCTCCTCCTATCCACGGATTTAATGAGAAGCCAGGTGAGATGTTTATGAAGGCTAAGGTGATAGCTACAACCATAAACGGCCCAATAACAACAGTTCCGATTATGATGCCTATCGCCGCAAATCTTAAACCATAACTTTTAATGTAATGCAGAGTATTTTCGGCGCGGGTATCTTCGATCTCGATGAGTTCTTTTCCTAGACCGCACATAGTACCGATAACAATAAAACTAAAAGCGATGAAAAAAATTATTACCGCAAAAGCTGCTATCGTTACTAAAATAAGACTTTCTCCAAAATAAGCTCCAATACCCGCAATACCCGCAATGCCGAAACTAACAGGGATCAATATGATTGTAAAAACAAATGATAATAAAATTACAGCAAGGATAAAACTTAACCATCCTTTTCTCCAAATCTTGAATCCTTCTTTTATCCGTCCAATAACTGAGATCTCATTCATCGTATCTAAAACCTCCAATGATAACCATCCATACATCAAGCACGATAACAGATAAATGTGGATATTCCTTATTATATAAGGTTTTATTTCTTCCTTTGATTGTTAGGACTCTTGTAATGA
>JAEOSF010000026.1 GCA_016840515.1 Candidatus Borrarchaeum yapensis | reverse complement strand
AATGTACTTGCATTACCACCAATTCTCGCATTTTATGCGTTTAAACGAGAATTTAGAAAATTATTGTTATTTCTAGTTCCTTACCTAGCATGTTTAGGACTGCTCGCCTGGTACCATTTTGTAATTTTCGATAGCCCATTCTCAACGCCATATATGTATACTGGCTATTATGGAGAAGTACAAAGTTTTCAGGCGTTTTCTTATCCCATGTACCTCGGTTTGTGGGGCTTATTGTTCAGTACCTATCATGGATTATTTTATTTTTCGCCATTTCTTCTATTTACAGCATATGGTTTTGTATTGTTCTTTAGACGTTATCCACAGGAGGCAATTTGGTTTGCGTCAACCTTCTTATTGATGCTATTCGTGTTGTCTGTGTATGTTGTATGGCATGGAGGCGGATCATACGGCCCAAGGCTTTTATTGAGTGTCATTCCTTTCATTGTCGTCCCCATTGGGATACTTTTAGATGTTCCTCATATTGCGAATAATCGCTGGTTTCAAGTGATTTTTTTTGGTACTTTGGCATATAGTATTTTTACCATAGCAACTGGTGCAGTTACTGATCCAGTTCCTTTTCCATGGACTCCAAATCCGTTTTTAGAGTATAACTTACCCCTTTTGATCGGAGGAAATTTAGATAGCGCTTTATTCAAATACATTTCCTCATATACAATCATTCTGGTACCAATTTTGCTTCTAGCAGTAAATCTGCGACAAATTCACCTTCTTAAATTAAGAAATAGATTGCTTGACACAATTAACGCTTTTAGAAAGGCTCTGCCCTAACATGGTTTCATTACGCCTTTTTTTGAAAAAATAAAGTACTGTCAGCTTATTTTCTCGTATTTATCCGCCCACAATTTCTATAAGGTTGGGATTCAAATATATCTGAATGGGAGGTTCTACAATTGCTAGATGAAATAGACCAAAAAATTATTGATCTCTTAAAAAAAGACTCCCGTACTTCCTTCGTAAAAATTGCTGAAGTTGTTGGGCTTTCAGAAACTGCAGTTCGAAAAAGGATTAAAGTGCTGTTAGAACGCGGCACAATTAGGCGTTTTACCGTTGAAATCGATGAAGAACAGCAAACAAAGGCTATTGCGATGATAGAAACGCAAGCAAGCAAGCATACGCCTGAAATTTCTCAAAAATTCATTAAAATTGAAGGAGTGTCGTATTTATTTGAGACTACTGGAGAGTACGATATCATTGCTGTACTTTCAACCACAACAATAGAAGAACTTAATAGAACACTCGAAGAAATTCGCTTGACTGAAGGTGTCATCAGAACAAATACCAGTCTCGTTTTGCGTAGTTGGTTTTAATTAATTGCATATTCTTTCCACTTTTTCAAGACTTGGTTTTTCCATTTCGGTCCCATTTTTTTTGAAGTAATTTCACAGTTTTCGAACCAGAAAAATCGAAATTCATACCCTTTACTCTGTTTTCAGCACAACATTTATATAGGGAAACACAAGTATCCAAATCACGAACAATTATATTATCAATGAAACTTGAGGTGACCTAAATTGCACAGTGTTGAATGTCCAGAATGTTGTGGCGAAATAGATGCCCCCAATGATGTCATGGAGGGCGAAATACTCGATTGTCCAGATTGTGGGGTAGAAGTCGAGGTCAGAGAAATCAATGGAAATGGTATCGAAATCTGCTTGGCTGAAATCGAAGGAGAGGACTGGGGCGAGTAAAGAGATTTCCCAGAGTATTTCTTTTATTATTTAAAAACAGTTTTCAACCATTTTTAGGCTTTTATTTGACTTTTGACACAAACACTTTGCTAGAATCAGTTGTAATTACATAAAAGGCTGTAATTACCTTTAACTCCTACTTAGCGCATTCTTTATAAACTGAATATTATCATTCAAACCAAACAAGAACCTTTGTCATACTAACTTTATGTAAACGATGAGGTGACCGTGTTTGAAAACTATCGAATGTCCTCAGTGCAGTGCTCTAATAAAAATCCCCGAAGATGTAGTAATGGGAGAAATTCTTGACTGCCCCGATTGCGGGACAGAGTTAGAGGTAATAGAAGTCAAAGAAAGCGAAATTGAAATTTCAACTGCTGAGATTGAAGGAGAAGACTGGGGTGAATGACGGGTGCATTGCTTAAAATGTAATTATGTTCATAAATTCGTGATAAGCAAAATTGCGCGGTGTGTATAACAAAATGAAACGCATAGGGATAATCTACGACAGACTTAGGTGGTATGAAAAGTCAATCATCCAAGCTGCTGCAAAAAAAGGTATTGACGTTATAAAAATTGACGCAAAAGATGTTTCCATCGATATTACACGTTCTAATAATGACTTTGGCGACAACGACGTAATTCTACAAAGATGTATCAGTTATTATCGTGGTCTATATCTTACAGCGATTTTAGAAAACGAAGGCGCACAGGTAATCAATCCTTTTCAGGTCTCGCAAACCTGTGGAAATAAGCTTTTGACTACTTTGACACTAAAAAAGGCGAATGTGCCTACACCGAGAACGATCATGGCCTTCACACCAGAATCAGCACTTAAAGCGATGAAGGAAATCGGTTATCCTGCCATAGTCAAGCCGATTGTAGGAAGTTGGGGGCATTTTATTGCTCCTGTCAATGAAGATAACATAGCAAAAGCTATTATCGAACACAGAGAATCGATGGGACCGATATATAAAATCTATTATATCCAAGAGGAGGTTAAGAGGCCACCTACAGAGTTGCGGAAGCGCGATATTCGTAGTTTTGTAGTCGGAGATGATGTGGTTGCTGCTATATATAGAGTCGCTAAAGAAGGAGAATTCATAACAAATACCTCACGTGGAGGCAAAGCTTTACCCTGTGACATAGACAGCGAAATCGAAGAGATAAGTATAAAGGCTGCTGAAGCCGTTGGAGGCGGAGTACTAGGGGTCGATTTAATGGAGGGCCCTGATGGATATGTTTGTCATGAAGTGAACCACGTCATGGAATTTCGCAACACTGTTGAAGTAACAGGCATCCCAGTTCACGAAATAATAGTAGATTACCTTATTGAACAAGCTAAGAAATAGCTACCTAAATATTTCAAAACTCTTGTTTTGTCACGATTTTCAGGAGTTTATTTGGTGGAAAAAGTTATGATAAACGCAGGCATAATTGGTGCAAGTGGGTATACTGGCGGCGAATTGTTAAGACTACTTGTAATGCATCCAGAAGTAGAAATTTCATACATTACGTCTGAAAGATACTTGGGTGAATATGTCCATCGTCTTCATCCGAATCTAAAAGGCTTACTTCAAATGAAATTTTCGTCTCGTAAAACCGTAGATTTATGCAATTGTGACGTGATTTTCACGGCAACTCCACATGGCGCATCCATGAGTTATGTGCCAGATCTAATAACGGAGTGTGACATAAAAATTATTGACTTGTCAGCAGATTTTCGACTCAAGAATCCAGAGAAATATGATGAATATTACAGCCGTACGCACCCAAATCCTAAGTTATTGAGCGAAGCTGTTTATGGGATTGCAGAACTTCATCGTGAAGAAATAAAAAAAGCAAGGATTGTTGCATGTCCTGGTTGTCTGGCAGCTAGCGCAATTATTTCTTTAGCCCCTATTTTCAAAGAACTTGCCGACCAAATAGATTTAAAGCGGGTTATTGTTGATAGCAAAATTGGTAGTTCTGCAGCGGGCGCAACAGCTTCAACAGCAACTCATCACCCGAATAGAGCGGGGATTGTTCGACCATATAAACCCACTGGTCACCGACATACAGCAGAAATAGAACAGGAACTTCAAGAAGTTTCTGGCAAACCTGTAGAGGTTTTTATGACGCCACATGCGGTTGACATCATTAGAGGTATTTTGAGCACCTCTCACGTTTTTCTTGATAGCGGAACTGAGGTAAGTGAAAATACGATTTGGAGGATTTACAGAAATTTCTATAGAGATGAGCCCTTTATTAGATTTATCAGAGACAAAAAAGGTCTTTACAGATATCCAAATCCGAAAAATGTTATAGGAACGAATTACGCGGACATTGGATTCGATATAGAATCAAAAGGCGTTAAACGTATTGTTGTATTTTCAGCAATTGATAATCTCGTTAAAGGTGCTGCAGGCGCTGCTGTTCAGAGTTTGAATCTTATGTTTGGGATGGAAGAAACAGCTGCTCTTACCTTTCCAGGATTACATCCTTAAAAAATCGGAAGTGATGATATGCGCATCGTTGTTAAAGTAGGAGGTACCCTTATTGCAGAACCAGATATATTTGCAAATATTGCACAGGACTTCCAAGTAATAACTGCTACAAATCAATGTGTTTTGGTTCATGGTGGCGCCAAAATAGTAAATAAATTCGCCGAAAAGATGGGTAAAGAACAAAGATTTGTTACGTCAGCGAGTGGCTTTAGAAGCAGGTATACTGATCGCGAAACCATGGAAATTTTTGAGATGGTTATGGCTGGTAAAATAAACAAAGAACTCGTTGTATCACTACAGAAAAACAGTATAAATGCAATCGGGCTTTCTGGAGTCGATGGAGGCTTAATACGTGCACAAAGAAAAGGCAGAATAAAGATTATTGATGAAAACGGACGAAAGCGGATGATTAGCGGCGATTATACTGGAAAGATTGATGAGGTCAATGGAAACTTGCTTAACCTCCTTCTTGAAAATGGTTATTTACCTGTAGTTGCCCCCATCGCGCTTTCTCACGAATATGATCCATTAAATTGTGATGGTGATAGAACTGCTGCTTATATTGCTCGTGCGGTTTCCGCTGATAAACTCATTCTTTTAACAGATGTTTCAGGTCTATTAATAGATGATAAGGTAATGGCTTTATTGACCGCAGCCGAAGCACGAAATACGCTCAATAAGATCGGTGCTGGTATGAAGAAAAAAGTCTTTGGAGCTTTAGAAGCATTGGAAGGGAGCGTTGAAGAAGTTATAATTGCATCAGGTCTAACAGAGGCTCCAATAAGCCAAGCTTTAGAACATAAAGGTACGGTGATATCATGAACTCACAAGAGATAATGCAACTCGAAGAAGAGTATATTTCAAATGTATACCCAAAGCGAAATGTAGCAATTGTGAAGGGACAGGGCGCTTTACTATGGGACGCAGATGGAAAAGAATACATCGATTGTATTGGCGGGCACGGCTCTTGTAATATTGGTCATTGTCATCCGTCTGTGATTAAAGCTATTGAAGATCAACTGCCAAAATTGATGATTTGTCCGAGCATATTATATAGCGATGTTCGCGCTGTATTCGGGGAAAAAATTGCAAAACTCACTCCAAATGCTCTGAATAAAAGTTTTTTGAGCAATAGTGGTGCTGAAGCTGTGGAATGCGCTATAAAACTTGCACGGAAATATACTAAAAAAACTGACATTATTGCAATGAAGAAAGCCTTTCATGGACGTCTCGGATTTTCCCTATCTGCTACATGGAAGCCAAAATATCGCAAACCCTTTGAGCCACTGAACCCTGGTTTCTCTCATGCAAAATTTGGAGATATTCAATCAATTATGGAAATAATAACTGAAAAAACAGCAGGCGTACTCATTGAGCCGATACAAGGTGAAGGAGGCGTAAATCCAGCCCCAGAAGGATTTTTCCAAGAATTACGAGAATTATGTAACGATAAAGATATTTTATTCATCCTCGATGAAATCCAAACAGGATTTGGGCGAACAGGAAAGATGTTTGCTTGTGAACACTGGAACGTTGTTCCTGATATTCTATGCCTTGCCAAATCTGTTGCTGGCGGCGTTCCTATGGGCGTAACTATTGCAAAAGAGAACGTTATGAATGCGTTCGATACCGGCGAACACGGCACAACCTTTGGTGGAAATCCTATAGCGTGTGCTGCTGCAAACGCTTCACTTGACGTGCTTGTTGAAGAGCGACTTACTGAACGTGCTGCGGAAATGGGCGCATATTTCAAGAAAAAACTTACGGAGTTAAAAGAAAAATACAAGATCATACGTGATGTACGTGGCATGGGCCTGATGATTGGTGTTGAACTTCGATTTGACTGTAGAGATATACTTCTGGATGCCTTAGAACGTGGTATTCTGATTCTCTCTGCCGGGCGGAACGTGCTCAGATTCCTACCCCCTCTTGTTATTAAAGAAGAGCATATTGACTACGTCATAGATACTTTAGACGAGTTGTTTCAGGAGCAAGAAGCAAATTGGATGAAAAAATAGAATTTTTGAAGCAAGTGCTTGAGATTTACAGTCCAAGCGGGGAAGAACAAAAGTTAGCGGAATTTCTATGTTCAAAAATGAAACAACTTGGCTTGAATTCATGGATTGATGAAGTAGGCAATGTTATTGGAGAAATCGGTAGCGGGCGTCCAATTCTTCTTTTTTTACCACATATAGATACAGTTCCAGGATATATTCCAGTCGAAGAAAGAAATGGAATAATCACAGGGCGTGGGGCGGTAGATACTAAATCTTCTCTTGTTGCAATGATTGTAGCTGCCTCAAGTTTTGTCGATAAGGAAATTTCTGGTAAAATTAAAATAATCGGGGTTGTCCAGGAAGAGACCGATTCAAAAGGCGCCAGATTTCTATTAGAAAAAGGCATTGATGCAGATTATATTGTCATTGGAGAACCCAGCGGCTGCGGTGGACTTACTTATGCGTATAAGGGCAGACTAGATTGCAAAATATCCGTTAGCACCGAAACTGGGCATACAGGTGCATGTTGGCAATATAAAAATGCGATAGAAGCCGCCTTTGAACTGTGGACGACAACCGTAGAGAGCGTAGAACAATATGAAGAAGGAAGTTATTTCAACTCAGTCATTCCATGCCTTACGTTTATTCAAGGAGGAAGACACGAAAACATCGTTCCCAATGAATGCGAAATGAGGTTTGATGTTCGATACCCACCAAAATACACATCCAAAGAGTTGTTTAATGAGATTCAATCTTGTGTTGAAAGATTTAAGGCTCAAAATCAAGTAAAAATAAAAATCAGCTTAATTTCAGCATCGGAAGCAATTGAAACTGATAAACGTACAGATTTGATGAAAGCTTTTAAGAAAGCAATTAGGAAGGTTCTAAAGACCCATCCTCGTTTGATTCGAAAGACTGGTAGTTCGGATATGAATGAAATTGGAGCACAAATACAAATACCAATAGTTGCATATGGTCCTGGCGATTCCAAACTTGATCATTCACCAAATGAACGTATTGAGATTTCTGAATTTATTTCAAGTATTGAAGTTTTAAAAGAAGTTGTTTTAGATATTCTAAGCGCTCGTTAATGTGCAAGCTATTAATTATTCCTTTTTCTTCAAAGAATATGTATATGCAGCCGCCAGAGCTTCAATAATAATTGCAGTCGCGTTAGATGCGGTAATCCCTGCAGAATCATGAGGCGGGGCGACCTCTACTAAATCCATCGCAACCATACGTTGCCCGAGTATAGCTAATATTTTGAACAGTTCCCAGGAAGTCAAGCCACCAGGTTCATGCAATCCAGACCCCGGGGCAAAGGCAGGGTCGAGGACATCAATATCGACTGAGAGATAGAAGGACTTTGTATTCTTTGTAGCGATCTCTACGCTTTTCTTTGCTACCTTTTCCAGACCTTCTTCGCGTATATCATATATACTAAACATACTTATGCCAGTTTCATCGACTTCCTCTTCATGTTCAGGATGACTAGCATACCCTGAATACCCTAACACAACAATGTTTGTTGGATCAATGAATGGTAATTCACTCGTTCTTCGAAGACTGCAAGAATGTGAATATCTTTGTCCTGGGGGATATTCATCATCAAAATCAAGGTGGCTATCGACCCAAATAACCCCTATTTTTTCTTTGAGTATTTCATGGGCTTTTATCGCAGGATAAGTAATTGAGTGGTCTCCTCCAATTAGAGTAGAAGTTATGTTCTTTTTAACTAATTGTTTGACAGTTTCATAAATTGCCATGTGACTCTTTTCGACATTGCCTGGAATAACGGGCACATCACCAGCATCAATAATGGTTAAATCATTCAAATCGAATTTAGATCTAAGAGAATATCCCGAAAAACTAGTAGATGCCTCTCTAATAGCACGTGGTGCTAGGCGGGCTCCCGGTCTATGAGTTGTTGTCTCATCTAGAGGGACGCCTACAATTGCAACGTCTACATTTCGTAGGCTTTCAATGTCTTTGATATTTACGTGTGGAAACTTAAGAAAGGTTGGGATTCCTGCGTAAGGCGCTTCAAAATCCTCCAATACTCTCACCAAAAAGAGTTAAGACTCGTGAGTTACTACTTCCTCTATAATTACCTTTCCAGCTACAACTTGATCAATGCTATGGATTACAGCTCCAGACGCCTCCAAGGATTTCGCAATTAATTCGTAATCCAACGAATTTCCTTCAATCGTGATTTTTACCGATTCGGTATTCTTGTCTACTTCGATTAAACTAATATTTACGCCAGCTACACCACTCAATCGACTCAATTCGACTGAAAGTTCGGGAAGAAGTGGCCTATGTGGTTTTAAAACATCCAGAACTAATCGTTTTAAACCTCTTTCCTTCTTTGATTCTGACATTTTTACAGACATCCAGTTTAATTCAGTTAGTTTATTTTGATATAGTTTATATCTGTAACACTTTTTGAACTATTTCAGGAATCTCATCTAGTGAATTAATTAAATAGTCATATTTTTCTTCATTTAATAATTCCTTTCCATTTCGAGGGGTAAGAATTCCAATTGTGATTGCATGCATTAGATTGCCTGCCTCAATGTCGATATTATGATCTCCAATTACAATGGATTCGATTCCTTTAACTCCTAGTTTTCCGAGGCAGTTGCGTAAATATTTCATTTTTATGCTCTTTTCATAAAAATCACTCACGCTATTTCTTGTAACGATCGCATCAAAGATTTCCAAGAGGTTATTTGCCTTTGTAAGTAATATTTCAACTATTTTTCTCTGATTGAGCGTAAAAATCCCTAACTTTAGATTCATCTCTTTTAGTGTTTTTAAGACTTCTGGAACGCCTGTAATTACTGCATTATTCTTTGCACCCTCTAACTCATAAAAATCAACTATTTCCTCTGTTTCACGCTCAAGGGTCTCCATATCTTTATTGTTCAATAATTCACTTGCCTTCTTCAATGTAACTCTTATAGGATCTTTAACATCAAATATATCCTCAGAGATGCCCGTTTCTGCAATTTTATTGATAATTCCTCGCCTTAAAGCTATATAATCCATATTAAATGGAACAAGAGTTCCGTCAAAGTCAAAAACAGCCGCTTTAATGCGCAAAATTCTCACACTGAGTTTTTTTTAATTCAAGTTGTCATTTTATATTGCATTTTCTTAAAAACTTTAAATAATTTGACTTGTCAGATATCTAACTTCAAAATAATCATGAATGTGGTAGGTCAGTATAGTTTGACAAGTTAATCGAAAGTTTAAGTTATACAAGGAGGTTTTAGGAAAAATGGGGCTCATTAAAGAAAAGGCCAAGCGCCAGAAAAATATTGCAGATAAAGAAATGGAAATCGCCAAAAAACGACAAGATATTGCAAAGAAACTCGAATCGATCGGAAAGGAAGAAGATAAAGTTCTAGATCTAGAAAAAGATGTCGCTAATCTTAAGAGAGATCTTGAAAATAAAAATGCGGATGTTCATAAGGCTAAAAATGAGAAAGATAAGGCAAACAAAGAAAAGAAAGCAGCAGAAGTTAAAGAAAAACTGGCGAAAAAAGAAAAAGAAGTAGCACAAATAAAAGAACGATTTGAAAAAAGAAAGTCAGAAGTTACGGATCTTGAGAAAAAAATCAATGAATTGGAGCGTAAGATTATAGAGATAAAAGGGCAGTAATCAATACTAGTTCTTTTCCTGTTCATTTTCTTCCTTTTTCAAAGGATTATCTAACGCGTAATTAATTAATTAATCTCTCATTTCTTTCATATCTTTCCTCTATTAACAGGTGAAAAAATGTCTTTAGATGAGTTTTTATCAACAAAAAAAAAGAAGGATTCTAAAGAACCTTCGCTGAAAGATGATACCTTCGAACCCCTCCCTGATTCAATTACAAAAAGTGAGCCGCTTAACACTCGTTCATCTGCAGATCTATGGTCTATCTTGGTAGAGACAGTCAAAAGCGATGTTGTTTTGTTTCCAAATTTGAAGGGTTATGTTCAAGGTCAAATCCTGCCACGTGAACCCGATATTTCTCCTAAGGAATTAGCATCACGATTGAATATTTCAATTGGCACCGCAATGGTTTTACTTTATGAACTAAAGTCTAATTCCACATCTAATAATCGATGAAAATTTACCAAACCTTGATTTTATTCTTTTGGTCTGAAACACTCTTAAGAAGTTAATCCATCGGGAGAGCAGATAATTTAATTTTATTTACTTCTTTTTACAAGTTTTATAAAATTTCAACTTCAGTGGTGCTTAAATTACTTATAAGGAAAATACATTGTGATACTGATGGACACTCAGAGGAAAGTCAAGGAAAGAAAAGTGGATACACACACAAAAATCACACTTCTTGAAGCGTGGATAAAAGCAGAAGAACAAATTATCGAGAAATTGGTAGAAATTGTTCATTTCATTCTAGGAGAACTTGATGGAATCTATAGTCAAAACGAAAATCTCTTACCTTTTAATGTAAATGATCGAGAACTTCTTTTTGAACTTGTAGGCAAATATATGAGTATGTGTGCTAACATGTCAGAAAAACTGACAGCAATTCAAATCGGAAATACTGTTTTGGATACCTAATTTAATTGTACATACTGTTTAATCTTCTTTTGTTAAATATACTAAGAGTTGCCTCTGTTTTCAAAATTAAATATTAGAACATAGAATAACTATCTACTCAAAGGTTGCAGGGTGTAGATGTGAATGAAAATAGGTGTAATTGGGGGCACAGGAAGTCATGGAGGAGGTTTAGCCCTTAGATGGGCTATAGCAGGTGAAGACGTCGTAATAGGCTCTCGTTCATTAGATAAAGCGATAAAAGCGGTCAATAAGTATCAAGATATTGTGAAAGTTAGTATTGGAAAAGCAGCAAAGTTAGAAGGGCGCGAGAATCCGGATGCTGCGAAGGATTGTGATGTAGTAGTCCTTTCGGTTCCTTATACTAGCCAAGTTCAAACACTCCATGAAATTCAACCTTTTATGAATCCAGAAACCATTCTCATAGATGTGTCAGTACCGCTTGAATGGAAAAATGGGCGCCCTGTGCCAGTAGCAATCCCTGAAGGATCATGTGCAGAACGCGCTGCTAGTGTCTTAAAAGACAGTGAAATCATTGTGATAGGAGCTTTTAAAACAATTGGTGCATATAGTCTCCGCGACGTTCTTATTGATTTACGGGGTGATATTTTTCTTTGTGGCGATGACGAGGATGAGAATGCAAAAGAAACAGTTGCAAATTTGGTGAAAAAAATCAAAAATTTAAGACCTCTAGATGCAGGTCCTCTCAGTAGTTCAAGAGCATCTGAGTTGATGGTTCCACTTCTTATTAATTTAAACAAACGTTACAAGTCTTCGCAAGCTTACATAAAAGTTCTTAATATTTAGAATCATTACTCATAACGATTCTCGAAGAGTGTTCACGATTTCTATTATCTCCGTTGCTTCATCTTTAGACGTAATTCCTACAGCAACAGCATCTATATTTTGTTGGAAAAGGAATTCTAATGCCTCTTGAGGATTTATTTCGCCTGCGGCTAATGGTTTCATCGCGATGATTTTTGTATTTGAACCATTTTCGTTTATGACTTTTAATAAGCCTTCGAGATCATTAACAAACTTACCCATTGCATTTAGAGGTGTCATAAGGTATTCAAGATCCAAATCACTTTGAAGCAATTTTGGTAGCGTTTCGTTTGGACTATGTGTTGCTGCGCCAGGGATGGCAAATTCCCGTACTTGTTTAGTAAATTTTGCTAAGGTTTCATAATCATTTGACATGAGAGCTTTATCAGTGATTGCTCCATGAGCGAGTACAACTTCCGCTTTCATGTCTGCAAGATTCCACAGACTTTCTTGTATTTCTCTCGGTGGCACACTTGCAATTATAGGAATATGTTGTCCCGTATTCTCTCGTGCGACATAAAGGGCATCTAATATCCTAGGATATGCCACAGCTTGGATCCCATCAAATTTTAGCTCAATGGCCGTCATAAACATCTTTATCATGTTTTCAGGCTTGTTCCAAAACGTTTCATAGTAAACTCTTGAGCGGCTTCCGAACTGTGCTGCTCCCATAAAAGGGCTTGTACCCATGTAAACCTCTATTTTTTTCAAAAAAGCTCCTCCTCATAGAAAATTAAATTGAAGAAAAATCTTTCGGGTTCTAGTTCATAGAGCATTTTGATATCCTATTCACTATTTCGATTGTTACAATCATTTTTTGAAATTAATTCTTCCTTTGAAAATTGATGCTTTTTTGCTATCTCTTCTAATGCAAGTTCAGCTTCTTGACGAACATCGGGGCTTTTGTCCTTTTTTAATACTTCAACTAACGGTTTTATTGCCCGTGTATCACCAATCTCTCCAAGCGCCCAAGCAGTCCAGTCTCTAATATTTGACTCCTTTTCTTTTTTTTCATCAATCAATGAAATTAGTGGAAGTACGGCAGCTTTAGCATCTTTTATTGCTCCTAAAGCTCTGACTGCCGCCCAACGGACTCTTCCATTATTTGAGTTCAGATTCTGCAGTAAATAGGGTACTGCTGTTATGATCTTCATCTTTCCAAGCGCTAATGACGCTTCGATTCTTATTTGCGGATCTTTATCACTAAGAAGTGGAATCAAAAAAGGAATCGCTTTTTGTTCCCCTATTTTTCCTAAAGACTCAACTAAGGCTTCTCTAACATAAGAATTTGTCTCATCCTTTAATGTTCTAATTAAAAATGGAAAGGCTCTTTTATCTTGCATTTCGCCCAGTATTTCAGCTATTTTGTATCTTACATACCACGAATCATGTTGAAGTGCATCAGTCAATTGACCAATAGCATTCTTCCCTATAGCAATCAGCTCTTTAATAATCTCCATATTGTCTTTGGTGCTTATGCCATTAATTAATTCCTTTATTCTGCTGCTGGACATTTTTTCCACAATGTTGCACTCTAAAACAAAACATCTTGAGTGTTATAGTATTTCCTTCTTGAATAGTCTAGTCAGAGTTTTAATCCATGAATAATTTTTTAATCATTTGATTTCCTTTTGATGAATGATTTCTTAAATTTCATTAAAGAATGAATTTGAAAAACTATACAATTCTAATTGATTTCATGACATTAAGAAGCTATGTACTGTAGTGTTAGTTCTGGTATTCACACAAAATTAATTTTAATTATGTTACTTACGATATTGGATCATACTCATTCGTTAGAAGAGCTATGAAAAAAAATCCCTCGTCTAAAAGAAACTTTTATAAATATTTCAAAAAATAGGAAGAGGTACTAATAGAAGGATTATTCAGATTACGCAAAAATCATAAAGAAGGATTATTCAGATTACGCAAAAATCATAAAGAAGGATTATTCAGATTACGCAAAAATCATAAAGAAGGATTATACTGATACGTTCTTCTTCCTTAATACTTGTTGGAAGGAAAGAATTATGCCAAATTACAAATATTCAATTTATGGTCTGGATCCAGATAGAACTGCTAAAGCAAGCGGCAGAGACTTAAGAATTTCACCGAAGCATGCAAGAGAGATTTGCGATGCTTTAAAAGATATGGATCTCGACAAGGCGAAGGAATTCCTCGAAGATGTAATTGATATGAAGAAAATGGTGCCATTGAAGCGTCATAAAAGAAAAAAGCCGCATCATAAAGGTCTCAATAAATGGTATGCGGGCGCGTATCCAGTAAAAGCAGCCGATGCTATTTTGGCTATCCTTGATAATGTAGAAGCAAATGCGGAGTATAAAGGGCTTGATATTGACAGATGTAGGCTTATTCATATTGTGGCGCATCGAGCAATGAAGATTAAGAACTATATTTCTCGCGCCTTTGGACGATCGTCACCATATTTCAATATGTTAACACATATTGAGGTTATAGTTGAAGAACAGTAAATGTGAGTTTAGACTGTAAAAAACCCTAAAGATAAACCTGGGGGGAAAAAAATACCAACGAAGAATCACTTCATCGAAAAAGGCATATTACAAAATGATATTGACGAATATTTCAGATCCAAACTCGCACGTGCGGGTTATAGTAACTTAGAGATTCATAAGACACCACTTGGTACTCGTGTTGTTATTAATGCTGAACGTCCTGGTATGATAATTGGTCGCCGAGGTCGAAGCGTTAAAGAACTCACGAGTGATCTTGAACAGCGGTTTGACTTGGAAAATCCTCAGATTGAGGTAAATCAAATTCCTGTGCCTGAGTTAGATGCAAAAGTTATGGTACAGAGAATTGCTAGCGGGTTAGCTAGAGGTATACATTTTAGACGCGCAGGATATAGTGTCTTAAGACTAGTAATGAAAGCAGGAGCCAGAGGCGTAGAAATTACCATCAAAGGAAAGATTACAAGCCAACGTGCTCGAACAGAAAAATTTCGAGAAGGTTTTGTTGCAAAGTGCGGAGAACCAGCTTTATTATATGTAGCTCAAGCAACAACTCATGTTCCACGAAAAAGTGGTGTCCTTGGTGTGACCGTAAAGATTATGCTTCCTGAAGGCTCACTTCCTGACGAAGTAGAATTCGTTCCTAATACTCTATCTGAAGAAAAAGAAATCGATGAAACAGATTTTGAAGTAGAAAGCCCGATTGACGAATTGATTGAAGACGAATCCGAGAATAAAGAATCCGTCAATGATGAAGAGGTGTCCGATTAATGGCGATATTACGTTCCAAAGAAATTAGAACAATGGAACCATCTGCTAGACTAAAAAAACTAATGGAACTCAGAGCAGAATATATGGAAAATAAGGCAAAGATAGCAACTGGAGGGGCCTTAGAGAGCCCTGGACGAGTAAAAGCATTAAGAAGAACTATTGCTCGACTAGTTACCATCATTCGTGAAGAAGAAGCGAAATTAAAATGACATTAAACCTTAATACAAAGATCCTACTAAGTCATGAATTCATTGGTTTGAGAATAAAGGTTGTGAAGTCCACTCATAGTGAACTATGTGAAATATTCGGTACGATTATTGATGAAACTAAGAATACATTAGTAATTTACCATAAAGGAAAACCAAAAATCGTTCCAAAAAAGTATTCTACATTTCATTGCATTTTACCTGATGGAAAAATCATTGAAATCGATGGACAACTGTTAGTTGGACGTCCTGAAGATCGTATAAAGAAAAAACGGTGAGATTGAATGATAAGAAATATTGGGCTAGATGTGGAGCCCCCAAAGAGTATATGTGAAGATCATCATTGTCCATTTCATGGGATCAACCCAGTGCGTATCCGAGGAAGGATATTTACTGGGATTATTGAAAATGATAAAATGGATAACACCGTCATTGTTCGACAAGATTATCTGAAATATAGTCGCAAGTACAACCGATACGAGCGTGCAACTTCGCATATTCCTGCACATAGTCCACCTTGTATAGATGCCAAAAAGGGTGACAGTGTTAGGATTGCTGAATGCCGACCAATCAGTAAAACAGTATCCTTTGTTGTTGTTGAAAAACTATAGAAGTTGGAGGAATGACCCGATGTCAAAAAGAGGACGAGCAGCTGGCAGCGCCTATAAAGTAGGCGTTACCAAAGGTTTGCCTATAGGTGCTGTCTTAAAGTGTGCAGATAATTCTGGCGCAAAAGTTCTGAAAATTATTGCAGTTCTTAGATATGGAGGACGGCTACGTCGTATCGCATCAGCCGCTGTTGGGGATATGGTAGTTGTCTCAGTAAAGAAAGGAACGCCACAGATGCGCAGACAGGTTATTAACGCAGTTATAGTACGACAAAAAAAGCCTTATAGACGATTTGATGGCACTTGGATTTACTTTGAAGAAAATGCTGCTGTTGTTACTACACCCACAGGTGAACCCCGTGGAAGTGATATAAGAGGCCCTGTTGCGAAAGAAGCTGCTGAACGGTGGCCAAGAATCGCTAGCACTGCGAGGATGATTATTTAGGAGGACTTCTTAATGCGAGTAAAATCAAAACAACCAAGAAAGCAACGTAAAGCGTTATTTAAAGCTCATCTTCACCAAAGACAACAACTTGTTTCCGTTCATTTATCACCTGAATTACGAGAAGAACTGGGTTTACGCTCACTTCCTGTAAGAAAAGGTGATTTGGTCGTCATTAAGCGTGGGGGTTTACGTGATGTCGAAGGAAAAGTTACTGAGGTCAATTTGAAGAAAATTCAGGTTTTTGTTGATGGTGCAACGAGGGACAAAGCCGATGGTACTACAATCAATATACCTTTTCACCCCTCAAATTTGATGATTATTAAATTAGATTTAAAAGACAAGCGACGAAAAGCAATTCTCGAAAGAAAGGCAACTGAAAAGGAAGAACTATTTGAAGAATAGAGGTGAACATTAAAATGGCGAGAATGGGAAGTAAAAAACATTTAAAGAGGTTAGCTTCGCCGCGTTTATGGCAGATCCACAGAAAAGAGGCAAAGTGGGCACCAAGAACAAGACCTGGCCCACATTCACTAAGTAGATCCATACCACTTCAAATTATTATCCGTGATATGTTAGGTTATGCAAAGACGTATCGAGAGACGAAAAAAATACTAGCGGAAGGCAATGTTCTCATTGATGGAGTAGTGCGTGCAGACGAACGTTTTCCTGTTGGACTAATGGATGTTATTGAGATTAGAAAGATAGACAAATTCTATAGAGTTCTTCCACATCCCTCAAAGGAACTTATCCTTCACGAAATAGGAGAAGAAGAAGTCACCTTTAAATTATGTCAATTAATAAACAAGGTCACCGTTAAAAAAGGTAATATTCAATTGAATTTTCACGATGGAAGAAATATCTTGGTGAAAGTTCAAGATCCTACCAATCCTGTAGAAGATACGTATAAATCAAGAGACGTATTACAACTCGTTCTCTCAAATCAAGAAATCATCAATCATTTTAAATTTGAAGAAGATGTCCTTGCGATTATTATTGGTGGCAAAAACGCGGGGTTAGTAGGACGTATTAATGAAATTGAAAAAAGAATTGGTCATCATGCAAGCGTTGTAACACTTGAAAATGCTCAGGGAGAATTTATTAAAACTGCTCTTGAATATACTTTCCCTATCGGGACAGATGAACCAATGATTTCCTTGCCATAGGACACTATAATATAAAAATCCTAATGTGAACGCGTATGTCAAGTATTGCAGCTGAAGAAAAAGAGAGATTACTTAACGATTGGAAAGAATATCCTATGCGTAGGCCAAAAATTGCAAAAGTCGTTGTGAATATGGGCGTAGGAAGATCTGGAGAGTTATTGGAACGTGCTAGAAACGTTCTTGAAAGTTTGACAGATCAAACTCCAGTAAATCTTATTGCAAAACAGACTATTCGTGATTTTGGAATTCGAAAAAATGAACCAATATCTTGTAAAGTGACCTTAAGAGGAGAAAAGGCAGGATCATTCTTAGAAAAAGCAATTGTTGCTGTTGATAATCAATTACTACTCAATTCCTTTGACAAATTTGGCAATTTCTCTTTTGGAATTAAGGAGCATATTGATATTCCAGGAACACAGTACGATCCGGATTTAGGAATTTTTGGGATGGATGTATGCGTATCTTTCGAACGATCTGGTTATAGGATTGCTCGACGTCGTCGACAGCGTTATTCTGTTCCTATGAGGCATAGGCTTACAAAAGAAGAAGTGAGACTTTTCATGGAAGAAGAGTTTGGTGTTGAGATTGTTAAAGAACGTAGAATGAAATTCTTTTAATGTGAATATTAGAGGTGAAATGTTTGCCTGAACGTGCAAAATTTGGAAAGGGAAGCCGAAGATGTAGACGGTGTGGCACTCATAGAGGTTTGATCAGATCTCATGGCATAAATATTTGTCGCCGTTGTTTCCGGGAAGTAGCTGATAAACTTGGTTTCAAGAAATTTGGGTAAGGGAGATAAAAATGACTCTTATGGATACTTTAGCCAATGCGATGTCTAATGTTTATAATCATGAACTTGTTGGTAAGAAAGAAGTAATAGTTAAACCAGCGTCTAGAGTAATTGCAGCCACCTTACGTGTACTTCAAAAAGCGGGTTACGTTGGTGAATTTGAGTTTATCGATGATGGACGCGCAGGGATATTTCGAGTGCAATTATTAGGACGAATTAATAAATGTGGTGTTGTAAAGCCACGTTATCCTGTTAAGTTTAGAGATTTTGAAAGATGGGAAAAACGATATCTTCCAGCTAGAGGCTTTGGCTTGCTTGTAGTGTCTACACCCGAAGGAGTTATGTCTCATACAGACGCAAAACTCCAAAAAACAGGTGGACGGCTGTTAGCTTACGTGTATTAGATATTTCATGAAGGATTTTGACTCAAAGCTTTTTAGGTGAATTATTATGGTGAAACAAGCTCTCGTTGAAGAAATGATTGAGATTCCAAAGGATGTAAGTGTGGATTTAACTGAATCTACTATAATAGTCAAAGGTCCAAAGGGAGAACTGAAAAGAGATTTTAACCATGCTCACGTTTCAATTATAAAAGAAAATAATGTGATTAAGACCCAAAACTACTTTCCTAGAAAAAAAGAAAGGGCACTTGTAGGTACAATAGCTTCCCATATACGAAATATGCTCAAAGGCGTGACAGATGGATTTATTTACAAAATGAAAATTGTATATTCACATTTCCCGATTTCAGTGGAAGTTAAGGGTAAAGAAGTTCTTATCAAAAATTTTACTGGTGAACGTTCTCATAGAAGAGCCCGTATTTTTGGAAACACCTCTGTACGCATGGAAGGCAAAGATACATTGCTTATTGAGGGTATTAATATAGAAGAAGTTGCTCAAACCGCTGCAAATATACAGCAATCGACTAAAATTAGAAAAAAGGACATTCGTGTGTTTATGGATGGCATTTACGTCTCTGAGAAAATCAAGTGAGATTGATTGACTTCTTCCAAAAACTTAAAGTCTTTTTTTACTGATTTGTAAAGAATGAGATATTTTATTTTATAAGTAAGCTTGTTGTTTGAGACGATCTCAAATTCACATTTTAAAAGATAAATTATCTTACTTATTTGAGCGGAACAAACTGAGAACTCTTAGTCGCTCCAACACCAGGATTGCCATGATTTACCCTTTTACACGTTGGGGCGAGTTCACCCAAATACTTACCAATCATTTCTGGTCTTATTGTAACCTCTATGAAAGTTATTCCATTGTATATGCCGATTGTGAAACCGACGAGTTCAGGTAAAACAATCATGTCCCTATTATGTGTTCGAATAATTACGTTCTTTCCTTTTTTGACCGCACGCCTTGCTTTCCGAATATTTTCTAATAACTTTTTTTGTCGTGGTGGTAGACCGCGTAATAAAGATCTCCGCTGTCGTGCTGGTAATAGCTTAATGATGTCATCCATAGACATTTTTTGTAACTCTTCAAGAGTGTGGCCGCGATATGTGAAAACCTTCTTTGACATCAGTAATCACCTTTTTCTTGTCCTAAAAAGGATATCATGCTCCTTTTAAGAATGTTTTGTTAAAGTAGTGGGTCTATCTTGTCTCTTTTATCTGAGATGGAATAGTCTAAAATGAGGTGGAAATCTCTTTGAAAAACTATCAAGCAATTTAAGGGTTTTCATGTATAGCTTTTATAATAAGTTTAGGAGTTTAAACTAAAATATCAATAAAAATATCTACGAGGCTAAAAGTGATAAAAATGGTAAGAACAAAGAAACAACTCTTTGGAACAAACGGCATACGCGGTGTTGCAAATAAAGAAATTACTGCTGAATTTTGTGTTAATATGGGTAGTGCCATTGCAACCCATTTCGGGAGAGGAACCCTGATTGTGGGGTGCGATGGGCGTACAAGTAATCAAATGCTGAAATCAGCTGTCATTACAGGTATCGTTTCCGCAGGTCTTGGCGTTCTTGATATCGGCTTATGCCCAACGCCTGCCCTCCAGTATGTAATACCTATCTACGGTGTTAGAGGGGGCGTAATGATTACAGCGTCCCATAATCCTCCTGAATACAATGGTATCAAGGTTATGGATAGAGATGGGGTTGAAATCTCTAGTGAAGAGGAATTAACTATTGAGACAATTTATTTTGAAAAAAGACAACATCTGGCAGAATGGAATATGATTGGAACTATCCAAACGGAGTCAAAGGCGTGTGATGTATACAAAGAAGCAATAAAGACACATGTGACGGGCAAAGATGAGATTCTAAGGACAAAATTGAAAGTAGTCATCGATCCAGCAAACTCTGTTGGTGCATTAGTGACCCCATATGTACTTAGGGAACTTGGCTGTAGTGTAATAACTATTAATGGCCACATTGACGGTGGTTTTCCGGGAAGAACCCCAGAGCCCACCCCAAAGACACTTAAAGATCTTTCAAAAATCGTGATAAGCGTAGGTGCAGATTTCGGTGTAGCACACGATGGAGACGCTGATCGTGCGATATTTGTGGATGAAACAGGTGTTGTACAACCAGGAGATCGTACTTTTGCACTTATCGAAAAGCATGTCCTGTCAAATAACCCGAAAAACAAAGTAGTAACGCCCGTTGCTTCTTCTTCAATGATTCAAGAGATTGCGAAGGAAAGTGATTGTGAAGTTGTATGGACAAAAGTCGGATCGGTAGGTGTCTCAAGAGCAATTATACGGGAAAAAGCGATCTTAGGTGGCGAAGAAAATGGTGGTGTATTTTTCAGTGAATTCCAACCCGTGCGTGATGGGGCAATGACTGCTGCATTGATTGCAGAGATTGTTTCTAAATCGAAAAAAAGCCTATCTACTTTATTGGGCGAGTTACCGCAGTATTTTAATGTAAAGCTCAAGACCTCATGCCCAAACGAAAAGAAAGCGAAAGTAATTGAAAAAATTTTAGAAAAAACAAGAGAGTACGATTCGATTACAATTGATGGTACGAAGATTCTTACGGATGATGGTTGGGTTCTTATTCGTCCCAGTGGTACTGAGCCAATTTTTCGAAGTTTTGCTGAGGCAAAAACACAAGAACGAGCTAAAGAATTAGCTGAGTGGGGCATTTCACTTGTAAAAGATGCCCAAAAAGAGGTGTGAAAGGTAAACTGGTGAAAATATAATAACTGACCGCATGAGATGATGTAAACTACCTCACGCGAAAGAAGTGAGGTTTTTAGTTTTACTTGGTCTCAGTCCTCTACCTATATGAGATAGAGTTTCAACCTCATCGCACGCTACCTCATGGGCGTGTTTACAGCAGCCCAGTAATCCTCATCTGGAGTCGGGCTATACCAGTTTACTCGTTCATCATCCTTGAGGTCATTAACCGTTTCCACTTCTACGAGAGGTGTGCCTTGAGCTCACTTACTTATATCCCAGAACATATATTTAAAAGTGGAAAGACCCTGCTATAAATGAAAAACACCCTCAATTCCTCCCCACCCTAAAGGGCCGGGGCTTCCTTGAGGGGGATCAGTGAGGTAGTTGAATTGGTACTTGAAAAACTAAGTAGTTCCTTGAATAGTGCGTTACGCAAATTACTTCGTATGCCTACTATCGATGAAAAAGCAATCAAGGAACTCGTCAAAGACTTACAGCGCGCTCTTTTACAAGCAGATGTCAAGGTGGATCTTGTTTTTGAACTTTCAAAGAACATTGAACGACGAGCGTTATCAAAGGAACTTCCTCCTGGTATCACTAGAAGAGAGCATGTTATAAAGACTGTTTATGATGAACTTGTAACAATTCTTGGTGAAAAAACTGAAACCATCCCTATTAGGCCCGGAAAAACGTCAGTAGTGATGGCCGTTGGAATTCAAGGCAGCGGAAAGACAACGTCTTGTGGCAAATTAGCCTATTTCTATAAAAAGAAAGGATTCAAGACTGCACTCGTATGTGGTGATACATATCGTCCTGCAGCGTTTAATCAACTCTCACAACTGGCTGCATCCATAAATGTCCCGATTTTTGGAGACACTTCGGAAAAGGACGCAATAAAGGTTGTAAACAAAGGGGTTGAGCAATTTTCAAATGAAAAATATGAAGTAATTATTGTAGATACCGCCGGACGTCACAAGGATGAAACATCACTTATAGAGGAAATGAAAGGCATCGAACGTGCCATTAACCCACAAGAGATCATTTTAGTAATAGATGGAACTCTTGGTCAACAAGCGTATATTCAGGCTGAAGCTTTTAAGGATGCCACAGATATCGGCGCAATACTTGTAACAAAACTTGATGGAAGTGCTCGTGGAGGTGGTGCTTTATCTGCAGTTGCTGCAACAGGAGCCCCAATAAAATTCATCGGTATTGGTGAAAAAATCGAAGATTTGGAAAAATTTAACAGTTCTCGCTTTGTTGGAAGATTACTAGGTATGGGCGATCTATCATCACTTATTGAAAAACTTAGAGACGCAGAAGTCACTCCTTCTAAAAAAGAAGCCAAAGTATTTCTTTCAGGTAAATTCACTCTATTAGAGTTCAGAGAGCAGATCAAGAAAATGAAAAAGATGGGTCCTCTTTCAAAGATATTCAGTTTTCTTCCAGGTGTATCTAATATTCCGGATGAATTAAAATCAATGTCTGAAGAAAAAATCAAGCTATGGGAACATGTTCTTGATAGTATGCGCAGTGAAGAATTAATAAATCCTAAACTTTTGAAACGTTCTCGTGTTGTTCGTGTTGCACGAGGCTCTGGAACAGATATAAAAGATGTAAGAGAATTACTTCAACAATATAATATGCTCAGAAAACTTATGAAAGGCATGAGAGGACGAAGGCGGATGAAAGGACTTCCTATGATGCCCGGTGGGCTTCCTGATATGCCCATGGACCTATAGTTCACAATCATTATGTTGTCTTTTTTCCTTCCACCACAGAAGTAGCGGGTTTCCTTGAGTTGTTTTTACGGAATTATAGTGATTTATATGAATGAAAACCACCTAGATAATAAGATTTGCGATAAGGCAATTGAACTTCTGAAATCCCATAAATATCTATGCGATAGTTGTCTTGGTCGGCAATTTGCGACGTATGGTAGTGGTTTGACTAATAAAGAACGAGGATTTGCAATTAAAACTCTACTAACTATGAATGCGCATCGCCTTGAAGATGTAGAATTATTGAAGGTCCTTGCCACTCATGGTAAATTTGAGAGTGCTATTAAAACACTAGTAATTTTTGGAATAGAAACGCAACCCCATGATTCAGAGTGTTTTTTATGTGAGGGGATCTTTGATGATTTGCCAAAATATGCGAATGAAATTATTGAAAAAATCAAAGATATTGATTTCAACACCTTTCTTGTTGGGTCAAAAATTTCGCCCTTAATATTAGAGCGTGAGGATGAACTTCGAGCAACTTATCGTATTGAATCAGGTGAAGCATGCAAGTCTGAATTAAATAGAGAACTCGGAAAGTCCTTTGAAAAACTTACTGGAAAGAATGTAAGTTTTCAGAACCCAGATGTGGTTATACTTCTGGATACAATAAACAGAGAAATCTCAATATCTGTGAATCCGCTTTTCATCTATGGACGTTACCGGAAATTAATTCGAGGAATCCCACAAAGCACGTGGATCTGTTCATCATGTCAAGGAAAAGGATGTAGTGAATGTAATGGGACGGGGAAACGATATTCTGAATCAATAGAAGAACTAATCTCCAATCCCACATTAGAATTAACCAAGGGCAAAGATGGCATTCTTCACGCCTCAGGACGCGAAGATATAGACGCAAAGATGCTTGGAAATGGAAGGCCCTTTGTGCTTGAAATTAAAGAGCCTAAAATACGCAACATTTCGTTAGATAAACTTCAAGAGACAATCAACAACTATGCTCAGGGAAAAGTAGAAGTATTAGATCTAAGGAAGATTACTCGAGAGATAATTAGACAAATCAAGGCGCGCTCTAAATTCACAGAAAAAACTTATAGATTGCTTGTAAAGGTTTCTCGCAAAATAGAACCCGCTGATATAAATAGAATTGAGCAAGCATTTCAATCTATCACCATCGATCAGCGGACACCTCAACGAGTTCTGCACAGGCGTGTAGACAAGATTCGCCAGAAAAGAGTATTTAGTTTGAAAATTAATCAAATCCTTGATGATAATATTATGGAAGTTATTGTTCACTGTGAAGGAGGTCTCTATGTCAAAGAATTGTTAACAGGAGATGAAGGATTTACTAAACCCAGTGTTAGCGAATTACTTAATTCAGACATTGAAGTATTAGAAATTGACGTTATCAAGGTTCATTCTAACTTATAATATTTGGTTTTTGTTCAAATCTCTCAATTTGGGTTGTCTTTAGATATGTCAAAAGCACTTAAATGCGAATTTGTTGAAATCTGTAAACTTCTTTATGTAAGAGGTCTTGCTAAGGCTTGGGGAGGAAATGTAAGCGTTCGGAATGGAAAAAATCACATAATCATTACTCCGAAGGGAGCATCATTATTTGATATCTCTTTAGATAATCTTGTTGTAACAACTCTTGACGGATTAGTGATAGAGGGAGGTGAACCTTCATCAGAATTACCAATGCATAGCGCAATTTATCATACAAGGTCTGATATAGGGGCTATCATTCATATTCACTCTCTTTATTCGACTCTTTATTCGATTCTTAAAAAACCGATTGAATTATTGACCCCTGAGAGCAAAACCCTAATTAGAGCACTTCAAATTGTTGAATATGCTGAACCAGGTTCGCAGGAACTTGCTGAAATCGTAGCTAATCGCTTTAAAGATCATAGTGCCTGCATTCTTGCTCGCCATGGAATTGTTGTTGGTGGAAGTTCTTTAAAAGACGCCTATTATCTCGCTGAATTGATAGAGGAGACTACGAAACTTAATTTTTTAATGAAATTAATTCGTAGTTAAGAATTAACATAGACGGTTCTTTTAAGGTCTTGAATGACTAAAACAACTTTTAATAATGTAAGCCTTTGCATAATGCAAAAATGAAAAGAAAAAATGAGAAAGTTAGATTGATTTAATCGGAGATCGTCTCTAAGATACTAACAGCATTCCATATTCGCGTCCTAGCATGGAGGGGACAATTTGGATCCTGAGAAATTTCATCTAGAATTGAAATCGCATTAGAAGCTTTTACCGCAGCGCTGTCTACCTTATCTGTTTCTATTGCATCGATACTCTCATTGGCAGCTCTTCGAATATTTCTGGGGACACTGGTATCCTCTGATATCATCTTAAGTACTTGGAGGACTTGCTTTAATTTTTCCTGTGTTTCTTCGTTCATTTATTTCGCCTCCACATTTAATCAGCAAAGGAACTAATAGTAAATTATTCATATTCCTTAATCATACAGCAGTAAGAGAGGTTTTTAAAACTTTTTCACTATACATTAATTGTTAAAGGAATCTGAATTGCAGGCGAGACTGTTGAAAGAATCTGATACAAAAAAAGAAGAGGCAGGCATTCAAAAAGCAGTGGAATTGATGAGGAAGGGCGCGACAATGCTAAATGAAGCGTGCCCAGAGTGTTCTGGTCCTCTATTTCAATTAAAAGATGATATTATTTGCCCTCAGTGTGAAAAAAAGGTGCTAATAGTTTCCGATGAAGCAGAAGTTCAAGAATTAGAGAAAGAATCTCTTTTAACGGAATTAGATCAAGCCATTTGTATACAAATTGAAAATGTGATGAGGAGATTAAAAGAAGAAATTGATGCTGACGAACTTATGACAATAGGACGTCTAACTATTTTATGGCTTGAAATCCTCGAAAAAACTAAACGTATACGCTCTTGAAAGGATTTGTTTGCCCTCACAGGCTTATAATTTTACATTGTTGCCTTGTTCAGCGAAATCTTGAATTTTTAATGACATTTGAATACTTGATGGCTAAATATTGGCAATATATGCTTTTATTTCTTCTAAAATCTTTTTTCTTAGGCTCATAACCTCACGCACGTCTACTCCACGCGCCTCTTTAATAACTGTCTTTAGTTGTACAATATCTCCCACGGCTTGTATGTTTTCTATGTCCACAGGAAATTCGACTTCAAGGCCTTTAACGACAATTTCAGCCTTTATTTGAGGAAGAGCCGAAATGCTGAGACGGATGCTGCGTACTATGCCGATGCGTTTGGCGCTGGCGTCTACAACCTCTTTTCCTAATATCTTTCCTGGCACGATGAGTTCGTACAACTCAATTTCGGTGAGTTTTTTTCCTTCAGGGATTTCTGAATTCGTTCTTAGCCCTCCTTGTCTTTTTATTACATCTAAATAATTGGTGAATTTTTCCTTTTTTTATATGCGTATCATTAATGAAAGTTGTAGATTAGCATATGTTTGTTATCTTGAAATTTCAATTAAAAACTACATCAAACCCTTCGCTAAACTTTCTTTAGCTTAGTCTTTTATTCTACTACACTATGATTGGGTAAAACTCTTTAATGAAACATTATTGAAATTTTATCTTGATAAACAGAATTGAATATCCCTTGTGTAAAACATTTATTCATTTGCTTATTGCGGTTTCTGGTGCGAATTCATGACTTATAAAGCAGTTATAATCACGCCATCGTTTCCTAGATACCTCAACGATCCAGTTTCTCCATTTCTTTTTGAATTGTTTACTCGGGTTGTAAAACTTGGTTTTGAGATTCATGTCGTTTCACCTCAGGATTACATTATACCAGGTATTGGAAAAGTATTAGAAGAAGAAACCTTAGAGGGTATCCACGTACATCGTTTCTCGTACATGCGCCCACCATGGCTTCAAACTTTGACTTACCGAGATAGAATGCCCGCTAATCTCGAAGAATCAGCATTTGCAAAAATGCTTACGCCTTTTTACTTGCTAAATGCTGCACGGAAGACTATAGAAATTTGTAAGAACTATAATGCCGATATAATCTGCCCTTTCTGGGCTCTCCCACAAGGACTCATAGGAATCTTGGTTAAACGCATTTTTAACCGACCGCTGATTGTTGGGACGTTTCCTGTTGAAATTGCCCTTTCTCAATCTAAGTATCAGTTTATGATGCCTGCCCTTGACTTAGTCTTCAAAATGGCTGATGTAATTATACCTAATTCAAATTTCACAAAAAAAGAAATTGAACGTATGGGTGTTAACCCCAAAAAATTGAAAATGGTTTACCCAGGCGTAGATCCTAAAAAATTCAATCCACATTTAGATGGTTCCGTTGTTAGGAAAAAATATAATTGTAATGGCGATCCTATTCTTCTTACTGTTTGTAGATTGGTTGAGCGGAAAGGTATAAGATATCTAATAGATGCATTACCCTCAATACGAAAAGAGTTTCCAAAAGTGCAGTTGGTAATTATAGGAGATGGCCCTGAGAAAGAACCCCTGAGACAATTATCGGAAAGAATGGGAGAGAACGTTGTATTCTGCGGGATCGTCCCAGACCAAGAACTCCCCTATTTCTACGCGATGGCTGATGTTTTTATCCTGCCCGCGATTATAGACTCAAAAGGCGATACAGAGGGTTTGGGTGTGGTGATGCTTGAAGCTATGGCTAGTGGAGTCCCAGTGATTGCTTCTAGAGTGGGTGGAATTCCAGAAGCATTAAATTACGGAAAGGCTGGGATTCTCATCGAACAAAAGAACCCTAAACAAATCATAGAAACGGTGATCTCTCTTCTAAACAATGATAAATTGAGAACTTCTTTGATTAAAAAAGGTAGGGAATGGGTAATAAGCACCTTTAGTTGGGATATCCTTGCCAAACAAATAACTGAAATTTTCCGCTATTCCCTTACTCGTTAATGATCAAGAAAGCCCACTCCTTGAGGGGTGGGATGAATGGCGGTAGTGTACTGTGTTCACTTGCATTACCTTCATCACAGTCTCTCTAGCACTTAAATAGTTCTGGTGGCTCTCTTAGTTATTAACAGAGGCGTCAACCGTGAGAAGGACTAATACCTTCAAATTAAACCCCGCTAAAGAACAAGAGCGGGAGCTCCTCAGTCTGTCCACGATGCAATTCTAAAAGAGTAATAAGGAAGGAGAGATTGTTCAGGTGTGTTTCGTGTAACTTAGAAGCACATCGAGATGCCGTAGGCTGTGTCAATATAGGGCTCGCCCAGGGAGAACTTCTCTCTGCGGGAGTCATTAACAGGGCGGTGGCACGCCCCACACTTCTCACTCTAGAAGTGTAGAGCTCCAATGCTTTAGCTTTCGAAGGAAAAAGCACGAAGAAATTCCAAGTATTATTTATGAAGAATTTCTTTTATTTTGCGTAAAAGCACTTCATTCCACAAACTTTGAAAGTGCTTTAAAAGCTTCCATGTCTTTTCTAATTCTCCGTTAAGTCGTGATTTTTGCGCTGCTTCCAGAAGTTGATGCATGAAAAATAAACTATGATAAGGGGATTCGTCTGTATGAAAAAAGAGTGAAGTCGATTCCACAGGTTTTATTGGGGGGGCTATAGTAATCCTTGTCCGCCATGTTGAGGCTAAGAATAAACTCAGTATTGCGATATATAGAACCCAAATCAGCGAGTTATTGCGGACATTAACTATAAATACTCCTAGAATAGCGTAAACTAAAGTAAGAAGTGCCATTAGACTGACTGCGAATAGAGACAAAACAGTTCTTCGATATCTTCTTGAATTGTGGATGAGCTCCTTGAGGAACAACAAATCATAGACTAAAACAGATAAGAAGAGTATATAGTCATAACCAATCTTTTTAACAATTCTTTTCATTAGGATCGTTATCCAAAATCTACTCTATGAAACAATCTGTATTCTTCTAGAAGTATACTGGTTCTCAATTTTCCACTAACTTGTCTTTTTTTTGGTCGTTGCTTTTGGAAAATCAATATAATCGCATTCTTTATTAGGACATTTCCAGTACCGGTTCTTTTGTTTTGAAAGTTTACTGATAAGAGGAAATCCGCATTTAGGACAGGCAGTTTTTAATGGATTGTCACCGGGATATAATGTAATCGTGGTTTTGCATTCGGGATAATTAGAGCAGCCAAGAAATCTACCAAATTTTCCTGTACGTTCAATCAACTCTCCTTTACCACAAGCGGGACATTTTATTATCCCACTTTCATGTTTTCGCGCCTCTTTATAATCAATTTCTTCAGTGCATTCTTTGTTCGAACACTTGTAGTAACGTTTTTTATTTTTTGAGAGTTTTGAGATAATCGGCCATCCACATGTACAGACCTTTTTCAGAGGTCGATCACCAGGATATAATGTAATCGTAGTTTTACATTCGGGATAATTAGAACAACCCAAAAATTTGCCGTATTTTCCTCTTCTTTCGACTAATTCTCCTTCCTTACAAACAGGACACTTTTTACGTGATTTTTCATCAACGACCTTCCCCTTGCAATCCTCAACCTCGCAGTTGAAGCACGGACCACGCTGTTTTTTCCCTTCTTCTGTCTCAATTTCTTCGATCCAGCAAATTGGACATAGATTGTACTGTACTCCTTTTGGAGAGGTCATTGTTATAATCGGTTTATCACATAAAGGGCATATGAATTTTGCAGCTCTGGGTATCCCTGCGGGAAGTGGATACGATGTTTTACATTCTTTTTTATCTGGATTAGTGCATCGCAGATAATATCCCTTTTTTCCTTTAAAAATCTCAATTGGGTGGCTGCAGTTTAGGCAATCAAATAATTCAACTTTTGGTGAACTTTTTTTCCTTTCGATCTCTATGGCCTCTGCTAAGGCAGTTATCAAAGTCTCTTCTTTTGCTGCAACCTCTTTGAAAAGGTTTTTCATGCTTTCTGACGATTCCTTGACAACTGAGTCCTTATCTCGTTCTCCTTCTGCAACAAGACGAGTCTGTTTTTCAATGTATGCTCTTAAATCTGGTTTGACAAGCATCTCATCAATATTTCCGAGACCCTGAATTAGTGCTAAACCCAGCAAAGTTGGTTGAATCGTTCGTCCTTTACCAGAGATTTTAAAATAATTTCTATCCTTATTTGTTTTTATATGCTGGGGAATTGTTGCATCTGTCCCGATACCATTTTTATCCATTAATTTGATTAATTCAGTTTCTGTGATCCGATGTGGAGGTTTAGTTTCTCCTTTTTTCATTTCTAGGTTTGCGATATTTACTTCATCGCCTTTTTTAAGGTCTGGTAGTAACCTTTCAGTAATTTTTCGAAATGGATATATTTCTAAGAAACCGAACTGTTTCAATTGCTTTCCAGTTAGATTAAACATTTCTTGACCGATTTGAATAGTTATTTTCATTTCTGAATATACTGCGGGCATGCTCATGGTTGCAAAAAAATGTCTTGAAATCATGTCATAGACTGACCATACATCATTCTTATCAAATTTTTTGATCTCAGGCAATTTTTCCAATTCGCTTTTTTCCACACTTTTTGTAGGGTGAATTGGTGGATGTGCTTTATCATCTCGCTTTCCACGTGTAGCACGTATGCGTTTTTGTAGTAACTTTGAGACATAGTCACCCCATTCTGGATGGTCAGCATGTTGTTCTAGCAATCTTTTGAGGCTAAAGGTTCGTGGATAGATTTCTGTTTCTGTTCTTGGATAACTTATAATTCCTGCATTATACAAGCGCTCTGCAATTTCCATGGCGCGTTCAGATGCAATTTGTAGATGTTTTGCCGCCATACTAACAAATTGAACTGTGTTTAAGGGCTTTGGTGGATATGCTTTCTTTTCTTCTGTAATTACATCTTCCACTCTGCCCTTTGTTTCTTTTTTCAATTCATCAAAAATTTTCTTACATTCTTTTTTATCGAATAGGCGATCTTTTTCCCATTTGAGATCATAAAGTTGTTTTTCAATCTCAATTTGAGCAAAAATGAACCAGAATGGTTCTGGAACAAACGCTTCCCGTTCCAAATGCCTTCCAACTACAAAAGAAAGAGCGGCAGTTTGACATGGACCGAAACTTACTATTTTAGGCGCAGACCCTGGATTGACTTTGCGCACTCCCAATGTTTGAAAGCGAGTAAACGCACTGCCAGACCTTAGATCTATTTCTTGGCGTGATTCTACCTTTTCTACTATGTTACTATCTAATGTAGTCTTACTTACCTCGCTGAACGCCTTTTGGATATCTTGTTTTGTGACAGCAGAAAATAGCATACGATGTACTGTTATGTTTGGATTTACTTCCATTATAATAGCTGCAATATCGTATCCAATTTTTTCTCCTTCAGAATCTGCGTCAGTAGCTATTATAAGCTCATCTGCATCTTTACCGAGTTTCTGGAGTTGATTAATCACCTTTGGGATCTCTTTATTTGTTTCATTAATCTTATAAATTGTAGGTGCATCAAATAAGCTTTCAGGGTCAACCTTATCCCATTTATTGTATTTATCCTCAAAATCAAGAGTTTTTACATGGCCTAAAACAGAAGTTATTGTCATATCATCATTATTGATTTTAAATCGATGAATAGGAGTATATTTGCTCATACCTTTCTCTTTAGTCACTTTTTTGCCCAAAATATGACTAATTCTTCTAGCGATGCTGGGTTTCTCCGTTACAATTAATATCCGCATTTAACAGGCCTCAATGGGATTTACAGTTTTGCTCCTCTGTAAAACTCAGGTAGATTTGCATAGTATAAAATTAAAAACATAACGATTGTGACTATCGAAATTACAGGTTGCTGAGCAAGAAAGCCCACTCCTTTAGGGGTGGGATGAATTGCGGTAGTGTGCGGTGTTCACTTTCATCACCTTCATCACGGTCTCCCTAACCGTTAAATAGTTCTGGTGGCTATCTTGGTTATCACCAGAGGCGTCAACCGTGAGAAGGAATAATACCTTTAAGTTACGTCCCACTAAAGAACAAGAAGTAGAGTTGCTCAAGCGAGCGAATGCCATGTTGGCCGAGTGGTGGTACTGGAATCACCAACTGGCAACATATGCCTCGCTCTTGAAGACCACTAATGATACACATGCCTCTAAAGAATTGCGCAGGTTATATCGAAAGCGGAAGCGTTGATTCAGGGATATGGCAAATAAAGTAGTGAAGGACTTTGTGGTGCGCTGTTGGTCACAAGGAGTCGCAGAAATAGTATTAGGTGAGCTCACTAATATCAGAAACTCAGCAAACTTCTCTAAGAAGTCAAACTCCATGATCCATCTGTTTTGGAGTCATCGCTATCTGGTGACACGCATTAAGGAAAAAGCGGAGGAATACGGTATCACTGTAAGGGAAATTGACGAACGCGGGAGCTCCTCAGTCTGTCCACGATGTGGTTCTAAAAGAGTAATAAGGAAGGGCAGATTGTTCAGGTGTGTGTCGTGTAACTTGGAAGCACATCGAGATGCCGTAGGCTGTATAAATATAGGGCTCGCTCAGAAAGAACCTCTTTCTGCGGGAGTCATTAACAGGGCGGTGACACGCCCCACACTTCTCACTCTAGAAGTGTAGAACCCCACTGCTTGAGCTGTGGGAGTATGTCAGCTTTCGTTTGATATACAGTTTATATGTTTGCGTAGTTTTTCTTAGTGAATATCAGAAAATTTGAGTATATTACGGTAATTAAGACACGCACTGAATTTTTCAAATTTTGACTCATATCAAATTTCGATATGTTTAAATATCTACTGAATGTGAAGTTATTAAGTTTTTCAGTTTTGTAGGTGATGATTTTATGGCTTCCGAAAAGCTACCATTGAAGTTATTGATGCACACAGTTAATTCAGAAATAATTATAAGACTCAAAGATAATAGAGAATTCCGAGGGCGTCTTCAGAGTGTCGATAACTATATGAACTCTATTCTGAGCGATGCAATCGAAATAAAGGATGGAAACAAACTTGCTAAGTATGGAGAAGTATTTATCAGGGGTAACAACATACTTTGGATACAGACCGAATGGGATGAGGTTGAAACAGATTAATTAAATCCCTTAAATCAACCACAAATCTATCTAATAGATGTGGAGACAATAATTTCAGCGCATTTTAGAGTATACAATAATCACAAATCTATAATCGTCCTTCAAGAGATCAAGGCATGATATTTATGCCTGAATTAAATGAGTTTTCTTATAAGAAACGCATTATGAAACTCTATAATGAGCAAGAGTATGTTGAAACATACAACAGGCGTTATAATTCAATTCAACTTGAAAAATATGAGACTATTTTACCATACCTCGAAAATCAAACAATTCGGATTTTAGATATTGGTGTCGGCACTGGGCTATTCTTAGATAAAGTTGTAAGTCAATGGACACTGATTGGTACTGATATGTCCTTAAGAATGCTACATATGGCCAAAAAGAGAGCAAAAAGCCGCTCTAATGTTGAATTAGTTTTGGCAGATGCAGATTATCTCCCCTTTCAAGAACACATGTTTCAAGTTGTCACAACGTTTACACTACTTCAAAATATGCCGAATCCTTTAAAGACAGTTAAAGAACTTATTCGTGTAAGTGATAATTTAGTTGCTATAACGGTTCTGAAGAAGAAAATAAATGCACTGTCACTTAAGGAATTACTCCAAAAATCGGGAGTTAAAAAATTTGAAATTATAGAGAAGAGAAGTGAAGATATTTTTGCAGTCTGCTATGTAACTTAACGAATTACTTTCCTGCTGAATCATCTTGTATGACGCCATTCATTTCATTTAGTTTTTGTTTTCTGTATTCCTTAATTATCTTTTGTAACATATCTTGTGTCTTTTCTTTCAGGAGTTGATTATATCTTTTTTCCCATTCCACAAGTTTCTCATCCAGTTCATTCTTGTCTACTATGGCGAATTCGTCTACATTTTTTAACGTTTTTACTTCAATTCTCTCGATTAGGGGTATTTTGTATTCTAAAAAGCGAGATTCTGCAATATGAGACATTTTGTCACTATCAGTAATGATCGCTCTGATCTCATAAGAGATTAATATATCTGCTGTAGATTTCGAGCCTCCAGACGGATCTAAAAGTAAACAAACGTCTCCTTTTTTAATTCCAAATTCTTCTTTTGCCTTATTAATGCCTTCTACACTGAATACTTCGATTATACGAAGAGGAATAGCATTTCCTCGATTTTCAATCAACTTCAAACGTTTAAGATCACTGAACTTAGACCTTAACTGTGAGATTTCGTTTTTAAAATCAATTTCTTGTTTTCTGAGTCTTATTATCTCTTCATCTCTAAATTGTATTTCTCTGAGTTTTTTCAGTTCACTTCTTTCTTCTGATTGAAGTAATTTGATCTTTTCCTGCAACTCGTTGATAATTGTTTCTAACTCACTTATTTTTGAAGAATAAAGTTCATTTTGGGTTTTTAAATTAGCAAGTTGTTCTTCTTGGAGTTTTATTTTTGCCCTTAATTCTGATATTTTTGCTTCCATTTGTTCAGTGGTCAGGGTCACTTCAATTGTTTCTTCGATAATAGGATCTACCTTTTCTTCTTGTAAGAGGCGATCGATGGCGTCTTTTATTGGTATTTCTTCTTGTACCACTAGGGTTTTTGCATTATCGATGAATGAGCGCGAAATAGGAATTCTAACATCACGTTTTTTAATCGCAGCCTCTATTCGGTCAAAAATATTTTTGTACGAAGAATATGCGTTAAGTGCGGCTACTAAAGCATCGCGTTCATGACTATTTGATGGTTTATTACCATTTGTATTATTGAACGTACGAATCATTGCGTTTTTGTCGCTAACAGTCATGACTTTGGTTGCAGAGTGAATTCTTGAATTGAATTTTGTTGAAAGTGTTTGAATAAAGGCAGGTACAGTTGTGACATCGGTTGCAATGATAGTAGCAGTACCATACTCTGAAATTCTTCTTACTACATCACCCCTAGATAAGCCCTTTGCACTATCAAGTAATATCACTTCACCACGAAGATCAAGAATAGCGATACCTACAGTAACACCAGGATCGATACCTACAATGAGTTTTTTCATTTTAGTTACTGTTGCCTGAACAGGGAAATCCGTACTCCCTCCTAACGGTATGAATTCAATTCGTCTCCTTTTAACAGGATTAATTTTAATTTGAATATCAGGACCTTTTGTTTTTTTTATAATACCGTAGAGCTTATCCTGCGAAGTATATACGGTAAAAATTGCTCTGTCTAATCCATAAGCAGAATCTTTTATCGTGATGTCGAAGTCTAATGAAGCACTTTCCAGTCGATCTTGAATTTCTTTTGCAGCATTCTGAATAAGGGCGCTTATTCTACGATGATATCTATCTTGAGACCATCCGCCAGATCCCAAAGATCTAGCTCGTGTCACATAGATTTCAGTTTCTTCTTCAAATAGAGAGGCTATATATCCAACATTTTTGGCTGCTAGTCGAGCAGATACTTCGGCTTCTTCTAATGCGTTTCCTTTACCTGAACTAGGAATGCCATATCGATTTGCAACTCTACTTAGTGGCTCCATTCCGTGAGAAGGATGTGGCGATCCTGTTACTTGGATCAATTTCATTGTTGGAGGAAGACGAGCTAAAAAGGACACTAAGGCTTCGCTAGTAGGTGCTAGTTCGTATATATTATCAATAGCTAAGATATCTGCATTAAGATCTTTAATTAGTTTAACAAGACGATATTTTGTAATAGTGATTTTACGGTCGACAATGTTATCGTTTTGCAGAACTACTGCAGAAAATTTCGGAGGTGATTTGACAGAAGAGCTTTGTGGTAATATATCGATTCCTATTATGATGCGTTCATCTTCCATGAAATCACCGATTAATGGGCCCTCGTTGTTTTTAAGGGTTCACTTATCGCGCGTAATTTCTTTAGAGGTTATCTCATTTCTATATACATTATAATGGCAAAGTTAATTTTTCTTTCTATGTGGGATAAAATTCATCCATGCTGTATAAAATTTTGAACTTTGATTAGATCTTCATAAATCTCAAATCTTTTTTTAAAAAAAGTTAATACATTATTTATGTCACGCTTAAGCATTGCTTCTGCGTTTGGGTGTTTTTTATTTGCCCATTGTGGCCAATCAATAATAATGGTGTTATATTCGGGAGTAACAAGAATATTAAATTCTGAAAGATCTGCATGAATAATTTCACAAGATCGATAAATTGCTTTCACTATTTCAATGATTTCAGTTAGTATGGCATTAGGTTCTTCTATCTCTAAGATGATAGATAGTTCCTTGCCTTCAATCAACTCCATAACTAAACAATGCCTATTTTGCCCTAGTGGCTCAGGAACCGATGATATAACAGGGTAGATTCTCTTTAATGCGACATATTCTCTTCTGGCAGCTATTTGTGACTCTAGCAGCCATGAAAGATGCTTTCTACCTCCAGTGTATGACCGAAGCCGTCTTGTTTGGCGAAAACTGGTCCTACCGAGCCTGTGAAACTTTATAACAACGGTCTGTTTTTCAGGCGTGAGAGCTTCATATACATCAGATTCCTTTCCTACACCTATGGGCATTCCAATCGCTTCTATAACATTAGCACGAACTAGTGCGTTAAGAGCCAAACAGTCATGCCCATTAGAATTCAATTCAAACCCTAAATATGATCCACCCCAGCGGAGGATCAACTCAAGTTTGTTAAGCTTATCAAGTCGAAATACGACCTCATCCTCAGGAAATCCTGAGATCAAGGAAATTATCTTTATAGGAACATGTTCATATGCTCTTATACCGCGCTCAATCGCTTCTAAAATTTCAAAATCATCCTCATCCAATTTCTTAAATGCGTTGATAGCCTTTTGTGACATGCCTAAACCCAATTAACTCCAATTTACACTTTTTTTATAGGGTGAATTAAACTTCAGAGATTGCAACAAAGATCTATAAATTTAGTAAATATTAAATTGAAATTTAATATTTATAAAAACAAATTTATATATTATCAGATTTCTAATATATATTAAATCAATGTGCAGTATTTATAACGGACTTTTAGATATTTAAATATCAGTAGGATGTGCAGAAATGCCTAAAGACTTAATTGTAAAAGATGAAGATGTCTCAAATGTTGCAAAAGCATTAGCTTCGGGAACAAGATGGAAAATACTTAAGTTATTGAAAGTAGAGGCGCTCGATGTAAGTAGAATTGCAGAAAAAATAGGTCAGACAGAAGCAAACATAAGTGCACAGATCAAAATCATGGAGAAAGCGAATCTTATTGACACTAACTACGAACCTGGAGTGCATGGTGTAAAAAAAGTGTGTCGACCTGCCATTGATCGTATTATTCTCACGATAGATTAAGGGGTTTTTTTCTCATATCTCTTTGCTACATCCTCCAACGGTATTGAAATCGGAGGAGAAGGCGAATATCTTGTTCTTATTTGGACAAAGATTGGATGCGCTACTGCATTTCCCACAATGAGTGCCTCACCTACGTTAAGGGTTGTTATTGTATCTAATGAAGCTTTGTCAACCATTTCTGAACTCTGACCAATGAGCTTAAGGTCGTATGGGTTTGTTATTCGCAAATAAATTTGGCTGTTTAACTGGCTAAGCACAGTAGTACTTAAACGCACAGGACGCTGTGAAATTAGCACTAATGAAGCATAGAACTTTCGACCCTCTCTTGCAATCGTTTCAATAATGCCCTTTGATATGGCAGGTCCTTCTGGACAGAATTGATGAGCTTCCTCAAGAATAAAAACGAAGGGTGGGATTTCTCCTCGCTTCCTCAAATTAAATAAACTATTAATTAAGTAATTGACTATTATCTGCTTCTTTCGTAGACTTATGATTTCACGAAGATCGAAGATCGTGGCTTCACCAACTCGAATTCTTTCTTTTAGCGAAGGATGTTCCTCAACACCGAACAGACGTGTACTTTCTAAGTCGTAAAACCATCCCATCATTGCCTCTTTTGTTCGTGGATTCATTTCACTTTGTTCAATCATTCCAATAAGCTCATTTAAATCGTAGGGTTTTCCAGTTTTACCACTCATTCCTCTTAACTTTTTGATGATCTTGTTTAACTCCCTTATTTGTACGTAGCTCATTTGTGGTTGAAAACTTGCAAAATCATAACTGGTAAGTTTAGGGACACCAAGTTGAATGTAGGGGCCATTTATCACCGTAGTTTTCTCAGAAAAATCAGATTTTGTGGTGTCAGAGGCTGTCGCTAGACTCGTATATTCTCCATGTACATCAAGAATAACGACTGCCACTCTACCTTGTTCTGGCTTTCTCATTAACAGTTCTTCAATCAATACGCTGGTTAGATAACTTTTACCCGCCCCTGAAATTGCAAGGATCGCCACATGTTTTTGAAATAATCTCGTGAGATTGAGCGTTACTGGAACATCATGATGAAGTAATTTCCCAAGATTGACACCCGAGGGATCTAATCCTAATACCTGTAGTAGCATCTCCGGAGTTGCTAAAAAAACCTTGTCACCGGGACCAGGCGGGAAAGTGACGCGTTCAAGCCTTCCCGATTGGGAGATTCTCCCCATAGGCTTTCCTTCAGCAAGAATGTATTCCCAACGATCTGCTGGAAAGATAGTTGTAAGAGGTCCACTCCTTTCATATTCTTTTACGGCTTCTGCGCTCTCGAAATACCGATTAGTCTTGAGAATGTTGGTAACAGTAGCGATAAGGATTCCATCAACATCATCACTTTCAACTGCAATAAACTGGCCTTTTCTCAACGGCACTGAATTTTCAATTTCAGTTATGACCAATTTGAATTCGCTAGGTGTTGGTGAATCCCTTGCTGCAATAACAGTACCTATCTGTTTTTTCATCCTTGATCTCACTTTTTTTCATCTAAACGGTCTTCGTTCACGTCTTAATCTCATTAAAGATGGTGAGTGTCCAACTTTTTCAATTAATTGAGCATAAATAAAATCTAAATCCCAGTCCTTAAGTTTAGCCCTTGCGTCTGCTTCGATTAAAACGGATGGAATACCGTACGCGCGGTGATAGCTTGAAAGTGGGTAAAGGACGGAAGATATTTTATCTGCAGCTTCAGCTGGATTAAGATGCTCTGGATTAAGAAATTCAATACGGGTTGGTTGATCATAGTCTACAGACTTGAGATAAAAAGCAAAAATACTTTGACGCCAATACGGTGCAATACGTGAAATTGATTTTTTTGTATTTGATGGTAATAGCTGATAGCAACCAGTCCTTTCTTTAGTTTTCAAAATGCGATATAGCAAATCAGTGTCCTTTATTTGTTTGATTATGCCTCTATAATCTATCTGTAACAACTCAAACAGCTGAGGGAACTTTTTTATAAGAGATGGCAAAATTTCACTTAAAATCTGAGTAAACCGTGTCGACCGACTGTCTTCTACTACCCCTACTAATAAAGTCCCGTGTTCTTTACATTTTTCATAGAGTTTTTCACAAAATTTCGTTAATAATTCACCTCTTGAAGCAATAGTGGATGTGGCGAAGATATCGTATTGTTGAGGATAGATTGATCCGTCCATGCATAAAATGTCAATTTTAGCATAATCTACAACCCCTATCGCTGTTTTTACCTCTTCAATCGCGCGTTCTAAACTAGATGAGGTTTCAATCTCTATTCTCGATACTGGAATGTAATTAACGAGTACGTTCAGAGGCGGAACATCAGTTGGATAATATCTAACAACTGGCTTATCTTCAGAAAAATCAAAAATCACCGCTACTGCTTTGGTGAGGATAATATCAATAGCATGATATAGACGAGAAACTACGCCACCATCTATTCCCGCAATTCTGAGACCCGCTAAATTTGTAGGTTCTACCTTTTTTACTAATTTTCTCTCAATAATCCCATCTTCTTTGAGTTTTGGAAAAGCATCCAAGTCAATCTGTTCTAGCCCTCCCCTAAGGAGCATGCTAAACATTTCTTTATCTCTTTCAAGTTGCTTTAACTTTCTTACAATTTCGCCAAGTTCATTATGTAGCGACTTGATATACATCTTCTTTAGACCTTTATGGAATTTTGTATTCTTTGTCCTTTCTTCTTACACCCTAAGAGGCCAAAATTGGATTGAAAGATGAGATTTTCGATGATATTTATTCGTTAGCATTCATTCTGATAGTAGATCTCTCAAGTGCATGTTTTATGAAGGCAAAATACAAAGGATTTGGTCTGTTTGGTCGAGAGGTGTACTCAGGATGAAACTGTACTCCCACGCAAAACGGATGGCCGGCAATCTCTATAGCATTAACAATTTTCCCCATTTCATCATAAGCACTGGTAATGAAGCCTTTCTGTTTCATTTGGCTCGTATATTCCTCAATTATGTGATATCTATGACGAAAACGTTCATGAATAACTGATTGATGATATGCATCCCAAAGTTTTGTTCCTTCTTGAATAATGATCTTGTGTGCACCAAGTCGCATGGTTCCGCCCTTTTCTTGGATAATTTTTTGCTCAGGAAGGAAATCTATAACAGGTAATTGCGTTTCGGCATCAACTTCAGTTGTATGTGCCTCTTTCCACCCCATTACATTTCGAGCGAACGCAACAGTTAGAAGTTGTGCACCAAAGCAGATACCCAGATAAGGTATACTATTTTGGATAGCGTAGTTAGCAGTTTGAATCATGCCTTCAACGCCTCTTGATCCAAAGCCTGGTGTGAGGAGACAGCCGTCACACGAATCCAAGACGCTAATTTTTTCAGGGTTTTCTTCAATAGCCTCCGTATCGATCCAATTAATGTTTACCTTTGCATCCAAATGCGCCCCCGCGTCTTGCAATGCATAGTTTATGCTAACATAACTATCAATTATACTCGTATATTTTCCAGGCATTGCAATATTGATAGTGCGTGTGGCGTTCTTAAAGAGGTTTACCATTTCAGTCCAGTCTTCTATGGCGGGTTTGCAATCATAGGGTAACTGAAGTAAAGAGCATAGATAATTTCCCATATTTTGTTGTTCAAAATAAAGTGGAAGGTCATAAATTAGGCTGAGATCAGGGTTACTTATCACTGCTTTTTCAGGAACACTGCAATATAAACTAATTTTATGTTTGATCTCTTCAGATAATGATTCTCTTGCTCTTCCAACGATAATATCTGGCTGAAGCCCCATTCCTTGAAGAGTGCGCACTGAGTGTTGGGTAGGCTTTGATTTTAATTGACCAACGGATTCCAAATATGGAATAAGCGTTACATGGACTAAGCAAGTATCGTGTTCTGAAAGTTCGAGGCGCAACTGACGGATCGCCTCAAGAAATGGCATCGCCTCAATATCACCGACGGTGCCGCCAATTTCAATAAGCAATACATCGGGATTCTCCTTATTTGCGATGTTTCTAATACGAGATTTTACCTCATCTGTGATATGAGGCACGATCTGAATTGTATGACCAAGAAACTTTCCAACGCGTTCATGTACAATTACAGAAAGATAAATTTGACCACTTGTAATATTTTGTGACGGATGAAATGGATGGTCGAGGAATCGTTCGTACGTGCCTGCATCTTGATCAATCTCTGCTATCCTGTAAATGAAACCGGGAGCGGGGTTGAAATCCCATACCTCATCGGTTATAAACACTTCTCCATGCTCTATTGGATTAAGTGTGCCTGGGTCGACGTTTAAATAAGGATCAATTTTAATAACGTCAACATGAAAGCCTCGGAATTGCAATAATTTGCCGATAGCAGCGGTCGTTATACCCTTTCCCAATCCACTCAAAACACCACCTGTGATAAAACATAGTTTGGTCATTGTCATACCACTTTAAACTAATAGAAGATTATTAAGATATAATATAAGCTCCACGATTGACAACGAACTTTGACAAAGTGAAAAATGAGCTGGATTTTTTGTATCTGCTAATATTTGTTCCCAATATTTGAGGAGCATATTTAGTATTCATCTATACGAATTAAAAGCATTTCTATTTACGTACATTCTTTAAGATTGAACTAAACCGTAAATAAAATGGATTCATTTTAGCAAAATATAATTTTGTTCTATTCTTTTTCTGAATTGACATTTTCCGAATTACAAACAGAATTCATTCTTGAGGGACTGTCAGAAATGGTAACGCTTTTTTTAGAGACTGTGATACAGGAATTGCAATAATGCCACCAATTGTCATTTGACCAATATTGAAAGGAACTTCAACAAAGGCAGCAGGTCCGAAACCTAAGATCCAGTATTCTGCAGCAAAATAGCCCAATACCATGCAACTTCCTCCTATAAGGATAGAAAAAACAAGCCATGACACTTCTGGGGTCGTTCTGATTCCTACAATTATAATCAATGCTGCACTTATACAACCTAAGACTATCCACATAATAGGTATCGGGCTGAGTTCAAAGAACTGATAACTGCCCAGAATTCCAACTCCAATTTGCCAAGGAGTAGAATAGAATAATAATCCAACAAGGATAATAATTATTCCCACAATTAATCCCGTAAAACTAATGAAAACTTTCCAGCGGGTATTTATTTTTTTAGGCGGTATAAGGGAGTTACTAATAAGTCCAACAACAAATCCTTCTGCGCCCTTTGTAACTAGAGTAATTGGTGCAAACACCCCGTAGCCCAATATAAGATCTGCAAGCGCCGATCCAACGCCACCACTAAATGCGCCAATAATTGGACCAAAAAGTATTGCAGAGATGTAGACTGCAGAATCTCCGAGGTTGAAGAAGCCCTGTGTTTGGGGTATTGAGATTTGGAAGACAAGTGTGGTAACACAAACGAGAGCTGTCATTATGGCAGTAATGGCCAGTGAGAGCGAAGGTGGATAATTTTGCAACAATTTTGATTTATCTATCAGTTTTATCTCCTTCTATCTCTTTTTGCAAGTTCCCCATAAAACTCTTTAACTCTATAAGTTACATGTATTTTTAATTTAGCCTTGCTATTTATCGAAGATTTGAATATAAAGAGTGTGTTACAAATGGAAAGTCAGATGATTGATACATATATTAAAAGGCTTCAGTTCGAATTCGAAGAAGGATCAGTACAAATTAAATTCTTGAAGGATATAAACGGCCTTCTCGAAAGAGAGTTTAAGCTTACTTCAAAAAAAGGACAAGAAAAAAACATACCACTATGGATTGCAACCGAATTAGTCAAGCAGGGTTATGCCAAATTAAAGGAAAACTTTATCGAGCTTTCAGAATTACATAATGTTTTGAAAAAGGAAGGAGAAGCACACGCATTACAGCCAATTGATGGAGATTTTTATTTAAAGGTTCGAGAACAATTAAAATTTCTTAAACAAATAGAGAGCCCAACAGCACAGCAATCTTATGAAAAAATTGAAGCACTTATAAGAGATATTCTTTCCATGCGCCTATTCAAAGTATTAAAAATAGCATCTCAAACAAGAAATTCGCGAGACTTCACTGAATATATGACAAAAGAAGAAAGGATCCTTTTTCAGGAATTAAGCTCGTTATGCATACAGTGGAAAGATAAATTGTTCTCTCTTGATTAAGTATTTCTAGACTTTTCCAGTTACTTTTGGCGTTTTTAGATAGCTTTAAATATACTGTATATTTTATAAAGAAAACTATACCATTATACCTTTGTAGATCATTTTTTAAGAATGATAAAAACGAAGCAAGTCTTATAAAAATGCTTTTAGAAATTTCAAGCGCTTTACAAAACGCTGCTTAAAAGGGGGAGATAGGAGGAAAGAGGTATAAATGGTTTTACCCCAACCATCACCCACTATTGTGGACTCTTTCTTCCCTCCAGACAACCTTTAGAGTAATACAAATGACTTTAAGGAAGAATGCCACGCGAAAAGTGTTTACTGAAAAATATATTATTAAAAGAGCTACAGATATTTGCCGGAAGACGATGACTCACCTAACGTAACTCTTATCGAAGTTTTGTGATAATTCCCAAGTTTTTTAATCAATTTCATTTCAAACTCAAAAATAGACGAATTTCAAAATTTTGAATGCATTTATATTAGTTCTTAACCATTATATTTTGTTGAATGTAGCTCTCTATTTGAGTAATGCACTTTAGATCTGTTAAATCGACAATTTATCAGTTTTATGAACTCAATTACGAAGAAAAACCCGATATTATATTCAAATTCAAATCAAATACTTTAACATTTCATCCTTGAATTTACAGATTAACTGAGTGGAAAAAAATGTCAGAAACCTCTGAAGAATATGTAGAGCAATTTGAAACTTTCTTTAAAGAATTTCGCGATGATTCAGGATCGCTGATTTGGAGAGATCGTATTGAACGTATGCCTCTTGAAGAGGCCCGATCACTGATCATCGACTTTAATGATGTTAGGGTATTTGACCCAGCTCTTGCTGAACTTGTTGAAGAAAATCCGGATCAATTTGTCAATTCAGCATCGACTGCTGTAAAAAATGTGATGAAGGTTATCGATCCTGATTACTACAAAAAGGTAGATACTTTTCATGCACGCTTTCGCAATCCACCTGAACAACTAGCTCTCAGAAAAATCAGATCGGTAAATATTGGTAGATTTGTACAAGTTGAAGGAATATTAACACGCGCTTCAGAAGTTAAACCATTGCTAATAAAAGCGATGTTCATTTGTACAAAATGTGGCTATCTCTACGAAATTCCTCAGGATAAAGGATATTCCGAACCCAATATCTGTGAAAATCCTAGTTGTAGAAAAAAGGGACCGTTCAAACTTCTGATGGATGAGTCGACCTTTACAGATTGGCAGAAGGTACGAATACAAGAAATGCCTGAAGAACTCCCGCCAGGTCAGTTACCGCGCTCTTTGGATATAATTATAAAAGATGATCTTGTTGATGTCGCCAGACCTGGCGATCGTGTGGGAATTATTGGAGTTCTTCGATCCGTTCCTGATTTTACAAAGGGAAGATTAAAGACTCCCACTTTTTCAGTATATTTAGCTTCGAATTACATTGATGTATTCGAAAAAGGGCTTGGAAAAATCGAAATAAGTCCCGAAGAAGAACAAGAGATTAAAGAGCTGTCACAAGATGTGTGGGTCCATCAGAAGTTGATACGATCTATCGCCCCCTCGATTTATGGTTACGAAAATATCAAAGAGGCTATTGCGCTTCTTCTATTTGGAGGTACAAATAAAGTATTGCCAGATGGAATGAAAATTCGAGGCGAATCGAATATTCTTCTAGTAGGGGACCCTGGAACAGCTAAGTCGCAATTACTTCAATATGTCGCAAGAATAGCCCCAAGAGCACTTTATACGTCAGGAAAAGGTTCAACAGCAGCCGGGCTTACTGCAGCTGTAATGAGAGATGCTGATACTGGAGAGATGACGCTTGAGGCAGGCGCTCTTGTCCTTTCTGATATGGGGGTAGCTTGTATTGATGAGTTCGACAAAATGAGAACCGAAGACAGGGTCGCCATACATGAGGCGATGGAACAACACACCGTTAGCATAGCTAAGGCCGGAATCATCGCCACATTAAACGCGAGGACCTCAATCCTTGCGGCCGCCAACCCGTATAAAGGTCGCTACAATATTTATGGTACGCCTGCTGAAAATATTAGACTGCCCGTGACAATCCTTTCTCGATTCGACTTACTGTTTACAATAACTGACAAGCCAGATGCGGAATACGATAGAGAAATTGCTGAGCACATTTTAAAACTTCACGAGAAAGGTGATTCTATTGCGATAGAATCTCCAATCGATCCAGTATTGCTTAGGAAATATATTGCCTTTGCCAAAAGCAGGATTCGTCCAAAGTTGACAAAAGAGGCAGGAGAAAAATTACAAGAATTCTATTTACTTATGAGAAAAGCTGGAGAAGAAGCGAATTCCCCTATTCCAATAACTGCACGGCAATTAGAAGCACTTGTCAGAATATCCGAAGCAAGGGCAAAAATGGCGCTTCGGGAGGAAGTTTCAGCTGAGGATGCCGAGGCAGCAATTCGCTTAATGAAGTATTCATTACAGCAAGTTGGCGTAGATGAAAGCGGAAGATATGATATTGATTCAATTATGCTTGGACAAACAAAGAGCACTAGAGATAAGATTTCAGAACTGCTTGATTTAATAAAAGGCTTGGAGGTTGAAATGGGCGGTAATGTGCCCATTTCTAAACTGATACAGAGGGCAGAAGATGCAGGCTTTGAGCCTCCATTTGTGAAGCGTGCACTAGATAACCTACAACAGAGTGGAGAAATTTATGAGCCGAAAAGTGGGTTTATTAAGCGAATTAGCGAATCTTAAAAGATCTTTCTCAAACCAAACCAGCGAAAGCCCTTTTTCATTAGAACGAGTAATTTAAATTATAATCGTAAAAAAAGAATCTGCTTTTAAATTGGAGGAGTTTTATCCAAGTGAAAATAGAAAATCTTCCGCTTCCCAAAGAAGTTTTAGATTTATTGAAAAACCATGGACTTATTGATCTCTATCCGCCGCAAGCAGATGCAATCCGAGAAGGCGTCCTTGATGGAGATAATATGTTATTGGCATGTCCTACAGCATCGGGAAAAACGCTGATAGCAGAGTTAGCCATGCTAAAGCATATTTTAGAATGGAATGGTAAGGTAATCTATTTAGTTCCACTGAAAGCCTTAGCTTCTGAGAAGAAAGAAGAGTTCCAAAAATATGAACAATTAGGAATTAAAACAATTTTAAGTACAGGGGATTTTGATTCGAAGGATCAATGGTTGAAGAATTTTGATATAATAATCTGTTCTAACGAGAAAGCAGATTCATTGTTACGTCATCAAGTATCGTGGATTACAGATATTTCGCTTATTGTAAGTGATGAAGTTCATCTAATTACAGATCCGAGTCGTGGTCCTACCCTTGAGATAACACTCTCTAAACTTAGACAAATTAATCCAAAAGCACAAATCCTCGCACTTTCGGCAACTGTCAACAACGCACAAGAGATCGCTGAGTGGTTAGATGCCAAACTAATCCTGAGCGAGTGGAGACCCGTAATTCTAAAGGAAGGTGTCTATCTCAATGGGACGGTTGAATTTAAAGATGGAACATCTGAAGAAATTGTCAATATAAGCGCACATGAGGAGGAACGCATTGATAGTCGCAAAACTGCTAAAAGAAGGAAAAAGAAAACCAAGCGAACTATTACTGATCCCACAACAGAATTAGTAAGGGACACGTTGCGCAACAATGGACAAATAATCATTTTCACAAATACACGAAAATCAACGATGTCCTTAGCCTCTAAATTGGCGCAGTTTTTAGCTAGTTATTTAACAAATGAGAAAAAAGAAGTACTGAAGAATGCAAAAGAAAAAATTTTAACTATTGGAGCAAATACTACATTACGTAAACGCCTTGCAAAGTCTTTCTTAGGTGGAGTAGCATTTCATCATGCTGGAATGGACTATCAACACAGGAAGCTAGTTGAGAAGTATTTCAAAGAAAAACTTATTTCTGCCATTTGTGCCACTCCCACAATTGCAGCGGGCGTTAATTTGCCAGCTAGACGCGTTATCATAAGAGATTATAAGAGATATAGTTTTAGTAGGGCGCGATTGGGAAATCTAGTAGAAATACCAGTCTTAGAGTATAAGCAAATGGCAGGTAGAGCTGGAAGACCAAAATTTGACACGGTTGGTGAGGCTATTCTGATTTCCACGTCAGAGGAAGAAAAAGAAGAA